>NZ_CP076019.1:1225406-1838109 GCF_018623055.1 Halorubrum sp. 2020YC2
GGTGCTCATCCTGATGACGGGGTTCGTCATCGCGTACCACCCGCGGGTCAACGCGATCTTACAGCGGCTCGCGGAGATTCCGAACTCCGGGGCGCAGGCGGCCGCGTTCGTCGGCTTCATCTCGATGTCGCTGGCGTGGGTCCATTGGGGGTTCAGCCTCATCATGGGCGCCATCTTCGCCCGCGAGATGGGGAAGGTCGCCCACCGGAAAGACATCGAGATCCACTACCCGCTGCTCGCGGTCGCCGGGTACATGGGACTCGGCCTGACGTGGCACTGGGGCATCTCCGGGTCCGCGCCGCTCCAGTTGACCGACGCGAACAACATCGGTGAAGGGACCGGGTTCGAGTTCCTGACCTCGACGGTCCCGGCTGCCGAGACTATCTTCCACCCGTACGCGCTCACGCTCACCGCGCTCTCCATCGTCTTCGCGAGCGCCGTGCTGTACGTGCTCGCCCCCTCCGGGAGCCGCGCGAAGGGGATCACGGAGTACGTCGACGAGGCGGACCTGTTCGACTCAAGTACAGATGGCGGCACCGACGCCGCCGACGCCGCGGACCCGGTGGACGAGCCGCCGGCGGAGGTGGACGACGTCCCCGCCGAGCGGATGAACAACAGCCGGATCATCGGCGGGCTGGTGGCGCTGTCGGGCGTCGCCATCCTCGCGCTCCAGTTCGCCGGGCAGGGGCTCGGCGCGTTTACGCTGAACGCCGTCAACTTCGGGTTCCTCTTCGCCGGGCTGCTGATCTACCAGCGCCCGGCGTACTACCGCGACCGGTTCAACGACGCGGCGGGCGCGGCGGCCGGCATCGTCCTGCTGTTCCCCTTCTTCGCCGGGATCCAGGGGATCATGGCCGACTCCGGGCTGGCGCTGCTGCTCGCGGAGGCGCTGCTCGACGTGTCGACGGCGGCGACGTACCCCGTGGTCGCGTGGATCGTCGGCTCCGTCGCGAACCTGTTCGTCCCCTCGGGCGGCGGCGAGTGGCTCGTCGTCGGCCCGTCGGTGCTTCAGGCCGCACAGGAACTCGGCGTCCCCTACGGGCAGGCCACCATCGCGTACGCGGTCGGGGACGCGCACACGAACCTGCTGAACCCGTTCTGGGCGCTGCCGCTGCTCGCGATCACGAACGTCAAGGCGCGCGAGATGTTCGGCTACGCCATCGCGATGCTGATCGCGCTCATCCCGTTCCTCGCCGTCGCGCTGTACGCCGTGCCGTACTGAGGGCGAAGGGGTTCGGCTCCGTCGGGCCCGGAACGGTGGCTCCGTGAACCGCATCCGGTAACGGGTTCAGTCCGAGCCGAGAGAACGAGAAGAGTGCGTCCCCCGCCCCTTCGAAGGGACTCCGGAGGTCGCGCGCTTCGGACACTGAGACGGAACGTACGGAAGCGGACAGGTATCAAAGATTACATACCGGGCAGGCGAGGGTGTCACCACGCCACGCCTTCCATGGAGTTCACAACGGAAGCACACGTCGACGAATACGTCATCGACAGCGAGAACACGGCGGTGTTCGCCGCGTCCGACGGGGAACTCACGTACACCCGACCGGGAGCGGACGCCGCGGTCTCGATCCCCGTCAGCGAGGCGAACAGCGTCGAGTTCGGCCGGGATACCAGTCTCCGCCGGCACGCGTTCCTCGGGCTGTTCTTCCTCGCCCTCTCGCTCGTCCTCACGGTCGGAGCGGGCGTTCTCGTTTATCAGGGACAGGTCGAGACCCGGACCGAAATCGCGCTCGTCGGGTTCCTGTCGCTGTTCGCGGTCGGCGGCTGGAACACCACCTACGAGTTCCTGTCTCATTCGGAGCGCGACGTGATCGACGTGTACATCGCCACCGACGCGGAGACCCACGTCCTCTGCGGCGAGATCGGGGACACCGAGTTCGTCGACGCGTGCGGGGCGCTCGTCGAGTCCGAGATCCCCACGACGAACCGAAACCCGAGGCTCGAAGCCGAACTCGACTGATCCGTCCGGGGCGTCTCGCACGGCGTCGGCGGAGAAAGGGGTTCGAGGCGGTCGATGCGGAGGGCCGCCTTCTCAGTCGTCGTCCGCGGCCGCGCCGTCGCCGTCTTCGGCGGAGACCGCGGCGTCGTCCTCGATGCTCGGCGGGTACTTCCCGCGGTCAAGCTTGAGGTCCGATTGCGGGCGGGCCATACAGGTGAGCGCGTACTCCTCGGCCTCCTCGTCGGTGAGGCCCCGGGCCGCGGGCTGGGTCACCTCGCCCTCGACGATTTCGGCGGAGCAGGCGAGACACATCCCGACGCGGCAGGAGTACTCCTGGGCGATCCCCTCGTCGAAGCAGGCGCTGAGGATCGTCTCCGTGTCGGTCACCTCGATCGTCTCGCCGGTGCCGACGAACTCGACGGTGTACTCGGTCATGGCGCGGAGTACCCGCCGGCCGGTCAAAAAGGGTTCCCCTCGATCGCGTCGCCGTCGCGGGGACGGAAGCCGGTGAGGAAGGTGATGGTTCGGCGGTGCGAGTGGATTTTCTGATATCGGTTTTTTTTGAGTGGGGTGAGTATCGGAACGCATCGATGGTCCTCGCACCCTCCGTCGCGCAGCTACCGACGTATCGGATCTGGGGCGTCACCGTCGTCCGCGACGAACTATTTCTGTTGGCGGCGCTGCTCGTTCTCTGGGCGACGCTCGGCAGGTGGATTTATCACGACGCAAAGGACCGAGACAGCGACTGGGCGTGGCAGTGGGGGTTCGGCACTCCGCTAACGGTGATCGCGGGTTTAGACGTGATGCTGTTGGTTGTCGTGATTTATTTGTTAGTCGGAGAATCCGAGTAGAGTGAACCGCTGTCGGGTCGCACCCTCGATCCCGGCGCTGACATTTATAAATATACACACGTAACTGTGTACTGTGATGTCGACGAAAACGATCTCGCTCGACGAGGAGGCCTACGAGCGGCTCAAATCGCACAAGCGAGAGGGAGAGTCGTTTTCCGACGTGGTCAAACGGATCGCCGGCGAGCGATCGTGGACCGAGGTCGCCGGGATCCTTTCGGAGGACGAGGCCGACGAACTCGAATCCCTCGTCGAGGAGGGTCGGTCCCGTTCTCGCGACCGGCGTGAACGTCTCGACGCGGACGTACAAGACGGCGAATGATCGAGGACACGACCTTCATCATCGACGTTCTACACGACGACCGGGACGCAGTCCGATACCTCGATCTCATCGAACGGGAGAATCGTCCCGAGAAGATCTCCTCGATAACGGTACTCGAACTGTACGAAGCGGTTCCACAGCTGAACGCTCCCGAAGAGCGCCGACAAGCGACCCTCGACGTACTCGACACGCGCCACGCGGTCGTCGCCGACGAGACCGTGATGCGAAAAGCCGGGAAGATTTCCGGCTCGCTTCGCGCCCGCGGCCAAGAGATCGACAGAGAGGACTGTATCATCGGGGCGACGGCGCTGTTGAACGACGAACCGGTCGTAACCCGCAATCGCGAGCACTTCGAGCGTATCGACGGTCTCGACGTCGAGACGTACTGAGCGCTTGCCAACAGGCGTCGTTTCCTCCCGCCCATCGCAACGACTAATCCCCCGCCGGACGCTTCCCGAGGTATGACCGGTAAGGCCACCGCGCGAGCCCACCCGATTCAGGGGCTCGTCAAGTACCACGGGATGCGCGACGAGGAACTGCGCCTCCCGTACCACGACAGCATCAGCCTCTGTACCGCGCCGACCGCGACGACGACCACCGTCGAGTGGCAGCCCGACGCGAGCGAGGACACCTACGTCATCGGCGGCGAGGCGGTCGACGGGCGGGCCGCCGAGCGCATCGACATGGTCGTCGACCACGTCCGCGAGCTGGCCGGCGTCGACGCCGCGGTGCGGCTGGAGAGCGAGAACTCCTTCCCGTCGAACATCGGCTTCGGCTCCTCGTCGTCGGGGTTCGCGGCCGCCGCACTCGCCCTGACCGAGGCCGCGGGCCTCGACATGTCGCTCCCCGAGGTCTCCACGGTCGCCCGCCGCGGCTCCTCCTCGGCGGCCCGCTCGGTGACGGGCGCGTACTCGCGGCTCGACGCCGGACTCAACGACGAGGACTGCCGCTCCTACCGCCTCGACGCCGGCGTGAGCGAAGACGGGTTCGACCCCGAGGAGGACCTGCGGATCGTCGCCGCGCACGTCCCCGCTTATAAAGAGACCGAGGAGGCCCATCGCGAGGCCGCCGCGAGCCACATGATGCAGGCCCGGACCGCGCACGTTCAGGACCAACTGGTTGAGATGACCGACGCGCTCCGCGCGGGCGACTTCGACCGGATCTTCGAGACGGCCGAGCACGACTCGCTCTCCCTCACCGCCACCACGATGACCGGCCCGTCGGGCTGGGTGTACTGGCAGCCCGAGACGATCGCCGTCTTCAACGCGGTGCGCGAACTCCGCGAGGCGGGCGTCCCCGTCTACTTCTCGACTGACACCGGCGCGTCGGTGTACGTGAACACGCTGGCCGACCACGTCGACGAGGTCGAGAGCCGGATCGCGGAGATCGGCATCGACACCGACGTCTGGGAGGTCGGCGGCCCGGCGCGCGTCCTCGACGAGAGCGAGGCGCTGTTTTAAATAGACGCGGCAGTACGGTGGCGCGTGCCTGCGAGGCCCCCCGCGGCCGAGCCGCGAGGGACCGAAGGTCCCTCTGGAAGCCGGCGCTTCGCGCCGGCGACAGCACGCGCGAGGGACGCGGCGACCGGAGCAACGCGGAGGGAGCCGCGAGGCTGGGGAGGCGTGAGGTGCGGTTGCGGTGCGGTCGGGTGGGATTCAAAGGGGCAGTCGCGAGGGCGAAGCACACCGACGTAAGCACCGCAGCGAGTGAGCGGAGCGAACGAGCGAGGAGCGCAACGAGGTGCGCGAGCCGTCGCGGCTGGGGCTTTGGAGGCCTTCACCGCCGATCCGCGATCAACTGTTTATAACCGAGCGGCTGAGGCTTTGGATATCTTCGTCGTCGCAGCGATGGCGTCCATCAGCACCCAAACGACAACACACCACTCAGATTTCACTTATTCGTCCGGATCTTCGCCGCGCGCTCGCTTGTACATCGCCAGCGCCGCCTCGCGCCGTTCCGAGTGGTCGACGATCGGCGACGGGTACTCCGGCGCCGCGTTCGCCCGCTGGGTGGGCAAGACCTCGTGCCACTCGTGGATCAGGTCGGCGTCGACTCCCCGAAGCTCGGGGACGTATTTCTTAATATACTCCGCGTCGGGGTCGTAGCGCTCCCCCTGCGTCATCGGGTTGAAGATGCGGAAGTACGGCTGCGCGTCGGTCCCGGTCGAGGCCGCCCACTGCCACCCGCCGTTGTCGTTGGCGGTGTCGTGGTCGGCCAGGTGCTTCCGGAAGTGGTCGTAGCCGTGGCGCCAGTCCGCGAGCAGGTCCTTCGTGAGGAAGGAGGCGACGATCATCCGCACGCGGTTGTGCATGAACGCCTCCTCGCGTAACTGTCGCATTCCGGCGTCGACGATGGGGTAGCCCGTCTCGCCGCGCTTCCACGCGGCTATCTCTTCGGGGTCGTCGCGCCACTCGATCCCCTCCTCGTACGCCTTGTAGTTCTCCGTCACCACCTCGGGGTTGTGAAAGAGCACCTGCGTGTAGAACTCCCGCCACGCCAGCTGCTGTTGGAACTCCTCGACCTGCTCCGGGGCGTCGTCGGGCCGCGTCTCGGACTCGGCCTCGGCCATCGCCTCCCTCGTCGCCGCGTACGCCTCTCGGACGCCGATCTCGCCGTACTTCAGGAAGGCCGAGAGCCGCGAGGTCGCCTCCTCGGCGGGGAAGTCGCGCTCGGCCTCGTAGGCGAACACCGCCTCGTCGAGGAACTCGTCGAGGCGCTCGCGGGCGGCGGCGGTCCCCGCGGGACCGACCGCCGCGTCCGGCTCCGCGAAGCCGAGGTCGGCCGGCGTCGGCAGGTCGCCGGCCGCGACGTCGACCGCCGGGGAGTCCGCCGCGGCGACGCGCTCGCCGCCGTCAGCGGCCGTCCCGTCCGTCTCGTCGGCCGCCGCGACCGCGTCGGCGGCGCTCGCGAGCCGGTCCGCGCCGACGAGCCCCTCGCCGGTCGGCGCGGGCACCGGGTCGTCCTTCGCCGGTCGGTCCACTTCTTCCAGTAGTAGCTGTACACCGAGTAGGGGTCGCCGGCGTTCGTCCGGATCGCGTCGGGGTCGTGGAGGACTGCGTCGTGGTGGGCCTCGCGCGCGACGTCGACCGCGTCGAGCGCGCGCCGCACGCCCGCGTCCCGCTCTCGGGCCAGCCCGGAGTAGTCGCGGTTCCAGACGACGCGTTCGGCGTCGAGTGCCTCCGCGAGCCGCGGGAGGACCGCTTCGGGGTCGCCGCGGGCGACGAGCAGGTCGCTCCCGCGCTCGCGGTAGTCGTCGCGGAGCGCGGCGAGTCCGTCGAGCAGGCGGCGGACCCGCACGTCGCTCGCGTGGTCGAGGATGTCGGGGTCGAAGACGAAGACGGGCGCGGCGGGGCCGCGGTCGGCGTCGGCGGCCCCCGCCGCCGTCGCGAGGCCGATGTTGTCGGCGGCTCTGAGGTCCCGTCGGTGCCAGAACAGCTCCATGGGATCGCCACGGGCGCGTCCACCGTGAAACCACCGGGATCGCACGTCGAGCACGGCTCGGTGTTCCGGTCAGAGTTCGAGCCGCCCCGGAACGCTGACGCGGTCGAGGAGGAAGTAGCCGACCGTGAGCGCGAGGATCAAGACGCCGAGCGCCGCGGCCGCGAGCAGGGCCTCGTCGCCCGTGCCGTAGTCCTCCAGCCGGAAGCTGATCACCCGCCGGGAGACCGCGATGATCGCGGCGCTCACGACGATCCGGAGGACGGGCTGGCCGCGCGCGTACGCCACGAGCGTCCGGTGGACCTCGACGAGAATCAAGAGTAGGAGGACGCTGTCGAGCAGCCCCACGACCTCGACCGGGTCGGTGAAGTCGCCCGCGGCGAGGAGGCGGTACAGCGAGACGAACAGGTCGAACACGCCGATGAGGAACAGGAGGAGCAGGAAGTACGCCGCGCCGAGGACGAGCCACTCCATCGCCCGGGCCGCGGGATCCGCGGCGTCGTCGAGATCGAACTCCATCGACGGACCCGTCGGCGCCCGGCAGCAAGTGGCTTTGGGTGGGGGGCCGACCTACCGCCCCGCGTCGGCGCCCGTCAGCGACTCCAGCAGGCTGACCGCGGGCGCCTTCGCCAGCGGGTCGTTCCCGTTGCCGCAGTGGGGCGACTGGACGCAGGCGGGACAGCCGCCCTCGCAGTCGCAGGTGTCGATGAGCCGCGCCGTCCGGGTCATCAGCTCCTCGATGCGGCCGTGGCCGCGGCGCGTGAGTCCGACACCGCCCGGGTAGCCGTCGTAGACGAACACCGCCGGCCCCTCGGTGTGGGGGTGGTGGGGCGTGGAGATGCCGCCGACGTCGGCGCGGTCGCACAGCAGGTGGAACGGGAAAAGCGAGATGATCCCGTGTTCGGCGGCGTGGATGCCGCCGTTGAACGCGTACTCGCCGCCCGGGATCGGTTCGCCGTCGGCGGCGGCGGATTCGCCGTCGGGCACGGCGGCGGTCGAATCGTCGTCGGCCGGGTCGCCGCCGTCGGTCTCGGCGCTCGCCGCGCCCTCGGCCGCGCCGTCCGCGTCGACCGGGTCGCCCAGACGGCGCATCTCGCGTTCGAGGTCCTCGGGCACCGGGAAGTACAGCGACTTCGTGCGCAGCGTCGTCTCCGGGAGGTCGAGCGTCGACTCGCCCAGCGACTCCCCGGTGGCGGCGTCCTTCCGCACGAACCCCGTGATCTGCTCGGTCACCGTGACGTCCGCGAACCGGACCGGCACGTCGGGGCGCGCGGAGAGCGCGCGCTCGTCGAGGTCCTCGTTCACGACGATGTCCTTGTCGGAGCGCACCTGCGTGTAGTAGTCCGCCCACGACTGCTGGAGCTCCGCGACGTCGCGGTCGAGGTCCAGTTCGACCACCTCGTAGGTGCGGCCCTGCTGGTGGTAGATGGCGCCGGGGTGGGCGTCCCGGAGCGCGTCCGCGAAGCCGAGCGTCGCGACCGTCTCGCCGCTCGACCGCTCGATCAGCGAGATCTCGCGCTCCTCCGCGGTGCGGAGGTTCACGGACTGCTGCGGGCTGGACCCGCCGGCGTGGACCCAGCGCGTGCCCGCCGCGGCCCCGCGCCGGTTCAGGACGCCCTCGTCGGTCAGGTCCGCCACCACGCCCGGGAAGGAGTCCCCGAAGAAGCGCGCGTCGTCGGGCGCAAGCCAGTTCTCGTCGGCCGCACAGGCGACGTGGCCGGGCATGAGCTGGCCGTTCTCCGGGTCGCAGATCGCGTCCTCGGGCGGCGCGTCGAAGAAGTCGCCCGGGTTGCGCATCAGGTACTGGTCGAGCTGGTCCTCGCCGCCGACCATCACGACGAGGGCCGGGTCGTCGCCGCGGCCGGCCCGCCCCGCGCGCTGGTGCGCCGACATCCGCGTGCCGGGGTAGCCGTCGAGGACGACGGCGTCGAGGCCGCCCACGTCGACGCCGAGTTCGAGGGCGCTCGTCGACCAGACGCCCCGGAGATCGCCGGCGTGGAGGTCCGCCTCTATCTCGCGGCGGCGGTCGTCGGTGAGCGCCGCCTGATACGCGCCGACCTTCCCGGCGAGGTCGCGCTCGCCCCGCTCGCGGAGGTCGCTCGCGCTGTCGGTCGCGTACTGCTCGGCGGTCTGGCGCGCCCGCGTGAACGCCAAGGTCTGTTGGCCCGCGGTGACGAGGTCGACGAAGAGTCGCTTCGCGGAGGTGTGGCTCGACTTCCGGCGACCGCTGCCGCGCTCCTGCCAGTCGTCGTCGTACTCCGGCGGGTTCCACAGCACCCAGTCGCGCGGCCCGCGGCCGGAGGTGTCCTCGTCGACCAGAGCGATCCCGTCCGGGTCGCGGCCGGTGACGGTCGCGACGTGGTCGACGGGGTTGTTGATCGTCGCGGAACAGCAGATGAACTGGGGAGAGGAGTCGAACCGCTCGCAGGTCCGTGCGAGCCGACGTAAGGTCAGCGCGACCTGCGAGCCGAACACGCCGCGGTAGCTGTGCACCTCGTCGATCACCACGTACTCCAGCGACGAGAAGAACCAGTCCCACAGGCGCCCCGCGTACGGCAACAGCGCGTAGTGGAGCATGTCCGGGTTCGAGAGGAGGACGGTCGGGCGACGGTCGCGCACGTCGCGCTTCTCCGACTGCGAGAGCCGCCCGGTGTAGGAGTCGACCGAGACCCGGCTGCCGAAGCCGAGGTCGGCCGCCAGCTCCGAGAGCGACTCCTCTTGGTCCGCGATCAGCGCGTTCTGCGGACCGACGTACAGCGTCCGTCCCCCGCGGTCCATCGCGGCCTCGAAGGCGGGGACGGTGTACGCGAGCGACTTGCCGCTGGCCGTCTCAGTCGCGAGGACGACGTCGTCGCCGTCCCGGACCGCCTCGATCGCGTCGGCCTGATGGCGGTAGAGCCGGTCGATCCCGCGCCCCGCGAGCGCGTCCGCGAGCCGCGGTTCGAGGTCGACGTCCGCGAACTCGGGGTCTCGCGCCGGGATCCGTCGGTGGTCGGCGATCTGTCCCTCGTAGAAGGGGCGGTCCCGCAGCCACTCGATGGCGTCGTCCACGGTTACGGTACTCTGGGGTCGGCGGGGCCTAACGGTTGCGGTGGCGCGGAGGCGACGGCGGGCGCGGGAGCGTCGCGCCGCCCCAGTCGGCGGCCCTCCGACTCAGTCGTCCGCCGGCGATCGCCCGGCCCCGCCCTCGGCCGGTGTGAGGTCGACCGCCGGCTCCGCCGGCCCCTCGCGGGCCAGCGGCGGCCAGCGGACCTCGGTCGCGACCGGGTCGTCGAGGTCGAGGCGCATCCGGAGGTCGCCGCGGCGCTCGACGACCTCGAAGCCGACCGTCCCGTAGACGCTCCTCGCGGCGCGGTTGCCGGTCTCGACGTGGAGTTCGATCCCCTCGCGGCCGGCCGCGTCGGCGTTGGCGACGACGTGCCGGCACAGCTCCGTCCCCACGCCCCGGTCCTGCGCGTCGGGGTGGACGAAGACCGCGAGCTCGGGGACCGCGGCGTCGGTCGGCGTGTACACCGCGTGGCCGAAAAGCTCGCCGTTCCGCTCCGCGACGACGTTGTTCCCCTCTGACAGCAATGACCGGATCCACTCGACGCACCGCCGCCGACTCACGGGGGGAAGCCCCTGCGCGCGGTCGGCGCGGTCGAACCGCTCGTACATCTCCGCGAGGAACGGCTCGTCGGCGTCGGTCGCTGGCCGGACCGTCCAGCGCGCGCCCTCCTTGTCGACGAACCGCGGGCAGCGCGGCGGACAGTGCGGCGTCCCCTCGCACTCGGTACCGTCCCAGCCGTCGCAGGCGACGCTCGCGGTGTCGGGGGTCATGTCTCGACGTTGGCGCCGTGTCGGGTTATAGAAGGGTGACGACTTTCACAGCGTGGGAACGGGTACCGAGGACCTCGACCGCGGGCGCGCCGCCGCGGTCACTCCCGTATCAGTACGATGCCCTCGCGGAACACCGCGTGGTTCGGGAGGACGTGCTCCTCGCCGTCCGTCTCGATGTGCGTGACGAACAGGTCGACCTCCTGGACGACGCCGCGCTCGCCCGCGACCCGCACCTCGTCGCCGATGCCGTACGGCTGTCGGAGGAGGAGGAAGACGCCGGCCGCGGCCGAGGCGACCAGGTCCTTCGTCGCGAGCGCGGCGAACAGCACGACCGCGAACGCGTACGCCGCGAGCAGCACGATGAGCGCGAGCGTCTGGACGCCCACCTGCCCGAGCGCGATGAGGACGGCGACGTACACCACGCTGTACTTCACGAGCGTCGGGAGCACGCCGAGTTCGGGGAGCTTGATCCCGCGGAGGCGCTCGGCCACGAGCAGCTCCGTCTTGTCGCCGACGACGACCCCGACGATCAGGACGACGGCGGCGACGAACAGCCGCGGGAGGAAGGCGGCGACGCCCGACCAGAACTGTTCGAGGTAGTTCACGTCTGCGACGGTCAGGGCGACGATGACGGTGACGGCGACGATGAAGTAGCTCGACAGCTGCGCCAAGATCCGCACCGTCGAGGTGTCGAACTCGCGGGCCGTCCGCTCGAAGGCGGTGCCCTCGATCACCTCGGGGACGCCGGCCCGGCGGAGCAGCCGGCGGTTGACCACGCCGACGAGGTACGCGAACACGAGCCCGATCGCGAGGACGAAAAGCGCCAGCCAGAGCCGCTCGGGGACGGTGCGTACGGCCTCGGAGAGCGCTCTCGGGACCGCGGACATCTGTCAGTACTCCTCCGGATCGATCTCCAAGACGAGTTCGCCCGCCTTGAACGCCCGGACGAGACCGTCCGACTCGGAGAGCACGATGGAGGTCGAGTTGGTGTCGCGGGTGATCGCGGCGCCGGACATGTGGCGCGCGCCAAGCCCCTTCGGGATGTCGACCCCCTCGGCGGCGGGTTCGAGGTAGCGGTACGCGGAGACGATCTTCCCGGAGTCGGAGACGACGAACGCGCCGTCCAGCCGCGAGAACTCCTTGAGCATGACGTTCACGATGGGGTCGCCCACGTGGACGTGGCTCTTCTCGAAGGGGTTGTACGACAGCGGCCGCGACTTGTTCATCACCTTCCCCGCGTCGCCGACGACGAACAGCGCGCCCACCGGCTTCCCCTTCTGTCCCTTCTGCCCGAGTTCGATCGCGACCTCGAACACGTCGCGGATGACGCTCGGCTCCGCCCGGGAGTTGACGAACAGGTCGTAGATGCCGGTGTGGACCCCCTCGTCGACGGTGACGCGGATCACCGCGTCCGAGCCGCCGTCGAAGACGGAGGCGACGCAGGCGACCTCGTCGCCCTCGTCGAGGAGGCCCTCGTCCATCGCGCCCTCGATGCCGAACCGGATCCGGTCTTTGACGTTGTCGAAGGGGAGCGGCAGTTCGACGAACGTCTCGGCGTCGACGTCGTTGTCGGGCGCGACGACGACGACGTCGCCCTCGTCGTCCGCGAATCGCTCGTAGAAGGAACTCGTCGGAGAGAACAGCAACGCCGCGTCGACGTCCGCGACGAGGTCCGCCAGGTGGTCGGTGAGCGAGGCCATTGGGAGACGTGACTCCCGGCGGGCGTATAGTCGTTGCGTCGGTGTCATGCGACCGTCTGACACCGGATCGGGATCGACGCGCAGGCCGGTCGAGCGGCGCGAATCGGATCAGTCGTCGCCGGCCGCGGGCGGCGCTTCGGCGGTCGGCGCCGGGCGGTCGCGGATGAGGTCCGCCGCCCGCTCGGCGATCGCGATCGTCGGGGCGTTCGTGTTGCCGCCGACGAGCGCCGGCATCACGCTCGCGTCGACGACGCGGAGCCCCTCGACGCCGCGGACGCGGAGCTCGTCGTCCACGACCGCGGCCTCGTCGTCGCCCATCTTACACGTCCCGACGGGGTGGTACACGGTGTGGCACTTCTCGCGGACGTGGCGGGCGATCTCCTCGTCGGTCTGCGCCTCCTCGCCGGGCCACACCTCGCGCCCGACGTACTCCGAGAGCGCGTCCTGTCGAGCGATCTCCCGGGAGCGCTTGACCCCCTCGACGAGGGTGTCGACGTCCTCGCGCTCCGCGAGGTAGTTCGGGTCGATGGCCGGGTCCTCGAACGGGTCGGCCGACCGGAGCGTGACCCGGCCGCGGCTCTCCGGGCGGAGCTGGGTCGCACCGATCGACAGCCCCCGTCCGGTCTCGGGGTTCGCGAGGCCGTGCTCCATGAAGTACGAGGGAGCGAAGTGGAACTGGAGGTCCGGACGGGACTCGCCGTCGTCGGTGCGGACGAACCCGCCGGCCTCACCGACGTTGGAGGTGAGCTTCCCGCGCTTCAGCACGAACCAGTTGAGGAGGTCCTTCAGGCTCCCGGCGTCGTCCAGCGTGCTGACGTCGGCGGCGGCCTCGTAGACGGTGAACACGAACAGGTGGTCCTGGAGGTTCCGACCGACCCCGGGCGACGCGACCTCGACGTCGATGTCGTGGGCCGCGAGGTGGTCGGGGTCGCCCACGCCCGAGAGCATGAGCAGCTGCGGCGAGTTGACCGCGCCGGCGCTGACGAGGACCTCCTCGCTCGCCCCGACGGACCGAGTCCGCCCGTCCTGCTCGTACTCGACGCCGGTCGCGCGGCCGTCCTCGATGGTCACCTCGGTCACCTGCGCGCCGGTCTCGGCGGTGAGGTTCGGCCGGTCGAGCGCCGGCTTGAGGTACGCGTCGGCCGCGCTGTGGCGCTTCCCGTCCTTCTGCGTGACGTGGTAGAGGCCCACGCCCTCCTGGTCCGCTCCGTTGAAGTCGTCGTTGCGGTCGTACCCCGCCTGCGCGGCGGCGCGGACGAACGCCTCGGAGGCCGGCCGCGGCGACGACTGGTCGGCGACGTTGAGCGGCCCCGCGGAGCCGTGGTACGACGACGCCGACGGCTCGAACGTCTCGGCGCGCTTGAAGTACTCCAGCATCGCGTCGTACCCCCACCCGTCGTTGCCGAGGTCGGCCCAACCGTCGTAGTCCGACGGGTGGCCCCGGACGTAGATCATCGCGTTCGTGGAGGAACAGCCCCCGAGCGTCTTGCCGCGCGGCCAGTAGAGCTCTCGGCCGGCGCACCCGTCCTGCGGCTCGGTGTGGTACTCCCAGTCCGCGTCGGTCTCGAACAGCTCCGGGAACGCCGCCGGAATCTTCATGTTCCGATCGTCGTCGGGCGTGCCCGCCTCGAGGAGCAGCACGCTCGCGTCCGAGTCCGCGGTGAGTCGATTCGCGAGGACGCAGCCCGCGGAGCCGGCGCCGACCACGACGTAGTCGTATTCCTCGTCTGTCATGGACAATCATGCGAGAGTAGGTCAATTAAGTGTGTTCGTGTGGCGGAGAGCGGACGCGGGACGCGATTGACGAACGCGCGGTCGGCTCGGAGGCGAACTCGGTCGCGGACGGGACCTCAACGGTGTGACTCGATCTTGACCACCGGGCTGCCGTCTCTGTCGGCAATTATCGTCGCCGTCGTCGAGTCCGCCTCGAACTGGAGCGTCATCTTGAGGTTGTTCTCTTGGAACAGCCCGTCGAGCGCGTCCGTGTTGATGTCCTCGCTGATTAGCCACAGCTGTTCGAGCACGTCCTCGTCGTGCGCCTTCGCGACCGCCGTGACGACCTCCGTGCTCAGCTCCTCGCCCTCGTCCGGCTCGTAGTAGAACTCCCTCGTGTCTCCCATGCGTACGACGTTATCGATCAGCGGCAAGTCGGTTGTTACCAGTCCCTTTCCGAGTCGTTACCGAGAGCCGACCTTCCGCCCGGCTTTCACCCCGAACCGACTTCCCGCGCGACTTTTCCCCCCGAGCCGACTACCCCGACCACATGGCGACTCGCGAGGCCCTCTGGGGGTACCGGAACCGCTTTGGCGACGCCTTCGGGCGCACCTACTTCCGCCGGTTCGGGCCGGGCGTCGTCTCCAGCGTCGGCGTCGGGACGTACCTCGGGGAGCCGACGCCCGCGGTCGACGACGCCTCGCGCGAGTCGATCGAACTGGCGCTCCGGTCGGGGGTGAACCACGTCGACACCGCGGCCAACTACCGGTGCGGCCGCGCAGAGCGCGTCGTGGGCGAGGCGGTTCGGGGCGCCCCCGTCGACCGCGAGTCCGTCGTCGTCGCGACGAAGGGCGGGTTCCTCCCGTTCGACGGCGAGCGCCCGGCGGACCCGAGCGCGTACGTCCGCGAGCGGTTCGTCGAGCCGGGGGTCGTCGACCCCGGCGACCTCGCGAACGGCGCGCACGCGATGACGCCCGACTACCTGGAGTGGTCGCTCGACCGCTCGCTCGACCGGCTCGGCCTCGACTCCGTCGACTGCTTCTACGTCCACAACCCCGAGACGCAGCTCGCCGCCCGCCCGCGGGCGGACGTGTACGACGCGCTCGAAGCCGCCTTCGAGGCCCTCGAACGCCGGCGCGCCGCGGGCGACATCGGGGCCTACGGCGTCGCGACGTGGGACGCGTTCCGGGTCCCCGACGGCGACGACGAGTACCTCTCGCTCGCCGCGGTCCTCGCTCGGGCCGAGGCCGCCGGCGAGGCGGTCGGTCCCGACGACGACCACGGGTTCGAGGCGGTCCAGCTCCCCTTCAACGTCGCGATGGCGGACGCGTTCACGCGGCGGAACCAGCCCGCGCCGCCCGGCGCCGACGCCGGCGGTCCCGTCTCGACGCTCGAATTCGCCCACGAGGCCGGGCTCTCGGTGGTGACGAGCGCGAGCATCGGGCAGGGCGAGCTGGCGGTCGAGGGCGCGATTCCGGCCGACGTCGACGCGACGCTCGCGGGGGAGACGCCGGCCCAGCGGGCGCTCAACTTCGCGCGCAGCGCGCCGGGCGTCACCTCGTCGCTCGTCGGGACGACCGACCCGGACCACGTCCGCGAGAACGTCGCGGCCGGCACCTTCGACCCGCTCGGCGCGTCGGCGTTCGACGCCGCCTTCGAGTGACCGGGGCGGTGACCGAACCGGGAGCGAACGCGACCGCGGCGACGGGAGAAGAGAGGGCAGCGAGCGAGGCGGTTGGCGAGGCGACGGGGCGGCGGGCGAGGCGGTTGGCGAGGCGACGGGGCGGCGGGCGAGGCGGTTGGCGAGGCGACGGGGCGGCGGGCGAGAGCCGCGGGCGCTCAGCGAAGCTCCTTGAACCGCGCGCCGCACTCCGGACAGATGCGGACCGAGAACACCTCGTCGGGATCGTTCTCCTTTTTCAACACCTGCTCGCAGTCGGCGCAGTTGAGCCGCTCGTAGGTGTCCTTCATCAGGTCGCCGTCGCGGAGCCCCTTGCGCGTGGATTTCATACCCCGGGGTTCGGGGTCGGGGCGGATAAAAACCCCGTACGACGCCGGTCTGACGCAGCGGGCGAAACCGACGGTAGACGCGGCGACGCGTTCGGACTCCGCGGCGGCCCGCTTTCGCAACGCTTGTGTCCCGGCGCGCGGAACGGCCGCCGTGTCACGGACTCGGCTGTTCGGATCGCTTTGCGCCTTGGTCTTCCTCGTCAACTTCGCGCGCGTGGTGTTCGCCCCCCTCGTGGGCGAGTTCATCGACGCGTTCGGGATCCGCGAGGGGACCGCCGGGCTCATCGTCACGCTCGCGTGGCTCGGCTCCGCGGCCCCGCGGCTCCCCGCGGGCTGGGCGCTCACGCGGTTCACGCGCCGCGGCGTGATCCTCGTCTCCGGCGCGATGCTGACCGCGGGGGCGCTGGGCGTCGCGCTGGCGCCGAACGTGCTGGCGCTGATGGTCGCCGCCTTCGCGATAGGGCTGGCCTCGGGCGTCTACTTCGTGGCCGCGAACCCGTTCATCGCGGAGCTGTTCCCGCAGCGCGTCGGGCGGGTGATGGGCGTCCACGGCATGGCCAGCCAGCTCTCCGCGGTCATCGCCGCGCCCGCGGTCACCGTCGCGCTGTGGTACGACTGGCGGTACGCCTTCTACGCGCTCGCGGTCGCCGCGGCCGCCAGCACACTCCTGTTCGTCGCGCTCGCGAGGCGGACCGACCTCCCGGACGCCGGCGCGGGCGACACCGACTTCCTCGCGGCCGCCCGCGGCGAATGGAAGCTGATCGCCGCCGGCGTGGTGCTGATGGGCCTCACGAGCTTCGTCTGGCAGGGCCTGTTCAACTTCTACGAGCTGTACATGATCGACAAGGGGCTGCCGCGTTCGACCGCCCGGAACCTGCTGACGGTGATCTTCGCCGCCGGGGTGCCCGCCTTCCTCGTGTCCGGCGACCTCGCGGACCGGCTGCCCCACGTCCCGTACCTGCTCGGCATCGTGACGGCGTTCATCGGGGGCGTCGTCCTCGTCGTGGTCTCGGAGGGGCTGGCGGCGGTGATCGCCGCGAGCGTCGTCGTCGGCTTCGCCATCCACATGCTGTTCCCGGCCGGCGACACGTACCTGCTGGCGTCGCTGCCGGACGAGTCGCGCGCGTCGGCGTACGCGATGTTCTCCGCGGGGATGATGTCCACGCAGGCGGCCGGCTCGTGGGTCGTGGGCGAGGCTATCGAGGCGGGAGCGACGTACGACGCCGTCTTCCTCGCGCTCGCGGGCGGGTTGGCGGTCCTCGTCGCCGCGTACGCGGCCCTGTACCGGCTCGGGCGCGTCCCCGGGGGCGCCGCGGGCGCCGCGGGCGCGGCGTGAGGTGTCATCGGCCCGGTGGTGTCGCGGCGACGGCCGGCGCGGCCCGCGGCCGGAGACCGGCACGGGTCGGCGGTACCGCACCTGTTTTGGGCGTCGCTCCCGTGTAATCGGTAAATGGAGTACGTTCAGGAACGCGTGACAACCCTCCACGCGTTGACCGACGACCGGCCCGACGCCCCGACGGACCGCGCGGCGGTCGTCGTGCCGATGACCGAGCGCGAGTACGGGACGCTCGCGGCCGAGCGCGTGCTTTCGACGCTGGAGACCGTCGACCCGGCCCGGGTGATCGTCCCGCTGCGGGCCTCGGCCGACCGCGCCGGGCCGTTCGCGGACTGGCTCGACGGGTTCGACCTCGACGTCGAGACGCTCTGGTGTGACGGCCCGCGGCTCGCGTCGCTGTTGGAGGCGCGCGGCCTCGACGGCGAGCGCGGCAAGGGGCGCGACGTGTGGCTCGCCTTGGGCCGCGCGCTCGACGAGGAGTTCGTCGTCGTCCACGACGCCGACACGAAGACCTACTCGCCGGCGTTCGTGAACCGGCTGCTGTTCCCGCTCGGGCGCGGGTACTCGTTCTCGAAGGGGTACTACGCCCGCGTCGAGGACGGCTCGCTGTACGGGCGGCTGTTCCGGCTGTTCTTCCGACCGCTCGTCCGGGCGCTCGGGGACGCGGCCCCCGGTCGCGAGCCCGACGTGCTCGCGTATCTCTCCGCGTTCCGCTACGCGCTCGCCGGCGAGTTCGCGGCGACGAGCGACCTCGTCTCCCGGCTCCGGGTCCAGCGCGGCTGGGGCCTGGAGGTCGGGACGCTGGGCGAGGCGTTCGGCCACGCCGGCTTCGCGGACAGCGCGCAGGTCGACCTCGGCCGGTACGAGCACGACCACCGCTCCGTCGAGGGACCGACCGGCCTCGCGGACATGAGCCGGGCGGTCGGTGAGGCGACGCTGCGCGCGGTCGAGGACGCCGGCGTCGAGGTCGACTACGACGGCCTCCCGGGACGCTATCGCGAGGCCGCGGAGACGCTAGTCGACGGCTACGCCGCGGACGCCGCGTTCAACGGCCTCTCGTACGACGCCGGCGACGAGCGCTCGCAGGTGGCGACGTACGCCGAGTCGCTCGCCCGGCCCGGCCCGGACACCCGCCTGCCGGCGTGGGGGAACGCCCCCGTCGAACCGGAAGAGGTCCGCGAGGCCGCGCGCGACGACCTCGCCGGGGTCCGCGACGGCGGCGCGGTCGGCGGGGGAGCGGTCGGCGGATCGGTGGCCGAGGAGGGACAGACGGAGCCGGCGCCGGGGGAGGACTGAGATGGCGGACGAGGGGGGGCCGAGCGTCGCCGCGCGCGACGACCTCGCGGGCGTCGTCGACCTGTTCGGCTGGCTCACGCGCGCGGAGCTCTCGCGAGCGCTCTCGGAGTTGGCCTTCAAGCGTCGCGCCGAGGTCGACGGGGACGCCATCGACGCCGCCATCGACCTCGCGGTCGCGGAGTACGCGCTCGTGCCGGCCCCGGAAGCGGCGCTCTCGGGCGGTACGGGGGCGGACGACGACGAGGCGGACGACGCCGACGGCACCGCGTCGGCGGCGACCGCCCTCGCGGTCGGGCCGGCCGCGTTCCCGACGCTCCCGGAGGGGGCGGAGGACCTCCCGCACATCCTCGACGTGCCGGACCGCGGGGTCGACCGCGAGGCGCTCGCGGACGCGGTGCTCGACCGGCTCCGCGAGGAGGCGGTGGCGGCAATAGACGAGGGCGACGCCGAGCGGCTGGAGGCGCTCGCGGACGTGACCTACGACGTGGAGGCGTGGGCGCCGGTCGACGTCGACCCGGTCCGGACGCGGATCCTCGCGGAAGCGGACGGAGACGCCTGAGCGGCGGAAAATACCGGTTCGCGCGGTCGAAGGAAGGAAACGGTTTCGGCCTTCGACCGGATTCTCACGGTCGAAACATCCGATTACGTCTTTCCCTCGCTCCGGTTCCGAGCCGGGGATGTGATGAACGACGGGAACATCTTCGGTCGACGCGCGACGTCCAGACGCGGATTCCTCGCTGGGGCGGCGGCGCTCGGAACCGTCGGCGTGGCGGGGTGCGGCGCTCCGCGGGCCGAGGGCGACGGCGGCGCGGACAACGCCGTCGGGGGCGGGTCAGACGACGGCGATTCGGCCGAACAGGTCGACGACTGGGCCGGGAGCGACTCGACGGCAGTCGAGACGGACCACCCGTTCACGTCGCCGCGGACGACGGTCGACCTCGACGAGCGGGACGGCCAGATCACGGTGTCCACGACGCCGTGCCGCCACCGGCTCCTGGGCGAGGAGACGAGCGGCGGCCCCTGGGAGCTGCCGGAGGTCTGGGCGTGGCAGACGCCGGACACGGACCCCAGTATTCCGGGACCGCTGCTCCGGGTGACCGAGGGCACGGAGCTCGAGATCACCTACGACAACACGGAGCACAACCGACCGCACACGTTCCACGTCCACGGGCTCAGCAAGGACTGGATGGACGACGGCGTCCCGACGACGACAGGCCAGCAGGTCGCGCCGGGCGAGGAGTACACCTACGAGATCAGCGCGAACCAGCCGGGGACGCACCTGTACCACTGTCACTACCAGACGCAGAACCACCTCGACATGGGGATGTACGGCATTCTCCGCGTCGATCCGGAGGGGTACGAGGCCCCCGACAAGGAGGCGTTCATGACGATCAAAGACTGGGACAGCCGGCTGTCGGCCTCGACGGCGGGGGGCGACGTCGAGTTCAGCCACCGCGACCGCAACCCCGACGTGTTCACGGTCAACGGGCGGTGCGCGCCGTACACGTTCCACCCCGAGGAGGGGTCTCCCCTGATCGTCGAGGAGGGCGACACCGTGCGGATCCACTACGTCAACGCTGGCTACGAGTCGCACGCGATGCACACGCACAACCACGGCTTCACCATCGTCGAGAAGGACGGTGGCGTCATCCCCGAGGCCGCTCGGCACCGCGAGGACGTGATCCCCATCGCGCCCGCCGAGCGCAAGACGATTGAGTTCACCGCCGGCGCCGACCCCGGCGTCTACGCGCTCCACTGCCACAAGGTGAACCACGCGATGAACGGCGAGAGCTACCCGGGCGGCATGATCGGCGGGATGGTCTACGAGAGCGTGATGGACTCCGAGCAGTTCGCCTCCGTGATGCAGATGGCCGGCTACGAGGGGTGAGCGCTCGGCCCGAGTTCCGTCCCCCGCTCGGTCCGGGGGCTCTCCGCACCCGGATCAGCCCGAGAACTCGGACTCGCTCACGCGGACGGTCACGGTCTCGTCTACGTCCCGGAGGTCGTACTCCGGCGTCTCGCCCTGTCGTCGCCTGACGAAGAGGGGTTCGACCGGCCGGCCGTCGACGAGCCCGAACACCTTCAGGCGCTGGTCGGTCTCCTCGGGCGGCACGTCGCCGTCGCGGACCTCGCGGGCGAGGTCCCGGGAGAGCCACTCGTCGGTCGCGATTGAGGGCTCCAAGACGAGCGCCTCCTCGACGAAGCGGACGAGGTACCAGTTGAGGTCGTTACACAGCGAGACCGCGGCGCCGAGGCTCACGGTGTCGACGGCGACGCTGTTCTCGAAGGGCTCCTCTATCGCGTAGGTGGCGAGCGCGTCGCGAGCCGTCTCGCGGGAGAGCAGCTCGTAGGAGAGCTCCACGTCGGGGTCGCCGAGGAGACACACCCGCGTCATGGGCGCACTTCGGACCGGCCGGCGCAAATCCGTTGCGGTCGTCGGGCGGGCGGTTCCGGTCCCGAGCGATCGGTCGACCGGCTCAGAACGTCGAGACGTCGCCCTCGATGACGCTGCGGGTCACGTCCGTCACGTCCGCGAGTTCGCGGTCGACGATGTCTAAGACCTCCGCCTCGATGTCGTTCAGCGCCACGCCCTCCTCGGTGACGATCTGCGCGTCCGCGACGTGCGGCTCGTCGATCGGACGGCCGATCTGCGAGAGCAGGCGGACCTGAAGGTCGCGGATGCCGTCGACCTCGCTCGTGACGGACTCGGCCACGCGGGTCGAGAGGAGGTTGTAGATCTTCCCGATGTGGTTGACCGGGTTCTTCCCGGAGGTCGCCTCCATCGACATCGGGCGGTTCGGGGTGATGAGCCCGTTCGCGCGGTTGCCGCGACCGACCGAGCCGTCGTCGCCCTGCTCGGCGGAGGTGCCGGTGACGGTGAGGTAGACGGACCCCTCGTCGTAGTCGTCGGCGGTGTTGACGTCGACGTGGACCTCGCGGTCGGTGTACTCCCGCGCGAGGTCGTCGACGTACTCGCGGACGCTCTCGACCGCGTCGTCGTACTCGTCGAGGCCGTCGACGTAGGCGTCGACCATCGCGGCGGCGACGGTGATGTCGATCCGGTCGCCCTCGCGTTTGCCCATGATCTTCACGTCGGGACCGAGTTCGGGATGCTCGTCGTGGTAGGTCGTGTTGAGCGCGCGCTCGGCCTCGTGGACGATCGTCTCCGTCTCCGTGAGCGGAGCGTGGCCGACGCCGTAGGAGGTGTCGTTGGCCATCGGGACCTGCTGGGTCTCCTCCCCGAAGACGTCCTGGAGGTCGCCGGAGCCCTCGCCGAGCCTGGCGTCGACGACGACGTCGGTGCCGTACTCCAGCTCCGGGATCGCCTCGTCGAGGTAGTCGCGGGCGGCCGCGAGCGCGGTCGAGTCGACCGGGAGCTGCTCGCCGTCGTACTCCTTCGTGGCGCGGCCGACGATGAGGATGTAGATGGGTTCGACGACCTCGCCGCCGCCGAACGCGGGGGCGGCGCGGCCGGCGACCAGCTGCGTCTCGTCGGTGTTGTAGTGGAGCACCTTGCCGACGCGGTCCAGGTAGAGCTGCGAGAGCGCCCGCGAGACCGACTCCGCGACGCCGTCGCAGATAGAGTCGGGGTGACCGATCCCCTTTCGCTCGACGATTTCGACCTCTTGGTCCTCGACCGCCTGCCGGTCGAGGCGGCTGACCTGTATGTTCCGGTCCATTGTCGCCGGATACTCCGCGGGCGACGGTATAACTTGCGGAAACTCTCCGACGATGCCGAATTACCTCTAGTAATATACGGAGCGACTCCGCGAGACGCCGGAGCGCCGGCGGCACTCCCCGTCGCACAAGCGCTCGTTTGTGTCTCGCCAACGGCTTTCCCTTCCCCGTGAGACGCGTCCCTATGGACGGACTCACACCCTCCCGCCGGCGGCTCCTCGCCGGCGCGCTCGCGGGGGGTATCGGCGCCGCGGCGGGCTGTCTCGGAACCGGCAGCGACGGCGACGCGGACGACGGCGACGGGGCGGAACTCCGGCTCTCGCTCTCGCGGGTCGACGGGACGCTGCGCGACCGCTACGTTCGCGACCCCGACGACCCGCCCGAGGGCTGGGACGGGTCGGCGCTCGACGCCGCGCTGGCTGGCGAGTCGTACACGACGCAGGGCCGCAAGCCGTTCTTCGCGGCCCCCGACGACCCGGCGTACGTCCTCGACGAGGGGACCTACCGCGAACTCGGCTCCGTCGTCGTCGACGAGGTCCGCGAGACGTATCCGGTCCTCCGGCTCTTCGAGACCGACGGCGACGTCGAGTCCGCGGTCGACGGCAGCAAGGACGGGAGCCTCCCCGAGGCCGACCAGCGCGCGGTCCGGATCGCGTACTTCGCCGCGCGGGCTCGCGGGGACGAAGGGGGGTATCCCGTCGGCCTGGTCCAGCGCGGCGGCTACGCCTACCGGACCGACCCGGCCCGCGACGACAGCGCGCTGCTCGACGACGACGGTCCCGACCGCGTCAGCTACCGGGACACCGCGTATCGGGTCGAAATCGAGCGCGAGCGGTTCCACGAGGCCGTCTACCGACCGGCCGCGACGGCGGTCGCAGAGCGCCCCGAGCGGATGGAGGCGATCCTCCGGGCGAGGTTCGTCGGCCCGAGAATCGAGCGGGGCGACCTCTCCGCGGAGGCCAGACGGATCGTCGAGCAGGCGGACATGGAAGAGTACGCCGAGACGCACCCGTACTCCGACGCCTACGTCGAACTGCTCCGCGCGATGGACGCGCGCCCGTACATCGACGGGAACGTCCGAAAGGACGCCGGCGCCAGCGAGACCGAAGAGGAGATGATCCGGTACGGCGAGGAGTACTACGAGCGCTACCTCCGGGTCGTGGACGGAGCGGACGACTGAGGGGCGGCGGTTCCGGGCCGGCTCAGCGGACCGCCTCGTACGCCTCGGCCATCACGTCGAGGGCCTCGCGCAGCTGTGCCTCGTCGGTCGCGTACGAGATCCGCGCGTGGCCGCCCCCGCCCTCGCCGAACGCCTCGCCGGGGACGACGACCACGCCGCGGTCGAGGCACTCGTCGACGAACCCCTCGGGCACCCGCGGCATCGCGTAGAAGGCGCCCTGCGGCGTCGGACAGTCGATACCGATCTCGTCGAAGCCGTCCAGGAGGATGTCGCGCCGTCGCTCGAAGGAGGCGGTCATCTCGTCGACGACGCCGCGGTCGCCTCGGAGGGCGGCCTCGGCGGCGTACTGGGCCGGCGCCGAGGCGCACGCCTGCGCGTACTGGTGGACGCGCAGCATGCGCTCGACGCGCTCCGCGGCGCCGTACACCCACCCGAGCCGCCAGCCGGTCATCGAGAACAGCTTCGAGGCGGAGTTGACGACGACGACGTTGTCCGTCTCGGCGAACTCCATCGGGGAGCGGTGCTCGCCGTCGAAGACGGTGTACTCGTACACCTCGTCGGAGACGCAGAGCACGTCGTGCTCGTCCGCGATGCGGGCGAACTCGCGCACGTCCGCCTCGGAGGAGACCGCGCCCGTCGGGTTGCCGGGAGAGTTGACGACGAACGCCGCGGTGTCGTCGGTGATCGCGTCCTCGATCGCCGCCGGGTCGATCGTGAGGTCGTCGCGGAGCGGCACGGGGACCGGCTCGCCGCCGGTCAGCTTCGTCAGCGCGTCGTAGGAGACGAACCCCGGGTCGGGGATCAGCACCTCGCCGCCGGCGTCGACGTGCGCTTCGAGGGCGATGTGGAGCGCCTCGCTGCCGCCCGCGGTGGCGATCACGTTCCCGGGTCGAGGTCGATCCCCTGGTCCGCGCGGTGTTTCTCGGCTATCGCCTCGCGGAGATCCGGCGTGCCCTTGTTCTCGGTGTAGGCGTCCGCCTTCCCCGACTCGATGGCGTCGACCGCCGCCCGCCGGGCGTGCTCGGGCGTCGGGAAGTCGGGCTGGCCCAGCCCGAGGTTGATCGCGTCGTCGCCGGCCGCCTCGAACACCTCGCGGATCCCGCTTATCGAGATCCGCTCGACCCGTTCGGAGAACGTCGTCATGTTCGACGGAGGGCGCCGCCGAGAGTTAGTTCTTGTCACGTCGGGCCGACGGCCGCTCCGGATCTCCCGGTCGGAGCCGGGGAGCTACCACCGACGCCGCTCCCAGACCGGCCGACGGCCGTCGCGGCCGGCGTCGTGGCGGAGCCGGCCGTCGGCGTCGGTCGGCAGCGCGAACCGCCCTTCGAGGACGCTCGGCACCTCCTCGGGCCGCGCGCGCAACAGCGCGTCGTCGACCGCGCGGAGCCGGAGCATCGGTCGCCCCGGTCCCATCGGGACCTTGATCGACTCGATCAGCTCCCGCTCGACGAGCGCTCGGCGGTCCCGCGTGAACTCCTGTGCCGGCGCGATGCCGACGCCGTCGGTCCCGACCCACGTCCGGAGGTCACGGAAGAGATGGTCGTGTCGCGCCGCGAGCGAGACGAGGAGCGTCCGGTCCGAGAGCTCGGCGGTTCGCCCGAACTCGCCGGGGGCGAGCGACGCCAGCACGGCCGCCACGTCGTTTGCGAAGCGGTCGTCGAGGACCTCCCGCGCCGCGGCGAGCAGTCGGCGCCGCGAGGGCATCCCGACCGGCTCGGTCGTCGCCGCGGCGAACCGCGCCGCCGCGGCGGCGCGGGCGCCGTCGGCCGGCTTCGAATCAGGACTCGTCGTCGCGAGCGTCCGGTCCCCGCGCGGGCCGACGACCGCGTCGGCGCGGTCGGGGCTCGCGAACAGCGTGCCGCCCGTCCCGTGGCCGTGCGGTTCGCCGGTCCGGACCCGGACCGCGCCCGTCTCGACCGCCTCGGCGGCCGCGGTGCCGAGGACAAGCGCGCGGGAGAGCGCGTCGACGACGCCGGGGCGACACGCGACCCGCCACGCCGGTCCCGACGACCGCTCGCGAGCAGCGAGGACCGCCGGCAGCAGCCGGGTCGAGACGCCGACCGCGACGACCTCCGACCGACCCGACAGCGCCGTCTCGACCGCCTCGGCAAGCGGGTCGTCGGGTCTGGGCAGGACGTCGGAGACCTCGGACCCGTCACCGAAGTCGTCGCTCGCGGAGTCCGAGTCGGTCGTCGCGTCGTCGGTCACACAGTCGGTGACAGCCGCGAGCCGAAAGAGCGTTGCGCCGGCGTCAGGGCGCCCGCGCGAACACGAGGTAGCCCGTGTGGCCCACGCCGGCGGTGGAGGGGCGGGAGCCGCGGTCGGAGAAGTCCATCTCGCGCTGGATCGTTTCGAGCGTCTCGACCTCGGAGAAGCCCGCGTCGCGGGCCGCGAGGGCCGCCTCCCGAGTCCCCTCGACGAACGGGGAGTACACCGCGAGGCGGCCGCCGGGCGCGAGCAGTTCGTCGGCGCGCTCGACGACGGCCGGGGCGTCGCCCGTGTCGAGCGTGAGCGCGTCGAACGGCTCGCCGTCCGCGAGGGCGTCCAGCTCCTCGGTGAGGTCGCCGGTCCGGACCTCGACCCGGTCTGCGACGCCCGCGGTCTCCATGTTGTCGCGGGCGACCTCGGCGAACTCGGGGTCGACCTCGTAAGAGGTCACGTCGGCCCCGGCCCGACCGAGGTACGCGGTGAGGATCCCCGTCCCGGTGCCGGCGTCGAGGACGCGGTCGCCGCCGGACGCGCCGGTGTGGCCCATCACCAGCCCCACGTCGCGGGGCATCATCGGCGCGCCGGTGCGTTCGAGGTGGTTGAACAGGTCGGGACCGCGGAGCGCGCGGACCTCGAAGACGGTGCCGAGGTGCGTCTCGACCTCGTCGCCGGCCGCGACGTCCCCGGGGACCTCGAGCACGCCGAGGTCGGTGCCGAACTCCTCGCCCGGCTCCAGTAAGTACTCGCGGTCGTCGTGGACGAGCAGGTACGCGGCGTCCGTCACTGCAGGTCCGAGATCGCCCGGGCCGGCTCGCCGTTGGCCGCCTCCAAGGCCTCGCGGGCGGCCTCCTTCGAGACGCCGGCCTGCTGGGCGACGAGCTTGACGTCCTCCTCCGGGATGCCGCCGTCGTCCGCGTCTTCGGCGCCGTCGAGCGCCGGGTCGTCCGCGTCGCCGCCCTCAACCGCGGTCGCGCCGCTAGCGCCCGCGTCGGCCACCGAGTCGGGCGAGCCGACGATCTGGTAGGTCTCCTGCCCTTGAGCGTCCATCTTGGTGACTTGGGCGCCGTCGAAGACGAGGTCGTCGCCGTCGGCCGTCTCGATGACGACCCGCTCGGCGTCGAGCTCCTCGACGTCGATCCCCATCTGCTTCATCATCTGCTTCATTTTCCGCGGATTCATGCCGCCTCCTCCGAACATGGCCCTCGGTTCGGGCGGACGACACAAAAAGGGTGTCGACACGGCGCGAGGAGCCGGAGAACCCGACCGAGACGACTGGGTTGATACGTGTCGCGCGCGAGGCGGGGATATGTACCTCGCGGACCACACTTGGCCGGAGCTGGGCGACGCGCTGTCGGACGGTTCCGTCGCGCTCGTCCCGCTCGGCTCGACCGAACAGCACGGCCCGCACCTCCCGCTGGCGACCGACCATCTGATCGCGGAGGGGCTCGCGACCGCGGCCGCGGACCGCTCGGACGCGTTCCGGACGCCGACGATAAACGTCGGCGTCAGCCCGCACCACCGGCAGTTCCCGGGGACTATGTGGGTCGATCCGCCCGAGTTCCGCGACTACGTCGAGTCGTTCTCGCGGAACCTCGCGTACCACGGGATCGACCGCGTGGTGTTCGTCAACGCCCACGGCGGCAACGTCCAGCACCTCCGGGAGGTCGGCCGCCGGCTCCACGAGGACGAGGTCGCCTACGCCGTCGAGTGGATGTGGGACGAGTCGATCCCGGAGCTGGTCGACGACCTGTTCGAGCGCAACGGCCCGCACGCCGGCCCGAAGGAGACGGCGATGATCACCCACCTCGCGCCCGACCTCGTCCGCGAGGACCGGCTCGAAGACGCTCGCGACGGCGGCCTCGTCGACCTCGACGACGCCGACACGATGGTCCACGGCGCCCGGACGTTCTACGACGCGGTCGACAACTCTCCCAACGGGGCCTTCGGTGACCCGACCGACGTGACGCCGGCGAAGGCCGAGCGCCTGTTCGAGGCGGCCGCGGACCAGCTCGTCCAGTTAGCGGAGTGGATCGGCGACAGAGACGAGGGCGAGCTGTTCCCGGAACCGCGGGTGGAGCGAGAGGCGGCGACCCGCTAACCGTCGGCGGCGTCCGATTCGAGTCCCTCTCCGAGGGCCTCGCTCAGCGCCGCGTCGGCCTCCTCGCGTCGGTCGTCTAAGACCGCGAACCGCTCGTCGCGGCGGCGTTCGAGCCAGCGCAGCAGCCGGGCGGCCCAGTCGAGCTTGCGCGCCTTCATCGGGTCCACGTCGGGGTCGTCGAACTCCCAGCCCGGGAAGACGAGTTCGCCGGCCCCGACGTGGTCCGCGAGGAACGCTGCGCGGTCGCCGTCGGTGAACCCGCCGGCGTTCCGGACCGGCCCGACGGGGGCGGCCTGCGTCGTCGCCAGCGTCCACTCGTCCGCGAAGCGCGGGAGCCACTCGCGGACCGCGGGGAGGTTGTCGCCGTGGGCGTGGGCGGCGACGGGGACGCCCTCGCGGGTCAGTTCGACCGCCGTCTCCGGGTTCTTGTCGAGGTCGGTCACCATGCAGTCGACGGCGACGCCGCGGTCCGCGAGGACGTCGACCGCGGTTGAGGCCGCGACGACGACGTCGGCGTCGCGGGCGAGCGCGACGTCGTCCGCGAGGCATGGGGCCGCGCCCGCGACGGCGACGGTCCGGGCCTCCCAGTCTCCGAGGCGGTCGAGCGGGAACGGCGTCGCGAGGTCGGCGGCGGCGTCGCGGGCGCGCTCGTCGGCCGCGCGTTCGAAGCCGAAGTCCGCGAGGATCGCCTCGTAGGCCGGTTCGAAGGTCGCGAAGTTCACGGTGGAGTCACGCTCCGGGAGCCGGTCGCGCTCGCGGCGGGACGGCGCCGCCGCTCGTCGGTTTCGATATGGTATGGACCGGAGTGGCACAGAGTACCCCTACCCGCGTGCCCCTCCGGCGTCCGTTCGATCGGTTGTCTACACGAGGGCATAAACTTTCTCTTAATTCACGTTCCGGTCGATACCGTCGAGAGCGGCGTCGAGCGGCTCCGAGGCCCCGGAAACCGCATCTCTGACCGCCGAAACGGCCGACGACGTCCCGATCAGGAGTCCGCGTCGGTCGCCGTCGGTCCCGCTGCCGTCGGTCGCGGAGGCGGACGCCTCGGTCGGCTCGCGGCCCGGGTCGCCCAGCGCGAACGCGGCGCCGGGAGCGTCGCCGCCGACGGTCGCGGCGCGGAGCGCGCCGACGGCGGGGTCGTCGAGGCCGGAGAGCTCGTAGGTGCGGACCACCGCGCTGTCCGCGGCGTCGCGGTCGCCCCGCGTCGCCCCCGTCGCGCCGATCCGGTCGAGGTGGCGCGCGGCCTCGCGGACCGTCGTCACGTCGAGTTCCTCGACGGCGACGGCGCCGGAGTCGCCGGAGCGGTACCGGTCGCGAGCGAACTGGGCGCCGACCAAGGCGGCGTCTCTGGTCTCGGCCACGTCGTGGGTGCGGATCACGTGGGCGCCGCGCTCGACCGCCATCGACGTGGCGGCCAGCGAGACCGGGAGCGCCTCCTCGGTCGAGCGCCCGGCGATGGTCCTGAGGAAGCTCTTGCGGTTGATCGAGACGAGCAGGGGGCGGCCGTACCCCCGGAACTCCCGGAGGCGGTGGAACGTCTCGCGGTCGTCCTCGTGGGTCTTCGCCTCGGACCAGCCGCCGAACGCGGGGTCGAGGATGGTCTTGTCGGTGAAGCCGTTCATCGACAGCGCCTCGTAGATGTCGTCCACGGCTTCGATCGCACCCGGCCGCTCTAAATCGGGCGGCGAGGCCATCTTCGAGACGGCGACGTCGTGTTCTCGGCAGACCCGGGGCATCTCGGGGTCCGCGAACCCGCAGATGTCGTTGACCATGTCGAAGCCGCGCGAGAGCGCCTCGTCCGCGACCTCGTGGTAGCGGGTCTCGATCGACCAGACGGCGTCGCCCGAGGTCGATTCGAGCGTCTCGACCGCGGTGTCGAGCCGCGCTAACTCCTGCTCGGCGGAGAGCACGTCGAGGTCCTTGTTGGCCGATTCGAGACCAACGTCGACGATGTCGGCGCCCTCACCGATCAGTTCCTCGTCGACGTAGGCGGCGGCCTCGCCGGGGTCGTCGTACACGCTGGGGTCGTACGGCGACTCCTCGGAGACGTTGAGTACGCCCATGATCCGGGGCGGGTGGTCGTCGCCGATCCCCATCCCTGCGGCGTCCACGTTTCGCATACGATCAGCACGGGCGCGAGCGACATAAACGGGGCGAGTACCCGACGCGCTCGCCGGGGAACCGACCACGCGATCGCTTATAAATGGTCGGCGGTGCGGCGGCGCGTGCCGGTGAGCGCCGCACCGCGGCGCGAACCGCACGCGCGAGGGAGTCAGTCGCCGGAGCGAAGCGACGGCGACTGACGAGGCTGGGGAGGCGTGAGGTGCGGTTGCGGTGCTGTGTGGGGCGGGACTCAAAGGGGCAGCCGGGAGGCGGGCGCAGGCGACGTAAGCACCGCAGGGAGGGAGCGAGTGAAACGAGCGACCGACCGAGGAGCGCAACGAGCGTGCGCCCGCCTCCCGGCTGGGGCTTTGGAGGTGTCCGCCGTGCTCCGGAACAGCTATTTATAAACAAGCGCACGGCGCTCCGAGCGCTATTTATAAATCGAAGCGCAACGAGTCACCGACCGCGACGCCGTGGCGGTCGGTCCACTCGTAGGGGAGTTCCAACACGTACTGACCGGAGCCGTCGTACCCCTGTTCCTCGCCGTCCTCGTTCGGTCCCGGCTCGGGCGCGTTGTGGATCCGGGTGATCTCCCGGTCGGCGTCGACGTAGACGATGTCGATGCCGAAGCTCATCCGGCGCATCACGTAGGTGAGCGAGTCCTGTGGCGCGTCATACACGAACAGCATTCCGCCGTCTTCCGGGAGCGCCTCGGCGTCGCTGAGGCCGAGAACGCGCTTGTCGTCGCCGTCCGCGATCGCCGCGGTCACCGAGCCGCGAGTCTCTCCCTCGGGACTCTCGACGGTCACGGTCGCCGTCTCGTAGTCGGCGTACGTTCCGGTGGGCCACTCGGTGTCGGTCTCGTCGTTCCCCTCCCCGTCATCCGGACTCCGGTTGTCGACCGAACCGTTCCCGTCGCCTCCGTCGCCGTCGCTATCCCCGAGACAGCCCGCGGCGGCGCCGGCAGTCGCGGCCGCGGTCAGTCCGAGGAGTCGCCGCCGTCTCATGACTGCGACCAAGGGGGCCGAGGGTATAAGCGGCCGCGTCGGCGCCGCGGTCCCGCGCCGCTCGCCGGCACCGGCGTTCGGCGCTCGCGTCCGCCCTCGCGCCGGGAAGGACGCGCTTTTATCGCCGCCGGAGCGTAGCGTGCGACATGGCGAAAGTGAGCATCGGCCTCCGCGGGTGGCGCTTCGAGGAGGACGAGATATTCACCGACGACGAGGAGCTGAAACCCCTCGACGAGATCCCCGAGGACCCGCGAGAGCGGCTCCTCCGGCTCGTCAGCCTCGTCGAGGAGCCCTGCGACGTCTGTTACCTCGAGTACGGCGACGAGGAGATCCACCGCTGCCGGGAGGCCGAGATCGTGTACGGGGAGCCGGACGGCGAGGTGCTGCTCTGCCCCGAACACGAGTCAGACCTGCTCTACTGGTTCCGCGAGGCGGGCGGCAGCGACCACACGGGCTCGGTCGAGTTCGCCGACCGCTTCCACGAGTGGGTCGCCGCCGGCAACGAGGCGCCCGAGGGGTACGGCTCCGTCGAGCACGTCGAGGAGGACCCCGACGGTCTGCCGGACCTGCCCGACCAGCAGGAGGTCCAAGAGCGGCTCGAAGAGGGGTTCGAGGGCGAGCGGATCGACATCTTGGAGCTCGCCGGCGAAGAGCGGACCGAGGAGGAGGAACTGACCGACGAGGAGGTCGTCGAGGCCGACCTCGACCTCTCGACGGAGTACCCGTCGGACCGATGAGCGGCGACGAGGCGGGCGAAGGGAACGCGATCGACGAGGGAGTCGACGACGCCGGGACCGACGACGACGAGACGGCCGACGACGCCGGAGCCCGGCGGAAGCCGGTCGTCGTCGTCGTCGAGCCGGAGACGCCGGGCAACGTCGGCACCATCGCCCGCGCGATGAAGAACTTCGGGCTCTCCGACCTCAAGCTCGTGAACCCGCCGCCGATCGAGGAGGACGGCGAGGCGTACGGCTTCGCCGGCCACGCCCGCGAGGACGTGCTCCCGAACGCCGAGGAGGTGACCTTCGACGAGGTCGTCGCGAACTACCACACCGTCGGTACCACCGCGATCACCGGCGAGGACGACCGCAGCCACGAGCGCTTCCCGTTCAAGACGCCCGCCGAACTCCGCGAGTCGCTGAAGGCGGTCGACGCGCCCACCGCGATCGTCTTCGGCCGCGAGGGGCGCGGCCTCAACAACGAGGAGCTCTCCCGGCTCGACGAGGTGTGCTCGATCCCGGCCGACGACGACTACCCCGTCTTGAACCTCGGGCAGGCCGCGACGGTCCTCCTCTACGAGCTCCGCGACCTCACCGTCGACGAGACCCAGCTCCCCGACACCGAGGTCACGCGCGCCCCCGAGCCCGACGTGGAGCGCTTCCACGAGTTCTTCGACGAGTTCCTCGCGGCGACCGGCCAGCGCGACCACGTCCGCGGGAAGAACGCCCTGCTGATGCGCCGGCTGCTCGGGCGCGCGCACCCGACAGAACGCGAGATTCACTCGCTGCTCGGCACGTTCCGCAAGGCGAACGCCAAGCTGGAGCACGCCGACCACCTCGCGGCGAAGTACGACGAGCCGCCGTATCCCGCGGAGCGGTAGCCGTGCGGGACCCCCTCGTCGACGAGGACCTCCTGGCGGGCGTCCGCGACGTCTCGCCGCTAATGCTCGGTATCGCGCCGTTCGCGCTCGTCGCCGGCATCGCCGCCGTCGACGCCGGGCTCGGCCTCGCGGAGGCGGTCGGGATGTCCGTGATCGTGTTCGCGGGCGCCTCTCAGCTCGCGGCCCTGGAGCTGCTCGGCGAGAACGCCCCCCTCGCGGTCGTCGTCGGCACGGCCGCGGTGATCAACCTCCGAATGCTGATGTACTCGGCGTCCATCGCGCCGCACTTCGCGGAGTACGGCCGCCGGCTCCGCGCGGGGCTGGCGTACCTCCTCACCGACCAGGCGTACGCGCTCTCCGTCGCGGAGTTCGACGAGAACCCCGACCGCAGCCGGTGGCGCTACTACCTCGGTGCGGCCGCGTCGCTGTGGATCGTCTGGCAGATCGGCACGGTCGCCGGCGTCGTCCTCGGTGCCGGCGTCCCCGACGCGTGGGGGCTCACCTTCGCGGTGCCGCTCGTGTTCCTCGCGCTCCTCGTCCCCGCGATGAAGGACCGACCGACGACCGTCGCGGGCGCGGCGGGCGGCGCGGTCGCGGTCGCGGCGGGCGGGCTCCCGCTCAACCTCGGGCTGCTCGTCGGCGCGCTGTGCGGGGTCGCGGCCGGGCTGCTGACGGAGGTGACGGCGTCGTGACGGTCGCAGTCGAGAGGGACGCGGTCGACGCGGAGGTGACGACGCCGTGACGGGCGCGCTCGGCGGCCTCGTCGCCTCCCCGCGCGCCTGGGTCGCGATCCTCGCCATCGGCGCGATCACCTACGGGATCCGGCTCTCCTTCATCCACCTGTTCGGGCGGATCGACGGGGTGCCGACGCGCGTCCAGCGACCGCTCCGGTACGTCCCGCCGGCGGTGCTCGCGGCGCTCGTCCTCCCCGATCTCGTGACGCTGCGCCCGTCGGTCCCGGCGACGCTGCTCGACGAGCGGCTGATCGCGGGCCTCGTCGCCGGCGCGGTCGCGTGGCGGACGGAGAACGTGTTCGCGACCATCGCGACCGGGATGGGGGCGCTGTGGCTGTTCCGGTTCGTCGTGTTCGCGTGAGCGGCGCGCTTTCGGCGTCGAGTCAGTCGAGTCGGTCCGGACGCCGCCTCGCGACCGCGAAGACGACGACGCCGACGAGGGCGACGGCAAGCGCGCGCTCGACCGTTACTGGCCCGCGGACCGACGGGACCGCGTACGACGCGACCGCGACGGCGACGACCGCGTAGCCGACGGCGGCGACGCCGAGCAGCGCGGGTCGAGCGCGCGCCGAGTTCCAGAGGCGGAGCCACGTCGCGGCCGCAGCCGCGGCACCGACGAGGACTCCGACCGGCAGTCCGACGAGCGCGGAGAACTCGATCGTCGCCGCGAGGAGTTCGGTGACGGCGGCGGCCGCGAGGAGGAACGCGGTCACGCCGACGCCGAGCGTCGCGACGAGTCGCCAGTTCATACCCGTCCGGTCGCGGCGAGCGGGCTTAAATAGTCACGACGGACCCCGCGGGAACGGCCCAGCGACCGGGTCGGGGAAACGCTTACTTATGAATAATAACAAATTATGAATAATGAGCAAGTCAGAAAAATCGGACGAATCTGAAAGGGCCGTCGTGGCGGTGACCAAACACGGGCAGGCGACGATCCCGAAGCGGTTCCGCGAGAAACTCGGGGTCGAGGCGCCCGGGAAAGTACAGTTCCGAGAGACGGCCGACGGTGAGGTGATAGTCGAGCGCGTTCGGTCACCGAGCGAAATGCGTGGGTTCGCCGCTCGGAACGAGGCGTCTACCGACGACCCCGCGACCGAGGTCCTTCGAGAGAAGCGGGCCCGAGACCGGGCGGAACGCGAGCGGAAGCGAGAGGAGCGCGAGACCGACCGCTCGGCGGAAGAGCGATGACGGTTCCGGACCGCGTCGTCTTCGACGCCGAGCCGCTGATCGCGCACGCCGACGACGAACCCGGGAGCGCCGCGGTCGAAGAGTACCTCGACGCCGTGGCGGCTGGAGGCGCGAGAGGGTACCTCAGCCGGGTGAACCGCACAGAAGTCAGATACGCGATCGCGCGGAAGTACGATCGCGACACCGCCGACGAGTACCTCGGCTGGCTCACCGCGCTCGGCGTCGAATCCGTCGACGTCGAGGAGACGTGGTTCGAGGCGTCGGAACACGTGCTCGCGCATAATCCGGCGCTCGGTGACGCCTTCGCGCTGGCGACCGCGGACCGCGCCGGAGCGACCCTACTGGTCGGCGGCGACGACGATTACGACGCCGTGGAGAGCGTTCCGATCGAGCGGTTCCGCGACGGGAGCGCGTAGTCTCGCCTACCGCTCGCGTTCGGTCACGCGCTCCGAGGAGCGCTCGCGCGTCTCGGAGGCCTCGCGGTCGACGGGGCGGTCGAACCGGGCGTCGCCTTCGACCTCGCGCTCGCGCGCGTCGGCCAGACGTTGCGCGCCGTCCGCGAGCGCGTCGAGCGCGGCGAACAGTCGGTACGAGAGGTACGGGCCGACCGAGAGCGTGAGGACGACGATCACGCCGAACAGGATCTGCCCGATAATCACGAGCGAGTACACGAACACGAGGAGACTCAGGGCCGCGAGGACGGCGCCGATCGGCGTGCGGAGGGCCTCGGAGGGCGAGAGCGGGTCGTGCGCCATGCGCGGCGCTACCGGCGGGAATCACTTAAAAATAAACGGACCGTGCGGACGGACCGCGAACGCGGGACGGACCGCGTTCGCGACGGCGACCGTCCTCAGTCGTCGGCCGGGGCCGCGGAGTCGCCGGCGGAGACGCCGGTGCCGGGACCGACGTCGATGCCGAGTTCGTCGAGCTTCTCGTCGGGAACGACGCCGTCGACCCAGTCGCGGGTCTCGTAGTACTCGGCCTTTAGCTGGTCGAGTTCGACGAGTTCGCCCTCGCTGGCGCCCGTGCCGGGGATGGCGTCCGGGTGCCCCTCGATGAACCGGTTCGGCAGCGTGTCGTCCGCGCCGTCGAAGCCGACGAGGTTGTTGTAGTAGCGTTCGAGGTTGTACACGCGCTCGCCGGCCTCGAAGAGGTCGTCCTCCGAGAGGTCGCGGCCGGTCATGCCGTTGTACTGGAGCACGTACTCCTCGATCCCCTCCGCGAACGCGCTGAACTTACAGATGTCGAACGAGTCCGACACCGCGTGAAGGTCCTGGAAGGTGGCGGTGAGTTCGCCTTTGCCCTCCCACTCGTACGGGTCGACCTTCTCCGGGATCCCGAGGATCTCGGCGGCCGGCGTGTAGCCGCGCAGGTGGCAGGCGCCGCGGTTGGAGGTCGCGTACGCGATCCCCATGCCCTTCATGCAGCGCGGGTCGTAGGCGGCCATCGTCTGGCCCTTGACCGAGAGCTTGTTGCCGTGCGCGCCCTTCGCGTCCGCGACGCGCTCGGGACCCTCCGCGAGGAGGTCGCCCAGATCCGACGAGCGGTGACCGATCTCGTCGATGAGGTCGATCATCGTCTCCGAGTCGCCCCAGTCGAGGTGGCCCACGCCGTCGAGTTTGCCCTCCTCGCTCATCTCCATCGCCATTGCCATCATGTTGCCGGCCTCGATGGTGTCGATGCCGAGGTCGTTGCACCGCTGGAGCATTACGGCGATCTCGTCGCGGTCGGAGTGGCCCGAGTTCGGGCCGAGCGCCCACGCGGACTCGTACTCGTACGACTCCGTGCGGACGTTCATGTCCTCGCCCTTGTGGGTGACGTTGACCTCGACCTCCTTCTTACACGCGACCGGACAGGAGTGACAGGTCGGCTCGTCGACGAGGATGTTCTCGCGGACGTTCTCGCCGGAGACGCGCTCCGCCTGCATGTCGACGCCCTCGGTCTCGCCGTACTCCTCCGTCGACGTGTACTTCGCGTTCTTGGTCGGGAGCCCGTCCATCTCCTCGGTCGCGTTCATCAGGACGTTCGTCCCGTACATCGAGAGGCCGCCCTCGTTTGGCGCGGTCACGTCGGACTCGCGGATGACCTCCATCGCCTGCTGGTAGCCCTCCTGGAACGTCTCCGGATCGGCGGGCGCGGGCATGTCGGTGCCCGACTTCACGACGACCGCCTTCACGTTCTTCGCGCCCATCACGGCGCCGGTGCCGCCGCGGCCCGAGGCGCGGTCGTCCTCGTTGATCACGCAGCCGTAGCGGACCTGGTTCTCGCCGCCCTGACCGATCGCCATCACGGAGACGTTGCGGCCGACCTTCCCGTCGACCTCCTCGCCGATCTGGTCGATCGTGTCGTGGACGCCCTGCCCCCAGAGGTGGGAGGCGTCGCGTACCTCGACGTCGCCGTCCTCGACGAACAGGTAGACCGGCTCGTCGCTCTCGCCGTCGAGCAGGACCCCGTCCAGCCCGGCCCACTTGAGCCGCGCGCCGGACCAGCCGCCGTGGTGCGAGTCGGTGACGGTCCCCGTCAGCGGGGACTTTGTCACGAGGGCGATCCGACCGCTCATCACGGTCTGGGTGCCCGTGAGCGGGCCGGTCATGAACGCCAGTCGGTTCTCCGGACCGAGCGGGTCCACGTCGGGACCCTTATCGAAGACGTACTTGACCCCCAGTCCGCGCGCGCCGATGTACTTCTCCGCGTCCTCGTCGTCGATTCCGCGGTAGCTGACCTCGCCGTCACCGAGATCGACCTGTGCCACTCGGTCTCTGTAGCCGCCCATTTCAGTCATGTAATGCTCGTTCGTTATGTTAGGACTCCGCACAAATATTCCTTCACACCCCGAAGTAACGTGAAACAGTTACCTGTGACCCCATCGCCGCCCGATAGAAAATCATATCCGCTGACACCTCGCGCGCCGCCTCGTCGTCGCCCCGTCGCCGCCGTCGGACCGAGAACCACATATTCGTGTATATATAGGGCTTGGTACCTCCATATATCCGGCACGCAAATGCTTAATACCGTCTCTCCACCTTTCGATAGTATGTTGGAAGACACGCGGTCCGGAGAGGTCGTAGACGAGAAGCGTCGTCGCCTGCTCGCGGCGGCCGCGGGCGGCTTAACCGTCGGCGCCCTCGGCACCGGGGCGACCGGCGGCGCGGCGGCGCAGGACGACGGGACGCTCACCCTCGTCCACGACACGCACTTCCACGGGCGGTTCGAGGACGCGGGCAACGAGGCGATAGACATCGCGCGGTACTACGCCGTCGTCGAGGAGTTCCGGTCCGAGTACCCCAACGCGGCGTTCCTCGGGAACGGCGACGACCTGGCGCCCTCGGTGCTCGGCTTGGAGTTCGAGGGCGAGCACATGGTCGAGGCGCTAAACGAGATGGGGCCGGACGCGGTCGGCGCCGGGAACCACGAGTTCGACTTCGGCGTCGACACCGCGAGCGAGCGCTTCGAGGCCTCGGAGTTCCCGTGGGTGATCGCCAACCTGCTCACGCCCGAGGGGGAGCCGGTCCCCGGCGCGGAGCGGTGGACGACGATCGAGGTGGGGAGCTACACCGTCGGCGTCTTCGGCATGGGGACCACCGGCTTCTACGACATCACGGACTACCCCGAGGACTGGCAGGTGCTCGGCTACACGGAGGCCGCGGAGGCCGCCGTCGAGGCGCTCGAACCCGAAACCGACTTCATCGTCTGCGCCTCGCACGTCTCCAGCGGCGTCCACGAGACCATCGCGGCGGTCGACGGCGTCGACGCCATCGTCGGCTCGCACTCGGGCGTCGTCTACGAGGAGCCCGAGACCATCGAGGGGACGACCGTGGCCGAGTTCGGCGACGAGTTCGACCACATCGGTCGGCTGACGTTCGACGTCGAGACGGGGGATCTGGCGGAGTGGGAGCGCGTCGACCTGTACGACTCCGAGGCGCTCGAAGAGGACGAGTCGCCGCCGGAGGAGACTGAGAACTACACGCCGCGCGACGTGCGGTCGATCGAGCGCGACCAGTCCGTCGCGGAGATCGCCGACGGCTACCTCTCCGACCTCGAGGAGCGCCTCGGGCAGCCCGTCGTCGAGACCGAGGTCGAACTCAACGCCAGCTTCGACAACTACGAGATCGAGACGGGGTGGGGGAACCTGATGGCGGACCTGATGCGACAGGTCGGCAACCTCGAGGAGGACATCGACGTTGCGGTCCAGAACGCCGGCGGCATCCGGTCGGGGTCCACGTACGGTCCCGGCGAGCTCACCGGCAGCGACGTGATGAACATCCTCCCGTTCCCGAACGAGATCGTCGTCTACGAGCTGACCGGCGAGCAGGTCCGGTCGTACCTCGAACGCTCGGTCCGGCCGATGCCCGGCGACTACGGGGCGCAGCCGGCGATCCAAGTGTCCGGCGTCTCCTACGAGTGGACGGGCCACGACGGGGAGGGGCAGGTCCGGAACGTCTGGGTGGGCGGGGAGCCGCTCGACCCCGAGGCGACGTACCTCGTCTCGACGAACGACTTCGTCGCCGGCCGGAGCGAGGAGTTCGTCGAGGACTCCCGCGTGTTCAACTCCGGGCAGTTCCAGGGACCGTTCGTCAAGGACACGCTCGACGCGGAGTACGACACCATCGCGCCGGAGCGCGAGGAGCGCATGATCCGGGTCGACGAGGTGATCGAGGACGCGGGCGTCGACGCCTCCGAGGGGACCCTCTCGGTCTCGTTCGCGCCGACGGACGCGGTCGAGTCGCTCGTCGAGGGCACCTTCCGGCTCGTGGCGCCGGGCCACGGCGTCGTGGAGGCGTCGGCCGCGTCCGCCGACGGCGAGGTCATCGTCGAACTCGGCGCGGAGGCCGTCGTCGAGGCGTTCGACGCGACGGAGGCCGACGCGCTGTCGCTGGTCGGCGGCTTCGACCCGAACAGCGAGCACTACGGCTACGAGAACGAGGACGGCGAGACCGTCGAACTCCCCGTCAACGCGAGCTACGACTACTACGAGCTACGGACCTCGGTGGCGGCCGACGGCGTCCGAGAGACCGTCGGCGGGGACGGCTCCGACGGGTCTGACGGCGGCGACTCCGACGGGAGCGACGGCGACTCCGACGGGTCGGACGGGAGCGACGGCGACATGAACAGCTCCGACGGGTCGGACGACGGGTCCGACATGAACGACACCGGCGGAGAGGGCGGCGAGACCGCCGACAGCACGCCCGGCTTCGGGCCGCTCGCCGGCGCCGCCGGCGTGTCGGGCGCGGCGTACCTCTACGAGAAGTACGGCGGGAGCGACGACTCGGACGAGTAGACGAGACGGCTGGCGAGTAGACAGGGCGACGGAAGAGGTGTCGGACCGACGGACGAGGAGGCGGAGCGACAGGCGAGAGGGCGAGAACCCCGGCGGGCGGTCGGTCCGCCCGCCGACGCCGTCTTTAGCCCGGACGACGAACGGATCACACGACACGAATGGACCTCCCGGACCCCGACTCGGTACCCCGCCGCGAGTTCTGTAAGGCCGCCGTCGCGCTCGGCGGCGTCGCCGGACTCAGCGCCTGCCTCGGCCGCGACGGCGACTCGGACGAGGACGCGGTCGAGGGCGGCCCGTTAGACGGCGTACCCGCGGGCGACCCCGGCGACGCCCCGGAGCGCCAGCACGCGTGGAACGACGCGCTCGACCGCGACGAGGCGGGCAACGCCGTCCCGCCGACCCACCACGTCCTCAGGTACGTCGACGTCGACCGCGGCGACGAGACGCTGGCGGCGGCGCGAGAACGGGTCGAGGCCGCGTTCACCGACCTCGAACGCGCCTTCGAGCGCTCGCCGGCGGGACTGCTGTTCACGGTGGGGTACTCGCCGTCGTACTTCGACCGGCTGTCGGGGTCGCTCCCGGAGTCGGTCGACCTCCCGGCGCCGCGGCCGCTGACCGGGCTGGAGGACCCGTCGTTCGACGAGGCGGACGCGCTCGTCCACCTGGCCGCCGACGATCCCGCGGCGGTGCTCGCGGCGGACGAGGCGCTGTTCGGCGGGGCGACCGCCGCCAACGGCGTCGCGGTGACGGACGCCGGCGACCTGTTCGAGCCGGTCGACCGCCGGACCGGGTTCCACGGACCGGGCCTCCCCCGCGAGCGACGCGACGTCGACGGGATCCCGGACGACGCGCCGGTCCCGGAGGGGGCGCCGCTGTTCATGGGCTTCGCGAACGGCTTCGCGGCGTCGCAGGCCACGGAGGGCCGCGTGACGATCGGGGCGGGACCGTTCGCGGGCGGGACGACGCAACAGGTCTCGACGATACGGACGCAGCTCGACGCCTGGTGGTCACAGGAGAGCCACGCGCAGCGCGTGGCGAAGCTGTTCAGCCCGACGCACGCCGACGAGGAGCGCGTCGGGGAGTACGGCGAGCGCCTCGGGGACGACCCGGGGGTGGCGGACCTCCCGGAGGACGCCGTCGCGTACGCCCGCGAGGAGGGCGTGGTCGGCCACGCGCAGAAGGCCGCCCGCGCCCGCGAGGACGGGGAGCCGCGGCTGCTGCGCCGCGACTTCCCGACGACGGACGGCGACCACACCGGGATCCACTTCCTCACGCTACAGGAGTCGATCGCCGACTTCGTCGCCGTCCGCGACGCGATGACCGGCGCGGACATCACCGACGAGACCGCCGTCGGAAGCCGGGTGAACAACGGGATCCTCCAGTACCTGTTCGTCCGGAGCCGCGGGAACTTCCTCGTGCCGCCCCGCGGACTGCGCGCGCTTCCCGACCCGAATCCGAGACACGACAGATGACACGCGACACGACGCCGACCGACCGAGGGGAACCGACGCGAACGCACAGCCGCCGCCGCGCGCTGGCGCTCGCCGCGACCGGGGCGGGCGCGCTCTCGGGGTGTCTGACCGACTCCGGCTCCGACATCGTGAGCGAGGGGGGCGCGGACGACGGCTCCGGGGGCGAGAACGGGAGCGGCGCTGACGGCGGATCCGAGGGGGAGGGCGGAGGCGGCGCCGCGCCGTCGCTCCCGCGGGTCGAGGACCCGCCCGCGGCGACGTACGTGCCGACGCACTTCGAGGCGATGCGGCGCCTCGACCCGGTGGAGGCGGGCGAGTACCTGCTCGAACCGATGGTCACGTACCCGCACCGGTTCTGGAACGTCACCGGCGACCGCGTCGAGGAGGCGGCGCCCACCGACGAGCACGACGTCCACCTGATGGTGACGGTCCGCGACGCCGAGACCGGGCGGATCCTCCCGGCCGAGACGGGGCTCCGGGTGACCGTCGGTCGCGAGGGCGAGTCCGGGACGCCGAACGCCCCGTGGCCGATGGTCTCACAGGAGATGGGGTTCCACTTCGGGGACAACCTCTCGCTCGACGGCGACGGCACCTACGAGGCGACGGTGCGCGTGGGCGCCATCGACGCCCGGAAGACGGGGTCGTTCGCCGGTCGGTTCGAGGAGCCGGCCACCGGGTCGTTCACCTTCGAGTACGACCGATCGTTCCGCGAGTCGGTGATCGGCGACATCGCGTACGTCCGAGAGGAGTCCGACTGGGGCGCCCGCGGCGCGATGGCGAACGGCGCGGTCGGACGCGGCGGCGGCCGGAGCTACGGCGACGCCGACCGCGACGGCCCGGACCACGTCGACGCGCAGCGGCAGGACGCCGACCGCGACCACCGCGGCGAGCCGCGCTGGGAGGCCCGCGTCGGTGACCGGCGCTACGGGACCTACTGGCGGCCGCCCGAGGAGGGGGAACTGCCGCCCGCGGCGCACCTCCCGGGGACGCTTCAGGGCGAGCCGGTCCTCGGTGACGCGCTGCTCGCCGCCAGCCTGCTCTCCCCCGGCTCGCGGTTCGTCGACGGCGACGAGCGGTACCTCGCCGTCTCGCCGCGGACCCCGTACAACCGGTCGATGCTCCCGATGACCGCGATCGACTACGCGCTACGGCGGGAGGGCGAGACCGTCGCGTCGGGGTCGCTCGACCCCGCGCTCGACGACGAGGTCGGCCACCACTACGGGACCGCGCTGGGCGACGCCGCGTCGGGCGACGAACTGACCCTCTCGGTGACGACTCCCTCGAACGCCTCGCGGCACGCGGGCTACGAGACGGCGCTGCTGGAGACCGGCGAGGTGTCGCTCGCCCTGGAGGTGGACGAGTGAGCCGCGCCTCGGGGCGTTCGGGAGACCGGGAGGAGCGAGGGGGCGGGCGGAACGCCCCGCGGCCGTCCCGAGTCGCGCTCGTCGCCCTCGCCGCGGTCGCGCTGGCGGTCGGCGCCGCGGGCGCGCTGGCGGGACCGGCGAGCGCCGGCGACACCGCTGGCGCGCTCTCGGTCTCGCCCGACGAGTTCGACGTCGAGCCGGGCGACACGGTCACGTTCGAGGTCGCGATGGTCAACGACGGCGAGCGCGGCGACGACGCCGTGTACGGGTTCACGCTCCGACTCGACTACCCGACGGAGTACCTGACCGTCACGGCGGTCGAGCCCGCGGACTGGTTCCGCGAGGCGCCGGGGGACGGCGCCGCGTCGGGAGACTCGATCGAGGTTCGCGAGTCGGTCGAGTACGACGACGAGCGCGGGGCCGCGCGGCTGCGTCAGTCGCTCGCGGACCCGACGAGCGGGGTCACCGGCGAGGCGCCCGTCGCGACGGTGACCGTCCGCGTCGAGCCGGACGCGGAGCCGGCGGTCGCGGAGGTCGGGACCCGCGAGACGAGCACCGACCTCACGAGCCGGCGCGACTACCCGCAGCCGCTGTCGACGCCCGCCGCGACGTTCAACATCTCCGGCGGGGGGAACGGGTCGGTCGTCACGCCGGCGTACGACGACGCGGCGTTCGCGGACGCAGGAGACGGCTCGACCGCGGAGGACGCGAGCGACGGCGCGGACGGCGAGGCGAGCGACGGCACCGGGGACGCCGGCGCGAACGAGAGCGGCGGGAGCGGCGCCGGCGCGAACGAGAGCGGCGACCCGGCGGACCCGACCGGCGGCGAGGCCCCGGCGCCGGTCGGGGCGGCGGTCCTCGGCGTGCTCGCGGCGGCGGCCCTCCTCGGCAGGCGATGAGCGGCGCGGACGGGGGCCGGTCGCGGGGCGGTCGGAGCGGACCGCGGACGCCCGGCGGGGCGTGGACGCCGTTTCTCGCGGGCGTAGCGGTCGTCCTCGTCGCGTCGCTGCTCCCGGTGCCGGACGGTTTCGTCGGTTCCGGGGGCGCTTCGGGCGGCGCGGCGGTCGGTCCCCTCGCGGCCCTCGGTCCCACCGGCCCTTTCCACCTGATCGGCTACGCGGGGCTGGCCGCGCTCGCGACCCGGGCGACGAGTCGGGCCCTCGCCGCCGGGGCGTCGGTCGCGGTCGGATTCTGCGTCGAACTCCTCCAGTCGCAGGTGGCGTGGCGGTCGTTCGCGTGGACGGACGCCGCCGTCAACGCGGTCGGCGCGGCGGTCGGCGTCGCAGGGGTGTGGACGTTGGTCGCCCTGCGGCGGCGGGGCGATCGGGGGGACCGAGGCGGCCGCGACGCCGACGGCGAGCGGCGATGACGACACGGCTTTACGCGCTCGGCCGCTTCCTCCGACAATGAGTAAGCCGAGCCCCGACGCGTACGAGCAGGGGCGCGGGATGGACGCGCACAACGCCGTGATGCGCGACATCCGCGCCGAGCGCTCGGAGACGTACGACCCGACGGAGCCGACCCGCGTGTGGATCGACGAGGACAACACGCCCGACGGCGTGGTGAACTCCCTCACTATCATCCTCAACACGGGCGGCTGTCGCTGGGCGCGCGCCGGCGGCTGTACGATGTGCGGCTACGTCGCGGAGTCGGTCGAGGGCGGCAGCGTCGCCCACGAGGACCTGATGACGCAGATCGACGCGTGCCTCGACCACGAGGCCGAAGAGGCCGACGAGCCGGCCGAGCTGATCAAGATCTACACCTCCGGCTCCTTCCTCGACGAGCGCGAGGTGCCCGCGGAGACGCGGCGGGCGATAGCCGAGACGTTCGCGGACCGAGACCGGATCGTCGTCGAGTCGCTGCCGGACTTCGTCGACCGCGAGAAGATCGCGGACTTCGCGGACCACGGGATCGCGACGGACGTGGCGGTCGGGTTGGAGACCGCGACCGACCGCGTCCGCCACGACTGCGTGAACAAGTACTTCGACTTCGCGGACTTCGAGGACGCCTGCGCGGAGGCGGCCGCGGCGGACGGCGAGTTCGCGGCCGACGTGGGGGTGAAGGCGTACCTCCTGATGAAGCCGCCCTTCCTCGCGGAGCCGGAGGCGGCCGCGGACATGGTCGACTCCATCCGCCGCTGCGCCGACGTCGACGGCTGTCACACCGTCTCGATGAACCCGACGAACGTCCAGCGGTACACGATGGTCGACGAACTGTTCTTCGAGGGCGGCTACCGGCCGCCGTGGCTCTGGTCGGTCGCGCACGTCCTCGAGGAGACCGCCGACGTCGACGCCATCGTCGTCTCCGACCCGGTCGGCCACGGCTCCGACCGCGGCGCGCACAACTGCGGGGAGTGCGACGACCGCGTCCAGACCGCGATCAAGGACTTCGACAAGCGGCAGGACCCGAGCGTCTTCGAGCAGGTGTCCTGCGAGTGCGAGGCCACCTGGGAGTACGTGATGGACGAGGAAACGAGCTACAACATGCCGCTGGCGCGGTAGCTCGGAGGCCTGAGAACTCGGCGGCGGCCGGGTGTCCGGAGACGGCCGGGTGTCCGGAGACGGCCGGGACCCCGGGGCGGTGGTCAGCCGCCCTCGAACGATTATGACAGATGGCGATCAGTATTTCTCTATTTTTAGAAATAAACGATCTATTTCGACTGAGAACGCGTGACAGACACGCGAACTACGCCCGTGTATGCTGAACGATCAGGTCGAAAAAGACCCTTATAGCTCCGGTTCTTGTATCCTATCATGAACGCAGACGCCAGCGGTTCCCCGCCCTCCCGCCGGAAGTCGGTCCTCTTCTGCCCGGAGTGTCGTTTCGAGAGCGCCCTGTCGGACGGGTGGCTCGTCGTCAGCGACGGCGACGAGCGCACCGTCGTCTGCCCGGAGTGCGGCCACGTCGCGGACCACCGGTCGGAGCGCTCCGCGCCGACGCCGCAGCACGCGGACTAGTCACTTCTCTTCCGGGGTCCGGTTCGCGAGGACGGGTATCTCCGACAGCCTCTCCGCGTCGAGCGCGTCCCAGTCAATCCCCTCCGGTCGCGCGTGCGGCGTGTCGGTCCGGATCGTCCGCTCGGGAGTGACGACGAGGTCGAGCGGCACGTCGTGGGCGTCGGGCGCCGGGAGCTCGGCGTCGGGGTCGGTGAGAGCGGTGCGGACCGCGGACTCCGGGCCGTCGAGAACGGAGAGTTCGTGGACCGTCGTCGCGACCGTCGTGACTCCGTCGTCGGACTGCGTCCGGCTGTCACCGGGCGGAGCCCGGTTGTCAGAGGGACTCCGTCCCTCGCCGCCAGAGGCGCGTTGCGCCTCGCTGTCGACCGCGTCGAGCTCGCGGAGGACCGCCCACTCCAAGTCGCTGTACCCCTCCCCCTTGCCGATCCGGGCGCCGTCCGTCGTCACGCCGACGGAGCCGGCGACGATCAGGTCGACGTGCGCGACGTCCTCGGGAGCCGTTGGCGTCCCGTACTCGGAGATGCCGGAGACGGTCGTCGCGTCGTCTATCTCTTCGGGGGGGATCTCGGCCGGGTCGAGCCGGAGGAACGGGTTCGGGTCGCGGAGCCGCGGCTGCGCGACGTAGACGGCCTTCCCGGCGCGGAGCGCGGCCCGGCGGACCGGGAGCTGCGGCGCGTCGGGGTTGGCCTTCAGCGTCGCCGCCGACTCCCACGCCTCGGTTTCCGCGAGCCGCGCCGCCGCCTCGTCCGCGCCGGCGAAGTTGGGGATCCGGTCGTGCGGCGGGAACGGAAAGCGCGCCTGATCGCCCTCGTCGAAGGCGTCCCACACCGCCTCCCGGACGGCCTGCTTGTCCATGCGCCGACCTGACCGCTCGCGGGCATCAACGTTCCGCCGGCGGAGTCGCGTCCGATCGGATGTTAAACATATCAGAAGTAACTATTATGTTCGGGTGATGGTTCTCGCACCCATGGACACCGTTTCGGTGACCGAGGGAATCACGTACGGCTTCCGAATCATGGTCTACTACATCGCGGTGGTGATCGTCGGGCAGGTCATCGCCGCCGTCGGCGGCGGGATGTTGGCCGCGGCGACGGAGACCGGATTCAGACAGGGACCGAACTGGGGACTCGCCCTGTTCGGCCTCCTGGTGGCGCTTCTGGGCGCGGTGGTCGTCTTCGCCGGGATATTCGGTGCCATCTATAAGGTGATCGCCGACGGCGTCGCCAAGGGGCGGTCGATGAGTCCGTCGACCGACTGAGGAGACCGCAGGGGTCGTCGGCTCTACAGTCCGCTCCGCGACGCGCCTTTTAACCCGTTCAGGCGCGCACGGTCGGGTATGTTCGAAGACCGGCCGGACCGCGACGCCGAGGTCGTCCTCGTGGGGCGCTCGAACGTCGGCAAGTCCACGCTGATGCGCGAGCTGACGGGCCACGACTTCTCGACCGGCGGCAAGCCGGGGGTCACCCGCCAGCCGAACCACTTCGACTGGGCCAGCGAGAGCTTCATGTTCACGGACCTCCCCGGGTTCGGCTTCATGTCCGGCGTCGAAGACGAGCACCGCGAGCAGATCAAGACGGACATCGTGCGCTACCTAGAGGACAACGCCGACTCGATCCTTGCGGGCGTCGTCGTGATGGACGGCAAGGCCGCGGTCGACATCATCGACCGCCACGCCGAGCGCGGGAACATCCCCCACGACGTGGAGATGTTCGGGTTCTTAGAGGACGTGGGCGTCGAGCCCATCGTCGCCGTCAACAAGACCGACAAGATCGACGACGTCGACGAGCGGCTCGACGAGATCTGTGATCGTCTCGGGCTCTACCCGCCGTGGCAGCAGTGGTCCGACCGGGTGGCGCCCATCTGCGCGAAGCGGGGCGACATCGAGGCGTTAGAGGAGTGCCTCCGGACGCGCTTCCACGACCACAACCGCGACGACCTGCTGAAGTTCGTTTCTTAAATATCAATGTGCGGCGGTGGGATCGGTTGCTCCGTGACTTCGGTCGTCTGTTTATAAGTAATTACGATCGGAGCGGCGGGAAGCGCCTCCAAATCCCCAGTTGCTCGGCGATACGTGGTCGACCGTAGATCGATCGGAAACACCTCCAAAGCCCCAGCCGCGACGGCTCGCGCGCCTTGCTGCGCGCCTCACTCGGTCGCTACCGCTCCCTCGTTGCGGTGCTTACTGCGGCGTGCTTCGCCCTCGCGGCTGCCCCTTTGAGTCCCGCCCGACCGCGACCGCACAGCACCTCACACCTCCCCATCCTCGTCGGGCGCGTCCTTCGGGCTCCCACCGGTCGCCCTCGGCGCGCCCGACTCCCTCGCGCGTGCTGCCTCGCGGCCGCCGTGAGCGGCCGCTCGCAGGCACGCGCCACCGCAGAGTTATTTATAAATCGTTGACCCAGTCACCGGTTAGGGTCGCATCGTTTCAGAACTCGAAGCCGACCGCGTCGCGGCTCGGTCGGAGCGGGCCCTTCGGGTACGGCGGCTCGGCGTCGGGGTCGTTGTACGCCCGCGGCGCCACGTCGTTCGGTCCGTCGGGGTAACAGAGCGCGGCGAGCGTCTGGATCGCGGTGCGGCCGCTCGCGAGCTCGAACTGCCCGCCGCCGTACATCTCGATCCCGTTCCGGTCGCAGTAGGCGATCGTCTCGAACAGCGATTCGAGCGTGCCGAACCGCGAGGGCTTGACGTTACACCACCCCGGCTCGACCGGGAGGGATTCGAGGCTCTCGACGCCGTCGATCGGGTAGTCGAAGGAGAGCCGGTCGGCCTGCGGCTCGACGAGCGCGCTCGTCGCGGGCGTGAACGCCGGGTCCTCCACGACCGCGGCCGGGAACGCGGCGAACACGTCGCGGTACAGCTCCGGGTCCGGCTCGACGTCGACGTCGGTCCCCTCGTACCAACCCTTTAGATCGAGGACGCGCACGGCGTCGGTCTCTCGGAGCGTCTCGAACGCCTCGTCTGGCCACTCCGGCGTGGGGTCGAGCTTGAACTCCAGATCGGGGTTGCGCGCGAGCAGCGCCTCGACGCGGTCGGTCGACGGCGGGTCACCGAGCCGCGTGGAGACGACGAAGCGGACCGGCTCGGGGTCGACGCCCAGCCGCTCGCCCAGCGACTCCTCCTGCTGCCGGAGCGCCAAGTCGAGCGCCGCGCTCTCGACCGCCCACCGCCGATAGTTGCGCGAGGCCTCGCTCTCCGGCTCGTGTCCGTGAAAGAGGTCGACCTCGTCGAGCCGGTCCGACAGCGCGTCGATGGTCCACTCGCCCTCGACGTCGATCGGGTCGGTCCCGGCGAGCGCGTCGTGGTCGGCGGTCTCGTAGGTCACGTCCTCGCCGCGCCCGACGAGACCGTCGCCGGAGAGGCGGTACTCCGTCGTCGTGCGCTCGAACCCGCTCGTCGTGTCGGCGGTCCGCCGGCGGCGACCGACCGACTCGATCGTCACCGACAGCTCCGCGATCCGCTCGTAATGGCTCATGACCGACCCGACGGCGGCCGGTCACTTAAATCGGTGAGCGCGGAGGGGTCGGGTTCGGCCTCGCGCGAGACCCGACTAGGCTCCGGAGTCGCTCGCGCGGTTCCGGAGCGTCGCGATCCGGGTCCCGAGCGCCCAGAACAGCGGGGTCACGGTGAGCGCGACCGCGCCCGCGGCAGCGACCTGAAGGACGGTCGTGGTGAACCACGGCGCGCCGTCGGCGTACGGCAGCGAGGTGTGGGTCACGTCGCCGATCACGGGCACGAAGTAGTCCATCAGCAGGTCGACGGTGTACCACGCGGTCGCGACCGCGACCGCGCGGAGCGGGAAGTCGGTGATGCGGTGAAGGACGAACGCCTGGACCACCATCGCGAGGTGGCTGAAGAGGAGGAACGCGTACAGCGCCGGGCCGTTGACCGCGAGGAACTCCGGGTAGAAGGCGACGAGGACGTACGGGGTCCACAGCCCGAGCTTGATATTTCCGAAGAAGGCGAGCGCGGCGAGGGTGTCGCTCGACCGCCCGAGCGCCCACGCGCCGAGCGCGAGCGCGATGAGCAGCGTCGCCCCGGGGCTGTCGGGGATGAAGATCCACATCTCGGTCGGGAGCGCCCGAAACTGGAACCGGTAGTACCAGAAGCCGAACGCGGTGCCGACGAGGTTGATCGCGACGATGACCCACGCGAACCGGAAGGCGACGTCCTCCAGCCGTTTCGGGAGCGGCGCGACCCACCGCGGGAGCGACTCGCGGTCCGGCGGGTCACGGCCGAGCGCGCCGACGAGGTCCATACCGCCGGCTCGGACCGGGCGGGCAAAGCCGTGGCGGTCGCGGCGGACGCGACCGGCTAGCGCGGGCGGGCCGCGAGCGGAGTCGTCCCGCCCGACCCACGGCCGCGACGAAAAGGGCTATGGGCGCCCGGCGGAAAGGCGGGGGTATGCGCCCGCGAACGCTGCTCGCGCTGCTGCTCGTCGTCCCCCTCGTGGACGCGCTGTTCTTGATCGTGGTCGCGACGCGGCTCGGGTGGGCCGTGACGGTCGCGCTCGTCGTGTTGACGGCCGTCCTCGGGATGCTCCTGTTGCGCGCCGAGGGCCGGGCGACGCTCGCGCGTATCCAGCGCAAAGTGTCGCGCGGGGCGCCGCCGACCGACGAACTGCTCGACGGCGGCCTGCTCATCGCGGCGGGCGCGTTCCTGCTCACGCCGGGGCTCGTCACCGACGCGGTCGGCTTCCTGTTCGCGCTCCCGCTCTCGCGGGTCCCGATCCGGATGGCCTTGAAGAAGTACGTCGTCGTCCCGTACATCGAACGCGAGACGGACGGGTTCCTCTCGGGCAACGTCTACATCGGCGGCTTCCCCGGCGACGGCGAAGGCGGCTTCTCGATGGGCGGCGGGAGCGGCTTCCCCGGCGGCGGTCCCGGCGGCGCCTCGGGCGGTGGTCCCGACGGGTTCTCCGGCGGCGAGGGAGACGACGGCGACGGCGGCGTCGGGGGGAGCGCGGACCCCGGCGACGCGTCGGCGGACGACGACGTGGTCGACGTGGAGTACACGGTCGAAGACGAGGAGCAGCGGCGGACCGACTGACGGCGCGGGCGTCGCGAACGTCCGTGAAACCGCCACACGGCGGCCGGCTCCCGAAAGGAAACCCTTAAAATCCTACCCGCGCAACGACTGAATGCGCTCACCTGGGCCAATAGCTCAGTCAGGTTGAGCGCTCGGCTGATAACCGGGAGGTCCACGGTTCAAATCCGTGTTGGCCCACCTACAACGCGCACGGTCTTCGGCCGTGCGGGATTGGTGGGCTGGGACTCCCCAGCCACCCAATTTCCGTCTCGTCGCTACTTCCTCAGCGAGTCGTGTCTCGATATTAGTGTGGAGTTTCGAGTAGTCCGGTAGCTATCGGTCGATTTTGGACTATTACGTAGTGCGACCGTCGGAGACCAGCGGATAGCAAGTTCGCGAGGATTCCCTTAGACCGTACAGCGATAGTATCGATATCCGAGCAAAATTTATACGCCGTCTATACGAGCTGTATACTATGAGCGCAGACAGGAAACCCGTACCGGTGTCGCTTCCGCCGAAGCTCGTCGAAGAGTTAGACGCCCTCGTGGAGGAGGGACAGTTCGGATCGCGTTCGGAGGCGCTCCGATACGGTGCTCGGCTGGTGGTTCGCGAGGAGTTCCAGAAACGGCTCCACGACCGCACGGCAGCGGAGGCGGCGGACGACATCGAGGAGCGACTGGACCGCAAGCGTGTACCTTGATACGGACGTCGTCCTCGCGGTGTTGAAAGCCGACGACTGGCTCAGTTCGGCCGTCGACCTCACCGCGATCGACGACCCGAAGACCTCGGTCTCGACCTGTATCGAGGTCCAATACGCGATGGAAGGAGAGTGGGGTCGCGAGCGGCTCACCACGGTAAACGAATCGCTGGCCGACGAGGGGGTCTTACTCGTCCCGCTTCGGGAACCCCACATAGCCGCCGGCGGAGCGCTTCAACGGACGTACGATCGGCTCAACCTCTTCGACGCGGTCCACCTCGGAACGGCGGACGTCCTCGATGAGATCCTCGTTTCGACGGACACGCTGTACCCGTCGATCGACGAGATCACCACCGTCGACCCGCGCGAACTCTGAGCGGGGCCCGGCCCCCCTTCGTACTGACTTGCCGGGAGTCGGTCAGAGACGAACGCAGGCGTCGTCGGACTGGCTGGATTCCGATTCCGCGGCGAGGCGGACCTGTCTCCGGACAACCGATAAGCGACGCCGGAACCCGATCTGGTCCCCCGTTTCAAGTCGCTCGATTGCCAACCATCACTATGCGACTCACGCCGGGCGTGTACGAACTGCGCTTACACGTATCGATGGACGACCGCGAGGCCACCTTCCGTCCGGCCGCCGTCGAGACGCCGCGCGGACTACTCTTGGTCGACGTCGGACTGCCCGAGAAGCTCCCCGTCCTCGAAGCCGCGCTGGAAGAGGAGGGACTCGACCTGAGCGACGTGTGGGGAATCCTCGTCACCCACCAGGACCCGGACCACGCCGGCTGTCTGGCGACCGTCGCGGGCCGGACCGACGCCGTCGTGTTCGCCCACGAGACGGAGGCGCCGTACCTCGAAGGCGAGAAAGAGTTGGTCAAGTCCACGGAGGAGCGCCCGCTGGCGATAGACCCGACGACGGTCGACGTCCGCCTGAGTGGGGGCGAGACGTTCGCGACCGCGGCGGGACCGATGGAGGTCGTCGCCACGCCCGGGCACAGCCCGGGTCACGTGTCGGCGTACTTCCCCGACGCGGCGCTGCTCCTCGCCGCCGACGCCCTCAACGTCGTCGACGGCGACCTCGTCGGCCCCCGCCCCGAGGTGACGCGGGACCTCGACACCGCGTGGGAGAGCGTCGAGACCCTCGCCGGACTCGACGTGGCGGAGACCCTCTGTTTCCACGGCGGCCACGTCGAGTCCGGCACCGACCGCATCGGGGAGTTGGCTGCCGAGCGGTGAGGCGGCGAGGGGGTAGCGACCGACCGGTAAGCCGGCGGAGAGACGGCGGCGGGCGCGACCGCGACCCGCACGTTCAAGCCGGCGGCGCGGTCACCTCTCGCCGTGGAACCGAACCCGCTTTCGCTCCGGTCGTACGACCCGCGCGACGACGACGCCGTCTGGGCGCTCCACGAGTGGGCGATAGGGGAGACCGGGGTCGACCCGTCGGACGTCCCCGGGACGGACAACCTGCGGAGCGTCGAGGCGTCGTACCTCGACCCGGGGGGCGAGTTCCTCGTCGGCGTCGTCGACGCGGACGACGCGCCCGACGCGTCGGTGACAGGAAACGCGGTGCCGGATTCGACGGCGCCAGAATCGACGGCGGCGGACTCGGCGGCGCCGGACTCGACACCGCCGACGCGGGAGACGGCCGAACTGACGACGTACGACGGGACGCTCGCCGCGATGGGCGGCTACGTGCCGAGCGAGGCGGGCCGCAACGACGAGCGCGACCGCCCCGGCGCCGCGGAGCTCCACCGGATGCGCGTCGCGCCGCCGTACCAGCGGCGCGGCTACGGGCGGCGGCTGCTCGACGAGCTCGAACGCCGGGCCGGCGCGGCCGGGTTCGAGGCGCTCCTCGCGACGACCTCGACGCGTCAGGCCGCCGCGCTCGACTTCTACGCGGACCGGGGGTACGAACGGACGGGGACCTCTACCGCCGGCGCGTACGAACTGGTGCACTTCGAGAAGGAGCTGTGACCGGCGGTCCGCGGGACGCGATCGAACGTGGGACCTGAGCGAGCGCGGGACGCGGTCGGCCGGCGTCGGCCGGTCGACAGCTATCGGTCGCCCGTAGCCAACGCTTTGTGAGCCGACCGAGAGGGTGGCGTATGGACCGATTGGTCTGTTACGACTGCGGCGAGACGTACGCCGCCGGCGACGCGGCCCGCTGCGCGTGCGGCGAGCCGCTCTGGTTCGAGACCGACGCCGCCGCGTTCTCGTGGCCCGACGCGAGCGAGGGCGGGGGCGTCCGACTGGGACGTGACTCCCTCTGGCGCTACGAGTCCGCGCTTCCGGCGGCGGAACCGGGCGGCCTCGCGGCCGCCGCCGGAGGCACGCCGCTGTTTCGAGCGCCGTCGATCGAACCGCCGGACGGGCCCCGGATCCACCTCAAGGTCGAGGGGACCAACCCGACGGGGAGCTTCAAGGACCGGGGGACGGCCGTCGGGATGAGTCGCCTCGACGGCCCGGTCGGAACCGTCTCGCACGGGAACATGGCGCTGAGCGTGGCCGCGCACGCGGCGGCGGCCGGCCGGGAGGCCGCCATCCTCGTGGCCGAGGACACTCCGGACTCCCGCCTCGCGATGATCGCCCAGCACGACCCCCACCTGTTCCGGGTTCGCGGCGAGTACGGACGGCTCTACCGCGACACGCTCGGCGCCGACCTCGGCGTCGCGTTCCTCAACTCCGACGCCCCGCTCCGGGTGGCCGGACAGAAGACGGTCGCGTACGAGATCTGCGAGGCGTTCGCTCCCGACGCCCCCGACGCGATCGTCTTGCCGGTCAGCAGCGGCGGACAGGCGAGCGGGGTCTGGAAGGCCCTCCGAAAGCTGAAGGCGGCGGGACTGCTCTCGACGCTCCCGCGGATCTACCTCGCGCAGGCCGCGCGGTGCGACCCGATCGCGCGGGCGTTCCGACGGGGGAAATCGCGGGTCGAGTCCGTCGACGGCGAGCCGACGGCGGCGGTCTCGATCAACAACGGCGACCCGCCGAGCGGGAACCGGGCCCTCGCCGCCGCGCGAGCGACGGACGGCGCGGTCGCGTCCGTCTCGGAGGACGCGATGCTGGCCGAGCGGGAGCGCCTCGCCGCCGACGCCGGCGTCTCGGTCGAGCCGTCGTGCGCCGTGGCCACGGCTGCCGTGCGGGACCTCGCCGCAGCCGGGGAGTTCGACGCCGCGGACGACGTCGCCGTGATACTGACCGGGTCGGGGTACAAGTACGGACCGTCCGGGGTCGACTCGCGGTCGGTTCGCGAGATCGATCGGGCGGACGTCCCCGGCGCGGTCCGCGAGATAGCGCCGTGACCGGTCGCGCTGGCACGGAATCGCACGTTTCGGAATCCCGGAACGACCCCGACCACAGCGGTTTACACGCGGTTCTCCGTGAGGCGGGGTGTGGATCCCTTCGACGACGGCGGGGTCTGCGAGAGCGGCCACGAGTTCCGCGTCCCGGACCGGACCGACGCGGGAGTGTACCGCTGTCGGGAGTGCGGCACTCCCGACCTCGAACCGAACTGAGCCCCCGCGAACGGTGACGGGGGTGCCCGTGGGCGGAGAGGGGGACCGCCCGCGGGCGGAAGTGTCGACCCCCGTTCCCCACTACGCTTAACCGGTCCGGGCGAGTCACTTCGGTCGATCATGAAGAAGCTGATCAACGACCCGGACGACGTCGTCGACGAGATGCTCGACGGGATGACAGCGGCGCATCCCGACCGGCTGCGGCGCCTGTCGGACACGCAGGTGCTCGTCCGCGACGACGGGCCGGTCGAGGGGAAGGTGGGGATCGTCACGGGCGGCGGCAGCGGCCACGAGCCGACCCACGCGGGGTACATCGGTGACGGGATGCTCGACGGGGCGGCCGCGGGCGACGTGTTCTCCTCCCCGACGGCCGACGAGTTCGAGGAGCTGATCGGCGCCTGCGACGCGGGCGACGGCGTCCTCGCGGTCATCAAGAACTACGAGGGCGACGTGATGAACTTCGAGACCGCCATCGAACTCGCGGAGATGGAGGGCGTCGAGGTCGAGAGCGTCGTCGTGGACGACGACGTTGCCGTCGAGGACTCGCTGTACACCTCCGGCCGTCGCGGCGTCTGCGGGACGATCCTCGTCCACAAGGCCGCGGGCGCGAAGGCCGCGCGGGGCGCCGACCTCTCTGAGGTCAAGCGCGTCGCGGAGAAGGTGGTCGACAACGTGGGGACGATGGGCACCGCGCTCACCTCCTGTGTCACCCCCGAGAAGGGCGAGCCGACCTTCGAGCTGGGCGACGACGAGATCGAACTCGGCATCGGGATCCACGGCGAGCCGGGCACCGAGCGCACCGAGACGATGAGCGCAGACGAGATCACCGAGAAGCTGACCGACGCGGTCCTCGACGACCTCGACCTCGACGAGGGCCAGGAGGTGCTCACGATCGTCAACGGGATGGGCGCCACCCCGCAGATGGAGCTGTTCGTGCTCAACCGTCGGCTTCAGGAACTGCTGGGCGAGCGCGGCCTCGAGACCCACGACGCGTGGGTCGGGGACTACATGACCTCGCTGGACATGGCGGGCGCGTCGATCACGGTGTGCGCGGTTGACGACGAACTGAAGGAGCTGTTCGACGCGCCGGCCGACACCCCGGCGCTGACGACGACATGACCGACGACGGCGCGGCGGTCGTCGCGGCGGTCGAGGCGGTCGCCGAGCGCATCGAGGCGGAGCGCGACCGCCTGACCCAGCTCGACTCCGCCATCGGTGACGCCGACCACGGCGGGAACATGGCGCGCGGCTGGGCCAAGGCGGCCGACGCCGCGCGCGACCTCGACGACCCGGACGCGGAGACCGTCGCGAAGACGGTCGGCAAGACGCTGATGGCCGAGGTCGGCGGCGCCTCCGGCCCGCTGTTCGGCGGGTCGCTCGTGTTCGCGGCGGGCGAGCTCGACGACGGGATCACCCCGGCGACCGCGGTCGCGTTCGCGGAGACGTACTTGGAGAAGGTCGAGGACCGCGGCGACGCGCGCGTCGGCGACCAGACGATGGTCGACGCGCTGACGCCCGCGGTCCACACGTTCAAGAAGTCGATCGAGGTGGACGACTTGGAGCCGATCGAGGCGCTCGCGAAGGCCGTCGACGCCGCGGAGCGCGGCGTCGCGTTCACCGTTCCGATCAGAGCCAGAAAGGGACGCGCCTCCTACCTCGGCTGGCGCTCGGTCGGCCACCAAGACCCCGGCGCGACGAGCGCGCTGTTCATCGTAGAAGAGCTGCTCGCCGTCGCCGCGGAGCGGCTCGACGTCGACGTCCCCGAGACGGACGCCGCCTCACCGACGATCCCGGACGAGGATCCGGACGCGACGGCGCCGCCGCCGACCCGGGGGACGACTGATGGTCGGGATCGTCGTCGTCTCGCACAGCGAGCGCGCCGCCGAGGGGATCGCGGAGGTCGCCGCCGAGATGGCCGGCGGCACCCGCATCGAACCGGTCGGCGGCGACGGGAAGGGCGGGATCGGCACCGTTCCCGACGCTATCGAAGACGCGATCGACGCCGCGGCCGGAGGTGAGGGTAACGGTACCGAGGGAAGCGAGGGCGACGGCGTCGTCGTCCTCGTCGACCTCGGCAGCGCGGTGATGAACGCGGACGTCGCCGTCGAGTTGAGCGACGCGGAGGCCGTGATCGCGGACGCGCCCGTCCTCGAAGGCGCGGTCAACGCGGCGGTCGCGGCCACCGACCCCTCGGCCACGGTCGAGTCCGTGCGCGAGCAGGCGGAGGCGGCCCGCGACATCGAGAAGCTGTAAGTCGGACCGAATCGCCGCCGACCCCCTCCTTCCGGTTCGGTCTACGCCGCCCGGTCGTCGAGTCCCAGCACGTCCAGCACCTCGCCGCGCGTCTCGCAGGCGAGCGCGGCGGCCGCGAGCGACGCCGCTTCCTCGGCGTCGACCTCGCGCACCCGCCGTTTCACGTCCGGCACCGTCACCGCGCTCATGCTGAGTTCGTCGAAGCCCAGCCCGACGAGCAGCGCCGTCAGTGCCGGGTCGCCGGCCATCTCGCCGCACATCCCCACCCACGCGTCGGTCCCCTCGGCGGCCGCGGTCGCGCGGTCGAGCGCGCGCAGCACCGCCGGGTGGAGCGGGTCGTGGTACTCGGCCACGGCGTCGTTGCCGCGGTCGGCCGCCATCACGTACTGGGCGAGGTCGTTCGTCCCGACGCTCAGGAAGTCGAGGCGCTTGGCCAGCGCGTCCGCGACGAACGCCGCCGCCGGCGTCTCGACCATCGCTCCCAGGTCGGGCACCGCGTGGTCGACCCCTTCGTCCGCGAGGTCGGCCGCGACCGATTCGACGGCGTCGACCGCGCGCTCGACCTCCTCGACCCGCGTGACCAGCGGGAACATCACGGCCAGTCCGTCGCCGTCTTCGGTCGCGGCCGCGCGCAGCAGCGCCCGGAGCTGCGTCTCGAAGAGGTCCGCGTGCTCGTCGAGCGACAGCCGGATCCCGCGCCGCCCGAGGAACGGGTTCGGCTCGTCGGGGAGGTCGAGGTACGGGACCGGCTTGTCCCCGCCGACGTCGAGCGTGCGCACGACGACGCGGTCGTCCGGGAACGCCGACAGCGCCGCCGTGATCGCCTCGTACTGCTCCTCTTCGGTCGGCGCCGCCTCGCGGTCGACGAAGAGGAACTCGGTTCGGAACAGCCCGACCCCGTCGGCGCCGCGCTCGGCGGCCGGAGCCAGTTCCGGCTCCCCGCCGACGTTGGCCGCGACCTCGACGGGCCGGGCGTCGGCGGTCGCGACGCGCTCGCGGATCGCCTCCGGGCCCGCCTCCCGGACCGCGGCGCGGCGCTCCTCGTCGGGGTCGACGACGACCTCGCCGGCCTCGCCGTCGACGAGGACAGTCTCCCCGTCCGCGATCGAATCGAGTTCCGCGCCGACGCCGACGACGGCGGGGATCGCGAGCGACCGCGCGATGATCGCGGCGTGGGAGGTCCGGCCGCCCTCGGCCGTCGCGATCCCGGCGATCGCGTCGGGGTCGAGCGCGGCGGTGTCGCTCGGCGTGAGCCGCTCCGCGAGCAGCACCGTCCCGTCGGGGAGCGTGGCGAGGTCGGCCGGCGACCGGGCGGCGACCGGTCCGGACGGCTCGCCGGCGTCGGATTCGGCGTCCGACGGCTCGTCGCCGTCCGACGCCTCGCCCGGTTCCGCGAGGAGCGCGCGCAGCAGGCGGTCGCGGACGTCGCGCAGGTCGTCGGCCCGCTCGGCCATCCGCCCCTCCATCCCCTCGAACTGCGAGACCGCGGCGTCGAACCGGTCCGCGACGGCGTGTTCCGTGGGCGTCCCGTCGCGGACTGCGGCCTCGACGTCCTCGACTATCGTCGGGTCGTCGAGGAACCCCTCGTGGGCCTCGAACACCGCCGCCTCGTCCTCGCCCACGCGTTCCGCCGTCCGGTCGCGGGCGTCGCGCAGGGCGGACCTGACGGCGTCGCGAGCCGCCTCGTACCGGGCCAGTTCGGCGTCGGCGTTGACGGACTCCGGGTCGGGGCGGTCGGGGAGCGTCAGGTCGGCGTCCGGGCGGTACCAGCGCACCGTTCCGACTCCCGAGCGCGGCGTGCTCCCGACGCCGTCGAGCGTCCTCACGGGGCGTCCTCCGCGTCGGCGTCCGCGGACTCTCCGACGGAACTCGTGAGCAGGTCACAGACCGCGTCCAGCGCCGCCTCGGCGTCCGGGCCCTCAGCGACCACGCGGACCGACTCGCCGTGCTCGACGTTCAGCCCGCTCACGGAGAGCATGCTGTCGGCGCGGACGGGCCCGTCGTCGCCGTCGGCGGCGCGCCCGATGGACACGTCGGCGTCGAATCGGTTCGCCGTCTGTACCAGCCTCGAGGCGGGTCGGGCGTGGAGTCCGGCCTCGGGCTCGACCGTCACGGTTCGTTCCATGGGCCCGGGTTGGCTCCCGGCGGGTAATAGCTGATCGGAGTTCCCCGAAGTCGCCGGCCCGACGACGCCGCCGTCCCGGCTACGGCGCCGCCTGGTTCGTCGAGACCAGTTCGATCACGTCGCGGTGGGAGAGCTCGCGGTCGGCGCCGACCTGCCGGCCGCTCCGGCAGTCGGTGCCGTGGAGCAGTCCCTCGCCGATGTCCGAGTGGATGTGGTACGCGAAGTCCTCGGTGGTCGACCCCTCGGGGAGGATGAAGCAGTCGCGGAAGACGCCCTTCTCGTCTTTGCTCCCGTTCGCGGAGCCGGGGAAGACGGCGATACAGCCTAACACGTCGAAGACGGCGGCTTCGAGCGCGCCCTGAACGCCGGTGCCGTCGTACTCGTCGACGAACTCGCCGATCCGGTCGAGACCGGCCTTCTGCTCGCCGGAGACGTCGCCGACGACCTCGAAGCCGCTCTCGCCGGGCGCGTAGTCGACGACGCCGGCGTCGTCCGCGTTTTTGAGGGCCTTCTCCGCGTGGGCGCTGGCGGGGACGAAGGACAGGTGGTCGTACTCGGGGTCGCTCGTTATCTCCTCCCAGTTGGCCTGCGCCTCGGGCGTGTCCATCTTGTTGGCGGCGATCACCATCGGCTTCGTCCGCTTCCGGATCTCGCGGGCGAGTTCGACCCTGTCCGTCTCGTTCCACGTCTCGGGGTCGAGTTCGAGTCCCTGCGCGAGGATGGTCCGCTTCATCCGGTCTTTGTCCGTGCCGAACGCGGACATCTGCTCGGCCAGCTCCTTCTCGATGGCGGCGTCGGCGCCGTGGTACCGCGTCTCGAACTTTTCGAGACCCTTCTCTAACACGTCGAGGTACCACGCGTCCAGCTCCTCCTCTAAGAAGTCGATATCCTCGCGCGGGTCGTGGCCCTCGGTCGCCTCGCCCTCGATGTCCGTCTTGCCCGAGAAGTCGACGACGTGGATCAGCACGTCGGTCTCGTTGAGGTCGGTGAGGAACTGGTTGCCGAGGCCGCGCCCCTCGTGGGCGCCGGGGACCAGCCCGGCCACGTCGACCAGCTTCACGGGGACGAACCGCGTCCCCTCGCGGCAGACGCCGACGCTCGGCGTACAGGTCTCGTCGAACTCGGGGGCGGCGCAGTCGACGCGGACGTACGCCTCGCCGACGGTCGGGTCGATGGTGGTGAACGGGTACGCGCCCTCGGGCACGTCGTTCATCGTCGCGGCGTTGAAGAACGTCGACTTCCCCACCGAGGGCTTGCCGACGAGTCCGATCCGGTAGCTCATTACCACCGGTGGGCGACCCGGCGTAAAAAGCGATGCGAGACGCGCCGTGGCGTGGGGAGCGGTGACGAACGGCGGAGAGCCGGGGACGCGTCCGCGGCCGCCCGGTCAGGCGTCGCCGTCGGACTGCCCCGGCTCGCCCACCGCTTCGATCGGGAGGACGTTCTGGAGCGCGGCGACCGCGTCCGCGGCGCTCTCGAACGTCGCTTGTTCGACGTCGTCGAGGAGGTCCCCGAGGTCGGCGTCGCCGTCGGCAAACAGCACCGTCGTCCCCGCGAACGACTCCGCGAGCGCCTCGCGGTCGGCGGGGTACGCGTGGGCTTCGAGGGTCGGTTCGAGCCGGGAGAGGTTGATCTCGTCGGGCATACCGTCCCGTCGACGGGACGCGACATAAGCGCGCGCCTCGCTTCGACGGGGTCGATCCGCGTTTCTCCCGCACGCACGCGACCGCCGCGACCGCCGCGACGCGGCCGGACGCCGCCGAACGCCGGCGAGAAACCGGCAAGAACCGCAAAGGGTTATGAGTCCCCGGTGTCATGGTACACGTGAACATGCCCCTATACGACCGGATTCTGGTTCCGACCGACGGCTCCGCGGAGGGGGAGCTGGCGGTGTGTCACGCGCTCGACCTCGCCGCGGTCCACGGGGCCTCGGTCCGCGCCATCTACGTCGTCGACACCGCACGGTACGCCGGGATGCCGATGGAGACGACCTGGGAGGGCGTGGGCGACCTGCTGTACGACGACGGGGAGGCGGCGCTCGAAACGGTGTGCGAGCTGGCCGCCGACCGCGACATCGACGTCGAGACGGCCGTCGTCGAGGGGTCGCCCAGCCGCGAGATCATCACCCACGCCGAGGAGGCGGGCTGTGACCTCGTCGTGATGGGGACCCACGGGCGCGGCGGGATAGACCGGCTCCTCCTCGGGAGCGTCGCGGAGAAGGTCGTCCGCGGCTCGTCGGTCCCGGTGTTGACCGTCCGGATCGGCGACGAGGACGACGAGGCCGCGACGGCGGCCGAGTCCGCGACCGCCGGCGGGACCGGGGCGGACGGACCGGCCTCCGACGTGACCGAAACCGGGTGACCCGCGTAACGCGGTTCAGGCCGCGTCGCGGAGGTGTTCGCAGTCGCCGGCGTGGACGCGCCGCCGCCCCGCGTCCGTGTCGACCACCAGCGCGCCCGGCTCCACGACGTCGACCGCGGTGCCCTCGATCACCCCGTCCGCGGCCTCGACGCGGACGCGCCGTCCGAGCGTGCTCGCCCGCTCGCGCCACGCCGGGAGGACTCGGTCGAGCGCCTCGGGCGACTCGGTCAGTTCCGCGAAGCGTTCGAGCAGCGTCGCGGCGAACCGGCGGCGGTCGACCGGTTCGCCGCGCTCGGCCGACAGCGACGTCGCGCCCGCGGGCAGCGTCTCCGGGTCGAGGTTGGCGTTGACGCCGACGCCGACGACGAGCCAGCCGACGCGGTCGGCCTCCCCCTCCATCTCGGTGAGGATCCCCGCCAGCTTCCGCCCGCCGCGGCCGGTCGCGTCCGCGTCGTCGTCCCCCTCCTCGCTCGCGCCACCGCCGACGAGCACGTCGTTCGGCCACTTGATCTGCGCGTCGACGCCGGCCTCGCGGGCGGCGTCGGTCGTCGCCACCGCGGCCGCGAGGGTGAAAAGCGGCGCCCGCGCGGTCGGCACGTCGGGGCGCGTCAGCGTCGACAGCCAGACCCCCCCGCTCGGCGCCACCCACTCGCGGTCGAGGCGGCCTCGGCTCCCGGTCTGCTGGTCCGCGACCACGGCGACGTCGGTCGCCCCCGCTCCGGCGAGTTCGCGGGCCCGCTCGTTCGTCGACGCGATCCGGTCGCGGTACTCCACCGAGTAGGGGGCGTCGAGTCCGAACGCGATCCCCGCCCCGGAGTAGCCCGGGTCGTCGGGGGCGACGTACCCCGCCGGCGTCGATTCGACCGCGAACCCCTCCTCGCGGAGCCCCTCAACGGCGTTCCAGACCGCCGCCCGCGAGACGCCGAGCGACTCCGCGAGGGCGGGACCGGAGACGGGGCCGTCGTCGGCAGCGAGGGCGTCTAACAGCGCGCGCCGCGTGTTCATACCGGCCGATCGCCGCCCGCGCCGAAAGCCGTTCCGGGTCCCGAACGCTTTGTGTCCGGCGCGCGAAGGGACGACGATGACAGAGGGCGAGGCCGGTAAGAGAGCCGGCGAGGGCGACGGGGACGATATGGGGGGCGGCGAGACGGTCCCGCTCGTCGTCGTCGACGGTGACGAGCGGATCGAACTCGACGCAGAGCGCGGTCGCAACCTCCGGGAGGTCCTCCTCGACGCCGGGCTGTCGCCGTACGCGCCCGCGACGCGCCGACTCAACTGCGGCGGGCGGGGGCTGTGCGCCACCTGCGGCGTCCGCGTCCGAGAGGGGCCGCCGGCCGACCACTGGCACGACCGCCTCGCGGACCGGTTCGGCTACCCGCGGCTCTCCTGTCAGATCGCGGTCGACCGCCCGATGACGGTCGCGCTCGTCGACAAGCGCGTGTGGGGCGGACGACGGACCGACGCGCCCCCCGCGGGGAACGACTCGGACGAGGGCCGCTGAGCACCGGAAAGCGGCGGCCCCCACACCTCGTTTCCGGTGAAACGGCGAACGGTACCGAGTCACACGAGACGACGCGGCGACGGGCGACGCGGGCGCCGGTCGCGGCGCAAAAGCCAAGTCCGCGGGGCCGAACTCTCCGGTATGCAACCCTCCAAGGAGCGCGAGTCGTCAGAGGGCGACCCGATGGACGACCTCGACGACCTCCTCGACGACGACCTCGCGGACGGCGAGGGGAATGCCGACGCCGATGCCGGTGCCGGCGCCGAGGAGAACGGTGCGGCCGAGGCGGGCGCCGCGACGGCCGGACCGAGCGCGGGGAGCGCTCGGGGCGCCGGTGACGCCGGCCGGGTCGGCGTCTCCGGTCGATGGTTCTCCGGGAAGGCGTTCGCGCTCGCGCTCGTCACAGTCGCGGTCGGCGTGTTCGCCGGGAGCCTGATCCCGCTCATCGGCGGGACGGTGGGGACCGCGGGCGGCGTGTTCCTCGCCGCGTTCCTGCTCGGTCTCGTCTTATCGACGCGCCGGTACGTCGAGACGGGGATCGCCGGCGGCGCGGCGGGGGCGGTGAGCGCGGTCACGAGCGTCCTCGGCGTCGGCTTCCTCCCGATCGGGATCGATTACCTCTCGCAGTGGGGCCTCCCGCTCGTCGCGGTCGGCGGCGGGGTCGGACTCGTCCTCGCGCTGCTCGGCCACTACTTCGGGCGCGACCTCCGCGCGGGGCTGAGTCAGGACGTCGAGGGGTGAGTCCGCCGGAACGCCGGCGAATTCCTTCCAACCGTCGTTACCGCGTCAGCCGATCGATACCGACGTAGTCTGCGATCTCTCGGCGCTCCAAGGCCAGGAAGCCGGCGAGGATCGCGACGAACCCGACCAACGCCTCGGCGTCGACGAGGTGACCGAGGAGGGCCCAGCTACCGACCGCGGCGACGACCGGCTCCGCGTAGCCGACGAGGTGGATCTGCGACGGGCCGACGGCGTCCAGCAGCGCGAAGTACAGGAGGAACGCGATCACGCCGGAGAGCAGCGTCAGGTAGGCGAGCGACGCGACCGACGTCTGGTTCCAGACGATCGCGGCGGGCGACTCCCCGATCGCGACGGCGGCGACCAGCAGTTGGCCGGCGCCGATCACCATCGCCCAGCCCTGGAGCGCGGCGATCGGGAGGTCGGTGCGGAGCGGACGCAACAGGACGGCGCCCAGCGAGAAGGCGACCGTGCCCGCGAACGCGAGCGCGACGCCGACGACCGCCGCGCTGCCGAGGCCGGCCGCGGCCGGGTCGGCGATCACCACCACCCCGACGATCCCGAGCGCGAAGCCGCCGATCTCGACGGGGCCGAGCCGCTCGCTCGGGAGGAGGACGGCCGCGAAGACGGCCGTCAACACCGGCGTGAGGCTCACGACGACCGCGGCGACCGCGCCGGAGATCCGGATCTCCCCGAGGTAGAGGAACCCGTGGTACGCCGCGATCACGAAGGTGCCGGCGACGGCGACGCCGAGCCACTCGTCGCGGCCCCGCGGGACCCACCGGTCCGCGGCGACCGCGGCGTAGCCGAGCACGACCGCCCCCGCGACGACGTACCTGACGCCGGCGAAGAGCAGCGGCGGGAAGTAGTGGAGGCCGGCCTCGATGGCGACGAAGGAGGTCCCCCACAGCGTCGCGAGGAGGAGGAACGCGGCGACGATGGCTTCCGGAGTAGAGAGGAGGTTTCTGAGATTCACTGGTTATCAGTTCGAAATTCACGAGTGTAGTTAAATAATACTCTCGGAACTTCCGATATTCGGAATGAAGAATCAGACATACGAATCAGGTCCGATTCGACGGCCGAACTGCGACCGTATCTTAGAGCGGACTCCAACCCTGTCGGTCGACATATACAACCGATCGGGGGTCGATCCCGGGGTATGGACGAGCGCGACGTGCGGCTGTTGAAGGCCATCTCCGATCTGGGCACCGGGAGCCCGGAGCGGCTCCACGAGGAGACCGGGATTCCGGTGTCGACGATCCACTACCGGCTGAACAACCTGCGCGAGGACGGCGTCATCGAGAACGACCTGTACGACTTCGACCACGAGGCGCTCGGACTCGGCGTCACCGTCATCGTCGAGGTGCTCGCGAGCTACGAGGGCCCCTACGAGGAGTTCGCGGACGAACTGCTGGCGGTGGAGGGCGTCACGGAGGCGTTCTTCACGATGGGCGAGACGGACTTCGTCGTCCTCGCGCGGCTCTCCTCGTCGGACACCGTCGAACGGCTCATCAGCGACTTCGAGGCGATCCCGGAGGTGGAGCGCACGAACTCGACGTTCACCATCGCGACCCTGCGCGACGAGTCGCGCGCGCCGGCGACGTACGACCTCGACACGCTAATCGAGGAGCTGACGGACTGAGCGGGCGGGTCGGCGGTCGCCCGGTCAGCGCGTCTCCTCGTCGAGACCGGTCACCCGCCGGGCGTCGCCCCGGTCCCGGTAGCCGACCGGCGGTTCGAAGCGGCGCCGGGCGCGGTCGGTGGCGGTGGCGCCGAGGTAGGCGAACACCGCCATCATGGGTATGTAGCCGAGCATGTCGGCCATCGAGTAGACAGCGGTCGCGAACAGCAGGTCGGGGTCGGTCCCCGGCGTCGGCACGCCCCCGATCCGGTAGACGAACGCGAGGAGGTACAGCGGGGCCGCCGCGACCCCCACGCCGAGGAGCGCGTTGTTCGCGCTCGCGTCGTAGAACCCGCCGAGCATCGTCGCGACCCCGCCGACGGTGATGGCGACGGGGAGCATCCACGCCGGGCGGTCAAACACGAACATCACGGTCGCACACAGGAGGATCGTCGTCGCGGTGACCGCCGCGACCGTCCCGCGGTCGAAGTCGAACCCCGGGTCGAACGGCTCTCTCATGGCGCCGACTTCCGCGCCGAGGATAAAAAGTGTCGGTGGGGCGACCCCTCGCGAACCGACCGCGTCTCACTCGGCCATCAGCGAGGACCCGACCGAGCGCTCGACGAACAGCAGCGCGACTAGGCCGCCGATGATGATGGTGTACGACACCGCGGCGAACAGGGCGTCCTGGGTCGACGGATACTCCGTGGTGCGGAAGATGATTACCTTCCGGACCATGGCGATGACACCGGTGTAGATCACCAGCCGAACGATCCGCCGGGTGTCGCTCTGCTCGATGTAGGCGACGACCGTCTCGTACACCTCGACGATGATGAGCAGCAGCAGTCCGGTCTCGATGAAGCCGATGACGACGTTCGGGTCCGTGATGGCGCCGGTCGGGACGGACTCGACGATCTGGATCGCGAGGTCGACCACGCCGATGCCGAACAACAGGGCGAAAAGCGCCGCGGCCGCCAGCTCGACGCCGTGGATGAATCGGTTCGTCGCGTCGGAGACGCGGTCGCCGCGCGTCTTCGCTGCGGCCGAGTCGGACGCGTGTTCCGGCCCTGACGGGTCGTCGGACGGGTCGACCGCGGACGAGTCTGCCATCTGGTGTCCCTCAGATCGAATCAGGAACTCCCGCCACCTAAAGAACGGGCCTAACCGACGCGGCGCGCCGGGACCGCGTTCCGGTTACGAGCGCTCGCCGATCTCCTCGCGTAACACGTCTGAGACGACCTCGCCGTCCGCCTTGCCGCGGAGCGCACCCATGGCCTCGCCCATCAGGCCGGAGAACGCGCCCATCCCCTCGGCCTCGATCTGGTCGGCGTTGCGCTCGACGACCTCCACGACCGCCTCGCGGACCTCGTCCTCGCTCACGCCCGAGAGCCCGGCCGCCTCGACGGCCTCGGCCGCGGACAGCGAGGGTTCCTCCGCGAGCGTGGTTAACACCTCGGGGACGCCCTCCTTCGCGAGGTCGCCGTCCTCGACGAGGTCGAAGAGGTCGAGGAAGTGGTCGTCGGTGAGGTTCTCGACGGGCGCGCCGTCGCGGCGGATCTCCGTCGTCGTCGACTCTAGCGTCGAGGCCGCGAAGGTGGGGTCGACGCCCCGCTCGACCGCCGCCTCGAACAGCGGGAACCGCTGGCCGAACGCGACCTGCTCGGCCAGCCCGGCGTCGAGCCCGAACTCCTCGGCGTACCGCGACGCCTTCTCGTCGAGCAGTTCGGGGGTCTCCACGTCGGAGGGGTCAGGCTCGACCGGCGGCACGTCAGTCTCGGGGTACATCCGCGCCGCGCCCGGCAGCGGCCGGAGGTACCGCGTCGTCCCGTCGTCGTTCGCGCCGCGGGTCTCCTCGGGGACGCCCTCGATCGCGGTCTCGGCGCGCTCGGCGGCCGCCTCGATCGCGAGGTCGGCGGTCTCCGGGTCGGCGGCGACGATGGCGACGGCGTCGTCCTCGCCCGCCCCGACCGCGTCGCGGAGGGCGCCGACCTCCTCGGCCGTGACGCCGTACGCGGGCAGTTCGTCGGTGTGGAAGATGCCGCCCGCGCCGTGGCGCTTCGCGTGGTCCGACAGCTCCGTGCCGAGCCGGCGGTCCGGCTGGATTTCCCGCCCAACGAGGCCGTCGAAGCCGAACAGCGGGACCGCGGTCACCTTCCCCCCGGAGTCGAGCGCGCCGCGGATGACTCCCGACTCGGTGTCCGCGAACACGTCGGTCGCGTCGGAGACGTCGCCCACGCTCGCGTCGCGCTCGCGGAGTTCGTCCCGAATCGCGAGCAGCTCGGCCTGTCGCCCGGCCTCGCCACGGACGATGTCCTCGATCCCCTGAAGATCCTGAACGCCTTTCACCTCGACGCGGGCGCCGTCCGCGATGGAGACGTTCACGTCCTGCCGGATGGTGCCGAGGCCGCGCTTGACCGCGCCCGTCGAGCGCAGCAGCATCCCGATCCGCTCGGCGGCCCGCCGCGCGCCCTCGGGGCTGCGGATGTCGGGGCCCGTCCCGATCTCGACGAGGGGCACCCCGAGCCGGTCGAGCGAGTAGACGACGCCCTCCTCCGTCTCCTCGACGCGCTTCGCGGACTCCTCTTCGAGCATGAGGTCGACGACCGACACCGAGCCGGACTCGGTCTCGATCTCGCCGTCCTGTCCGAGGAGGATCGAGCGCTGGAAGCCGGAGGTGTTCGAGCCGTCGATGACGAGCTTCCGCATGACGTGGGCCTGATCGACCACCGAGAGGTCGAGCAGGTCGGCTATCTGGAGCGCCACCGAGAGCGCCTCGCCGTCGACGCGCCGGGGCGGCTCGTCGTCCTCCTCGACGAGGCAGGTGGTGTCGTACGCGAGGTAGGTGAACTCGCGGTCGACGCGGCTCTCCTCCATCGCCGCGTCGTCGAGTTCGCCCAGTTCGCTCTTCGTCGGGTGGAGCTGCCGGGTGATCGACCGCTCGGCCTCGTCCGGGTCGCGCTCGACGGTCGGGGAGTCACAGAACAGCTTCGTCTCGGTGTCGAGCTGCTGGTGGATCTCCAGCCCGGCGACGAGCCCCAACTCCTCGTAGTCGTACTCGGGGGTCGCGTCCGTACTCATTACGCCTCACTCCGACGGCGCGCGACTAAAAGGGTGGCAGTTCGCGCGAGCGAGAAGAGTCGAGACTACCGATGGTACTTATAAATGAATTGGCAGTGGCGCGTGCCTGCGAGCGCCCCTTGGGCGCGAGGTGCACGCGCGAGGGAGTCGGCCGACCGAAGGGAGGCCGACGAGGCTGGGGAGGTGTGAGGCGCTGTGCGGAGCGGTGCGGGGTGGGACTCAAAGGGGCAGCCGGGAGGGCGGCGCAGGCGACGTAAGGACCGCAAGGAGGGAGCGTAAGCGACCGACTGAGGACCGCAGCGAGCGTGCGCCGCCCTCCCGGCTGGGGCTTTGGAGGTGTTCACCGTCGATCTGCGTTCAATCATTTATAAGCGAGCGGCTGGGGCTTTGGAGGTGTTCACGACCACAGCGTTCCGATCGTACTCGTCACTCGTCACGTAACGTTCGAAAGGAATTGTGCGTGGGTGCTGTCGTAGAGACAACACCGTGCATCGTTCGGGGGTGTACCCCTGCGATGCGTGGGACCGGATTTGAACCGGCGGACCTCTACAGGACAGCGCCCTCAACGCTGCGCCGTTGGCCTGGCTTGGCTACCCACGCTCGCGGTGTTCTGTCGCGTCTCCACGTACCCTTCCCCTAATTAAAAGCCCTTCCATTTGGCGGGACCGTGGCGGAGTTTCGCAGACCGCCGGACGCCCGCGACTCAGCGATCCCGGTCGAAACGCGTCGACCGCAACCGGCACGCGTTTGGGGGTCGCATCCGAATGCCGGATCATGTCCGACTGGGCCCGCGAGAACGTCTCCGTCCTGACCGCCGTCGCCTCCGTCGTCGCGCTCGCGCTCGTCTTCGGCGCGGTGGGCGGCGTGATTCCGAGTTCCCTGCTGCCACAGGCGAGCGACGCCGTCCTCGCCGCGATCCCGCACTTCAACGCCGCCGTCTCCGCGACCGCCATCGCCACGATCGTCCTCGGCTGGCGCGCGATCTCTCGCGGGAACGTGGAGCGCCACCGGAACTTCATGGTCACCTCGTTCGCGCTGTTCGCCGCGTTCCTCGGCGCGTACCTCTACCGGTTGATCCTCGTCGGCACGACCGAGTTCCCCGGCCCGGAGGCCGTCTACTCGTACGTCTACCTCCCCTTCCTCGCGGTCCACATCCTGCTCGCCATCGTCTGCGTCCCGTTCGTCTTCCACGCGCTCTTCCTCGCCGCGACCCGGCCGTACGAGGATCTGTACCACACTCGGCACTCGCAGGTCGGAATGGTCGGCGCCGTCCTCTGGCTGGTCTCCTTTTCAATGGGTATCGGCGTCTACCTGCTGCTGTACCACGTTTACTGACCGGACACGACAGAACAGGCGGGTCGACTACGCGTTCCGCTCGGCCTTCTGGTGTGCCGCGTAGAACAGCGGGACGAGCAGCGCACCCGCGAAGCCGAACCCGAGCGCCAGCGTCCCGATGTCGCTCGCGGAGAGGCCGCTCCCGCTGCCGGAGCCGCCCTCACCGCCCTCGCCGCCGAGGAGTTCGTCGTCGACGGCGCCGACCGCGACCGCGCCCTTCATTCCGACGCCCTGATGCGGCGCGCAGGCGTAGCGGAACACGTCGCCCTCGCTCGCGTCCTCGAAGGTGTACTCGAAGGTCTCCCCTTCCTCCGCCACCGGCTCGCCGCTGGAGAACGCGTCGTTCTCCTCGACGACGTTGTGGCCGCCGCCCTGCCCGGTCCACTCCCACACCACGGTCGTCCCCTGATCGACCAGAATCGCGGGCGGGTCGAACAGCAGGCCGTTCTCGCCCGCGCCGACCGAGACGGAGACCTCGTCTTGACCGCGGAGGTCCTGTGTCCCCTCGTAGTTGCCGACGTCCTCGAACCAGTCGCCGTAACCGGACGCGCCGCCCCCGCCGGAGCCGCCGTCCCCTCCGTCGCCGCCCTCCGCCTGCGGGTCGACGAGGTCGTCGTCGACGGAGCCGACCGCGACGACGCCCTTCATGCCGACCGACTGGTGCGGGCCGCAGTAGTAGTTGAACGTGTCCCCGTCGCTCGCGTCCTCGAAGGTATGCTCGAAGGTCGTCCCCTCCTCCCCGACCGCAGACCCGCTGTCGAAGGTGCCGTCGTCCGCGACGACGTTGTGGCCGCCGCCCTGCCCGGTCCACTCCCACACCACGGTCGTCCCCTGATCGACGAGGATAGCGGCGGGACCGAACAGGAGCCCGTTCTCGCCCGCCCCGACCTCGACGGTGACCTCGCCTTGCCCGCGGTAGTCGTGGGTGCCGTCGTAGTTGCTGACGCCCTCCAGCCAGCCGTCGTACTGGGCGGCCGCGGTCCCGCTTCCGGCGGCGACTCCCGCGGCGACCGCCGCCCCGGCGGCCCCGGCGCGGAAGAACCCGCGACGGCTCATCGACCCGGCGTCGTCGCCCTCGGCGGCAGCGTCGGCGTTCCGTGTCATACCCCCACGTCGAACGGTGAGCGTATTTAAGCCCCCGATACGTTCCGAGCGGCCGGACCGGCGACGAACGCGTGCGGGATCGACGCCGAGAGGGGACCCTAATCGTCAGCCGGCGCCGGGTCCGAGACCGGTGCGTCGACGTCGCGGTCGGTCGCCTCGCCGTCGACGTCGAAGGGGTACTCGCCGGTGACGCAGCCGAGACACAGGTCCGCGCGGCTCTCCCCGACCGCGTCCGCGACGGCGTCGATGGAGAGGTACGAGAGCGAGTCGGCGCCCACCTCCTGCCGTATCTCCTCGGTCGAGGCGTCCGCGGCGATCAGCTCCTCGCGCGTCGCCATGTCGATGCCGAAGTAACAGGGCGCGAGGATAGGCGGCGCGCCGATCCGGAGGTGGACCTCCTCGGCGCCGGCCTCGCGGACCAGTTCGACCAGCTGAGTCGAGGTCGTCCCGCGGACGATGGAGTCGTCGATGATGGTGACCGACTTCCCCTCCACCGTCGACTTGATCGGGTTGAGCTTCAGCCGGACCGCGCGCTCGCGCTCGTCCTGCGTGGGCATGATGAACGTCCGGCCCACGTACCGGTTCTTCATCAGTCCCTCCGCGAACTCCACGCCGCCGTCGTCCGCCTCGCGGGGCTCGCCGTCGGCGGTCGTCTCGCCCGCGGCGTCCGCGTACCCGGAGGCGAACGCGCGCCCGGAGTCGGGGACTGGCATCACCACGTCGGACTCGACGCCGGACTCTTCCCAGAGCTTCCGGCCGAGCTTCCGTCGAACCTCGTACACGAGGCTCTCGTCGATGACGGAGTCGGGGCGGGCGAAGTAGACGTGTTCGAAGAAACAGTGGGCGGTCGAGTCACGCTCGACGAGCTGATACGTGTCGTAGCCGGTGCCGTCGGGGTCTAAGACGACGAGTTCGCCGGGCCGCACGTCGCGGATCAGCTCCCCGTCGAGGGTGTCGATGGCGGCCGACTCGCTGGCGAGGACGTAGCCGCCGTCTATCTTCCCGAGACAGAGCGGGCGGTTCCCGAGCGGGTCCCGCACGCCTAACACGGTGTCGTCGTGGGTGATAGCCAGCGAGTAGGAGCCGTGGATGCGGTTCATCGTGTGTTTGACGGCGCGCACGAGGTCCTCTTCGAGGAGGTTTCGCGCGAGGTCGTGAGCGATCACCTCGGTGTCGCCGTCGGAGGTGAATGCGTGGCCCGCCGCGGCCAGCTCCTCGCGCACCTCGTCGGCGTTGACGAGGTTGCCGTTGTGCGAGAGCCCGAGCGAGCCGGACTTGAAGGAGACCGAAAAGGGCTGCGCGCAGCTCTTGTCGAGGCTCCCGGCGGTCGGGTAGCGAACGTGACCGATACCGGTGCCGCCCGACAGCGACGCGAGGTCCCCCTCCTCGAAGGCGTCGCCGACGAGGCCGCGCTCGACGTGGCTGTGCTGTTGGAACCCGTCGTGCGTGACGATCCCGGCCGACTCCTGGCCGCGGTGTTGGAGCGCGTACAGCGCGTAGTACAGCGGTCGCGCGGCCTCCCGGTCCTCGAGCGAGACGCCGACGACGCCGCACTTCTCCCGCGGTTCGTCGCCGCCGTAGTCCCCACCGGCGTTCATGTACCCGAGGGTGAGGCGGGCGGCGATAAAAATCCTCGTGTTCGTGGCGTATCGCTCTGCTTCTTGGCTCTATTTATACACAATCGTGGACAAAACGACGGGCGTCCGCCCGCCGTCACGCGGTCCGACTGAAAGCGGTCACGCGGTTCCCTCGCCGCCGACGAACTCGTCGAGGCGCGCGAAGTAGTCCTCTCGCGGCACCTGATACGCCGCCCGGTAGTCGACCTCCCCCGCGACGAACCGCTCCGCGGCGTCGACCACGCCGGCCGCGCCCGCCTCGCGGCTCTCGTACGTCTCCGCGACCGCCTCTATCTCGGGCTCTAAGAAGAGCACGACGTGCCACTCCTCGGTCGCGTACTGACCCGAGCCGGGCCGCGCGTTTCGGGCGCCGTTCGTCAGGTAGATCGTCGGGAGACACTCGTCGGGGAGGTCGCCGGTCCCGAAGACGTCGGGGCGGTAGACGAGGATGGCCCGCCCGCTCGGCTCCTCGTTCCACACCCGCCACCCCTCCGGCAGCGATTCGAAGGCCATGGCGCCCCCTCGGTCGCGGAGGCTTGAAAACGTCGCGCTCGGGGGCGGGAAATCGGTCCTCGACAGGGTCAGTCCACGATGTCCGACCCGCCCGGCGGGAGGAACTCCTGCAGCAGGTCCGCGCTCGCGACCTTCCGCACGAACGACTGGTCGTTGAACCGCTCTTTCAGGTTCCGGTAGGCCATCATCGCGGCGTCGTTTTGCGCGTACATCCCCGGCTCGAAGGTGACGTGCGCGGCCGCGCGGTCGACGATGGCCGACGGCGGGCCGCCGATGGCGCGGGTGATCGGTTCACACTGGACGCCGACCGCGATCCGGCAGGGGACGTCCTCGAAGTACGTGCGGTCGCCGCGGATCACGAAGCTCCCCTTTTCGATGTACTCGCCGCTCTCGGGCGTCTTCGACACCTGATCCGGCTCGACCATGTACGCGTCGCCCGCGCCGCGGCCGTCCTTCCAGTCCGACGAGTAGGAGACCGCGAACTGCGCGGCCTCCCGCAGCGTCTCTTCCGAGAAGTCGACCGGGTCGGCCGACTCCGACGGGCCGGACGCCTTCAGGATCGTCACCGGCCCCCCGTGCGCCTGCGTGTGGAAGAACCGGTCGTGTTTGCTCATGTACTTCTTCACCAGCTCCTCGTTCTGGTCGGCGTTGCGCCCGCCGATGACGAGGTAGCCCGTCGAGGTGTGGAACCACCGGAACCGGTCGTACCAGTCGTCGGGGCTCCGGATCGGGATCGAGGAGCGGGCGAGCCAGTCGGTCTCGTACTCCTCGTCTTCGTCGTCGCCCTCGCCGTCGCCGCCGTCGTCGGCCGCCTGCTTCTCCTCCCACTCTGCCTTCCGCTCCTTGACGGCCTCAAGCTCCTCGCGGGTCGACTCGATCGCTTCCATCGCGCCTTCCTTCTTGTCCTCGACGCGCTTCGCCTCCCGGTACAGGCGGTCGGCGTTGACCTCCACGCCCTCGCTCGCGTCGAGTTCGACCCGGGTCGTGCCGCCGTCGTCGCCCTCCTCGTCGAGTTCGACCGTTACCGTCCCCTCGCCGCCGTCGACGTCGACGACGGCCTCAGCGGCCGGAATTCCTCGCTCCGCTCCCGCGTCGAGGGTCTCACCGATCTCGTCCCACGGGACCTCGTTCTCGCGGGCCTCCCGCACCGTCGAGATCACCTCGTCGACGAGGTCGTAGTTTGCGTACAGCAGTTCGGCGCGCTCCCGCTCCGCCTGCGCCTGCTCCTCGAACCCCTCGATCGCCCCTCGCTGCTGTTCGATGATCCGCTCCTGTTTGGCGATCTCCTCCTCGAACTCCGGGCGGGAGGCGCCGGCGTCCGCGGGCGCCTCGCCCTCGGCGGTGTCCTCGCTCCCGAGCCGGTGGAAGTACTCGTCAACCGCGGCGTTAAAGGAGTCGAACCCGACGCTCGGCAGCCCCTCGTGTTCCGCGAGCGGGAAGGGCGTCACGTCGACGACGCGGGGGTCGACATCGTCGTCTCCATCGCTCCCGTCGTCGTCGCTCCCGCTGCCGTCGACCGACTCCTCGTACACGCGGGGGTCGACGTCGCCCGACCGGAGCCGCTCGTCGATCCGAGCGAGCGCGTCGTGGAGCGCACCGAGCTGGTCGTCGGTCGCCTCCTCGATGGGGGTCTCCTTCGGGACGCCCGCCCGGGTACACACCTCCTCGGCGTACAGGCCGCCGAGGTTCAGCTGTGTCGCGAGCGTGCGCACCACGTCGCTGTCCGACTCGCGCATGTGGCGGTCGAACCCGCCGCGGCTCACGTCGAGCGGGTTGAGCCGGGAGGCCGGGTACTCGTACTGCGAGCCGGGCGCGACGGTGCGGGACTTGAGCCGGACCGTCGACAGCGCCCCGATCACCTCGCCCGTCTCGTCGAGCGCGGCGACGTTCCCCTGGCCGAACAGCTCGGCGACGAGCGTCGTGTTCTGGTCCTCGCGCTCGAACTCGAAGGTGAGGATGCGGTCGAACTCGTACTGCTCGACGCCCGCGAAGTCGGCGCCCGACATCCGGTTGCGGAGCATCTTCGCGAAGTTCGGCGGGCGGCCCGGCGCGTCCGCGACGTGGTCGGGATCGGCGGCGTGCGCGCGCTTGATCTCCCCGACCTCGATCATGAGCTCGACGCGGCCGCGGTCGAAGTCGCGCAGCTTCAGCCGGAGCAGGTCGTCGTCGTAGAGGTACGCCTTGTCGACCTTCGCGCCCTCGTACCGATTCAGCTCGGTGACGAGCGCGGCGAGGTCGATGCTCGACAGCTCCCGCTTCTGGTCCATACTCGATAGAGACCGGCGGGCCGGAAAAGGCGTGTCGTTGTGGGTGCGGCGGGGGCGGCGCCCGGAGCGGTTCGGACCGATCAGATCCGCTTCGACACGTACGGCCCGTCCTGTCGGTAGCCGAGCTTGTTCCGGTAGTACTCGCGGGCGCCGATACCCGAGATGACCGCGATCTTCCGGTAGCCGGCCTCGCGGGCCAGTTCCTCTGCGCGTTCTAAGAGCTCAGTCCCGTACCCCTGATGCTGCCAGTCGCCGTCGCCGCCGATGCCGACCTCGTTGCCGTACACGTGTAGCTCGCGGACCAGCGCGGCGTCTTCGAGTTCCGGACGGATCGGGTCGCTCTCGGTGCCCGGCGCGCCGGGCTGGTCGGGCGCGAAGGAGGGGAACCGCAGGCGACAGAACCCGACGAGGAGGTCGCGGACGGGGTCCTCGAAGGCGAGGAAATGTTCCGTGCCGCCGCCGGCCTCGTAGGTGGTGACCGAGAGTTCGACGTCGTCCGGGTCCGGGTCGGCGTCGTTGTGGCCGACCTCGCGGGCGCGGATGTCGCGCTGGACGATCCCCTTCTCCTCGGCGCGCTGCGCCGCGAGCTGGCGGAGGTTCGACTTCTGGACGCCGGCGTCGATGAAGTCCGCGGGGATGTCGCGCTGGACCCGCTGGAGCCGCGTGTACTTCGGGATGAGGTCCATGACCTCCGCGACGACGTCGGCCGCCTCCTCGCTCGTCAGCGGATCGAAGTCCTCGCGGCGCCAGCGGTCGTACACCCGGGTCCCCTCGACGACGAGGGTGGGGTAGATCTTCAGGTAGTCGGGGCGCCAGTCGGGGTTGTCGAACAGCTGCCGGAAATCCTCTAGACACATCTCCCGGGTCATCCCCGGCTGGCCGGGCATCATGTGGAAGCCAACCTTGAACGCGGCGTCGCGGAGGCGGCGGTTGGCGTTCCGGCTCGCTTCGTTGCCGTGCCCGCGGTGCATCTCGCGGTTGATGCGCTCGTAGGTGGTCTGGACGCCGACCTCGACCTTCGTCCCGCCCAAGTCGAGCATGCGGTCGATCTGCTCTGGGTCACACCAGTCCGGCTTCGTCTCGAAGGTGGTGCCGATGTTGCGGATCGCGTTCGTCTCGTTTTCCGCGATCACGTCCTCGAGGTACTCGAACGAAGTCTCCTCGGGGGCGGGCGCGAACGACTCGCCCTCCGCCGGCTCCGGCTCCTTGTTGAGGTCGTAGTCGTTCATGGCCTGGAGGGCGCGCTTGACGAACCATTCCTGGTAGTCGTGCGAGCGCGCGGTCATCGTCCCGCCCATCAGGATGAGCTCCACCTTGTCGACCGGGTGGCCGATCTTCCGGAGCTGTTCGAGCCGGAGGGTGACCTGTCCGTACGGGTCGTAGTCGTTCTGCTCGCCGCGGGCGGCGGCCGGCTCGTGGCCCGTGTACGACTGCGCCGAGGAGAACTCCGAGGCCGGGCCGCCGGGGCAGTAGAGGCACTTTCCGTGCGGGCACAGCTCCGGCGAGGTCATGATCGCGACCGGCGAGACGCCCGAGGCGGTCCGGACCGGCTTGCGCTGGACCACCTCGATCACGTCGTCGCGGGCCTCGGCGGGCGCGTGGTCGAGTATCTCGGTGTTCTTCGGCACCTTCGGGGAGCCGAACTCCGAGCAGGCGTCGAGCTTGGCGCGTTCGAGGTCGTCGCGCTCGATTTCGCCCGCGAGGATGCGGTCGACGAGGTGCTCGCAGGTGCGGACGAACGCCTCGGAGTCGGCGTCGTCGGACTCCGCTTCGGCGGCCGCGTCACCTGCCGCGTCGGTACTCATTACCCTCCGATCGACGGGTTTCGGGGTTAAGCGTGTCGCACCGATACGTGAGAGGAGTGAGTGTCCGCAGAAGGGTGAGAGTCGGCGCCACGGGTTCGATCGCTCAACGCCGCGTTTTCCGCCTCGACGACACGAGCTCAGAGTCCTCGGCCGCTCGGCTGTATAGTGGTGTTATATCTTCTGAATTGCCGACGACACCACCGAAGCCCCAGCCTGGAGGCGGGCGCACGCTCGCCGCGGTCCTCACTCGGTCGCTCACTCCGTTCGCTTCCTCGTTGCGGTCCTTGCGTCGTCATCAGAACGCGAAGCGTTCTGATTGGCTCACGAGAGCTCCGCTCTCGTGAACGCCTGCGCCCGCCTCCCGACTGCCCCTTCGAGTCCCACCCGCCCGTAGGAAGACGGTCCTGCTCGCTCACTCCGTTCGCTGCGCGGGCTGCGACTTCCGTGCTCCCGCTCGCTTCGTCGCCGGCGCGCAGCGCCGGCTGCTGGAGGGACCGAAGGTCCCTCCCTGCTCGCGGGAACGCGACCGCACCGCACCTCACGCCTCCCCAGCCTCGTCGGCGGCTCCCGACGGTCGCCGCCGACTCCCTCGCGCGCGCCACTCGGCCGCGGTGCGGCCTCGCGGGCACGCGCCGCCGCAACCGCTCGGCAGGGCTTTACGACCAAACCCGCTCGCTTTAGTTCGGCCGCAGCGTTCTCCATTCCGTGTTACGGAAGGACCTCCTGCGCGTCTCTCGGGCTGGCGACGGCTACCGCCCGCAGTTCACGGGGCGCGAACACCGCCCGCTCGCGGCGCGGGTCCTCGGGACGTTCGAGTCGCACGTCGGCGAGCGCCGCGGCGACCTCGACGACGCGCTGGCGGAGCTGGAGGCCGACGCCGCCGCGCGGAACGGCGACTTCAAGCTCGTCCGCGGGCTCGCGGCGCTCGTCGAGCGCGAGTGCGAGTTCGAGACGCGGGCGGCGGTCCCGCCGCGTCGCGTCCGGCGGGCCGCGTTCGAGGCCGCGGAGGCGGTCGGCGTCGCGAGCGAGGCGGAGCGGGAGGACGCGGTCGACCGCGCGGCCGACGCGTTCGGGATCGACCCGGCGGACGTGGAGGCGTCGCTGTACGCCGACCGCGACGTCGAGCAGGTCCTCGCTGGCGCCGACGTGCGCTGGGACCCCGACACCCTGCTGGAGCAGTACGACCTCTCTCTGGCCCAGACCGCGCTGTTCGACGCCACCGAGGTCAGGGCGCGGTCGAACGACCCCAAGCGGCTCGTCTCCGCCGTCAAGCGCCTCCGGCTGATGTACGAGGTGGAGAAGACCCCCGAGGGACGCGAACTCGTCGTGACGGGCCCGGACCGGCTGTTCTCGCGCACGAGACGCTACGGGACCGCGTTCGCCAGACTGCTCCGGACGGTCGCGGAGTCGGCGGAGTGGGAGCTGACGGCGACGATCGACGACCGCGGCCGCGAGCGCACGATGCGCCTCTCCGAGAGCGACGTGACCGTGCCCGACGTGGAGCCGGTCGCGGAGCCCGACTTCGACAGCGGGGTCGAAGCCGACTTTGCCGGTCGGGTCCGCGGACTCGACCTCGACTGGACCTTGGTGCGCGAGCCGGAGCCGCTCGAAACAGGGGCGAGCGTGATGATCCCGGACTTCGCGTTCGACTACGACCACGCCGACTTCCGGCTCTTCTTCGAGGTGATGGGCTTCTGGACGCCCGAGTACGTCGCAAAGAAGCTCGGCCAGCTCGCGGACGTGGAGGACGTGGACCTCCTCGTCGCCGTCGACGAGAGCCTCGGCGTGGGCGAAGAGATAGCCGCGCGCGACCACCGCGTCGTCACCTACTCCGGGACGGTCCGGGTGAAGGACGTGGTCGACGTGCTCGACGAGTACGAGGCCGAGTTCGTCGCGGACGCGGCCGCGGCCCTCCCCGACTCGCTCTCGCCCGACGCCGACGCGATCGGGCTCGACGACCTCGCGGACGAACGCGGCGTGAGCGTCGAGGCGATAGCGGACAAGGCGTTCCCCGACCACGAGCGGATCGGCCGGACGCTCGTGCGGCCCGCGGTATTAGAAGCGCTCGATGCCGACATCGAGGCCGGGATGTCGCTCTCGGAGGCCGAAGCGGTCCTCGACGAGCACGGCGTCGACGACGCGAGCGCCGCGCTCTCGCGGCTCGGCTACCGCGTCGAGTGGGAGGGACTCGGCGGCGGGACGGTCCGGGAGAAGTCCGGGTAGAGTATTTAAACCGTCGCGGTGGCGCGTGCCTGCGAGCGGCCGCCCTCGGCGGCCGCGAGGAGCACGCGCGAGGGAGTCGGGCGGCCGGAGCGAAGCGGAGGCCGACCGACGAGGCTGGGGAGGTGTGAGGTGCTGTGCGGTCGCGTTCCCGCGAGCAGAGAGGGACCTTCGGTCCCTCCAGCAGCCGGCGCGCAGTGCCGGCGACGAAGCGAGCGGGAGCACGGAAGTCGCAGCCCGCGCAGCGAACGGAGTGAGCGAGCAGGACCGTCTTCCTACGGTCGGGTGGGACTCAAAGGGGCAGCCGTGAGGCGGGCGTAGGCGACGCAAGGACCGGAAGGAGCGAGCGAAGCGAGCGACTGAGAACCGCAGCGAGCGTACGGCCGCCTCACGGCTGGGGCTTTGGAGGTGTTCACCGCCGATCTGCGAGCAACTGTTTATAAGCAAGCGGCTGGGGGCTTTGGAGGTGTTCACCGCCGATCAGCTATCGACTATTTATAAGCAGTAAACCGACTTGCTAACACGATCCCTCACTCCACGATCGGCAGGTCCGCTCGACTCCCTTTCGGAACCACGGAACGCAGTTCGTCGTAGAGGTACAGCCCGACCCCGATCGGCACGCTCTCACCCGCGACCTCGTGGGTCGCGATCAGGTACCCCCAGTCGCCCTCCCACTCGGGGATGTCCTGGTCGTCGCCCGCCGCGAAGGTCGACGCCTGCTCCGGACCCAGTTCGATCACGTTCTTCGTCGCGCGCGCGCCGAACCGTGAGACCGCCCGCCCGGTCGGCTTCCAGTGCTCCTGTCGCGTGCGGAGGAACGTCATCCCGACCGCCTCCACCTCGCTCGGGTCGGTCGCCTCGCCGTTGAAGATCCAGATCTTCCCGGCCCCCTTCTCCCAGAAGGTGTACTCCGCGAAGACCTCCCTGCCGATTCCGAACCGTTCGTCCCACCAGTCGAGGACCTCCTCGCGGCTCGCGCGGCCCTCTACCTCGCGGTCGGCCGGCGTCTCCGGCAACCGGTCGAACTGCTGGCCGTCGTTGGTGGGAGCGTCGCCGGCGTCGCCGCCGGAATCGCCGTCGCTCATGCGGCCACCTCGCCGTCGCTCGTGCCCTCCTCTCCTTCCCCGCCCACGCGAAGCTTCGCGCAGAAGAACCCGCCCGTGTCGTTGCGGTGCGGGTAGACGCGCTTCGCGCGCGTCACCGACTCGTCGTACGTCTCGCCCTCCCACTCGGTGACGCCGGGGTCGGTGTCGAGCGGCAGGTCGAAGGCCACGAGTTCGCAGTCCTCCGCGTCGAGGACGTGGTCGAGGACGGCCTCGTTCTCCTCGGGCGCGAACGTACAGGTGGAGTAGACGACGACCCCGCCGGGGCGAGTCGCCTGAACCGCCCGGACCAAGATCCCCTTCTGGATGCCCGCGACCGCGTGGACGTGGTCGAGCGTCCACTGGTCGAGCACGTCCGGGTTCTTGCGGCAGGTGCCCTCACACGAGCAGGGGGCGTCGACTAAGGCGCGGTCGAACTCGTCGAACGCCAGCGGCTTCGTCGAGAAGTTGCGCGCGTCCTGGTTCGTGACGATCGTGTTCGTGATCCCGAGCCGCTCCGCGTTGTGGCGGAGCGCGGAGAGCCGCCCGAGGTTGTTGTCGTTGGCGACGACGGTCCCCTCGTCGTCCATCGCGTCCGCGATCTGGGTCGTCTTGCTGCCGGGCGCCGCGCAGGCGTCCCAGACGCGCTCGCCCGGCCGGGGGTCGAGCGCGAGTCCGGGCAGCACGGACACCTCCTCCTGCCCGTGGGTCCAGCCGTGGACGTACGGCCAGTTGCCGCCGGGGTTCCCGTCGAGGAGCTCGAAGAGCCCGTCGTGCCAGTCGACCGGCTCGTACGCCACCCCCGCCTCGTCGAACGCCTCGCGGACGCGGTCGGGAGTCGCCGCGATCCGGTTCGTGCGCACGACCGAGGGGAGGGGCCGGTCGCACGCCGCCCGGAACGCGTCGACGTCGTCGACGAGCGACTCGTATCGGTCGAGCGGATTCATGGCTCCCCTTTCGCGGCGGGCCGTTAGACGGTTTCGGGACTCGCGCGCTCGCCTCGCGCCCCATCTTTAGGTCCGGTCCGCGCGTAGCGCCGCGCATGGCGCGCATCTCCGTCGTCAACGACGTATCGCTGAAGGAGCCGACGCTGGTGGAGGGGTTCCCCGGCGTCGGGCTCGTGGGGAAGATCGCGACCGACCACCTCATCGACGCCCACGGGATGACCCACTACGCGAACGTCCACTGCGACGCCCTCCCGCCGGTGGCGGTCTACCGCGAGTCCGAGACGGCCGCGACGACGCCGGTGCGGCTGTACGCGGACCCCGAGAACGACCTCGTCGCGCTCCGCAGCGACGTGCCCGTGAAGCCGGGCGCGGCGACGGAGGTCGCGGCGTGTCTCGGCTCGTGGTTCGACGAGGTCGACCTGTTCCCGGTGTTCCTGTCCGGACTCGGCCGCGAGAAGGACGAGTCGCCCCCGGAGCTGTACGGGATCGCGACCGGCGACGGCGGCGAGGCGCTGGGGCGCGCCGAGGTGTCGGAGCCGTCCGAGTCCGGGCTCGTCTCCGGCCCGACGGGCGCGATGCTCGCGGCCGCGCTGGAGGACGACCGCGACGCGGTCGGTCTCGTCGTCGAGTCCGACCCGCAGTTCCCCGACCCCGAGGCCGCGCGCGTGCTCATCCTCGACGGCATCGACCCCATCACCGGGGTCGAGACGCCGACCGACGGGCTCGTCGAGCAGGCGAGCGAGATCCGGGACGCGAAACAGCAGCTCGCGGAACAGATGCGACGGGCGACCGAGGAGAGCTCGCAGGCCGAGCCGCTGAAGATGTTCCAATAGGGGCGACGACCGGCCGCCCCATCGGCGGGCGAGCGAATCCCGGCCGACCCCGCTACCGATCGGACGACCCGCCCGCGGCGTCGTCCTCCAACTCGTCGAGGATCGGCCGATACTTCAGCTGGACCTCGTCCCACTCGCGGTCGGGGTCGGAGTCGGAGACGATGCCGACGCCCGCGAACAGCGTGGCGCGGCGGCGGCTCGCGACGGCCGAGCGGATCGCGACCGCGAACGCGCCGTTGCCCGCGGCGTCGATCCAGCCGACCGGCGCGGCGTACCAGCCGCGGTCGAACGGCTCCGTCTCGCGGATCGTCGCCAGCGCGCGGTCCGGCGGCAGCCCGCCGACCGCGGGCGTCGGGTGAAGCGCCTCGACGAGGTCGAGCACGTGGCGGTCCGCGTCGAGCTCGGCGGTGATCGGCGTGTGGAGGTGCTGGACGGTCGCGAGGCGGCGGACGCGACGCTCGCCCGCCGAGGTCGACGCCGCGAACGGCTCCAGCTGGTCGCGGACCGTCTCCGCGACCAGCTCGTGTTCGTGGACGTTCTTCTCGTCGTCGAGCAGCTCCTGCGCGAGCCACTCGTCCTCGGCCGGCGTCTCGCCGCGCCCGGTCGTCCCGGCGAGCGCGTCCGTCTCGACCGTCCGACCGCGGAGCGAGACCAGCCGTTCGGGCGTGGCGCCGAAGAAGGCGCTGTCGCCGGCCGGGGGCTCGAACCAGTAGCGGTGGCAGTCGGGGTACTTCTCCGCGAGGCGTTCGAGGGTCGCCGCGCGCGAGAAGTCGGCCGCGAGGTCCGTCTCAAGCGCCTGCGCCAACACCACCTTCTGAAGGTCGCCGTCGCGGATCCTGTCGACCGCGGCGGCGACGCTCTCCCGCCACGCCTCGGGGCTCGTCGTCCGGTGGCTCTCGCGGATTCCCGGTCGAGGCGGACGCGAGCCGGGAGCGCCGGCCCCGCGTGCGGTCTCGACCGAGTCCAGCGCGGCGAACCGGTCGACCTCGTGCGCTAACCGGTCCTCGACGGCCGCGACGTCGGCGTCGGCGCCGACCGCGTTGACCGTCAGCCACGCGCCGTTGTCAGCGACCGTCAGCTGAACCCGCGGCAACACGAACCGCGCCTCCGGGAACGGCTCCCACGGGTCGCCGTCGCACGCGCCCTCGTGGAAGGAGAAGCCGCCGAAGACGCGGGGGCGGGCCGCCTCGGTGCCGGCGTGGACGTCGCCGGCCTCGAACAGCTCCGTCGCTGCCTCGCGGATCGACGCAAACCGGTCGCCGCCGGAGGCGGTCAGCGTCGCGGCCGCGCCGCCGCCGAGCACCAGCGCGTCGTCGGGGGCGCTCCAAGTCGTGCTCGGGGACGGGAGCGCGTCGAACGCCGCCGCGAACGCCGGCTCGTCGATCCCTGTGGTCCGGCTGACCAGCGGCGACGACGACCGAGAGCGCGCCCGTTCCATGCGTGTCGAGTCGGGACCGCGGACCCTTTATCCTGACTATCGGGGCGGGGAAACGGGGGAAGTGGCGCGTCGAGGGCGGTCGGTCGGCGGCGAGGCGGCCTGAACAGCGACGGTGGGGCGGCCCGAGCGGCGACGGCGGCCTCGTCAGCTGTAGCGCTCCTCGTTCCAAGGGTTCGCGGTGTCGCTGTACCCCCGCTTCTCCCAGTATCCGAGCTCCTTCTCGGTGAGGAACTCCACGCCGGAGACCCACTTCGCGCCCTTGTAGGCGTACTTGTGCGGCGTGACGACGCGTATCGGGCCGCCGTGGTCGGCGGGGAGGTCGTCGCCGTCGTAGCCGTAGGTGAGCTGGACGCCCTGCCTCGTGCACTCGTCGAGCGGGAGGTCGGTCGTGTAGCCGTCGAGCGCGTGGAACATGACGTGCTCGGCGTCGTCGCGGACGCCGGCCCGCTCCGCGAGTTCGACGAAGGAGACGCCCGTGAACTCGCAGTCGAACTTGCTCCATCCCGTCACGCAATGGAAGTCCTGCCGCTGGGTGACGGCCGGGAGGTCGCGGAACTCGTCGAGCGAGAGGGCGAGCGGCTCCTCGACCGCGCCCCACACGTCAATTTCGAACGTCTCCGGGCCCCACGACGGCGTTCCGCTCTTCGAGAGGACGGGGAACCCGTCCGTCTCGCGCTGGCCCGGCGGGAGCCGGTCGTCGCCGTACTCGCGGTAGAGGTCCGTGAGGTCCTCCACGGAGTCGGTCCGAGATGCGGTCATGAGATCCGATACGGCCCGGACCGACGTATGAATGTCGCTCTCGGAGGCGACACCGCACGCGGACTGCCACCTCCGGTAGCGACGCCGACGCTGTTCGGTGTATCAAAATATGAGTTTTATCTACAATAAATAGAGTTCTACAGATCAGTTCTAAAATTCTCAATACGCTCATCTACGACGCCACTTTTATATGTACTATGCTACAAGAGCCGAACAGCAAATGCCACGAGTGAAGATAACGGTGCCGGAGCATCTGGAGATGCAGATCGCCCAGATGGTCGAGGAAGGGGAGTTCCTCAACCGCGAGGAGGCGGTCGAGGAGCTGCTGTCAACGGGCATCAAGGCGTACAAGACGAGCGGCCCGAGAGACGACGACGACTCCAACGGCTTCGAGGACGAGGGAATGATGGGCCACGAAGACGAGTACGTCTTCTGACCAACGCCGCGAGAGTTCGTCCGGCCGCGAACGCAGAACCGTGCGTATCGGCCTCAACAACGCTTAAAGGGCCTACAGACCGTATCCGAGGGTATGCATAAAGACGAGCTGCTCGAACTCCACGAACAGATGGTGACGATCATGGAGCACTTCCGCGCGCAGGAGACCGTGGACGGCTCGCTTTTCGACCCGTACGACGAGCTCGACGTCGACCCCTCCCACGTCCACAAGTCGAAGAGCGAGCACAAACACGCGGTGTTCGTCCTCGGTAACGCCCTAGCGAGCGCGATGAGCGAAGACGAGTTCTCCCCCGCCGGCCGCGTCGGCAAGCGCATGGAGGAGCTCGCCGACGACGCCGAGAACAAGATCTGAGCGGCGCAGTCGTCTCGACCGACACCCTTGCTCGATCCCCTCCCTTACCCCCGAATTGATGTGCGCGCGGACCCCTCCGTCGTGATATGATCGCGGAGGCGCTGGCGTCGGACGCCGTTCACCTCGCCGCGGGGGCGGCGGGCGTCGCCGCCGCGCTCGCCGCCGTGTACCTCGTCGACCGGCCGACCGGCGACCGGACGCGGGCGCTCCGCTCGCGGCTGCTCCTCGGCGTTCCGTGGGGGACGCTCGTCGTCGTCGCGGGCGTGATCGGGGTGTACCTGTTCGTCCAGTCGGGGGTCGACGACCCGAACCGACCGGTCGTGATCCCGTTCCGGTCGTGGTCGTACTTCTACCCGGAGGGGCTCCTCTGGTCCAGCTTCGCCCATTCGAGCCGCGGGCACATCACCGGGAACCTCCTCTCCGCGCTCGTCGCCGGCGGCCTCGCGGAGTACGCGTACGGCCACTTCCCCGACGGACGCGAGGTCGACGACGCGGACCGGCTCGCCGTCCGGCTTCGGCGGCTTCCGGGTCGCCTCCGACGGCTCCCGAGTCGGGCGCGGCGCCTCCCGGGGCGGGTCCGACGTGTTCCGGGCAGAATCGCCGGCGTCGACTTCTCGGGCGCGAACCCCTACGTCCGGGCCTTCCTGGTCGTCCCCGGCGCCGCGGTCGCGTTCGGTCTCGCATCCGCGCTGTTCGCGCTGGGCCCGGTGATCGGCTTCTCCGTCGTGGTGTTCGCGTACTGGGGGTTCGCGCTCGTTGCGCGCCCCGTCGCCGCGGTCGTCGCCATGGCGGGGACGACGCTCGTCGGCGTCCTCTACGACGCCGTCCGGGTCCCGGTGGCGTTCGCGGAGGCGTCCCCCTCGTACGGCGCGCCGGGGTGGGCGAACGTCGCGATTCAGGGGCACGCGCTCGGGCTTATCGGCGGCGCGCTGGTCGCGGTCGTGCTCCTTCGCCGGCGGAGTCGCGGCCCGACCGACGAGCGTCACGACGACGAGGCGAGCCCGGGGAGATGGGGAAACCACCCGAGTGCGGCCGCGGAAGGCGCCGGTTCCGACGCGGACGCGACCGAGCGCTCCGCGCTCGTCGTCTTCGGCGCCCTGCTCCTTTTCGGCGCCTCGCGGCGGCTGTGGGCGGTGTACTGGTACCTCGGCAACGAGCGGTACGAGCTGTACCGCGCGGTCGGGGTCGGGCTGCTCGCGCTGCTGGCTGCGGTCGTCGCCGTCGCCGCCGTCTCGCGCGACGAGCCCCTGTGGCCGGCTCTGGCGACCCCGGAGCCGGAGACGCTCCGAGCGGGGATCCGGTCCGCGACGCCGGCGGCGGTCGGTCTCCTCCTGCTCGTCGGGGCGCTGGCGGTCGTCGCGGGACCGGGCGTCGTCCCGAACCTCGTCGCCGTCGACGACGGCGACCTCCCGGGCGACCCGATCGAGGTGGAGGGGTATCAGGTGACGTACGCGGAGGGCGTGGAAGACCAGCTCGTGGGCGTCATCGACGTGGAGGCGTTCGGGCGCTCGACGTCGGTCAACACCTCGGGGGTGATCGTCAGCGACCCCGACCGCGAGATATGGACGACCGCGGTCTCGAAGGGGAACCTCGCGTTCTGGGGCTACCGCGCTGTCGACGTGGGGGGAACTGGCTGGCGCGAGACCGTGTGGGTCCAGCGGGTCGGCTGGGTGGCCGCGAACGGCGGCCCGACCTACCGAGTCGACGCGGTCCGGAACGAGACCAGACGGACGCTGTTCGCGAGCGACCCGGCCCGGGCCGAGCCGCGGATCGACGGCCGCAACGTCACCGTCGCGGCGACGCGGGGGGAGTTCGAACTGCGGGTCACGGGTCCCGGCGGGAACGCGAGCGCGCCGCTCCCCGGAGAGAACGAGTCCGTGACGCTCCGCGGCGTCGAGCTACTTCGAGAGGGCGACGCGGTGTTCGCGGAGCGCGGCGAGACGCGCGTGCGGATCGCCCACCGAGAGCGGTACGAGGGGCGGCAGTAGCGCGGCCGGCGCGCTCGGTGCCGGAGCGGGCCGGGGACGTTCTCAGGGCCACTCGATCCGGTACACTTCGGCGTCGATGTCGCGCCTCTCGTCGGTGTGGTGGTCGAACTGCGCGTCGATTGGGAACTCCGCGGCGAACGCGTGGGTCACCTCACCGCCCTCGTCGGCGGCGAACGCCTCGACGAACTCCCGGCTGCCGCCGTTGTGGACCGAGTAGGAGACGTCCGCGAGGTCGCTCGCGACCGCGAGGAACTCGCGGTCGGCGTTGCGGTTCCCGTCCTGCGCGCCGAACGGCGGGTTCATCACGACGGTCGCCGGCTCCGCGACGGCGAGGGGCGGGTGCGTGGCGTCCCCGCGGACCCAATGGACCGGGGCGCTGGCGGCGACGCGGCGCTCGTTGTCGCGGGCGGTCGAGAGGGCGTCGCCGTCGAGTTCGAGGCCGACGACGCGGGCGGGGCCGCGAAGCGCGGCGGCGAGCGCGAGCATCCCCGTGCCGGCGCCCAGATCGATCACCGTCCGGCCGTCGACGTCGCCGTGGAGGTCCGCGAGGTGGACGACGTGGGCGGCCAGTTCGGGCGGGGTCGGGTACTGTTCGAGGGCGGCGTCGGGCCGCTCGAAGCCGGCGACGACGCCGAGCTTGGTCGCGAGCGACCGCTTGGTCGCCATCGGTCAGGCGGCGCCGTCGGCGCCGACGCGGACGAGTTCGACGCCCTCGCGGTCGGCGCGCTCGGAGAGCGCGGCGAGCGCGGTGCGGACCTCCTCGCGCTCCGCCCCGTCGACGCTGACCTCGATGCGGCCGGCGCCGAGGAACGAGGCGGCGCGGACGAGCCCGCGGAGCCGGTCGACCTCGCGCTGGCGTTCGAGCGTGCCGTCGGCGTCGAACGCGGCCTCGGCCGCGACTGCGGCGGGCTGGTAGCCCCGGGCCGCGAGCCCCTGCTTGAGGTCCCGGAGGTGTTCCGGCGCGGTGCTCTCTAAGTCCGACGCGTCGATGACCACGGGGTCGACGTCGGCGGGGCGACAGCCGCGAAGCGCGCGTTCGATGCCGGCTGAGGAGGTCGTGCTCATACAGGTACATTGGTATTAGTTATACAAAAGTCTTTATAGATGTTTCATGGTAATATACAGGGAGCGGCGAAGGACCGGGCGTCGCGGCGCCGAGGCGCTCCCGACCGTCGGCGTCGGAGCCGTCAAGGCGACGTGAGAGCGAAATTGCGACGTTCGAGTACGGTCACGTTTCGTGCGTCACGGCGGCGACGGCGGCGGGCCGACGGGCGGTCGAACGCCGAACCCCGAGTCCGTCATTCGGGCATTAGAAGCGCCTAAAGACCGTTTTACCGCATTTCACAACGGTCTCGGATCTGTCAGGGTCGTTGATGGGGGTGGAAAAGATTTAAATACGCGAATGACCAGAAACCTTTTAATGGAACGTCCGAGTCGCCAGCGGCAACAGGAGCAAGACACGGAGCAGGAAACGGACGAATCGACGGTCTCCTGTCCGGAGTGTGACTCGGAGAATATCGTTACCGACGCCGACCAGGAGCTGGTCTGCGAGGACTGCGGGCTCGTCTTAGACGAGCGGAACATCGACCGCGGCCCGGAGTGGCGCGCGTTCAACCACAACGAGCGGCAGTCGAAGTCGCGCGTCGGCGCCCCGATCACGGAGACGATGCACGACAAGGGGCTGACGACGACGATCGACTGGAAGGACAAGGACGCCTACGGGCGGTCGCTCTCCTCCGAGAAGCGGTCGCAGATGCACCGCCTGCGCAAGTGGCAGGAGCGGATTCGGACCAAGGATGCGGGCGAGCGCAACCTCCAGTTCGCGCTCTCGGAGATCGACCGGATGGCCTCGGCGCTCGGCGTCCCGCGGTCGGTACGCGAGGTCGCCTCGGTCATCTACCGACGCGCGCTCAACGAGGACTTGATTCGGGGTCGCTCCATCGAGGGCGTCTCCACCGCCGCGCTGTACGCCGCCTGCCGGCAGGAGGGGATCCCCCGGAGCCTCGACGAGGTCGCGGACGTCTCCCGAGTGCCGCAAAAGGAGATCGGGCGGACGTATCGGTACATCTCACAGGAGCTGGGGCTCGAGCTGAAGCCGGTCGACCCCAAGCAGTTCGTCCCGCGGTTCGCGTCCTCGCTCCAGCTCTCGGAGGAGGTCCAGTCGAAGGCGACCGAGATCATCGATGTCTCCGCCGAGCAGGGCCTCCTCTCCGGGAAGTCGCCCACGGGCTTCGCGGCCGCCGCCATCTACGCGGCCTCGCTGCTCTGTAACGAGAAGAAGACCCAACGCGAGGTCGCGGACGTCGCGCAGGTGACCGAGGTCACCATCCGCAACCGGTACCAAGAGCAGATCGAAGCGATGGGCTTCCGGTAGGACGGTTCGACGGTCGCGACGAGGTGACCCGCCCCGTCTCCGACTTCCGAGCAGCCTCGCGTTAAGTTTGACGTGGATTGTGGTAGACGGCGAAGGCTTTGAGCCAGTTTTGAGCTGTCTCTAACGCGACATTGCTGAAACTATTCGCAAACGATGGTGTTCGTCGTTCTATCTCCTAAAAGACACGTTCGATGGCGTTCCGATTTCCATGTCGAATGACTTGAGATCGATAGCCGTCTTCAGCGAGTACTGATCCGAGATAGTCTGCGTCATCGACGAGAAATTCGACGTTATCGAGCAGATAGCACTAGTGGAGCTCGGTGAGAAACCAGCGGGTCGTCTGTTTATTTGCGGTTGGATAGAGGATCACGTGGAGGATCTCGTTCGTCTGTGGATCAACCGCGCCGTACAGCCAGAACTGCTGGCCGTGAAGGCGGATCATCTTTTCGTCAACCGGGAGTTGATCCTCTGAAACGGTCGAGATCGGCTGTAAATCGGATTTATGAACCCAATTATGGATCGCAACATGACTCCGCTTGATCCCAAATAGTTCAACATGTTTACTTACCTCATGTAATGACATACCGGACAAATGACAGCGGATTCCTATTTCAATCGCCCAGCGTGGAGTTCGATCCCGCTCCACAAACGACAAGTCGATCCACGCGATACGTTCGCTGAGGCGGTCGAATTCTGTCATAGACACTCAGAACTCGTCCGCCTCATCCTCTAACTTAACGCGACCCCGAGCAGTTGGATCGGGTTTTTAATCGGTACCCGCTGTACCACCGAGTGAGATGTACTCAGAGATCCTCGTTCCGACCGACGGCAGCCCGGCGTCGGACGCCGCGATCGAACACGCGATCGACCTCGCGGACCGGTACGACGCCCGCCTCCACGCGCTGTACGTCGTCGACGGCGGAGCGTACTCCAGCATCGAGGCCGGCGCGGAGGTCGTCGTCGACGCGCTCGAGTCCGAGGGCGAAGAGGCGACGGGGCGCGTGGCGGACGCCGCCGCCGAGGCCGGGGTGGAGTGCGTCGCCACCGTCACGTCCGGGACCGCGTACCGGTCGATCCGCGACTACGTCGACGAGAACGGCATCGACGCCGTCGTGATGGGGACCCACGGCCGGAAGGGGCTCGACCGCTACCTGCTGGGGAGCGTCACCGAGCGCGTCGTCCGCACCTCTGAGGTCCCGGTGTTGACCGTCCGACAGCCGGCGGATGAGTAGCTCCACCGCTCCCGGCGAACGCGGGTGACACCGATGCGCGACTGGCTCTCTCACCGCGTGGTCTCGTCACCGGACGACACCGCCCTCGTCCGCGCCGAGGACGGCGAGGCGTGGAGCTACACCGACCTCGACCGGCTCGTCGCGGAGACGGCGGGCCGCCTCGTCGCGCACGGGCTGGGCGAGGGCGACCGGATCGGGGTTCTCACGCCCCCCTACGTGGGTACCGTGGGGCTCGTTCACGCGACGATGCGGATCGGGGCGACGTTCGTCCCGCTCGGACAGGAGCTGACGGCCCGCGAGATCGCCGCGCGGATCGAGCGGACCGACCTCGACGCGGTCGTCTGCGCGGAGCCGACCGAGTCGGCCGCGACCGACGCCGCGTCGCGGATCGAGGGGGTTCCGGTCTACTCCGTCGACGACCCGTCGAGCGCGGGCGTGACCGGCATCCACGACGTCGACCCGGCCTCGCTCGACCCGCCGGAGTGGTCGTTCGCGGACCCGCTCTGCGTGCTGTTCACCTCGGGGACCACCGGCGAACCGAAGCCCGTGCCGCTGACCGCCGGCAACGTGTACAGCTCCGCGGTCGCCTCCGCGTTCCGCTTGGGCGTCGAGGCCGACGACCGGTGGCTGGTGTCGCTGTCGCTTCACCACATGGGCGGGCTGGCGCCGGTGTACCGGTCGGTGCTGTACGGGACCACGGTCGTCTTGCGCGAGGGGTTCGACGCGGGCGGCACGGCGGACGACATCGACACGTACGACGTGACCGGCGTGTCGCTCGTCCCGACGATGCTCAGGCGGATGCTCGACCGGCGCGGGACGCTGTCGGACTCGCTCCGCGTCGTCCTGCTCGGAGGCGCTCCCGCGCCGGGGGAGCTGTTGGAGCGCTGTCGCGACTACTCGGTCCCCGTCTACCCGACGTACGGGATGACGGAGGCCGCCTCGCAGATCACGACCGCGACGCCCCGACACACCAGAGACCGGATCGGGACGGTCGGCCGACCGCTCTTCGGCACCGACGTGGCGGTCGTCGACGGCGACGGCGACCCGGTCGAGCCCGGCGAGACCGGCGAAATCGTCGTCAGCGGACCGACGATCACGCCGGGGTACCTCGTCGGAGACGAGGGCGACGCGTCGGGTCCCGACTCGGGCGACCGGGGCGACTCGCCAGCGGCCGACGGCGACGGCTCCTCCGCGTCCGAGACGGTCGAGGTGAACGGGATCGGCTCCGCGGCCCTCGATCGGTCCGAGTTCGGCCCGTACGGACTCCACACCGGCGACGTGGGGCGGTTCGACGAGTCGGGATACCTCCACGTGCTCAACCGCGTCGACGACCGGATCATCACCGGCGGCGAGAACGTCGAACCAGGGGAGGTCGCGGACGTGCTCCGCGAGTACGGGGGAGTAGACGACGTGGCCGTGGTGGGGCTCGACGACGACGTGTGGGGCGAGCGCGTCGCGGCGCTGCTCGCGGTCGGAGACCGGTTCCCGCCGGTCGCACCCGACGACGCCCCCGCGGCCGACGCACCCGGGGACGACGCGGCCTCGGGAGACGAGTCCGCGGAAGTCGACTCCGAAGCGAACGGCTCCGAGACGGACGGCTCCGAGACGGACGGTTCCGAGACGGACGGTTCCGAGTCGGACGCGAGCGAAGTCGAGAAGCCGGCCGTCGGCGTCGACGGCATCGGTCCCGCTCCCGTCGACGAGGCCGCGTTCGTCGAGTTCGTCCGCGAGCGGCTGGCCGGGTTCAAGATGCCGAAGACCGTCGCGTACGTCGAGGAGCTACCGCGGACCGTCTCCGGGACGGTCGACAGGGAGGCGACGCGCGCCGTCCTCCGCGAGCGCGGCGGGGACCCCCGCGAGAGCGTCGACGCGGACCTCGAAACGGCGGGGTTCAGGCCGGCCGATCCGACCGAGCCGCCAGAGGGGGAGGCGTCGGCGGCGCCGGGGGACGACGCCGGCGAGGGAGCGACCGAATCGGGAGACAGCGACGACGCCGGCGGCGACGCGGCGCCCGAAAGCGACACGCCGCCAGAAACCGAGACGACCTCGGACGTCGACGCCGCGCCCGATGACGTCGCTTCCGAAGGCGAGGCAGCGCCCGACGAGGGCGCTCCGGCGTCGAACGACGACGGCGACGAGGCGGATGCGGTCGACGAGAGCGACGAGTAAACTCACCCGTCGTTCTCCGTTGTTCCACGAAGGTTTTGACTGCGGGGTCCTCACGTGACGTATGGAGCTACTCGACGACAGCATCGTTCCGGAGCGTGCGCGAGACGTCAAACAGGAGGCCCGCGAGTTCGCGGAGGAGCACATCGCCCCGAACGCCGAGGCGTACTACGAGTCGGGGGAGTACCCCTGGGAAGTGCTCGAAGCGGGCATGGACGCCGGACTCGTCGCCCAGGACATCGGTGAGGAGTACGGCGGGAAGGGGTTCGACCTCGCGCAGATGCTCGCCGTCGCGGAGGAGTTCTACCGGGCCGACGCGGGCATCGCGCTCACGCTTCAGCTCGCCAGCTTCGGCGCCGAGATGGTCGAGGATTACGGCACCGACGAGCAGAAGGAGAAGTATCTCCGACCCGTGGCCGAGAACGACCAGATATCGGGGCTCGCGGTCTCGGAGCCGCAGACCGGTTCCGACCTCGCGGGCATGACGACGAAGGCCGAGAAGGTCGAGGGCGGCTACGAGCTGACCGGCGAGAAGTACTGGGTCGGGAACGCGGTCGAGGCCGACTGGCTCACCGTCTACGCGAAGACGGGCGAGAGCGACGACCGCTACTCGAACTACACGCTGTTCATCGTCGAGACCGACTCGGACGGCTACGAGGCCGAGCACATCCCGGAGAAGATGGGCATGCGCGCCTCCAAGCAGGGCCACATCGTCTTCGAGAACTGCTTCGTGCCCGAGGAGAACGTCGTCGGCAGCGAGGGCGGCGGATTCTACGCCCTCGCGGACTTCTTCAACCACGGCCGCGTCGTCGTCGGCGGCCACGGGCTGGGGCTGGCGGCGGCGGCCATCGAGGAGGCCGAGGCGTTCATCAGCGACCGCGAGGCGTTCGGCCGCACCATCGACGACTTCCAGGCGGTCCAGCACACGATCTCGGACATGCGGATCGGGTTCGAGTCGGCGCGCGCGCTCAACTGGCGCGCCTGCGAGAAGGTCGCGAACGGCGAGGACGCCGGCTACTGGGCGGCCCTCGCGAAGACGAAGTCCACCGAGGTCGCCACCGACTGCGCCGAGAAGGGCATGAAGCTCCACGGCGGCCGGTCGAACTTCACCGACCGTCGCATCGCCCGCGTCTACCGCGACGTGCGCATCCCGGTGATCTACGAGGGCGCGAACGACATCCAGCGGAACCTCATCTACCGGCAGTCGCGCTGAGACCGGTCGTATCGAGAGCGGTCGAAGCGCGTTTTTTGTCCCGTCAGGAGGGGTTAGAGCGTCGCGACCAGCCGCCGGAGGGCGTCGTGGCCGCCGACTGCGAGCGGGTCGCCGTGCCCGACGCAGGCGACCTCGAAAGTCGGCGCGCGCGCCGCGAGGTCCCGCGCACTCGTCTCGACCGCGCCGGTGTCGTAGCTTATCACCCATCCGGAGGGGACCAGTTCGCCGTCCGACTCCGAGACGAGGTCGCCGAGCACCCCCACGCCCAGCGTCTCGCTGACGTACGCGACGTGGCCCGGCGTGTGCCCGGGCGTGTGATACGCGGTGAACGAGCCGATCCCCTCGCCGTCGCGGACGCCGACGACGTCGAGTTCTGGGAGGTCCGTCACGAGTCCGCCGAGCCGCTGGATCAGCCCCTTGTGGTTCCGGAGCGGCGGCGACCGCGCTCCGCGGAGCAGCTGCGCGTCGAAGCCGTACGCGCGGACCGGCGCGTCGAGGTCGGGCGCCAGCGCCGCGAGCGTCCCGACGTGGTCGAGGTCGTAGTGCGTGAGCAGGACGCGACCGATCTCGGAGACCTCGACGCCCGCCTCGTCGAGGCCGCGCCGGATCGCCCCCTCGTCCCACGGCGTGCCGGCGTCGACGAGGGTCGGCACGTCGTCGAAGACGAGGTACGCGTTGACTCCGCGGGTGTCGAACCGCCAGACGCCGTCCGCGATCTCCGTCACCATGCCGAGGCGTACGGCCCGGAGCGGAATGAACGCTGCCGTGGCGGAAGGCGGGGAACGCGACGGCGGCGGGAGCGGACCGACGGCCCGGGTGGCGTCGACGACGCGGACGACGGCGGCGACGGCGCGCGCGACGAAAGCGCCAAGACGCCGGGGCGACACCACGGCGTATGCGACTGGAGGACTACTGGGGGATCGGCCCGAAGACGAGCGAGCGGCTCACCGAGGCGCTCGGGGCCGAGCGGGCGGTCGCGGCGATCGAGTCGGCCGACGTCCGAGCGCTCGTCGACGCCGGCCTCCACCGCGGTCGGGCGACCCGCATCCTCCGCCGAGCGAACGGCGAGGCGGGGATGGACGTGCTCGCGACGAGCGACGCGCGCTCGGTGTACGACGACCTCCTCGCGCTCGCCGCGGGCGAGGCGCTGACCGCGCACGCGGCCGACCGGATCCGGGTGTTGACCCCGCTCCTCGACCGCGACGCCGTCGAGGAGCGGTTGGACCGGGTCGTCGCCGCCCGCGACGCGTGGGCCGCGCTCGACGACGCCGAGCGCGAGGCGGTCGAGGACGCGTTCGCCGCCTACGACGAGGCCGACGGCTCCGACCTCGCCGCCGTCGAGACGGCCGTCGCGCTCCGCGGGGCGGGGCTGACGGACGGCCCCTTCGATGGTGTCGGCGCGCTCGACGGCGACCGCCTCCGAGACGCGGCCGACGCGCTGGCGGACGTGCGCGGCGCGATCGACCCCGCCGGCGGACTCGACGGCGACGACATCGAGATCGCCGCGGGCGCCGACGACGAGCTAGACCAGCTGCGCGACCAGTTGGTGGCCGCGCGCGACCTCGCGGACTCCGCGTTCGACGTGCTCGAATCGGTCCGCGACGGGAGCCTCCGCGACTTCGAGGCGCTGGAGGCGGCGACGATAGAGCACGTCGCGCGAGAGACCGGCGTCGAGCCGGCGACCGTGCGGGCCGCGGCCCCCGACGAGGCGCTGGACGCGGCCGACTTCGTCTCCGGGACGCTGCGGGACCTCGTCGTCGAACTCGAAGCGGCGGTCGACGAGCGCGAGGCGGCCGTGGCGGCCGACGTCCGCGAGCGATTGGGAGAGGAACCCGCGGCGGACGCGAGCGACGGGGCTGGGAGCGACGAGGCCGGCGACACCACCGTCGCCCGCGCCGCGACGGCCGTCTCCGACGCCGCGTTCCTCCTGTCCCTCGGGCGGTTCGCGGCCGAGAACGGCCACGTCCGGCCGACGCTCGTCGACGACGGCATCGCGGTGCGCGGCGCGCGGAACCCGTTCCTCGACGGCGACGTCCAGCCCGTCTCCTACGGCGTCGGCTCCCACTCGCTTGCGGACGAGGCGGGCGTCGCGAGCGCCGACGCGCCGCCGACCGGCGACCGCGTGAGCGTCCTCACCGGGGCGAACTCGGGCGGGAAGACGACGCTCCTCGAGACCCTCTGTGCGGTGGCGCTGCTCGCCTCGATGGGGCTGCCGGTGCCCGCCGACGCGGCCGAGGTCGGGACGTTCGACCGGGTCGTCTTCCACCGCCGGCACGCCTCGTTCAACGCCGGCGTGCTGGAGTCGACGCTGAAGTCGGTCGTCCCGCCGCTGGTCGCGGACGGTCGCACGCTCATGCTGGTCGACGAGTTCGAGGCGATCACGGAGCCGGGCCGCGCCGCCGACCTGCTGAACGGGCTGGTGACGCTCACCGTCGACCGCGGCGCGCTCGGGGTCTACGTCACCCACCTCGCGGAGGACCTCAGCCCGCTGCCCGGCGCGGCGCGCATCGACGGCATCTTCGCGGAGGGGCTGACGAACGACCTCGACCTCCGCGTCGACTACCAGCCGCGGTTCGAGACGGTCGGGAAGTCGACGCCGGAGTTCATCGTCTCGCGGCTGGTCGCGAACGCGGGCGACCGGGGCGTCCGCGCCGGATTCGAGCACCTCGCCGGCGCGGTCGGGGAGGAGGCGGTCCAGCGAACGCTCTCGGACGCCGAGTGGGCGGGGAACGATGACTGAGGGAGACGGCGGCGACCCCGGCCCGGACCGGATCCGCTCGGTCGCGGTCCACCGCGACGACGTGGCGAGCGCCCTCGAAGCCACCCTCCGGAGCGACCGCGAGGTCGTCCTGCGCGCGACGCCGCCCTTCTCGGGGCGGATGCGCGCTCGCCTCCACGCGCTCGACGCTGGCGGGCAAGAGGCTGACGGCGAAGACGCGAAGAGCGGCGACGACTCCGACGCGCCCGCACCGATCCACGTCGACCCCCGAGACCTCGTCTCAGCCGTCCCGCCGTACCCCGAGCCGGACGACACCGCGACGGAGTACCCGGACGCCGACCTCGAGACCCGGCGGGAGCGACACGCCGAGGCGGTCGAGTCGTGGCGCGAGCGCGTCCGAGAGCGCGTCGGCTCGACGGTCGAAATCGAGGTCGACGGGAAGTCCCGCGCGGTCGACGTGGTCGCGCTCGGCTGAAGCGGTCGGGAGAAACGGAACTGCTCGGGCTACAGTCGCAGCCGCTCGACCGCGGTGCCGGCAGCCTCGAAGTCGTCGCCCGTCGCGGCCGCGACCACGACGGTGTCCGCGTCGGTGTCGGCGTCGAGGTCGACCTCGAACGTACCGTCGGCGGCCGGCGTCACGAGCCGCGAGGTCTCACGGGTGTGGACCGCGACGCGCTCGGCGTCCGTCTCGCCCGCGACGGCGACCGCGTCCTCGACGAACTCGGCGGTGGCGGTCAGATCGGGTCGGGCCGGACGGTCGCGCTCCACGTAGCGGTCGCGGACGACGGCCGGCGTCTCGACCGGTTCGCCGGCGTCGACGCCGTGCGCCAGTCGGACGAAGCCCGCCATCGACCACGCGAGCGGAGTCGCCCCCCCGGTTCCCTCCCCGAACTCCCAGCCGTACTTCGTCGGGTGCTCGCGGTCCCACACCTGCTCCGGGAGCATGCGCCCGGAGTTGCCGAAGCCGGCCATCGTCTTCAAGAGCGCCTCCGGTTCGAGCTTCTCGTCGTCGGTGCCGCCGAAGGCGTCGGGACCGTCGGCGCGGGCGCGTAGCTCGTACTCGCCGCGCTCGCCGGTGAATATCGGCCAGAGGCGTCCGCGGCCGTCGCCGGTGCCGGCCCACGGCGCGCCCGGATCTCCGACCGCGATCTCGCCGTAGGCGTCGCCGACGTAGCGGTACCAGGCGGCGCCGTGTGGCGTGTCCACTCGGATCGAGTCGTCGACGACGGAGACGGAGTTGCGGACGACCGGGTCGTCGGCGGGCTTGATCCCCAGCCGGACGAGTTCGAGGAAGCCGCCGTCGACTATCTCCCGCTCGTCGTACGTCGGCCCGTCGTTGGCGATGGTGCGGGGCCGCCCCGCCTCGGGGTCGCCGTCGGCCGTGATCCGGAGGTAGTACGGCGTCTCCCTGTGGCGGTCGGTGCCGGTCGCGGTGGCGCACCACTCCTCGACGCGCGCGGTCCAGTCGTCCGCGAGCGCCAGCCACGCGAGCGCGTCGGCGCGGAGCGAGTCGGGCGACTCCCCGCCTGCCGCTTCGGTCTCCCCGCTCCGGTCCCCGTCCTCGCGTCGGTCGGCCTCCGAGAGCGCGAGCGCCGCGCCGGAGACCAGCCCGGCGATTTCGGCCGCGATGCTCGACGGCGAGTAGCCGGCCTCCTCCTCCCAGCGCTCCTGAGCGGTCTCGGGACCGTGCCGGGCGATGTAATCGAGCGAGCGGCGCACCTGATCGTAGGTGTAGTCGGCGTCGTCGAGCGTCACGCCGCGCTCGTACAGCTGCCACGCCATCACCGAGGGGAACCCGATGTTGTCCATCTGCTCGCCGCCCCACCGGGTCCGCCCGTCGATGTAGGTGTTCTGGGGGAGGAACCCGTCGTCGTCCTGCTGAGTGTTGTACAGGTACGCGAGGGCGTCGGCGCCGCGTTCCAGCTCGTCCATCTCGATCAGCGCCGTGAACACCTGGTAGAGGTCCCGCGACCAGACGAAGTTGTAGCCGTAGCCGCGGTCCTCCGCGGCGTACTCGGTCTCGCCCCACGGGACCGAGGGGCTGGCGATCCCCGCGCCGTCGTGGGCCTTGTCCTCGACGGCCGCCAGCGTCATCAGCGCGAAGCGGTACTGCGCCGCGAGGTCGGAGTCGTCCGCGACCGAGTCCGGGAGCTCGCGGTCCGCGTGCCACGACCGCCACGTCTCGGCGTACGCGTCCGCGGCGTCGTCGAACCCGCGGGCGAGCGCCCCCTCGGCCGCCCCGAGCGCGGCCGCGGTGTCGGACCCTTCAGCGAACCCGAGCGCGACCGTGTCCGAGACGGCGGTCCCGCTCCCGACGAGTCCGGCGAGGACGACGTTACCGGTCGCCTCCGTGATCCCCACGCCGCGTTCTCCCTCGGCGAACAGCGCGTCGATCTCGTAGCCGGCCGCCGCGAGCGCGCTCGCCCAGTCGAAGCCGCCGGCGCTGTCGAGCGCGAGCGCGACCTCGAAGGGGTCGCCGTCGTCGTCGACGAGCTTGCCCGCATCGCGGTCGTCGTCGTCTTTGCGCGCGAGCAGGTGGTAGCCGTCGTCGCCGTCGACGCGCTCGGCGCGGTCGTTCGTGCCGACGTTCGTGATCGTCGTGTCGACTAAGGCGTACACGTCGTACTCGCGGCTCCCCTCGAACCGGACGTCCGCGAGGATCGCGGTCCCGTCGGTGTCGACCGCGTACTCGACGGTGAGCGTCCAGGTGTGGCCGTGGCCGTCGCCCGTCTCGCGGATCGTCTGGACGTACGCGAGCGCGTCGTCGGCCGCCGGCTCCGTCGTGCGCTCGACCGTCTCCGTCGTCGCGACGTGGTCGGTCTCGTCGAAGGTCCGGACCGCGTACTCGGAGTCGGGGTCCGCGACGAGGAAGTCGAACGTCCGAACGTTCATCACGTCGATCCGGGGGAACCGCGCCTCGGTGAGCGCCCCCTCGGTAAGCGTGAACCACACCGGAACCGGGTCGTCGGTCTCGTAGTCGGCGGGCGTACCGAGCCCGAACTTCCGCCCGGTCGTCCAGTGGGGGGCCGCCTCGGGACCCGCCTCGCGGTCGTGCGGGACCGGAAGCTCGCCGTGGCTCGCCAGCGTCACCGTCGCGTCGATCCGGAGCGCGTGCGACCACGCGATGGGGGTCGCGCTGTCGAGGTCGCCGTCGTCGAACGCCTGCTCCGCGAACAGCCCCGCCTCGTTGACGAAGTGCCCGTCCGGCTCGCAGAGCGCGTACAGATCGCGGGCGTCCGCGAACAGGGGGCCGGCGGCGCCGCCGCGCTCCTCGACGACGCCCGCAAGCGTCGCCGCCGCGGTCGCGCCCCACAGCGTCGCGATGGACCACACCTTCGCGGCGCCCTGTTCGGCGGTGCGCCAGTCGTCGCCGGTGAACCTGACGAGCCCCTCCACCGAGGAAGTCTCGCGTCGGAGCGCGTCGATCGACCGCCGGACGTGGGTGTTGACGCGGTCGAGGAAGCGGTCGAACTCGCTCGCGTCGACGGACTCGACCGACCCGGCGCCGTCGGTCGCAGCGGCGTCGTCGGTCTCGCCGTCGGCGGCCGCGTCACCGGCGGCGGTCGCGGACTCGTCGTCGAGCAGGGCGGCGTACTCCGCGGCCGCGGTCGCGAGCGCGAAGGTGCTGGCGTCGGCGCGGGCGTCCTGACTCTCCTCGCTCGCGCGCTGGAGGAACCGCTCCGTCTCGGGGTTCCAGCGCGCGTCGAGCCCCGACAGCGCGGCGTCCGCGGCGGCCGCGGCGTCGGCCCGGAGCTCCTCGTCGACCGGCGCGCGCGCCACCGCGGCGAACGCCCGGAGGTACTCGGCGCCGGCGTGGGTGAACCGGCCCAAAGCGTTCTCCCAGCAGTTCTGACAGCGGCGCGGAAGCCCGTCGTCCTCGGTGGTTTCGAGGAGGAAGTCGACCGCGTCGGCTATCGTCTCGTCGATCCGGTCGCGCCACTCGGCCGGGAGGTCGGCCTCGCGGCGCAGCGCCGCGAGGAAGGCGACGACCGTCGCGGGCTGGTCGAGCTGGTCGTTCGGGCCGGGCGTCCCGTTGGCGCCCTCGATCCGGGCGTTCGCCCAGCCGGGCGCGACCTTGCCGGAGTCCGCCCACACCCGATGGGGCCACGAGCCGTCGGCGTCCTGCGTGCGACAGAAGAAGGTCGCGGTCGCGAGCAGTTCCTCGTCGGCGTCGAGACCTAGCTCCCCGCTCGCGTCGAGCAGCGCGGTCGACACCGTCGCCTCGTCGCGGAACCAGGTGTAGCCGTATCCCCCGGAGGTGGAGTAGAACGGGTCGAACTCGGGCGCGGCGATCCGGGCCCCGGACTCCGCGGTGAGCAGGTCGAGCGCGCGGAGGTCGCTCGCGATCACCGACCGGCGCGGCGCGTCCTCGGGGACGTTCGGCCCGCGCCCGTCCGCGGCCTCGCGGAGGTCGTCGGCGTCGGGGTAGGCGGTGGCGATGTTCGACACCGCCTCGATGCGGCGCTGACGGTCGACCCCGTCGGTGAGGGCGTCCTTCGCGTCGTCGCCGGTGTCGCGGGCCTCGCGGCGGTCGACGACCGCGCGGCCGGCGAGGGTGACGCGCTCGGTCCGGCCGTCGCGCTCGAAGGGCGCGCGGACGACGACGTCGGGGGTGAGCCGCGAGTCCTCGCGGCGGTCGATCTCGCCGCGGTGCGGGAAGCCGTCCTCCCCCTCCCCGAGTAGTTCCGGGATCGTCCGGAGCCGCTGCCCGTGGGCGTTCGAGAGCCCCGTGGAGGCGGTGAGGAAGTCGTGTTCCGTCCGGTGGTACACCTCGACGACGCCGCCGTCGGCGGGACCGGCGGACTCGTGGACCATGTTGCCGACGCGGCCCTCGACCATGTCGGGCGAGAACGCGTAGGCGGCGACGAGTTCGGCGTCGGCCGGCGGCGAGCCGCGCAGTTCGACGTGGGTGAGGTGCGTGTCGCTCACGACGAGGTCGAACTGGTGGATCGTGTAGCGGCCGGCGTCGTACTCGGTCTCGACTAGGGGCGTGTCGCCGTCGTAGTGCTGGCGGGTCGTCTCGAGGTCGTCGAACCACCGGACGCCCCGCCCGGCGGTGATCCCCATCCGGAGGCGGTCCGCGCCGCCGACGCCGGAGAGGGAGTACGAACAGTCGTGGACGGTCCCGTCCGGCCCGACGTGGACCAGCCGGCCGTCGTCGCCGGTGAACGCGCCGGCGGTCATCGGGTGCTCCGCCGGGTAGCGCTCCCCGCGCCGACGTTCGTGTTCCGTGAGGGCGGTACGCAGTCGCATACCCGCTCTGCGCCGGCCGGGGTAAAAGCCTTGACGACCGCGGCGGCGTATCGATCGCCGTCGAGTGTCCCCGGCCCGAGCGGGACCCGGAGGCCGGCGAGCCAAACGAGACGCGGGACCGGGCAGGGCGGGTCGAACGGGCCGAAACAAGAGCAACACCGAAGGCCCCGGGCGTCGATGGCCGTCACATGTACCACCCCGGACCCCCGCGCTTCCTCGCGACCGGCGAGCGGACGGAGTTGGCACCGAGAGACCCGAACCCCGACGCGACGTACGCGTGGCGCGTCGCGGACGCGCCGCCCGACAGCGAGGCGACCGTGGGCGACGACCCGGTGACCGAGTTCACGCCCGACGTGCCGGGCCGTTACCTGCTCGGGCTCGACGCCCCGGACGGCGACCACCTGCTCACGGTGCGCGCGTTCCCCGCGAGCTACGAGGGAGTCGACGTCGCCGGCGGGAGCGGCACCGCGATACGCGACCGCGACGCGGAGGAGGTCCCGAGCGACTACGCCGCGCGGGAGCGACACGAGGGAGTCGGTCGACCCCGGGTCCGGGTGGAGGCGGACGTCGCGGCCGACGGAGACGGGTCGACGGACCGAGCGACCGGGAGTCCGGCGGACGAGAGCGCCGGCGAGGCGGTGTTCACCGCGGTTCCGACCCCGAACCCGGAGTCGACGCTCGGCGCGGACGACCTGGCCGTGACGTTCGTCGTCGACGACCGCGACGTCGAGACCGCGGTCGGCGCGGGGCGCAGGAACCCCCGGGACGCGCTCCGCGTGAGCGGCGACGGCCGGGAACTCCGGGTGCCGCTCGACGCGGTGCCGGACCGGCTCCGGGTCCACGCCGTCGCGGTCGCGCGCGACCCGGGCGAGGACCCGCGGGTCAGCGTGGCCGACGCGGCCGCCGTCGAGCGGGTCGACGACGCCGCGGCCGCGCTCGACGAGGGGGCGGGCGGCGAGGCCGTGTTGACGCCGGAGACGCCCGACTTCCGGACGCGGCGGCTCAACGAGCCGCCCGAGTGGACCCGGGACGCCTCCGTCTACGAGGTGTTCGTCCGCACCTTCGCTGACGCCGAGGAGGGGGCGGCGTTCGACGCGATAGCCGAGCGGATACCGCAGATCGCGGACCTCGGCGTCGACACCCTGTGGCTCACCCCGGTCCTCGGCCACGACGGGAAGCCGCACGGCTACAACATCGTCGACTTCTTCGACACCGCCGACGACCTCGGCGACCGCGACGAGTTCGAGGCGCTCGTCGAGACCGCCCACGACCACGGAATTCGGGTGCTGTTCGACTTCGTCGCCAACCACACCGCGCGCGACCACGAGTGGTTCCGGGACGCCTACCAAAATCCCGACTCGCCGTTCCGCGACCGCTACGAGTGGCAGGACTCCGGCGAGCCGGGCACCTACTTCGACTGGGAACTGATCGCGAACCTCGACCACGCCAACCTCGACGTGCGGCGGTTCCTGCTCGACGTGATAGACGAGTGGGCGCCGCTCGTCGACGGGTTCCGCTGCGACATGGCGTGGGCCGTGCCCGACTCGTTCTGGCGCGAACTGCGCGACCGCGTGAAGGACATCGACCGGGAGTTCCTCCTGATGGACGAGACGATCCCGTACATCCCCGGGTTCCACGAGGGGATGTTCGACGTGCACTTCGACGCGACGCTGTACTTCCAGCTCCGGCAGGTCGGCCGGGGCGCGGAGCCCGCGGCGACCGTCCTCGACGCGGTCGACCAGCGCGCGGAGATCGGGTTCCCCGACCACGCCGAGTTCCTCCAGTACATCGAGAACCACGACGAGACCCGCTACCGCGTCGAGTGCGGCGACGCGGCCGCGGCCGCGGCGGGCGCGGCGATCATGACGCTGCCGGGCGTGCCGATGGTGTACGCCGGTCAGGAGATCGGCCAGCGCGGCCGCCGGGACGCGATCGCGTGGGATCACGCGCGCGAAGACGTCCGCGAGCGCTACGAGCGACTGCTCGAAACGCGCCGGGACCACCCGGCGCTCGGTCCCGCGGGCGACCTCGACCGCGTCGGCTACCACGTCGCGAGCGGCGACCTCTCCGAGCGCCCGGTCGTCGCCAGCGGCGACGTCCACCCCGACGACGTGGTCGCGTTCCGCCGGACCGACGGCGAGGAGGACCTCGTCGTCGTCCTCAACTTCGCGCCCGCCGACGCGAGCGTCGCGGTCGGGGTCGACCACGGCGAGCGCGACCTCGTCGCCGGCGAGCGGTGCGTCGTCGAGGACGGCGAGGGCACCGAGCGGATCCGCGTCGACGACGTGGCCGTGGTGCGGGTCGAGTCGGAGTGAGCGGCCGGGCGGTCGGCTCCGTGGGCGGCCCCGTCGGCAGCCCGCCGGGCGAGATCGGCCGCGACCGCGACCCGTCCGGACGCAACGCTTGAGTCGGTGGGGGTCGCAGGGTGGCGTATGCGATTCGACCGCTCCGACGGCGTCTTCTGTCACGTCACCTCGCTGCCGGGGGCGTACGGGATCGGCGACCTCGGGCAAGGCGCGCGCGAGTTCCTCTCGTTCCTCGGCGACGCCGGCGTCGACCACTGGCAGATATGTCCGATCGGTCCGACGCTCTCCGTCGCGGGGGAGTCGCCGTACCAGTCGCCGTCGGCGTTCGCCGGCAACCCGCTTTTCGTCGACCCCGACGGCCTCGTCGCGGACGGCTGGCTCGACGAGGGAGACCTGGAGCCGGTCCCCGAGTTCCCGGCCGACCGCGTCGACTACGACGCGGTTCGGGAGTACAAGCTCCCGCTGTTGCGGACCGCCTTCGAGCGGTTTGAGGAGCGGGCGACCGACGCCGACCGGGCGGCCGTCGACGAGTTCCGCGAGCGCGAGCCGTGGCTCCCCGACTACGCGCTGTTCCGGGCGCTCTCCGACGCGCGGCCAGAGGACGTCTGGACCGAGTGGCCCGAGCCGCTGCGGACGCGCGACCCCGAGGCGCTCGCGTCGGCGCGCGAGGAGCACGCGCGGGAGGTCCGGTTCCGCGAGTTCGTGCAGTGGACGTTCGACCGCCAGTGGCGCGACCTCCGCGCGGTCGCGGCCGAGGAGGGGGTGTCGATCGTCGGCGACGTGCCCATCTACGTCGCGCTCGACTCGGCCGACGTGTGGGCGAGTCCGGAGGCGTTCCAGCTCGACGAGGGGAACCGCCCGACCGCGGTGGCGGGCGTCCCGCCGAACGCGGGCGACTCCGGCCAGCGCTGGGGGAACCCGCTGTACGACTGGGAGCGGCTGGCCGAGTCCGGCTACGACTGGTGGCTCGACCGCTTCCGCCGGCTGTTCGAACTGGCGGACGTGGCGCGGCTCGACCACTTCCTCGGGTTCGTGAAGTACTGGGCGATCCCCGCCGACGGGGGCGACCCCGCGGACGGCGAGTGGCGCGAGGGACCGGGGCGCGACCTGTTCGAGGCGGTCGAGCGCGAGCTCGGTGAGGCCCCGTTCATCGCGGAGGACCTCGGCTTCGAGGAGCCGGCGATGGACGAGCTGATGGCCGAGTTCGGGTTCCCGGGGATGCGCGTCCCGCAGTACGCCGACTGGTGCGCGGAGGGGAACGAGTACCAGCCGATGCACTACGGCGAGGACGTCGTCGGCTACACCTCGACGCACGACACGGACACGTGGGTCGGCTACTTCGGGGACCTCCCGGCCGAGCAGCGCGACTGCTTCCGGTACAACGTTGGCTCCGACCCCGACGAGCCGACCGAGTGGGCGATCATCGACGAGGTGTGGAGCTCGGACGCGATCCTCGCGGTGACGACGGTCCAGGACCTGTTTGGACTCGGCAGCGAGGCGCGGTTCAACGAGCCGGGCACGCTGGCGGGCAACTGGGAGTGGCGGGTCAGCCGCGACGCGCTCGACGACGCGATCGCGGACCGGCTGTGGGAGCTGGGCGGGACGCACGTGCGGTGAGGCGTGGCCGGAATCGTCCCCGACGCGCCGGTCGTCCACGCCCTCGTCGTCGCCGCCGCGACCGGGTTCATCTGGCTCGGCAGCGGCTGGTTGGCGGAGGCCGCCGAGACGCTCTCGGGGTACTACGGGCTCCCGGCGGTGGTTCAGGGGTCGATCGTCGTCGCGGTCGGGTCGAGCTTTCCGGAGCTGGTGAGCGTGCTCGTCACCGCCGTCACCGGGGTCTTCGACATCGGCGTGGGCGCGCTCGTCGGCTCGGCCATCTTCAACGTCCTCGTGATCCCCGCGGCCGCCGGGCTGGGCGGCGAGGACGAGCTCGAAGCCAGCCGGACGATCGTGTACAAGGAGGCGCAGTTCTACATGCTCGCGGTCTCCGCGCTGGTCGTGACGTTCGCGCTCGCGGTCATCTACTTCCCCGTGTCGGCGGACCCGATCGTCGGGAGATTGCCGCGCTCGCTCGCGGTCGTCCCGCTCGCGCTGTACGGCCTCTACCTCTTCATCCAGTATCAAGACGTCGGTGACGCGGGGATAGAGCGCGTGCGCGACGGGGTCGACGTCCGGCGGGAGTGGGCGAAGCTGGCGGCCGGGTTGGGGCTCATCGTCGTCACAGTCGAGCGGCTCGTCGCGTCGGTGGAGTCGCTCGGGGTCACCTTCGGAATCCCCGAGTTCCTCGCCGGCGTCACGATCGTCGCGGCCGCGACGAGCATCCCGGACGCGCTCGTGAGCGTTCGGACCGCGCGTCAGGGCCGCGGCGCGACGAGCCTCGGCAACGTCCTCGGGTCGAACACCTTCGACCTGCTCGTCGCGATCCCGCTGGGAGTGCTGATCGTCGGGGAGGTGGCCGTCAACCTCTCGACGGCGGTGCCGATGCTCGGGGTGTTGACGGCCGCGACCGTCCTGCTCTTCGTGACGCTCCGGACGAGCCTCGCGCTCACCGAGCGCGAGTCGTACGCGTTGCTCGCGGCCTACGGGCTGTTCGTCGCGTGGGTCGTCTCCGAGGCGGTCGGAGCGACGAGCGTGCTCAGGGGCGTGTGAGCCGGCGTCCGGGCGGCCGTCACCCGCGAGTGACCGCTAAGGACGACGGCTCAGTACGAGTCCCGACCGATGATGAGGTACAGCAGCACCCCGAGGATCGGCGCGAAGAAGACGATGAGCGCCCAGAGGATCGGCGGGTGGTCGCTTCGCGACTGCGCGTCCGAGTACGTCCACACGATCATCGCGAGGTGGACGACGAAGAAGACGAGCGTGATCAGGAGGGCGATGCCGCCGGCGGCCGCGCCTTGGAGGAGCAACGGGGACATGCCGGCCGAGATAACAGCGGCCGGAAACAAGTGTCTTCGGGATCGGTCGCGGTGAGCCCGCCGAAACCGATATTCGAGCGTAGTGCGAACACGCCGCATGGGAAACGCGGTGCGCGCGCTCGGCGCCGGAGTCGAGTGTCTCGGCGGCATCGCCCTGCTCGGAGCGTCGTCGCTCGTCGACGGCGAGGTCCGGACCGGGCCGCTCGCGGTCGGGTTCGCCGCCGGCTACCTCTACCGACACGCGCGGGCAGCCGCGGGCTGTCGCCGGTTCCGGGGCGGGCCGGGACGGAGCCTCGGCGTCGCGCTGGCGTGGGGGGCGTTGGGCGTCGCGGTCGACCGTTCGATGGGCGACTCGGCTGCGAGTCGGGCGTACGCGGCCGGAGTCGGGATCGGATCGGCGGCGTACTGGCTCACGCGGCGAGGGGAGTGAGACTCGGACGGCTCCCGAGACCGCCGGAGACCGAACCGTTTTGATCCCGCGGCGCCCGGTCCCGGTATGAAGCTGCCAGTCGACGCGGACCGGCTCCGCGCGGACATCGAGGCGAACGCGGCGTTCGGCCGCGTCGAGACGGACGACCCGGAGGCGCACGCGCGAACGAACCGCACCGGCACCGAGGCGAACCGGCGGGCGAGAGACCGGCTTGTCGAGCGCCTCCGCGACGCCGGACTCGACGTCACCGTCGACGCGGTGGGCAACGTCCTCGGGACGTGGACCCCGGAGAGCGCCGACCCGGACGCGGCGCCGGTCGTCTCGGGGAGCCACCTCGACAGCGTCCCGGAAGGCGGTATCTTCGACGGCCCGCTCGGCGTGTACGCCGCGCTGGAGGCGGTCCGCGCGATGCGCGACGACGGGTTCGAACCCGAGCGGCCGGTCGGCGTCGTCAGTTTCACCGAGGAGGAGGGCGGTACGTTCGGGAACGGGCTGCTCGGCTCGACGGTCGCGACGGGCGAGCAGGGGCTCGACGAGGCGCTCGCGCCGGCGAACGCCGACGGGGAGACGCTGGGCGAGGCGCTCGACCGGATCGGCTACCGCGGGGGGAGCGCGCTCGACGCCGCCACACCGACCGACGACGACGGCGCGGCGACGACGCTCGACCCCGCGTCGTGGGCGGCGTTCTACGAGCTTCACATCGAGCAGGACACGACGCTGGAGACGGCGGGCGCGGCCGCCGGTATCGTAACGACGATCACGGGGATCACCCACTGCGAGGCGGCGATCGACGGGGAGGCGAACCACGCGGGCGCGACCGCGATGGACGAGCGCACCGACGCGCTCGCGGCCGCGAGCGAGTTCGTGTTGGACGTCGAAAGCGCCGCGGACGAGGTCGTCGACTCCTCGTCGCCCTCGGCGGTCGGGACCGTCGGGTCACTGTCGGTCGAGCCGAACGCGACGAACGTCGTGCCCGGGCGCGTCGAGGCCAGCGTCGACATTCGCGACGTTGAGGCCGGGTCGATGGAGGCCATCGTCGACGCCGCGCGCGGCTCCCTCGACCGGCTGGAGCGAGAGCGCGGCGTCGAGACCGAGTTCGAGCGCCCGTTCGACGTCGCGCCGACGCTGATGAGCGACCGGCTGCGCGAGGCCGCCCACGGGGCCGCAGACGCCGCGGACCGCGAGGCGATCGACCTCCACTCCGGCGCCGCCCACGACGCGATGCGGGTCGCGCGTGTCACGGACGCGTCGCTGCTGTTCGCGCCGTCGCGGGACGGGATCTCGCACAACCCCCGAGAGTGGACGGACTGGGCGGACTGCGCCGCCGCGACCGAGGTGCTCGCCGGGTCGCTCGCGCGGGTCGCGAGCGGAGATAGATGACTGACGGGGAGGAGAACTCGCCGCGCTCGCGGAGACGCCGGTCGAGTTGGAGGTCCACGACGGCCCGAGCGTCAACGTCCGCCAAGAGGAGTCGTGGGTCGAGCTTCGGGTCCGGTACCTCACGCACCCGCGCCGCGGACAGCGCGTGAAGAACCGACTGTACGAGCGGATCCGAGCGCGGTTCAACGAGAACCCGGACCGCGTGGCGTTCCCGGTGAGCCGGAGCCGATAGGGCCGACCCGGTGAGTCGGCGTCGGCGAGTCGGAGCGGGCGAGTCGGCGTCGGTGGACCGGAGCCGACAATTCCGGGACGACGGGGTGGGGTCCGCTGCTCGAGTGCGGGCGGATTGCCTCCGGGGAAACGTTTTCCACGGTGACCGCGCACATCGATCACATGGATCTGGAGATAGCGGGGAACGCGGCGCTCGTCACTGCGTCGTCGAGCGGACTCGGCAAGGCGTCGGCCAAGGCGCTCGCCCGCGAGGGGGCGAACGTGGTGATAAACGGCCGCGACGAGGACCGACTGGCGGACGCCAAGTCGGAGGTCGAATCGGTCGCGGACGGAGAGGTCGTCGCTCAGCCCGGCAACCTCACCAAGCCGGACGACGTCGAGGCGCTCGTCGAGACGGCCGTCGACGAGTTCGGCGGACTCGACCACCTCGTCACGAGCGCGGGCGGTCCGCCTTCGGGGGCGTTCCTAGAGACGGACGACGATGACTGGGAGGAGGCGTACGAACTGCTCGTGATGAGCGTCGTCCGGCTCGCGCGCGCGGCCGAGCCGCACCTCCGCGAGGGGGACGGGGGCACCATCGTGAACGTCACCTCTCGGAGCGTGAAGGAGGCGCTCGACAGCCTCGTCTTGTCGAACTCGGTCCGGATGGGCGTAATCGGGTTAGAGAAGACGCTCTCGAAGGAGTTCGCGCCGGAGATCCGGGCCAACGCCGTGTTGCCCGGGCCGCACGAGACGTCGCGGATTCGAGAGCTGGTGAACGACGCCGTCGACCGCGGCGAGTACGACACCTACGAGGAGGGGCTCGCCGAGTGGGCCGGCAACCCCCTCGAACGCATCGGCGACCCGATGGAGCTGGGCGACACCGTCGCGTTCCTCTCCTCGCCGAAGTCCGGGTTCATCAACGGCACCGCGCTCCCGATAGACGGCGGCGCGACCGGCGCGAACCTATGAGAGCGGTCCCGTTCGACGAGGCCGAGACGTACGAGCCGGAAGACGGCTGGCGGCGGGTGTCGATGGCGGGCAGCGACCGCTTCTCGTTCGAGTGGTTCGAGAAGCCGCCGGGGCACTCCTCGCCGCTCCACGACCACGAGAACGAGCAGGTGTGCCTCTGTCTCGAAGGGGAGTTGACCGTCGTCACGGAGGAGGGGGCGTCGGCCACGCTCGGTCCGAACGACTCCGTCTACCTAGAGGCGAGCGAGCCGCACCGCGTCGAGAACACCGGCGACGAGCGGGCGGTCGGACTCGACGTGTTCGCGCCCGGTCGCTCGTTCGACTTCTGGACCGACCGGGAGGAGTGACTCGACGGTGAACGGAGGGGCTACCGCGTGAACTACCTCGCACGCACCGCGAGCGGCCGGCCGCTGCTGGGCGACGAGGAGGGGTACGTGCCGCTCGCGGCGGCTGAGCCGCGAGCCGAAAGCGTTCGCGACGCGCTCCCGCTGGCGGCCGCGGGCGACCTCGCGAGCGTCGAGGACGCGCCCGCCGAGCCCGTGCCGGCCGAGGACTTAACCTTCGGGCCGCCGCTGGAGCGGTTCGGGAAGCTCTGGGGGATCGGTCTCAACTACGCCGACCACGCCGGCGACCTCGACGAGGAGCGCCCGGAGGAACCGGCCAGTTTCATCAAGCCGTCCACGGCCCTGACGGGGCCGGGCGGCCCGATCAGGCTGCCGCCGAGCGAGCAGAGCGAGCGCGTGACCGCAGAGGCGGAACTGGCGGTGTTGCTGGGTCGAGAGTGTCGATCGGTCGCGACCCGAGAGGTGGACGACGTCGTCGCCGGCTACCTCCCGGTGATCGATATGACCGCCGAGGACGTGCTCCGGCGGAACCCCCGGTTCCTCACGCGCGCGAAGAGTTACGACACGTTCCTCGTCGTCGGGCCGGCGATCGCGGTCCCGGACGAGCCGGTCGATCTCGCGGACGCGACGGTGACGACGCGGGTCAACGGCGAGGTCGAGGCCGAAAACGAGGTGCGGAACATGCTGTTCCCGCCCGCGGAGATCGTCTCGTTCCACTCCGAGGTGTCGACGCTGCGCCCCGGCGACCTGTTCAGCACCGGAACTCCGGGCGCGGCGCCGATCGAACCCGACGACGAGGTGCGAGCGACCGTCGAATCGATCGGCTCCGTGTCGGCGTCGGTGACCGGCCGCCGGTTCTGAGTACGCCCCGGTCGCGGCCGGTCCCTGCCGCGGCGTTGCGACCTCGAAAGAGAGGTATATATACCGTCACACATCAGCGGTCGCGCTCTCCAGTCCTTCTGTGGTAGAGGGGAGTCAGGCGTTTCGCGGGCTGAATGCGCGTTAGAACTGGTCTCGTCTGTCTCTCGTCGATGGCATCTGGAAGAAAGTTTTATATATCCTCGCAACTAACTATACGTTAACAGACTGGCGATTCGCGGACCTCGCTGTATTTCCGTCGGGGGATCGTCGGAGCCAACCCATGACAGAGACAGACACCTACAGCGGCGGCGGTACGGAGCGAGAACGACTGACTGACTCGGCCGACGAGACCGGAAGCGGGGAGCGCACGCGAACGAGGGCGACGGACTCAACGACCGAGGAGACGGCGAGCGCCGAGGAAACGGCGAACGCCGAGGAGACGGCGAGCGAGCGCGAGCGGAGCACGACCTGTCCCGAGTGCGGCGGCCAGTTAGCGACGGACACGGAACACGGCGAGACCGTCTGTACCGACTGCGGACTCGTCGTCGAGGAGGACTCGGTCGACCGCGGACCGGAGTGGCGAGCGTTCAACTCCGGCGAGCGGGACAGCAAGTCGCGGGTCGGGGCCCCGACGACGAACATGATGCACGACAAGGGGCTCTCGACGAACATCGGTTGGCAGGATAAAGACGCCTACGGTAAGTCGCTCTCCGGGCGGCAGCGGCGCCGGATGCAGCGGCTGCGGACGTGGAACGAGCGGTTCCGCACCCGCGACTCCAAGGAGCGCAACCTCAAGCAGGCGCTCGGTGAGATCGACCGCATGGCCAGTGCACTCGGCCTCCCGGACAACGTCCGCGAGACCGCTAGCGTCATCTACCGCCGCGCGCTGAGCGAGAACCTCCTCCCCGGCCGCTCCATCGAGGGCGTCGCGACCGCGGCGCTGTACGCGGCCGCCAGACAGGTGGGGAACCCCCGGAGCCTCGACGAGTTCACGGCGGTCTCGCGGGTCGAGAAGATGGAACTCACGCGGACGTACCGCTACGTCGTCCGCGAGCTGAAGCTGGAGGTGAAGCCGGCGGACCCGACGAGCTACGTCCCGCGGTTCGCCTCGCGGCTCGACCTCTCGGACGAGGCCGAGCGCCGGGCCCGCGAACTGCTCGACGACGCCGCGAACGCGGGGATCACGAGCGGCAAGTCGCCCGTGGGACTCGCCGCCGCCGCGGTGTACGCCGCCGCCCTGCTGTCAAACGAGAAGGTGACCCAGAGCCAGGTCTCCGACGTGGCCGACGTGTCCGAGGTCACTATCCGGAACCGGTACAAGGAGCTGCTCGAAGCGAGCGGCGACGTGTCCGCCTGATCCGACGCCCGCGCCGGTTCGCCACCCACGTTTTTAACGCGGCCCGCTGTAGGCGAGAACATGGTCGACGCGTTCGTCAGACTGGTCTGTCCGGAGTGCGGCAAGGAGTGGCAGGAGAACCCCGCCGAGCTTCAGGACCTTCGGTCCAACTTCAGCTGTTCGGCGTGTCACGCGACGCGGCGCCTGACCGAGTTCATGCGGACCGAGCGGGACCTCGAAGCGGTCAGGCAGTTTCAGTAACCGAGAGCGACCCGGAACCAGCGGTGACTCGGTGGCCGCGGCCCCTTCCACGCCGCCCCCACGTCGAGTCCGCCGGGCTGTGAGTCGCCCGTGGTTCACCGGCCCCGGTATCCGCGGATGTACCTACAACGATCCTGAACGTCTCGTCGAGAAACCACTTCTCCGCCCCGCTACTCGCGAAATACGCGAATACCATGGTAACGTGACTCAAGATAATAATATATACCTCCAGTAGCAAAGGACTGGTACTCATGAAGAAGCAGGAGCTCATCCATCTTCACGGTCTCCTCGCGGAGGTACGAAAACAGTGCGAGTTCTGGGACGACGACGTTGACCTCGAAGCCTACGAGGAACTGGGCGTCAAACCGACATCGATTCACAAGTCGAAGACCGACCACAAAGCGGCCGTTTTCAAGCTGACCGAGGGAATCACCGAGCCGATGGAGTCGTCCGAGTCGGAGCCGCTGGCCCCGACCGCCGACTGAACCGTTTACCGCGTCCCGTTCCTCGCCGCCCGCACCGATCACCGGACAGCGTCGCGGCCGCGGTCAGGACCCGACGGGCTCTCCGTCACCGCGGAGTTCCGACTCGTCGTCGCCGGACGCGGAGCCTCGGTCGGAGGCCGGCGTGCCGTCGGTGCGGTCGCTCTCCTCGGAGTCGATTTCGGTGACCGACAACACCTTCAGCGGGATGTTTCGGAGTCGCTTCCCGATCTCCTTGCGCGCGACGCGGCTGGCGTGTTCACCCCGGTCGACGTTGAACACGTCCATCTGAAGCTCCAAGGCGACGAGCGCCTCGTCGGCCGCGACGAACGCCGGATCGAGCTGCTCGCCGCTCGGTGACGTTCGGGTTCCGGTGTCGATCTCGACGTAGTTGAGGTCGGGGTTGAGCATCTCTCCGGTCTTCGAGATGGCGATCCGGACCGCCTCGTCGGCGGTCTCCACGTCGTACACCGGGACTGCGGCCTCGACGACGACTCGACAGTCCATCACGCCCGAGAATACCACGCGAACGAGTATCAAACTTCGGCCGCGGTCGCCACGCGGAGCGCTCCCTCGCTCACTCGCCGCCGGCGCGGAGGTAGTAGAACACGTACGTCTGCGCGTAGCCGGCGAACTCGCCGCCGAACCGCTCACGGATCGCCCGGGAGGTCGCCGCGTAGCTCCCGCGGTCGCAGTCGGGGTAGTACTCTTCGATGGTGGTTCGAATCCAGGTGTCGAGCGGCACCGCCTCGAGGAAGCCTAAAGAGAACAGCAGCACGCAGTCCGCGACCTTCTCCCCGACGCCGACGAACCGCGTGAGCGACTCGCGGGCCTCCTCGTACGGCAGGTCGGCCGCCTCCAGGGGGTCCGCCTCGCCGCTCGCGACCATCTCGGCCGTGCGCCGGACGTACGGCGCGCGGTATCCCAGAGAGAGGTCGCGGAGTTCGTCCTCCGTGCGGGCGGCCAGTTGCTCGGGCGTCGGAAAGGCCCGGTACGTCTCGCCGTCGAGCGCGACCGCGTCGCCGTACGTCTCCCGAAGCCGACGCTGCATGCCGTGGATGCGGGCGACTCGCATCTGTGCCGAGCAGATGAACGAGACCAGACAGGGGAAGACGGGGTCGCGGGTCAGCCGCATCCCCTCGTAGGCGTCGTACGCGCGTTCGAGGAGCGGGAGGTCTGGCGTGGCGTCCAAGACCGCGTTGAGGTCGTCGTCGAGTCGCAACAGGTGCGTCAACAGCGGCTCGGCGTCGATCGACGACTCCCAGCGGAGGGTCCCGTCGTGGACGCCGCCCTCCTGTCGAACTCGGACCGGGACCCGGTCTTCGGTCACGCCGGGGACCGGGTCGACGACCGTCTCGTACCACGCGTCGCCGCCGCGCGCGTGGAGCTCGTCGTACGTATCGCCGTCAGCGCGGTTCCAGAGGTAGCTCTGCCCGCTCTCGAGGGTCGCCTGAAGGTCGAACGGTCCAGCCAGATCGCCGACGTCGATCGCCCCGCGTTCCATCGTCTTCGGTCAGGACGCGCTCGGACATGCGGGTTTCGGTCGCGGACCGCCGCCGAAGACGGCTTTTTGTCCGCCCGACCCGTATCGGAGATATGCCGACGTACAGGCGGACGACTCGGGTGCCGGCCCCGATCGAAGACGTGTGGGAGTTTCACTCCACGGTCGACGGACTGCGCGAACTCACCCCCGACTGGATGCGCCTCCGGATCAGCGGCGTCGAGGGGCCGGACGGCTCGCCCGATCCCGAGGTCCTCGTCGCCGGGTCGACGATAGGGATGTCGATCAGGCCGTTCGGGGTCGGACCGCGACAGCGGTGGACCTCGCGGATCGTCGAACGCGATCCCGAAGGGGTGACCCCGCCCGAGCGCTCCGCTCGGTTCGTCGACGAGATGGAGGGCGGTCCCTTCCGTCGCTGGGAGCACACCCACGCGTTCTACGCCGACGGCGACGAGACCCTGCTCGTCGACACGGTCGCCTACCGGCTTCCGCTCGGCCCGCTCGGCGACGCGGCCGGCCCGCCGGCGAAGATCGGATTCGAGGGGATGTTCCGCGACCGACACCGGCGGACGGTCGAGCGGTTCTCGGAGAACTGAGCCCGGCGGAGCGAGGGACGCGGAATCAGTCGACCTACGGCGACGCCGCCCGGGTCGCGTCCGCTCCGAACGTGAGTTCGAAGACGGCACCGTCGTCGTTTCGCGCCTCGATGTCCCACTCGTGCGCCTCGACGATCCGGTCGACGATCGCCAGGCCGATCCCGGAGCTGTCGGCCGAGGAGACGCCCGAGTCGAACACCGTGTCGACGATTTCGACCGGGATCCCCGGCCCGTCGTCCGCGACGTACAGCCCGCCGTCGGTGCCGTCGGTACCGAGCGGCCCGATCTCTATCGCGACGTCTCGACCGCCGTGATCGATCGCGTTCCGAAAGAGGTTCTCGAACGCCTGACGAAGTCGACTGGGGTCGGCCTCGACGCGGCCGACCTCGTCCGCGATCGTGAGCGTCGCGTCCGGCGCGCGCACCGACTGCCACGCGTCCTCCGCGATAGCCTCGATCGGAACGAGTTCCGTGTCACCGATCGCCTCCCCCCGGCGCGCGAGCATGAGGAGGTCGTCGATCAGCGTCTCCATCCGGTCGACCGCACCGCTCATGGCCTCGTGGCGGGCGGGCGACAGCTCTTCCTCGGAGAGCGACAGGTACCCCGAAATCACGTTGAGCGGGTTCCGGAGGTCGTGTGAGACGACCGCGCTGAACTGTTCGAGCTGTTCGGCCTGACGGCGGAGCGCCGCCCGGCGGTCGTTCCGGGCGATCGTGTGCGCGATCAAGTCACCCAGCGTACGGTACAGGTCCACCTCGCCGTCGGTCCAGACGCGGCGGTCCTCGGACTCGAACGCGACGATCCCGCTCAGCTCCCAGTCGACGACGAGCGGCACGTGAACCGTCGCCGGCGGCGCCTCGACCGCGCTCCCGTTTCCGCCGTGGAAAGACCCCGCGGGAGCGGACGGACGCGCGACGTTGCCGAACGTCGACAGGCGGTCCGGGTCGGGGAACTCCTTGAACGGTCTCGACGCCGGCTCGAACCCGTCGGGACACCAACTGTACGCGGGCACGAACCGCCCGTCCTGCTCTCGGTAGCAGACGATCCGATCGAGTTCGGCGTGTTCGCCCACGTTCTCCATCGTCCACTCGATCTTCGTTCCGACCTCGTCGGTGCGCGTGCTCATCAGCGTCGTTCCCGAATCGAGCAGCACTTCCGCGAGGCGAGCGACGTCGTCGTCACCGAGCCGAACTCGGTCGGGATCCACCCTGTTCGCGAGGCGCTCGACGAGCGGGTCAGAGTCGGCGGGGCCGTCCCCGTCCGTGGCGTCGACCACGTCGTCGACGCCTGCCGACAGCAGAGTTCGGACCGTCGCCGTCGTCGCGTCTTCGACGACGGCGATCACCGGCACGTTCGACGGGAGCATCGCGAGTCGATCCCTCACCGTCTCGTCGGTCGCGGCCGCGGCGGTGACGACCACACCGCAGGTCGCGTTCAGCAACTCCTCACCGTCACGATCAGCGCCGAAGTCGGCGGGGGCGAGCGTGCGAAACGTCGGGCCGTCGGGTCCCTCCCAGGCGGTGTCGACCGCGCGGGATACGCGTTCGCCGGCGCTCGCGTCGTCGCCCACGAACGCGACGACCGTTCGCCGTTCCATATCCGTTCAAGTCGGTCCGCGGGCTTCAACGTTTATCCCAAAATATCGGCGCTGAAAACGCTATCACCGGTCCGCGGCCGCGGTGACGTAGATCCCTACCAGGACAACACAGCCGCCGCCGACGGTGGCCGGCGTCGGCGCCTCCGACAGCAGCACGAGCGCGAGCAGCGTCGCGCCGACCGGCTCACCGAGGAGCGAGACGGAGACGACGCTCGATTCGAGGTGTGCGAGCGCCCAGTTGAGAACTGTGTGTCCGAGCAGCCCCGGACCGACTGCCAGCCCCGCGAACAGAAGCCACTCTCGGGGCGGATATCCACCGAGCGAGTGCCCCGCGGCGAGGACGAACGCGAGCAGAACGAACGCACAGACGCCGTACACGACCGTGACGTAGGGGACGAGCGAGATTCGCTGGCGCAACGAGCGCCCGGCCAGCACGTACCCCGCGGCGGCAATCGCGCCGGACAGCGCCAGCGCGTTCCCGTACAGCGGACGAGGACCGACCGCCACTCCGCCGAGGAAGTCGCCGATCGACATCGAGGCCATCCCGGCGACCGCGACGGCGATACCCACGGCCATGCGGCGCGTGACGCGCTCCCGCAGCACCAGCCACGCGCCGAGCGCGACGAACACCGGCTGGGCCTGGACGAGCGTCACGCTTGCGGCGACGCTCGTCCATCGAAGGCTCTCGAACCACGCGGCGAAGTGGACCGCGAGCGCGATTCCGGACAGAACCGCGAACCCGAGGTCCCGCGAGCGGATCCGTACAAACTCTCCCCGGTACCGCCACGCGCCGACCAAAGCCAGCGGCAGCGTCGTAAACAGTACGCGATAGAAGGCGGCGACCGAACTGGGCGCGCCGCTCAGGCGCACGAGAATCGCGCCCGCGCTCACGGCGGTAACCGCGGCCGCGAGCCCCGCCTTCGGTGACACCGCCGGCTTCGAGGTCATCGAGTCTCGCGGTCGTTCGAGCGGCGGGCGCTTACCGGTTTCGAGAGGCGACCGGTCGATTAGCAGAGGGATTCGTACCCCGATAGGCGTGCCGACGGAGATATGACGGCCCGGCGCGAACGGCGACACATGTGTGCGGACACGTTCGGAGTCGGTATCCGCGTCACCGAGGCGGAGTTCCGGGTGGTCGTCGGCGTTCCCTCCGACATCGACGCCGGGTGGACCGATCCCGAGGCGTTTCAGTCGCTCGTGACGGAGACCGTGTGGGAGCGGCTCGACCGACGCCCGACGCTGGAGGCCGTCGCCGCGCGGTACGAGACGGGCGAAACGGCCTCACTCGGTAGCGTGACGATCGAACCGGACGGCACCGTGGTGGACACCGATCTCAACCGCATCAGAGCGGCGGACGACTGAGGGGTCAGGTCGAGAGACGAGGCCGACGCGCCTCGGTGTTCAGTCGCTGGACGTTCTGGTCTGGATCGCGACGCCGAGCGCCCACGCTCGCTCCGGTCGGTAGGCGGTGAGATCGTATCGAGTCGGTCCGACGGTCTCGCTCCACGTGTCAAGCGCGCCGAGCGTCACAAAGCCGGACAACGTCGCCCCCAACGTTCGCGGCGTAGTCTCTGGGTCCTCCAACACGGCGTGAACCTGCTTCGATTGCGGGTAGTTCCGGTCGCACGCCTCGATCCCCCGCTTGGCCTCGGCCCAGTGCCGACGGACGTACCCGAAGGTCGTGGGGTCCTCCGCGGAGAGTCCCTCGACCGCTGCCGCCCCCGAGTCCCCGCCGACCACAGAATCCATCCGAGTGCCGACCCGCGACACCAACTCTGCCGGACCCTCGAACGAGAGCCCCACCGCGATCCGATTCGCTTGCCCCCCGAACCTGTCCAAGAGACCGCCCACAAGCGCGACAGCGGCGTCCGCTCCCTCCCGAACGGCCACGGGCGCGAGGTCATCGACCAGCAGATCGACCGTCCCCACCGAGGCGCCGTTGAGATGGTCGGCAACGGCGTCGAGAATCCGTTCGGTCTCGGGCGCGCGCCCGAGTACCGTGTACGCGAGTCCGGCGTTCGCCACCACCTGCGTTGACGCGGCGGCCCCGCTCCGGGCGATGTCGCTCGCGTCTACCACCGCCTCCCGGTTCGGCGCCCCCGTCGTCGCCCGACCCCAACCGGCTCGCCAGGTCTCGACATCCGTCCCGAACAACACCGACACCACGCGCTCGGAGGCGACCTCGTCGCGAACAGCGGGGGGATCCCCGCAAGCCAGTCGCGCCGTGGCGTCGGCGTTTTCCGGTCCGTCCATGACAAGTTGACTTCACCGACAAAAGTGATAAACTTACGCATAGTAGTATCAGTACTGATATGGCTCTCGATCAGTAGCCGAGAGGTTCCGTCCGGCGCAGAAGCGTGTCGGCACCGCAGCGAATAGTGACAGTCATCTGCGGACCCGTTCACAGATCGCGCATTGAGCGCAGACCGCTACTGTCGGACGAACGGGTCGCGTGTGAGCGCGTACAGTCCGTTATATATGGAAAAAGCCCACGGACGCGTTGTCCGTGGGCTAGATGGGAGTTGACTCCCGTATGAGTGGGCAGGCGGCGACTCGTGGTTCCCAGAGGATCGCTCACTCCAGTACTTCACGATACGCTGGTGGGCTTAACTTCCGTGTTCGGAATGGGTACGGGTGTTCCCCCACCGCTTTGGCCGCCTTTACGCCGACTCTCGGACTCGAACCGAGACTCTCTACTGAGAGACTCCTGTGTCGGTCTGGTTCGATACCAACCGTGTATGTCGTGCGATCCAGTTACCGCCTGAACTCATGCGAGTCGTGACGCGTCAGCGCCAATGAATGTGGCTCGGTCTGTTAGTTCTCGTGGGCTTAACACCTCGTTGCCTCGGTGCGTACACCCCGAGTCTATCGAACTCGTCTTCTACGAGTGACCTCTGTGGTACCTCTTTTCCATGTGGGTTTCGAGCTTAGATGCGTTCAGCTCTTACCCCGTGTCGCGTGGCTACTCGGCATCTGCCCTTCCGGACAACCGATACACCAGTGGCGACCAAACGTAGTTCCTCTCGTACTATACGTTCGTTCACGTCAGGTACCTCACACCCCCAATAGATAGCAGCCGACCTGTCTCACGACGGTCTAAACCCAGCTCACGACCTCCTTTAATAGGCGAACAACCTCACCCTTGCCCGCGTCTGCACGGGCAGGATGGAGGGAACCGACATCGAGGTAGCAAGCCACTCGGTCGATATGTGCTCTTGCGAGTGACGACTCTGTTATCCCTAAGGTAGCTTTTCTGTCATCTACGGGTCCCATTCCGGAACCTCGTAGGTTCGCTAGACCACGCTTTCGCGTCAGCGTTCCTCGTTGGGAAGAACACTGTCAGACCATCTTTTGCTCTTGCGCTCTTCGCCGGATTCCCGACCCGGCTGAGATGATCTTCGGGCGCGCTCGATATCTTTTCGAGCGCGTACCGCCCCAGTCAAACTGCCCGGCTACCGGTGTACTCCTCCCGGAGTGAGAGTCGCAGTCACCGACGGGTAGTATTTCAATGCTGTCTCGGTGGCGTGCTGGCGCACGTACCTGTGTAACGACTCCTACCTATGCTGCACATCGGCGACCACGTCTCAGCGACAGCCTGCAGTAAAGCTCTATAGGGTCTTCGCTTCCCCTTGGGGGTCTCCAGACTCCGCACTGGAACGTACAGTTCACCGGGTCCAACGTTGGGACAGTGGCGCTCTCGTTTATCCATTCATGCAAGCCGCTACTGAAGCGGCAAGGTACTACGCTACCTTAAGAGGGTCATAGTTACCCCCGCCGTTGACGGGTCCTTCGTCCTCTTGTACGAGGTGTTCAGATACCCGCACTGGGCAGGATTCAGTGACCGTACGAGTCCTTGCGGATTTGCGGTCACCTGTGTTGTTACTAGACAGTCGGAGCGCCCGAGTCACTGCGACCTGCTCCTCAGAGAGCAGGCATCCCTTCTTCCGAAGGTACGGGACTAACTTGCCGAATTCCCTAACGTCGGTTCTCCCGACAGGCCTTGCCTTGCGCTGGCAGAGCACCTGTGTCGGATCTCGGTACGGACATCGTGCTTGCCTTTTCACGGGCCCTATGTACGGCTGACTTTCGCTATCTCGCGTTTCGCTCGCTTCGTGCCGTGACGGCGTTCACGAGTTTCCACGATTTGACCGGGCGAGTGCCCGGCTCAGCGTTCCACACGGCGTCGGCGTTTACTGCACGATGGCGCTGGAATATTAACCAGCTTCCCGTCGGTGTAGTCAAGTTGTGGTACACCTTAGGACCGGCTAACCCTCGGCTGAACGGCAGTGCCGAGGAACCCTTGCTCTTCAGGCCGTCGAGGTTCTCACCCGACTATCGCTGCTACTGTGACCAGGATTGTCGTTACTGGACGGTCCACACGAGCTCTCGCCCGGGCTTCCGTCCGACCAGTACGCCAACCTACGCGGTTGCCCCTGTCAAGGGCACGGCCAGGTCTCGGTGGTAGATTTGAGCCCCGATCATTTTGGGCGCCTCAAACCTCGGCCGGTAAGCTGTTACGCTTTTCTTAGCGGGTAGCTGCTTCTAAGCTCACCTCCCGGCTGTTTAGGGCTTGAGACCACCTTCGAATCGCACTTAATCTACACTTTGGGACCTTAACCCGGCTCTGGGTTGTTCCCCTCACGGTACACAGGCTTACCCCGCGCACCGGACTCCCTTCGTCTGCGGCGCCTGCGGGTTTGGAGTTCGACAGGATGGCCGACTCCTCTCGGAGGCGGGTCATCCAATCGGTAGCTCTACCCCGCGGGCTACCTCGGAAGAGGTCATGCTTCGACATGTTTCGGTTGGAACCAGCTGTTGCCAGGCTCGATGGGCCTTTCACCCCTACACACGAGTCACGAGAGGATATTGTAGAATACCAACTCTAACAGGCCTCCACGTGGCTTTCGCCACGCTTCACCTTGCTCGCGCGTAGATCGCCTGGTTTCGGGTCGCACCCGATTGACTCCCCGCGCTTGAACACGGTGGCCCTCGCAATGCTGCGGCCGTATCGGTTTCCCTGCGCCTTCCCCGGTTCACGGGTTAGACTCGCCAATCAAGTGCACTCCCTGGGTCGTTTTTCAAAACGCACGACACGACGCCGGCTCGACTCTCTTCCTACTGGAGGATCGCTCCTCTGTCGTTTTGAGAATCGCCTTGTACGCCCTGTCGCTCGATCGCCAGCTGATTTCAGGCCCTATTGCACCGCCCTTTTCGGGGTGCTTTTCAGCGTTCGCTCACGCTACTTGTTCGCTATCGGTCTCGAGGAGTGTTTAGCCTTCTCAGGGGATGCCTGAGCTGTTCACAGAGGATATCCGACCCCTGCTACTCTGGTATTGACGCCATCTGTACTGTTCTCTCGTACGGGGTTGTCACCCTGTTTCACGCTCCGTTCCAGGAGACTTCTGAGAGAGTGTCGAGATTTGGTTGTCAACCCGAACACCACATTGGTCCGAAGACCTTCGGTTTGGGCTGTGTCGCGTTTACTCGCGGTTACTGACGACATCGCTGTTGCGTTCTTTTCCTTCCCTTACTGAGATGTTTCAATTCAGGGAGTTCCCTATTGCGCGTGGCAATTGTAAAACGGATTCCGATTCGGAAATCTCATGTTCTTTCCCTCCATGCGGGTCCCATGAGCTTTTCGCAGCTTGGCACGTCCTTCGTCGGCTCTCGAGCCGAGCCATTCACCAGCTGGCACAGTAGCCAGTAGTGTGTCAGTCAACTCTCCAGAGGAGAGTGCTGACGGTGTCAAGTGACATAGTGTCACCCGACTGTATATGGTTCACTGACGTTCCACGAACTCGGATGAGTTCAGTGGACGTCTGGATCGCACGTATACACGGTTGTCATTGAATCGCCCCGGGTGTGACGGGGCGTTCGTCGAACCCTTCCCATCCGCGGTTTCCCGGGATGGTGCATCGGTCGTCGTGTTCGAACCGAGTCGCGTCTCCCACTTAAGGGGACGGATTCGCTTCGAACGGACATGGACTCACTGGGATTCGAACCCAGGGCATCCTCCTTGCAAGGGAGGCACTCTACCGCTGAGCTATGAGCCCACCTTCCCCAAGGGGGAAGGTCTGGTGTGTTGTGTGGGCCGTGGTCGTTCTAAGGTGTCCAAGCCGGTGGGTGGGCGGACGATACAGTCCAATGCGAATGAGTAGTGACCGTCGTGGTGACGGTCGTAAGGTGAGCTCGCCCAGAGGGCGAGTCTCGGGTCGGTGGAGGTGATCCAGCCGCAGATTCCCCTACGGCTACCTTGTTACGACTTAAGCCCCCTTGCGAAGCCCAGATTCGACGTACGTGGTACGCCTCATCCGGACCTCACTCGGGTGCTTTGACGGGCGGTGTGTGCAAGGAGCAGGGACGTATTCACCGCGCGCTTATGACACGCGATTACTACCGAATCCAGCTTCATGTGGGCGAGTTGCAGCCCACAATCCGAACTACGATCGAGTTTCTGAGATTACCGTCTCCTTTCGGAGTTGGAACCCTTTGTCTCGACCATTGTAGCCCGCGTGTTGCCCAGCACATTCGGGGCATACTGACCTACCGTTGCCCGTTCCTTCCTCCGTGTTAGCCACGGCGGTCTCCCTACTGTCCCCAGCTACCTCGCGGTACTGCTGGCAAGTAAGGATGCGGGTCTCGCTCGTTGCCTGACTTAACAGGACGCCTCACGGTACGAGCTGACGGCGGCCATGCACCTCCTCTCTGAAACTCGGACAAGGTCATCAACCTGGTCGTCATTATTACAGTCGATGCTGGTGAGATGTCCGGCGTTGAGTCCAATTAAACCGCAGGCTCCTCCGGTTGTAGTGCTCCCCCGCCAATTCCTTTAAGTTTCATCCTTGCGGACGTACTTCCCAGGCGGTCTGCTTAGCGGCTTCCCTACGGCACAGCACCCACTCGTAGTGGGAGCCACACCTAGCAGACATTGTTTACGGCCAGGACTACCCGGGTATCTAATCCGGTTCGAGACCCTGGCTTTCGTCCCTCACTGTCGGATCCGTTCTCGCGACGTGCTTTCGCCATCGGCGGTCCGTCCAGGATTACGGGATTTCACTCCTACCCCGGACGTACCCGTCGCGCCTTCCGGTCCCAAGCCACGCAGTTTCTACCGGGCGCCCACCTGTTGAGCAGGTGGATTTCCCGATGGACTTGCGCGGCCAGCTACGGACGCTTTAGGCCCAATAAGATCGGCCATCACTTGGGCTGCCGGTATTACCGCGGCGGCTGGCACCGGTCTTGCCCAGCCCTTATTCTGGTACCGCCTTAGGGTACCGAAAAGCACAGGCGCTATGCCTGTGCACTTGGGATCCCCCTATCGCACTATCGTGCAGTGTAAAGGTTTCGCGCCTGCTGCGCCCCGTAGGGCCCGGAATCTTGTCTCAGATTCCGTCTCTGGGTTCTCACTCTCATGACCCATACCGATTATTGGCACGGTGGGCCGTTACCCCACCGTCTACCTAATCGGCCGCAGCCACATCCTTCGGCGCCGGAGCGTTTGGCATACCACTCATTCCAGTGGTGGTATGGTATACACTATTAGCCTCAGTTTCCCGAGGGTATTGTGTTCCGAAGGGTAGTTTGGCCACGTGTTACTGAGCTATTCGCCACGAGTCTGAACTCGTGCGACTAGCATGGCTAAATCGGATCCCAATAGCAATGGCCTCCGGCAGGATCAACCGGAATGAGTATCCTTCGAGCCTGATTCCCGGCTCGAAGGGGGTGTTGGCGGGTGTCAACGATGATGTTGACACACCATTGCATTGGTCTGTGTGGTGTCCGGTTCACCCAACGGCTTGGATGGCACCGAACGACCACGGCTCACATCAGATCGCCGCTTACGCCGGAGCGCAGGGGGCGCGATCCTCATCGGATGAGTCGGACGAGCCGACTCTGCGAAACCGGGCCGACTTGAACGGCCCGAGTCCGCGGTGCGTTCTTCGCGTATCAACCGAACGGGCTTATACACTTAAGCACGTCGGAACGCTTTGACCGGCCGCGTAAACGGTCGGTCGGTGCTCCCTCGTCGGGGGCGCCTCGCATTTCTTTGAATGCCCGGGTTATATTTAACCCCGTCGAAGCATCCTCGCCACGTCATGCGGTTTCATGGAACAGTTCACAAGTGATCGATCCGTCGAGAGGAGTTGATATCGGAAGGGAATCGCAGCTACCGAGTAAGTCGTAAGGTACCTGTTTCCGAGATATCTATCCGAAATATGTCATATGAATTCGTTCCCTCACACGTGCGCGGAATCGAGTTGAAATAGGAACCGGGGATGATCGGTTGTTTATACCACGGGCGTTTATAAGGGAGGGGACCACATATAAAAGCGAACGATGACGAACCCTGCAGACTCGATCGAGATTCAGAACGTTGTTGCATCGACGGGTATCGGTCAGGAGCTCGATTTGGAGGCGCTTGCCGAGGACCTCCCAGGCGCGGATTTCAACCCCGACAACTTCCCCGGTCTCGTGTACCGTACCCAGGAGCCGAAGGCTGCCGCGCTCATCTTCCGCTCGGGGAAGATCGTCTGTACGGGCGCGAAGAGCATCGATGACGTCCACGAAGCGCTCGGCATCATCTTCGAGAAACTCCGCGGCCTCCAGATCCCCGTCGAGGACGATCCGGAAATCACTGTCCAGAACATCGTGTCCAGCGCAGACCTCGGGCACAACCTCAACCTCAACGCCCTCGCGATCGGTCTGGGGCTCGAAGACGTGGAGTACGAACCGGAGCAGTTCCCCGGGCTCGTCTACCGGATGGACGAACCCGAAGTCGTCATTCTTCTCTTCGGGAGCGGAAAGATCGTTATTACGGGCGGAAAACGCACCGATGACGCCGAAGAAGCGGTCGAAGAGATCGTCGAACGCATCGAAGGTCTCGGCCTCCTCGGCTGACGCGATCTCGTATCGATCGGTCTGTTCGGAGACCCCGTCTGGGCGAAGAAGCGGGCAGGCGGTCGGCAGTCAGTATCGGAGTGCCGGTCCTCGGTGGCAGGCGGTCGGCAGTCAGTATCAGAGTGCCGGTCCTCGGTGGCAGGCGGTCGGGCGTTGTTGGGTCACGCTTCCACGGTGTCCTCGGTGAGGACCTCTTTCACGACGCTCGGGTCCTCGAGAAGCTGGTGTTTCGTGTAGCTTCCCTCGGCGCTACCGCCGCTGTGTTTCGACTGTTCGATGATGTCGAGGAACGCGTGTTCCTTCAGAAGGTCTCGAACGCGTCGCAGCGAGAGGCTATCGGACCCTTCCTGCCGGCAGATGTTCTCGTAGATCTCGTACACTCGGCTCGTCCGGAACCCGTCTTGCCGGCCGTTAGAGAGCGACAACAGCGCGAGCGCTTGGAGGACGTACCGCGAGTGCGGCGTGGATCCGCGGATGAGTTCTCGGAACCGATCCGTCTCCGCCCGCTCGCGCGCCTGAGTGACGAACTCCTCGCGGACCGTTGGTTCGCCGTTCGCCTGCGCGATCTCGCCGGCGTACCGGAGGATGTCGATGGCCTTCCGCGCGTCGCCGTGTTCGCGGGCGGCGAGCGCGGCGGCCCGAGGAACCGTCGACGGTTCGAGGACGCCGTCGTGGAACGCGTCCGCACGCGCCTGCATGATCTCTCTGAGTTGGTTCGCGTCGTACGGCGGAAAGACGAACTCGCGTTCACAGAGGCTGGATTTGACTCGCTCGTCCATTCTGTCCTTGTACTGGATCTTGTTGCTGATTCCGACGACACCGAGCTTACAGTCAGTAATTTTTCCCGCCTCACCGGCACGGGACAGCTGCATCAGGATGGCATCGTCGTCGAGCTTATCGATTTCGTCGAGGAGGATCAAGACGACGTCGTATCGCTGGTCGAGGATCCGCCAGAGGCGTTTGTAGTAAGTAGAAGTCGAGAGCCCCTTATCGGGGACGTTGATGTCGGTCTCTTCGGAGTCGTTGACGCCTTCGGCGATCGTCTGAACGGCCTGCGTCTCCGTAGTGTCCTGCGCGCAGTCGACGTAGGCGAACGTCGCCGTGACGCCTTCCTCGCTGGCGGTCGAGACGAGTCGCTTCGAGACGTACTTCGCACACAGCGACTTTCCGGTACCCGTTTTGCCGTAGATGAGCACGTTGCTCGGGCTCTGTCCGAAGATAGCCGGGTTGACTGCGGTCGCTAGGTCCGCAATCTCATCGTCCCGGCCAACGATACGCCCCTCGCCCGGTAAGTGACTGATCTCGAGGAGTTCCTTGTTCGCGAAGATGGGGTCCTCCTTCGTGAAGAGATCGTCCGCTGCGTCCATGAGAGAGACACCGTGTTTCCGGTGAAATGCGTTCTGCTTCGCGACCGAACTGGAGGCGGGGTGAAGCACTGATCGAGGTCGAGACACACACCGTGTTTCCGGTGAAATGGGGGTAGGGTGGGGGTTGGGTGGAGTAGAATAGGGTGGAATGGGACGGGAGTAGAGTGGAGTAGAATAGGGTGGAATGGGATGGGAATAGAGTGGAGTAGAATAGGGTGGAATGGGATGGGAATAGAGTGGAAAGGTACCGAGAGATGGGAAACTAACCCGAAGTTGAGGAAGTGAACGAGTAGTCTACAGCTGGACGGAGAGAGCCAGACCGAATCGAATAGGACACGGGCTGAACCGATCGGAGGCCGGTCCCGGACAAGGAGGCAACGAGACGACACTACCGGCCGCATTTCATCGGAAATACGGTGTTCGATGAGATAATCAATCTAACCGTGTATGAGGAGACCGTGTTTCCGGTGAAATACCGAGCATCGCTTGGCGAGTCTTCGCCCAGATCGCTTGGCGAACTCTACTCTGGTACACTACATAAATCCTGTTGTTTCATTTTCGTCACAAAGAACGAATCTCCACGACGACGACGCCACCCTACCCCCACCACACCCCCATTTCACCGGAAACACGGTGTGCCTCTCCGAACAAGACCCAACCTAACCGTTCCGTGAGTTCCCGTTCGAGAGAGTTGCGGACCGCTACCGCACCCGCCCTTGGGGAAACTGGGATAGTAGTTTTCACCCTACCTACGGAACAGAGTGTAACGCACCGTTACGCATCGCGAGGCCGCCCTCGCTCCCGGCCTCGACGGTGCCAGTCGTTTCCGGGGCGTCGACGCCTTCCAGAACGTCGTCGGACGTCCGAGCCGCGAACTCAGGTGCTGCGGTCGTCGAGAGTAGCGTGTCGGTCCTCGGATAACACGCGAGAGAGAAAACCGGAATCCCGCGCGCGCCACGGAACGTTCTCGGCGGAGCTACTCCTGTGCGTCCACGACCGCGACGCTGGCCAGGTTGACGATGTCTTTCACCTCGTCACCTCGCTGGAGCACGTGAACCGGCTGGTCCATCCCGACGAGCATCGGCCCGATAGCCTCGGCGCCGCCAAGTCGCTGAAGCAGTTTGTATCCGATGTTCCCGGCTTCGAGATTCGGGAACACGAGGACGTTCGCGGCCTGGTCGAGTTCGGAGAACTCGTAGGTGCCGTTGAGGATGTCGTCGACGACCGCGGTGTCCGCCTGCATCTCACCGTCGACGGGGAAGTCGACGCCGGCGTCGGACTGGAGGATGTCGACCGCGTCCCGCGGCTTTCGCGTTCCGGCGTTATCGACGCTGCCGAAGTTAGAGTACGACAGCATCGCCGCGCGCGGTTCGACGTTGAACCGGCGCGCGAGGTCGGCGGTGTGTCGCGTGACCTCCGCCAGCGTCTCCGCGTCCGGGTCTTGGTTGACCGTCGTGTCCGCACAGAAGATGACCCGATTTTTGAACGTGAGCATGTACACGCCGGCGACGGTGTCGGTGTCCGCGGCGGAGCCGACGACCTGGAGCGGTGGCCGGAGCGCCGACGGGTAGTGGTGCGTGAGTCCGGTGAGCATCGCGTCGGCGTCTCCGGTCTCCACCATGACGCTCCCAAGGTAGTTGGTGTCCCGCTCGACGAGGTCGTTCGCCTCGCGTTTCGTGATCCCCTTGCGCTTGCGGAGCTCGTACAGCCGCTCACCGTACGCGGAGACGTCTCGGTTGTCGGGGTCGACGATTTCGGGACGGAACGAGAGCCCGAGTTCGGCCGCGGTCTGCGAGATGGTGTCGGCGTCACCGAGCAGCACCGGCTCTGCGATTCCCTGTTCGGAGAGCTGGTAGGCCGCGCGGATCATCTTCTCGTCGGTCCCCTCCGCGAGCGCGATCCGCTTCGGGTCGCTCTTCGCTTTGTTCAACACGACCCGCATCATCTCCCGGGACTTGCCGAGGCGCGCTTCGAGCCGCTCCCGGTACTGCTCTAGGTCTATCTCGGTCCGCGCCGACCCGGATTCCATCGCGGCTTCCGCGACGCGCGGCGCCAACTCGAACAGCACCCGCGGATCGAGCGGCTTCGGGATGACGTAGTCGGGACCGAACTGGAGCGGGTCGTCGCCGTACGCCTTCACGACCGCGTCCGGGACGTCCTTGCGCGCGAGGTCGGCCAGCGCCTCCGCCGCGGCCGCCTTCATCTCCTCGTTGATCTCGGTCGCGCGCACGTCCAGCGCCCCGCGGAACAGGAACGGGAACCCGAGCACGTTGTTCACCATGTTCGGGTAGTCCGACCGGCCCGTCGCCATGATCACCGTATCGTCGCGCGCGTCCTTCGCGTCCTCGTAGGTGATCTCCGGGTCGGGGTTAGCCATAGCGAAGATAATCGGGTCGGCAGCCATCGAGCGGACCATCTCCTGCGAGACGATACCGCCGACGGACAGACCGACGAACACGTCGGCGCCCTCCATCGCGTCCGCGAGGTCGCCCCCCTCGACGGGTGTGGCGAACTGGCTCTTGTACTCGTTGACTTCGCCCGCCTTGACGCGCTCCTCAGTGATAATGCCCGAGGAGTCACACATCGTGATGTTCTCCTTGCGCGCGCCGAGCGAGACGTAGAACCGCGCGGTCGCGATGGCTGACGCGCCGGCACCGGAGAAGACGATATCGAGCTCGGAGAGCTCCTTCCCGGAGATGTCGACCGCGTTCATCAGCGCCGCGCCGGAGATGATCGCGGTGCCGTGCTGGTCGTCGTGGAACACCGGGACGTCCATCTCCTCGCGGAGCCGCTCCTCGATTTCGAAGCACTCGGGCGCCTTGATGTCCTCGAGGTTGATCCCGCCAAAGGTCGGCTCCATCGCCGTCACCGCCTCGCAGAACGGGTCGACGGTGTCGATGTCGAGTTCGATGTCGAACACGTCGATGTCGGCGAACCGCTTGAAAAGCACGCCTTTCCCCTCCATGACGGGTTTCGACGCGGACGCGCCGATATCTCCGAGTCCGAGAACGGCGGATCCGTTCGACACGACGGCGACGAGGTTCCCCTTCGCCGTGTACTCGAAGACCGACTCGGGGTCGGCCGCGATGTCGCGACACGGCGCCGCGACGCCCGGCGAGTACGCCAGCGAGAGGTCTCGCTGCGTGTTCGTCGGCTTCGTGGTCTCGATCTCGATCTTCCCGGGCGGCTCCTGCCGGTGGTACTCCCGCGCGTCGTCGTCCAATCCCATATCTCTCCCCATTCATGAACGGAGTAAAAAGCTATCCATGGTGTCGAATATGTAATTCGACGTTCGACGATCCTTCTCCGGTGCGGAAGGCCTACCCGCACCCCCTGAACCGAACTGCCAAACGGTCGGTTCCCGACCACCGCTCGCGGCGAACGTCAGTACCGTGAACGCCGGCGTCAGCGGCTGCTGTCGGCGTCAGCAGTAAATGCCGGCATCATCGATGGCCGTCGACGTTATCGATACCCGGCGACACCATCGATGGCCGTCGACGTCATCGATGGCCATCGCCGTTCGAGGAGAGTGCCGCTGCCAGCGGCGCCGAGTCCGGATCGATACCAGCGAGCGTCGAAACCTCGTACGCGGTCAGGTACGTCCGTGCCACCAGTCGAACCGGGACCGCGAGGACCGCGACCGCGGCGACCGCGGAGACGAGAACGACGCCGAGGACGACCGCACCCGCGGTCGTTCCCGTCAACGCCCCGAGCCCGCCGAGCGGAACCGCCGCGAGCACGAGCGCGACGAGAACGACCACGGCGACGACGCCGCTCGCGAAGGCGACCGCGACGGCCTGAGCGAATCCGACGCCGACCGCGACAACCGCGTGGACCGCGAGGTAGGCGACGACGTCCATCCACGACCCGCGGACCGACGTCCAGACGCGACGCCACCCCGCGAGGACGCCCACATCACGAGCCACCATCGCCGGCGCGACGAACTCGAACGTGAGCCGGCCGACGAGGACACCGACCAGGCCGGTCACGACGCTGAACACCCCGAGAGCCACGGTCGCGGCCGTCGACAGTCCGGCGAAGCCACCCGGAGAGACGCCGAGAACGCGGACGAGAGCGGGGTCGATGGCGGCGGCGAAGGCGACCGCGGGAGTTCCGGTCGCCACCGCGAGCGCCGTCGCGAACCCGAGCAGTCCCAGCGCCTGCCGGAACCGATCGCGAAACGGCCGCCAGATCCTAACCTCGGTCGTCGCGAGCGCGTCGTAGAAGGCGAGCTGGAACGCGATCGAACACGCGACGAGGGCGACCGCGACGAGCAGCGCGCCGACGGCGACTCCGGCCAGCAGTGCGGCGTCGACCCCGGCCAGCAGCGCGGCGTCGACCCCGGCGAGACGCTCGGCGCCCGCTCCCACGGCGCGGTCGACGCCCGCCGGTACCGACTCGGATTCCGCCGGGACGAACTCGCTCCAGACGCCGATACCGCCGGCCGGGGCGCCGAGCGACGACGAACCGGTACCCGACACTCCGCTGCTCCCGCCCGCCATAACGAGCGCGAGGAACGCGAGCTTCGCCCACCGCACCGCTTCGAAGGGGAAGAGGAACCGCCGCGTGGCGTCGACGGCCCGGTCGAGCGCGTCGACGGCGTGCCAGCTCATACCGACCGTTCGCCAAAGAGCGTCAAATAGGCTGGCACCCGCGCGGCGGGTGACTGCCCTCCTCTCGCGAACAGCCACCCCGTCGCTCACTTCGCGGGCCGACGCCGCCGACCCGGGGTCGTTTAAGTCGGACGCGACGGATCGTGACGTATGAAGGTCCGCGGCGAACGCGAGTGCCAGTCCTGCGGCGCGCGGTGGTCGTACTACGAGACGGGGTCCGTCGCGTGCCCGAACTGCGGCGACCTGCGCAGCGTCGGCGTCGACGACCGAACCGCGCACACCGACGCGGCCGTCGCCCTCGACCTCTCCGCCCACCGCGAGCGCTTCGCGGACGCGCCCGAGACTCTCCCTCGGTCGGGAGTCGACGACCTCCAGTCCGACCTCCGGGAGTACTGCCGGAAGCGAGGGTTCATCGACGGTGGGCGACTCCTCTCCCTCGACGACACCTACCTCGCCGCCCGCGAACTGCTGGAGGCCGTCGACTGCTTCGAGCGGCTGCGAGACCCGACCGACGCCGACCGCGAGTACCTCCTCGGCCTGCTCGCCGGCGCGGACGAAGGCGAGCGACCGCCGGCCGGCGAGGTCCCGAACGCGCTCCGGGAAGCCCGCGGGATGGCGGCCGTGCGCGCGGTCGAGGCGTACCGCAGCGACGCGCTCGACTTCCTCGACGAACTCGAAGCCGACGCCGGACCGGACTCCAACGGCGAGCGTGACGCCGGACCGGACTCCAACGGCGAGCGTGACGACGGCGCCCCGGCGGTCGCGGTCGGGGGGGAGAATCCCGCGGCCAGAATCGCTCCCGCGCGCGACGCCTTCGAGCGCCTCCGCGACCGCGTCACGCGCGTCGACGCGCTCGGCGGCGACGTGTCGCCCGCGGCCGCGGACGCCCTCGTCGAGGCCGTCGGCGCGCTGGGGGAGTACGTCCGGGCGGGCGAGGAGTCTGCGCTGGCGACCGCCGACGACCTGATCGCCCGCGCGAGCGTCGACGACCTCGACCCGACGGATCGCTGAGGCCGACCGAACCGCCCGTTCGGGAGACGGACCGAGTCGCCCGTCCGGACCGGTGCCCTCACGCAGCGTCCGGCGCGACCACCCGGTTCGAGAGCGTGCCGACCCCCTGGTAAGTGATCTCGACGCGCTCGCCCGGCTCGACGAGTCCGGGGTTCGCGGGGCTGCCGAAGGCGACACAGTCGCCCGACTCGAACGTGAACCGCTTCGAGAGGTACGAAACTACCTCGTGCGGGCCGAACAGCATCAGTTCGGTGTTGGCGTCCTGCCGCGTCTCGCCGCCGACCGTCGTCTCGATGTCGAGTCCCGTCGGGTCCACGTCGGTCTCGATCCACGGGCCGAGCGGCGCCGACCCGTCGAACGCCTTGCGCGCGGTCCGGCCCTGCTGGTCGAGCGCGTCGACGTCGTTCATGACCGTGTAGCCGCGCACGACGTCGGGCACGTCCGCGGGCGCGAGGTCGCGACAGCGCTCGTCGATCACCGCGACCAGTTCGCCGGCGTAGGTCAGTTCGTCGGTCCACTCCGGATACCGAATCGCCTCGCCGTGCGCGAGCAGGCTCGTCGGCGGCTTGACGAAGAAGTCCGGCTCCTCGGGCCGCTCGTAGTCCATCTGGTCGAGCGTCTCGGCGTAGTTCCGGCCGACGCAGTACAGCGCGCTGGGGTCACACGGCGGGAGCAGCCGCCCGTCGCGGCCGACCTCGTAGCGGCCGTCGTCGGTGACGACCGCGCCGTCGTCGTAGCGCCCGGCGACGGGACCGTCCGGCGTGATCAGTCGAGCGAGTCGCATGCGGACACGTGCGCGCTGCGTCCTGAAAAGGATCGGTGACGTACAGTCGATGACGAGCGACCCATGGCGAGCGAACGACGGCGAGCGACCGAGTTCAGTCGCCGGCGTCGCCCGAGTCGACACCGATCACGACGCCCGACCGAATCTCCAGAGCGGTCTCGAACTCCGCCCGCCGGTCACTCCCGGAGCCGATCCGTTCCACTTCGGCCTCGTGCGCGCGGACTACGGCGTCGCGCTCGCGCTCGGAGAGTCCGACGCGCTCGCCGACCGCCTCCCAGTGGTCCGGCTCGACGAGGAACGCCTCGCGGTCGGCCTCGGCCGCGATCCGCTCGTATCGCCGGCGGTACGCGTCGGCTCTGGGGCCGAGGTCGGCCTGAACGCGCGCGAGCAGCGCCGGGACGCGCGCGGCCGGGACGCTCGCGAGCGCAGCCGTCTTCACGAGGGCGGTCCCCTCGATGGGATACGAGCCGCGGTCCCGGTCGGGGTCCGACTCCGAGCCCGTTCTCGCGTCGGAATCGACGCTCTCGTCGTCGGACATCACCCGCCGGCGCGCATGGCCTTCTGCCTGTACTTCGGGAGCAGGTCCGCGAGCGCGTCGGGGTCGCCCGCGAACTCGGCGGTCACCTCGGTGAGTTTGATGGCCGCCGCGGCGGTCACCTTCTCGGCGCTGAGGGTGACCCGCCAGCCGTCACCGTCGACGCGGGTCGCCTCCGCGGGGTCGTCGGTCCCTACCAGTTCGCCACCCAAGTTCCTGAGGTAGTGGGCCGCGAGCCGACGAGAGATGCCGCGGTACGCCACCGTCTCGCGTTCCCAACCCTCCTCGGTCGAGGGGATATCTGTCGCCTCCGCGGCCTCGTCGGTCGCGTCCGCGCCGCCGTCCGCCTCAACCGCGCCGCCGTCCGCCTCGACCGCCGATTCGTCGTCTCCCGCGCCCCCGGCGACCGGCGGGAACACGGAGAGCCGGTCCCCGTCCGCCATCGGAGTGTCGAGCCCGTCGAGGTGGAGCACCTCGCGACCGTTCTTCAGGACGTTGATCTGCGGTGCGAGATCGTCGTCGACGATCAGGCGGCCCTCCATCCCCTCGTACTCCGATTCCAGTTCGCGCAGCACGTCACCGACGGAGGAGCCGTCGGCGAACTCCGCGTTCACCGTCTTCCCGCCGGCGGCCTCGCGAAAGGTCGCGAAGAACCGCAGTTCGAGTTCCATACCCGTACGTCGGGTCGCGGCGGCTTAAAAGCGGCCGGCCGCGGAAGCCGATGCGGCGGCGGACCGCGGCCCGCGCCCGGTCACGTTCTGACTACAGGTCGGACAGCCGGATCCCGTCTTCGACCAGCCGGAAGTTGCGCTCGCGGTCGAGGTCGTCGGCGAGCCACTCGTGATCGTACAGCTGGCCGATGAGTTCGAGGTAGAGGTTGCGCCACGCGATCGCGTAGATGGGCGACTGCCCCCACGCGCGCAGCTCCGGCACGAACTCGTGATACGTGCTCGCCTGCGACTCCATGCGCTCGACCGCGTCGGCAACGATCTCGGCCGCCTCGTCCGGCTCCGCGTCTGCGAGCGCGTCGTTCAGGCGCGACTGGATACCGGTGATGGCGCGTCGCATGTCGCGTTCGGCGGTCCCCTCCTCCTCCGGAAGCGACTCGACGACGCCCTTCGGCACGCCGAGTTCGATCTCTGGCATGCGATAACCTCGGGGGAGCGCGGGCAAAAAACCCGTTCACCCGGCGACGGAGACCGCGGCGGACTGGATCCCGCTCACGGCGTCGGCGCCGCCTTCTGGAGGGCCGTTTCCGCGATGTTCCCGCCGTAGTCGGCCGACCGGAGGACAGAGTCGACGACCAGCCCGAGCAGTTGCGCGCGAGTCGGGTCGAGGTCGCGGAGGAGTTCGTCGATGGAGCGGACGCGCTCGTCGATCACCCTGACGCCGGTCCGCGCCTCGTTGGCCCGCCGCGTCGCCGCCTCGGTGTCGTCGTCGAACAGCGCGTCCATCGCCGCGTCGATCACGTCGACCGCGTCGCCGTGGAGGTCGCTGACGGCCTCGACGACATCGTCGGGCAGGGGGTCGTCGATGTTCAGGGTCAGGTGCGCGATCTTCGTCGCGTGGTCGCCGATCCGCTCTAACTGGCGCGCGCTGGAGTGGTAGTCGAAACACTCCTCGCGCGGGAGCCCCAGCTCCTCGGCGGCCTTCGGCGTCCGCAGCGTGGCGCGGAAGATCCGCGAGACGACGAGCCACAGCCGGTCGAGGTCGTCGTCGCGACCGATCACGTCGCGCGCGAGGTCGTGGTCGCGCTCCGAGAGCGCGGTGATCGCGTCCTCCAGCATCGAAAGCGAGATCAGTCGCATCCGCGTGACCGCGTTGTGGATCGAAAGCTCCGAGGAGTCGAGGAGGTCCTGAACGACGACGCGGTCGCGCGTCTCCTCTAACACCTCCAGACCGACGAGACTCTGAACCGCGTCGCGGATCGTCGACCGCTGCTCGGTGGTTATCTCCGCCGCCTCCAGTTCGATGACGTCGAAGCCGCTGACGTACATCGTCGTCACCGCGCGGCGGAGGGCCTGCCCGGTCAGGTCCGCGATGTCGAGCGTCCCCCGCGTCCGCTCCGAGTCGGACTTGGGCGTGAGAAACAGCGAGTCGCCGTCGGGATGGAACTCGATCTCCGTCCCGGCCTCGACGCCGTTGTCCGTCGCCCACGTCTTGGGAATCGACACCGTGTACGTCGAACCGCCGGTGACCTGGACCTTCCGGGTTTCCATACCCCACCCTCCGGAGCGGATCACCTTAATTTTGATCAAAATATATACCTCGATACCACCCCAGTTTCGGGCGGAAAAATCGGTATCTACCGAGCCGTCACTCGATATCTACGATATCGGGCAGTTGAGAGCCGGTAGAAAAACTCAAAGTATATAGAAATATATAGCCCTCGTTTTACCCACCTATCCGCTCACACCACGCGGTTTCGCAGGTCGTCGCCCGCGTCCAGTCGGGCGACGTTGTCCGCGAGGATGTCCGCGACGCGCTCGTAGTACTCGGGCGTGTGGCCGGCGTTGTGCGGCGTGATCGTCGCGTTCGACAGCCCCCACAGCGGGTGGTCCTCCGGGAGCGGCTCCGGGTCGGTGACGTCGAGCGCCGCGCCGCGGATGCGGTTGTTCCGGAGCTCCGTCACTAAGGCGTCGGTGTCGACGATCGGGCCGCGCGCGATGTTGACCAGTATCGCGTCGGGCCGCATTGTCCGGAGCGCGTCCGCGTCGACTAACCCTTCGGTCGTCTCCGTGAGCGGACACGCCAGCACGACGTACTCCGCGTCGGTGACGGCCTCGTGAAACTCGTCGAACCCGTACACCTCGTCCGTCGGCCCGCCCTTCTCGGGGGAGTAGCGGACGCCGACCGTCTCGGCGTCGAACGCCTTCAGACGGTCGACGACCGCCCGCCCGATCGCGCCGAGCCCGACGACGGCGACCGTCGAGCCGCACACCTCGGTCGTCTCGTAGGTGCGCCACTCCCGGCGAGACTGCTGGCGATACGCCCGGTGGAACTGTCGCGCGTGCGCGATCATCGACCCGACGACGTGTTCCGCGATGTTCGGCCCGTGGACGCCGGAGGCGTTCGTGACGGCGACCCCGCGGTCTGCGAGCAGTTCCCGCGGGAGGTGCCCCGTCCCCGCGAACACGCAGGCGAACAGCTCCAACTCCTCGGCGGCGTCGAGCAGCGCCTCGTCGATGTTGAGCCCGACGGCGATCCGCGCGTCTCGGATCAGGTCGCGCTCCTCCGCGGGCGTCCGCGCCCGCGCGACCTCGGCGCCGGGGAGTCGCTCGCGGAGCGCGTCCGCCAGTTCGTCGGGACCGAGTCCGTGGATCGTCTGTCGAAGCACGAGGACGTCCGGATCGCTCATGCGGAGCAGTCCTGGCGGAACCGACAAAAATGGTGCCGCTTGGCCGACGCCGGAGACGGTCCCCGAGGTCGGGCGCGACGGCCTACGACAGCGCCGCGTCGAACGCCGCTTGGAGGTCTGCCTTCATGTCGTCGACGTGTTCGATCCCGACCGAGACCCGGATCAGGCCGTCGGTGAGTCCGGCCGCGAGCCGCTCCTCGCGCGGGATGGCGGCGTGGGTCATCGCCGCGGGCTGCTCGATCAGGCTCTCGACGCCGCCGAGCGACTCCGCGAGCGTGAACACCTCGGTCTCGCTCACGACCGTCGACGCCTCTTCGAGGGTGCCGTCAAGTTCGAAGGAGAGCATGCCGCCGAAGTCGTCCATCTGTGCGGCCGCCAGCTCGTGGTCCGGGTGCGACTCCAGCCCGGGGTAGTAGACGCGGTCGACCGCGTCGCGGTCCTCCAGCCACTCCGCGAGCTCCGTCGCGTTCTCGCAGTGGCGGTCCATCCGGACCGGGAGCGTCTTCGTCCCGCGGAGGACGAGGAACGCGTCGAACGGCCCGGGCGTCGCCCCGACCGAGTTCTGGTAGAAGCCGAGCCGCTCGTCTAACTCCTCGTCGTCGACGATAAGCGCGCCGCCGATGGTGTCCGAGTGGCCACCGAGGTACTTCGTCAGCGACTGGGAGACGATGTCGGCGCCGTGTTCGAGCGGGCGCTGGAGGTACGGCGTCGCGAACGTGTTGTCGACCGCGCAGAGCGCGTCGCCCTCGTGGGCGACCTCCGCGAGCGCGCCGATGTCGTTGACGTTCATCAGCGGGTTCGTGGGCGTCTCGACCCACACCAGTTCGGTCTCCTCGCGCATCGCGTCCCGGACCGCGTCGTGGTCGGTCGTGTCGACGAAGCTGGTGTCGATGTCGTACTCGTCGTACACCTGCGTCAGGATGCGGTGGGTCCCGCCGTACACGTCGTCGCCCGCGACGACGTGGTCGCCCGCCGACAGCAGGTTGAGGACGGTGTTTATCGCGCCCATCCCCGAGGAGAAACAGCGCGCGTGGCTGCCCGACTCCAGCGAGGCGAGGTTCGCTTCGAGGTCGGTGCGCGTCGGGTTCCCGGTCCGGCTGTACTCGTAGCCGCGGTGGTCGCCCGGCGCGTCCTGCTCGTACGTCGAGTTCGCGTGGATCGGGGTCATCAGCGCGCCCGTCTCCGGGTCCGGCTCCTGTCCGGCGTGGATCGCGCGGGTCTCGAAGCGGCGGTCGTCGTCGCGGTCGCCGTCGCTGCCGTCAGATCGGTCGCTCATACCTGTGTCTCGTCACCGAGGCTGGTGATTCTTCCCCTTTGAACCGCCCGCGAGAAGGCTGCGCGCCCGCGAGACGAGAGCCGTCGCTCGCGGTGTGAGAGTGGATGCTCGGTCAGGGATTTGAACCCTGGTCGTCGGCTGACTTCCGAACCGGCGCCGAGGCGCCGCGTCCGCCGAAAGGCCAACATGATTGGCCGGACTACACCAACCGAGCGTAAACGACGCTTACGCCGGGGACAATTTAACTCTTCTCAACTCTCGGCAGCGTGGGTGGGTAGCCCACGCCCGATCTCCGCAGACGATCGCGACCCGAAACCCCGACGAGGTTCGGAGCCGCGACGGGACTCAGAGCTGCGACGAGATTCGGAATCGCCACGGCACTCGGGGCCGCGACGGCACTCGGAATCGCCACGGCACTCGGGGCCGCGACGCGGACAGAAACTCGGGGGTTACTCGTCGACGTCGACCTTCTCGATCTCGACGGCCTCGCGGGGGTCGTCGTTGCGGCCGGTCGGCACGCCGCCGATCTCCTCGACGACGTCCATCCCGTCGATGACCTGCCCGAAGACGGCGTGTTTACCGTCGAGGTGCGGGGTGGCGTCCAGCGTGATGAAGAACTGCGAGCCGTTCGTGTTCGGGCCGGAGTTCGCCATCGAGAGGATACCGGGCCCGTCGTGGGTGAGGTCGTCGTGGAACTCGTCGTCGAACTGGTAGCCGGGACCGCCGCGGCCGTTCTCCATCGGGTCGCCGCCCTGGATCATGAAGTCGTCGATGACGCGGTGGAAGACGATACCCTCGTACAGCGAGTCGCCGCGGACCTCGCCGGTCTTGGGGTCCTCCCACGTGTTCGTGTCACGCGCCGGCTCCGCGTCGGCGGCGGGGTCGTGGCGCGCTAAGCCGAGGAAGTTCTCGACCGTCTTCGGCGCGCGGTCGGCGAACAGCTCGACGACGATTTCGCCGTGGTTGGTCTGGATCGTTACCTGCGGGTTGTCGGGGTCGTGGACGTCTCGTGCCATGTCCTCGGGAAGGAGCGCGCGTCGGAAAACCCTACCCATCTTCGCGGCCGGCCCGGCGACCGCGAAGGCCGCATTTATAAACGAACGCAGCCGACGCGTCGACATGAGTTCGACCCCCGTCCTGACCGCCGCGGCGCTCGTCGTCGGGGTGACCGTCGGCGCGCTGTTCGCGTTCCTCCGCGTTCCGATCCCCGCGCCCCCGGAGCTACCGGGGGTGGTGGCGATCGTCGGGATTTACCTCGGGTTCAAGCTGGTCGGCTACGCCGGCGTCGGCTTCGACCTGCTCGACGCGCTCGGACTGTAGTCCCCGGTCTGAGCTTCCCGGTCCGGCCTTCCCGAGTCCGACCTTCCCGAGTCCGACCACCGAGGCGGCCGGTATCGTTTTCCACCGGGCGCGAGGAGTGGCGGGTATGTACGACGACATCCTCCTGCCAGTCGCGCCCGGCGGCGAGGCGAACGACGCGATCCCGCACGCGGCCAGCCTCGCTGAACGGTACGACGCGACGGTTCGCGTGGTCTCGGCGGCCGACACCGCGGTCGACACGCTCGCGGGGCCGCGGACCGGCGCGTTCTCCGACCGGCTCGCGGAGGCGGCCGAAGAGCGCGTCGAGGCGGTGACGGCCGAACTGGAGGCCGCCGGCGCCGAGACGGTCGGAAACGTCGTCCGCGGCGAGCCGCTGGACGTCATCGAGAGCGCGATCGACGACGGCGCCGACATCGTCGTCATGCCGAGCCACACCCGGCGGGGGATCCGGCGCCTCCTCCTCGGTAGCGTGACGGAGAAGGTCGTCCGGGTCGCCTCCGTGCCCGTGGTGACGGTCCCGATGGACGAGACCGAGGAGGGAGGCGAGGAGTCAGCGGAGCCGGCCGCCGGAAGCGACGCGGGCGACGCGTCCAACGCGCGGTGACGGGCGACCCGAACGACTCGACCGGGAGGGAGACCGTCACCCGCGCCTTCCGGGTCGCGTACGACGGCCGGGAGTACGCCGGCTTCCAGCGCCAGCCGCACGCGCACACGGTCGCGGACGCGCTCCTCGGCGCGCTGGCCGATCACGGGGTCGTCGAACCCGGCGAGGGACCGACCCACGCCACGCCCCCCGGCTACGCCGCCGCCGGCCGGACCGACGCGGGGGTCTCGGCGGTGGCCCAGACCGTCGCGTTCGAGGCGCCGACGTGGCTCACGCCGCGCGCGTTCAACGGCCACCTGCCGGGGTCGGTCCGCGTGTGGGCCGCCGCCGACGTCGAGGACGGGTTCCACGCGACGCACGACGCGGTCCGGCGGACGTACCGATACCACCTCTACGCGCCGAGCGCCGACGCCGCGGACGCGCCCGCAGACCCGGCGCGCAGAGACCCGGAACACGCGGTCGACGACGACCGGTTCCGGGCGGCGCTCGCGCGGTTCGACGGCGAACACGACTTCCACAACCTGACGACCGACGAGACGGGGACGGTCCGCGACCTCGACGCGCGGGCGGTCCGCGAGGGTGACACGCTCGTCGTCGAACTCGCCGCGGACGGCTTCCCCCGCGCGCTCGTGCGGCGTGTCGTCGCCGCGGCCCGCGCCGTCGGTCGCGGGACGGCGGACCTCGCGTGGATCGACCGGCTGCTCGCCGCGGAACCGGTTCCCGGCGAGCGCGGCGTCGGGCCGGCGCCCCCGGAGCCGCTCGTGCTGTGGGACGTGACCTACCCCGAAGCGGCGTTCGCGGTCGACCCCGAGGCCGCGGAGAGCGCTCGCGTCGCTTTCGGGGAGCGCCACCGGGACGCCCGCCACGCCGCGACCGCCACCGGCGCGGTGCGCGACAGGCTGTTCTCGGCCATCAAGGAACGGTAGCTCGGGTCGCGACGGAGAGACGGAAACCGACTACGCCGCCGACCCGCCCGCCGGCGTCTCCATGCCGTCGACGCGAACGAGGAGGGTGTTCCCGTCGACGTTGGTCGCGTCGACCACGCCGGAGAGCCGAAGCCCAGCCGCGGGGGTCGGACCGACGGTCACGCGGTCGCCGGCGTCGAAGGGGCCGACCGGACCGCGGATCACGAGTTCGGCGCGGCACAGCTCCGGGTTCGCGACGCTCGACAGGTCTATCTCCGCAACGGTGACGTCCTCGACCGGAGCGCCCTCGCGCTCGACGGGCGTCGTCGCCGCGTCCTCCAGCCGCTCGATACCGAGCGCGTCGTACGCCCCGTCGGTGGGGACGTAGCCGCCGTCGGGCCCGGCGACCCCCTCGACGAGGCCGAGCGTCCGGAGGCTCCCCATCCGGTTCCGGACCGTCCCCGCGTTGCGGTCGATAGCGTCGGCTATCTCGCGTCCCTGTACCGGTGCCTCTCGACCCTCGGAGAGGTTCACGAGCGCGGTAAGCACCCGTTCCTGACTCGAACTCAACTGAATTTCGGACATAACTAAACTGAACCACGTCTGATTGATAAATGTTCGTGTATAACGACATTATATGCTTAGAACGAGTCTTGTAGAGACAATTCCTAGAAATACGTGCGAAAATTTGGAAGACTTCTTCTAACGGGTCAAAATTCTTGTTTCGAAGATTCTCTGACCGGTACTGTGTTACTATTCCTGACAAAACAAAACGTACATAATTTTTTAAACCGATACTTACGCGTTTCAGACGACTATCGCACCAATTCCTTATATAATCTACACCGCAAGTATTTACCAGCCCGACCGGAAGCGGCGAGCGACTGATGACGATCCAACGCACCGACCGGGACCGCCCGGATCGACGCACCGACGCTCTGCGACGGGCCGTCGGACGGCAACCGGAACGACGAGCGCGCCGAGCGGGTCGGGAGACCGGCCTCCGGACGGGAGGGGAAGATGGCTGACCGCGACTCGGCGTTCGACCTCGACGAGGACGCGGCGACCGGGCGCTCGGCGGGGAGCGCGGCGTCGAACGACGACGGGTCGGCCGCCGGTCGGACTCGGTCCCTCCCGGAGTCGCTCCTCCCGGACCGGGACCCCGGGGCCGAGCGCGACCGGGTCGGCTCGTTCATCGCCGAACAGGTGAGCGCCGCGGGGGCCGACGGCGTGGTAGTGAACATGAGCGGCGGACTCGACTCGACGGTGACGGCGGCGCTCGCGGTCGAGGCGCTCGGCGCCGACCGCGTCTACGGGCTGATCCTCCCGTGTAACAAGATCGGCGCCCCCCACGCTCGCGACGCCGAGGCGCTCGCGGCGGCGCTGGGGATCGACCACGACACGGTCCACCTCCAGCCGCTGTTCGCGCAGTTCGGCGCGGTCGTCCCCGACCGCTTCGACCTCCACGGCCAGCCGGTCCGGTCCGGCAACGCGGTCTCGCGGCTCCGGATGGCGGTCGCGTACCTCGCGGCCAACGCGACGAACCGCCTGGTCTGTGGCACCGCGAACCGCAGCGAACTCCTCTTGGGCTACCTGACGAAACACGGCGACGGCGCAGCCGACATGTTCCCGCTCGGCCACCGCTACAAGACGGACGTCCGGGCGCTCGCCGCCGAACTCGACGTGCCGGAGTTCGTCGTCGAGAAGGCGCCCACAGCCGGATTTCTCCCGGGACAGCGCGACGCCGACGACCTCGGCGCCCCCTACGAGGTCGTCGACCCCGTCCTCCACCTCGGCGTCGACCGCGGTCTCGACCCCGAGTCGGTCCTCGAACGGATCGCCGCCGCACTCTCCGACCCCGGCGACGGCGACGAAAGCGACGACAGCGAACTCGCCGCCGTCGACCGCGAACTCGTCGCTGAGCTCTTGGGTCGGCACCGCGCGACGGCACACAAGCGGCTCCCGCCGCCGACGCCGGACGCGGACCTCGAGTGAGGCCGGGGACCGGTTCCCCTCGGGACCCCGGCCACGCTCGGACCCCTCTCAGTCCCAGTCGGCCGGCCAGAGGTCAGCGGCGCGCATCCCGGTCTCGAAGTCGGCCTCGCGGAACGCGGCCGCGAGTTCGTCGCGGTCGAGCCGCGGCAGGTCGCGTTCGGGCGACGCGAACTCCGCGACGAGCAGCGCTGTCAGCATCGCGTGCTCGCGGACGTTCCGGTCGTCGACCTTGTCCCGGGTGTCCGCGTGGGTGTGACCCCAGCCCCGGCCGCGGTCGCCCGAGTCGCTGTGGAGCTGGAGCGCCGGCACGCCGCGGCGCACGAACGGCCACTGGTCGGAGAACGGGTGGGGCTGCGCGTCGACCTCGACCGGCTGCCGCGTCGCTGCCGACACGGCCTCCGCGACCGACGCGGCCGCCGTCGAGGCGTGCGCGAGCGCGACGAGGTCACGGAACCGCCCCGCGCCGTCGACGTTGACCACGCCCTTCACGCGGTCGAGGTCGAGGCGGTCCGCGAGGTGTTCCGCGCCGAGCAACCCGACCTCCTCCGCGCCGACCGCGACGACGTCGACGCCGAGGGGGAGGTCCGCGTCCGCGAGGATTCCGGCCGCGGTCGCGACCGTCGCGATGCCGCAGCCGTTGTCGAGCGCGCCCTCCGCGATGTCGTGGGCGTCGTAGTGAGCCAGCAGGAGGACCCGTTCGTCGGTGTCCGGCCCGGCGCGCCCGATCACGTTACGGCTCTCGCCGGGGGTCGTCGACGCCTCGACCGACAGCTCCGCCTGCGCGACGTCGCGCGAACCGGACGTGATCGCCCCTTCGCCCCCGACCGCGTACTCGCGGAGCCACGCGCCGGTCTCCTTCGAGACGCCGACGGCGACCGCCTCGGCCTCCGCCCCGAACGTGAGCGACCCGGTCGGGGGGAGCTGGCCGTCGAGGTGGTTGACGAACACGAAGCCGACCGCGCCCGCGTCTATCGCGTAGCCGAACTTCTCCATGCGGTGGACGAACCGCCCGCCGGAGGGAGTCGTCGTCGAGGCGACCGCGATCCGGCCCTCCACCTCCCGCTCGTCTATCTCCGCCGGGGTGCCGTAGCCGACGTCGACGAGTTCGCCTGCGACGCTCCCCGCCGGCGAGTACGGGAGCGCTAGGGCATCGAACGAGCGCGTCGCCGGCTCGCCGTCCCGCCCCGAGACGGTCACGTCAAGCGAGGCCGACCCGCGCTCCCACGTCGGGAGGTCGAACGGCTCCGTGCGCACGTCCGCGAGTCCCGCGCGCTCGAAGGCGTCCGCGACGAGTCCGGCGGCCCGGCGCTCCCCTTCGCTGCCGGCCATGCGGCTCCCGGTCGCCGTGAGGTCGGTGAGGAAGCGCCACGGCTCGTCGTCGGTCCAGGTCGCGCCGAGCGCGGGGGCGAGGGCGGCCGCCCGCTCGCGCACGCGGTCGACCGCGGCGGAACGCGTCGCGTCTGTTGCGTCGTCGATCATGGGCGTGCCTCCGTCGGTGACGGCTTAAGCGTGTGGCTCGCGGAACCGGATTCCCGGAGCGGGTCGGCGTCCGCCGAAACGCTACGTTCAAGTGGGACGGTCGGATACCTCAAATCGAGCACCGTTGGTCCAGTGGTAGGACATTAGCTTCCCAAGCTAATAGCCCGGGTTCAATTCCCGGACGGTGCATTTCTCGAACGTAGTGAGAGAAGTCACCGGACAGAATTGAACCCTATCAGTCGCGTGCAGCGAGCGGTGCGAGGTGCGAGCTGAGAGGGACCGAAGGTCCCTCAAGCAGCCGGCGCTTTGCGCCGGCGACGAAGCGAGCACCTCGATTGCGAGCGAGCACGTCTGACTCCGGTTCAATTCCCGGACGGTGTATCGCTGCGGCGAGCAATACCGCGAGCCGCAGGCATTCCGAAATTCGCTCTGACATGTCGAATACTTCCAAAGCCCCAGCCGTGAGGCGGGCCCTTTGAGTCCCACCCTCCACCGCACAGCAACCGCGCCTCACACCTCCCCAACCTCGTCGGTGGTCCTCCGCTACGCTCCGGACCACCGACTCCCTCGCACGCGCTCCTCGTGGCCGCCGGCGGCGGCCACTCGGAGGCGCGCGCCACCGCAGTACCACGTCTATTTATAAAGGAACGCCGCTGGGACGCGTACTGGTTTAAATACCGCGTCGTACTGTCCGCTCAGAAGATGTTCGCCTGGTCGTAGACGGAGATACCGGTGTCCGTGATGTCGTAGGGCTTCGTCTCCCGGGAGTGGTTCGCGTCGCGGATCTTCTGGATCTCGACGGCGAGCCGGGTCTCTCGGAAGTCCGACCCGCGGATGTACTGAAGGACGAAGACGGCGTCGGTGAGGTACTCGACGATCCCGTGCCGAGAGGCGTACGGGTTCTCCTCGCTCGCCTCGGAGGTGAGCAGCGTCGTCACGCCCGCGTCCTTCAGCGCGCGGGTGAACCCGAACACCTCCGAGCGGCGCTTCGCGGGGTGGTCGTACATCATCTCCAACAGCGAGACGGAGTCGAGCACCAGCCGGTCCGCGTCGAACTCCGCGATGAGCCGGACGAGGTCGTTGCGGATCGACGACAGCGAGTTCGCCATCTCGATGGGGTCGATGGCGACGACCGCGAGGCGGTCTTCGGCCGCGTGGTCGCGGAACGACCACCCCTTCTCGTCGGCCGTGTCGTAGATCGACTCCTTCGTCTGTTCGAGCGTGATGTAGATCCCCTTCTCGCCGCGTTCGAGGGCGTGGTTGAGGAACTGGAGCGCGAACGTCGTCTTCCCGGTCCCGGCGCCGCCGATGACCGACAGCAGCGACCGACTGGGGACGCCGCCGAGGATCATGTCGTCGAGGCCCTTGATCCCGATGTCGGTCCGTTCGATCTCCGACTCGAACTCCTCGGGGTCGACGTCGAACTCCGCCGCGTCCCCGGCGTCGTCCCCGCCGAACTCCCCGAACCCGAACTCGTCGCCTTCCCCGCCCGACGGGCCGCGGTAGCCGCCGAAGGGATCGTTGTCGGCGCCGCCACCGCCCCCACCGCCGCCGGAGCCGCCAGAGCCGGGGCTCCGGCTTCCGCCGAAGGGGTCGTCGTCCCCGAGCGAGTCCGTGCCGCCGCCCCCGGTATGTTCGCCGCCCGCACCGCTCCCGACATCGGCATCGCCGCCGCCGCCGAAGGGGTCGTCCTCTCCGAAGGAGCCGGACCCCGCGTCGTCGACGTCACCGAACGCGTCCGCCGGAAGGCCGCCGCCCGCGGGGTCGGCGTCGGGCGCGTCGGGTCCGCCGTCGCCGCCGTCGAGGTCGCCGGTGCCGAAGTCGTCACCGCCGAATGGGTCGCTCTCGCCCGAGTCGTCACCGTCGAGGACGTCGGTCCCGTCCGCGTCGACGCCGCCGAAGGGGTCACCGTCGGAGTCGTCGCTCCCGATTCCGATCTCCCGCGCCGGGTCGTCCGAGACGCCCTCAGCGTCGTCGGGTCCGCGTCCCGCGTCGGCTGTTCCGGGTTTCGCGCTCCCGGCGGTGCCTTCCGCCCCGTCTGCCGCGTCTTCCGCGCCGTCCGACTCCGATCCCCCGTCGTCGGACTCCGCCTCTCCGTCGTCGGACTCTGCCCCTCCGTCGTCGGACTCTGCCCCTCCGTCGTCGGACTCTGCCCCTCCGTCCTCGGATTCCGAACCGGCCACGGGACGCTCGTCGGACTCCTCGTCGGTCTCGCGCAGCGCGCGCTCGAACCAGTCGTCCTCCTCGCTCATCGTTTCCGCCGCCCGTGGGGGGTCGACATGCGCCGAGCAAGGCGGCCGAGCGGCTTGAAACTTTCCGGCGAGGTCTCGGCTTCCGAGAACTCGCGGGGAGCACCCCCTCCGGAATCCGACCGTCCGCGCGATGTCCGCACGCTTTTACCCGGGGACGGGGATGGATTCCCCATGGAAGTGGGCATCGTGGCGCGAAAGGGCAGCGAGCGGGCGGCGTCGCTCGCGGCGACGCTCAGGGACGTCGTCGTCGACGCGGGCGAGGGCGTCTGGCTCGACGAGGAGACCGCCGCCGCGCTCGACGCCGGCGACGACGCCCGGCCGGTCGCGGCGTTCGACGACTGCGACCTGGTCGTCGCGGTCGGCGGCGACGGGACGTTCCTGTTCGTCGCGCGCAACGCCGGCGACACCCCGATCGTCGGGGTGAACCTCGGAGAGGTGGGCTTCCTCAACGCCGTCCCGCCCGCCGACGCCGCGAGCGCGCTCCGCGCGGAGATCCGGTCGTTCCGCGACGGCGGCCTGGAGGTCCGCGAGGCCCCGCGGCTCACCGCCAGCGCGACCGATTGGACCTCGACGCCCGCCGCGAACGAGGTGGTCGTCCAGGGCGACCGCCGCGGCCCGGGCGGCGGAATCGACTACGAGGTGCGCGTCGACGGGTCGCGGTACGCCGGCGGGCACGCCGACGGCGTCCTCGTGGCCACGCCGACGGGGTCGACCGCGTACAACCTCTCCGAGCGCGGGCCGCTGGTCCACCCCGACGTGGACGGGCTGGTCGTCAACGAGATGGCCGCCGAGGAGGGGATGCCCCCGCTTGTGGTGGACGCCGACGCGACCGTCACCGTCTCGGTGCCGGACGAGGCGGGCGCGACCGTCGTCAGCGACGGCCGCGACACCGCCGCGCTCGACGGGCCGGTCGAGGTGACAGTCGAGCGTACCGCGCCGCCGATACGGGTCGCCGGCCCGCCCTCCGACTTCTTCGAGGCGCTCGGGAAGCTGTCGTGAGCCGGACGCGCAAGCTTCAATCCGCGGCCGACCCGAGTCCCGGATGATGAACGTCCCGCTGGGACTGACGCCGTTCGCCGGGCAGTCGCGGAGCGAACACGCGCTCGTCCTCGTCGGGGGCGCGATCGCGTGTCTCGTCGGCTACGTCGGCGCGGCCGCGGCGTTTTTCGGACTGGCCGCGCTGGGCCACGGCGAGCCGGCGGGACCGCAGCGGGTCGCCGGCGTCTTCGCCTCGCTGGCCTGTTGGGGGTTCTACGCGCTCGCGTTCGTCCGCGGGAAGGGCGGTCCGGTGACGGACGTCCTCGTGTATCCGCTCGCGACGGTGACGGCGGTCCCGTTCGCGTTCCGCTGGGTCGCCTTCGGGCCGGCGTGGGACGCGCTCGCGGAGCGGTTCGGCTTCTTCCTCTTCCGGCCGGCGCTTTTCGTCGACGCCGCCGCGCACGTCCTTCCGGGTCTCGTCTTATGCGCCGGAGTCCTGACCGCGTGGGCGAGCCTGCTGGGCGAGGAGGCGGTGGCGGCGTGGCAGCGCGAACACCTCTCGGAGCCGTTCCGCGAGGCGTTCGTCGAGGAGTGATCGGACGCACCCACAAAGCGTTTACCGGGCGCCCGCCGACGCGGGAGCGTGAATCGCCGCTCGACGGTCGGACGGTACGCGGTCGCGGGCGTCGCCGCCGCCGCGCTGGCGGCGGTCGCGCTCGCGGTCTCCCCCGAGGCGGCGCTCTCGCGGCTCCGCTGGCTCGCGGACGACCCGGTGCGGTTCGGGGTCGCCGCCCTCGCGCTCGCGGCCGTCAGGCCCCTCCTCGCGTGGCCGACGACCCTGCTCGCCGTCGTCGTCGGCTTCGGCTACGGGTGGGTCGGGACGCCGTTCGCGCTCGCGCTCGTCGTCGGTACCGCCCTCCCGCCGTACGCGCTGGCTCGGGCGGGGCGACTCCGGCTCCGAGGCGACTCGGAGGCCGACGGGAAGGCGGGCGTCGCGGCCCGGTTCTGTCGCGCCGGCGAGCGCTTCGCGGCGGAGTCCGGGAGCGTGCGCGCGGTGGCCGGCACCCGCCTGCTGCCGCTCCCCTCCGACGCGGTGACGGTCGGCGCCGCGGTCGCCGGGGTCCGCGGTCGCCCGTTCCTGCTCGGGACCGCGATCGGCGAGTTACCGTGGGTCCTCGGCGGGATCGCGGTCGGCGTCTCGCTCGACCGCCTCGCGGCGAGCGGCGGGTCGCTCGTCGACCCGGCGGTGATCGTCGGCATGGCCGCGGTCGGCGCGCTGCTGTTGGCGGGGCCGCTCTACCGGACGTTCGTGCGACCGGACGCGGCGGCGGCCTGACTCGGCGCACGGAGAGCGTCTGAGAAAACGACTCGACAGCGGCCGAGTCGAGGAAATCGAAGACCGCCCGAACGCGTCGTCGCGCGGGCGATCTGCGGGTCGTGTGCCTCTGACGGCGAACGAGCCCTCCGATCGGGAACCGACCGCAGCGGTGCGCGCATTCCCCCGGTCCCCGAATCCCGGGAACCGACCCAGCCCTGACCCCGAAGCCGCGGTCGCTCCCGGCCGCTCGCTGCGGCGCGAGCGCGGAGCGCACCGCGGCTCCAACGGGGGACCGAGGGGGCGCGAAGCGGTTACGAGCCGCCGTCGGACGAGTTCTCTCCGTCGCCGGACGAGTCCTCGGCGTCGCCGTACGCCACCTCGATGCCGCTCGGCACCGGTCGGAGGAGGTACCGCCCGTTCCCCCGCAGCACCGGCGCGAAGTCGGCGGTGAACGTCGTCCGCGCGTTCTCGCGGATCTCGAACGGCTCGTTGAAGGTCAGGGGCGCGTTGCCCGGGAGGTCGACGGTCGCGTCGCTCCCGTCGGTGAGCGTCCCGTCGGCCGACGACACGTCGAGCTGGAGGTACGGGTACTCGCCCGTCCGTAGTTCGCGCTCGTCGATCAGTTGCGTCTCGCCGTTCTGGAGTTCGACGAGGTCCGCCTCCTGGGCCTCGTCGAACTCGAAGTACTCGCGGCCGTCGGGAGCGTCCTCGCCGTCGGTCTCGTTGCCGTCGACGGTCTCGTTGCCGTCGGCGGTGTCGTCGGCTCCGTCGTCACCGTCAGCGGCGGTCTCGTTGCCGTCGCCATCGGACTCGTCGGACTCCGGCTCGGCGCCCTCCGGCCCGAGCCAGAACCCCTCGACGGTGACGACGAGCGACTCGAAGTCCCCGATGTCGGCGGGCTGGTCGGTCACCCGCGTCGCGAGCGTCCCCGTCGCACGGCCGACGCAGCCGGCGAGACCGGCGGCGCCGAGCGCGGCGGCGCCGGTCGCCCGGAGGTAGGTCCGGCGGTCGAGCGCGTCGAGATCGGTCGTGCGGTCCGTCACGTTACGCCTCCTCCTCGCCCGCGTCGGTCCCGTCGTCCGCGTCGCCCTCGCCGGCGCCGTTCCCGGCGATTTCGCTCACGGTCTCACCGAGGTCGTCGACGCCGCCGGAGAGGAACTCGTTCACGCTGTCGAGGACCCCGCCGACGAAGTCCGGCACCTGGTCCGGGAGGTCGCTCGGCGGGCCCGCGTCGCCCGAGGCGTCGTCCGGGCCGGGCGTCGCCGCGACGGCGCCGGCGGCCGCGCCGGTCCCGATCAGTACCACCGTGGCCAGCGCCACGAGCAGCGTCGTTCGGAGTGCGTTCATAGCAACTTCCCCTCGGTGCCCGACACGGTTTAATACCCCAAGCCGTTCAGCCGAGTTTCGCCCGATTTAATCCGGTTTAATGGGGAGTAGACGGCCTGAAAACGGAATCCGGGTCGAAAGAGCGGACACTTATAAAAGACAGTCTCTGACGACGGCGGTCGCGCAGTCGAGGTCGGACCGCGTCGGCGGTCGGCGGTGCGCGACGAGGTCGGACGGTCCGGCTACGGCTCCAGCCGGTTCGGGTCGCGCGGGAACATGATCGCCTCCTTGATGTTGTCGAGGCCGGCGACCTTCTGGACGAGGCGGTCGATGCCGAGTCCGTAGCCGCCGTGGGGGGGCGTGCCGTAGCTCAGCGCCTCGATGTAGAACTCGAAGTTCGCGGTCTCGACGCCCTCCTCCTCCATGACCTCAACCATGCGCTCGACGTCGTGTTCGCGCTGGCCGCCCGAGGAGAGCTCCTGACCCTTGTAGATGAGGTCGAACTTCCGAGAGGCGATCTCGTCTTCGGGCACGTCCTGCATGTAGTAGAACTTCTCGTCGGGGTACCCGACGACGAAGAACGCCGGGTGGCCCTGCTCTTCGAAGTGCTCGCCAAGCAGCTTCTCGCCCTTCGTGTCGAGGTCGGTCGGGTCGTCCGGGAAGTGCCCGTACTCGGTTTCGAGGATGTCGAGCGCCTCGTCGAAGGTGATCCGCGGGAAGTCGTCCTCGGGGACTTCGAGGTCGACGTCGAGCAGGTCGAGTTCGCGCTCGGCGTTCGCCGCGACCTCGCGGAGCGCGTAGCGCAGCGACTCCTCCTGCACGTCCATCACGTCGTCCTCGTCGTCGATGTACGCCAGCTCCACGTCGAACATCGATATCTCGGAGACGTGCCGGGAGGTGGCGAAGTCCTCGGCGCGGAACGCGGTGCCCGTCTCGTAGACGGCCTCGTAGCCCGAGGCCATCAGCATCTGCTTGTACAGCTGGGGGCTCTGCGAGAGGAACGCGTCCTGGTTGTAGTAGAGGATCGGGAACAGCTCCGCGCCGCCCTCGGCGCCGCCCTTCGAGATCAGCGGCGTCTTGATGTCGACGAACCCCTCGTCTTCGAACCACTCCTCCATCGCGGTGACCAGCTCGGAACGCAGGGTGAACACCGCGAGCGTCTCCGGCTTCCGGAGGTCGAGCGCGCGGTTGTCGAGCCGGGTCGAGAGGTCGACCTCGATGTCCTTCGAGATCTCCAGCGGGAGCGGGGAGTCCGCCTCGTCGATGACCTCGTACTCGGTGGGCGCGATCTCGACGCCGCCGGGCGCCTGGTCGCTCTCTAACGGCTCGCCGACGACCCGGACCACGTCCTCGGCGCCGACGTCCTGAACGGCCTCGAACAGCTCCGGCTCGCGCTCCTCCTTGAAGACGATCTGGATGAGCCCCTCGCGGTCGCGCACGATGAGGAAGACGAGGCCTCCCAGATCGCGGATCTCGTGGACGTGGCCGGCGATGGCGACCTCGTCCGCGTCCGGTTCGACGTCCGACGTGTGAATTCGCTCGATCATGACGGTGACTGCTTACGCGCAACTGGTCGGGCGGTCGGCATAGGCCTGTCGTCTCGACGGCGACGGAACGCGGCGCCCGCGGCCGCTCCGGCGTGTTCTCGGGGACTTCCGGACGGAACCTGCCGTGGCATGCGGTCACATAACTAACATAATTTTAATACGAAACCGATACAGGTGGTTGATGACGGCGTTTCCCGCGCCGCGGATCCCGACTATGACCCGCTCCACCACCTCGACGCTCGTGCGGTCCGCGAGCGTCGCGTTCCTCGGGTGGATCGGGACCGGCTACGGGATTCCGAACCTACGGTCCGTCCGCCCGACCGCGTGACGCGCGTCGGCTGGGGAGATTTCCCCGCGGGACGGACCACCTCCCGTTCTCTCCAGCCGCCGCTGTCCGTCGCGCGCGTCGAGTCGGACGGCCGTCTCCCTCGCGAGCGTCGCCGTCGGTGGCCCCGCTGTGACCCCAGTCGGTGGCTCGCCGTCGGCGCGTTCGAGGCCGCGGACCGGTCGCTTCCCGGGTTCGGACCGGGACGCAGACCGGCCGCGCCGCGTTCGACTCGCGGCGAGGGCGTATGGCGGCAGCCATCCACACGCCGTCGGTCGAGGCGACGGTGACCGTCCGCGTCTCGCAGGCGGCCGCCGGCGACCTCGTCGCCGGCGCCAGAGCACAGATCGAACGAATCGACGGGCTCCGCGTCGAGGAGATCGAGATCGCCGGCCTCCGGCCCGGCCTCAACGACACCACGGTCGAGGCGGTCGCGACCCTCGCGGTCGACGAGGGGGCGGCGCCCGGAGCGCAGGTCGAGGCTGAACAGGAGTTCGTCGTCGACCGGGTCCGCGAACGGCTCGCCGGCGGCTTCGGCGTCGACCCCGAGCGTGTCGAGCGCGTCGACCCGCCCGACTGACGGGGCGACCGGTCGCGGGACCCTCGGCTACTCCTCCGAGAGCCGCTCCCGCACGTCGGTCTCGGCGCGCCTGAGCACCTCCCGGATCGGGAGCCCGGTCGCCTCCGCGACCGCGGCCGCGTCGTCGTACTCCCCGCTGACGTCGTAGGGCTCGCCCTCCGTCGTCGACGCGATCTTCACGCTCACTTCGTGGTCGGCGCCGTCGACCCGGAGCGTCGCCGTCTCGAACTCGCGTTCCGCGATCCACCGGTGGCTCGCGCCGGACTGCCGAACGCCGAGCGTCCCCGTCTCGCGGGCGAGCCGCTCCGCGACCGCCTCGGCGTCCGCGGGCTTACAGATGACCTTGACGAGGTGGCCGGGCCGTGACTTCTTCATCGTCGTCGGAACGATGGTTACGTCTCGTGCGCCGGCGCGCGAAAGCGTCTCCTGAAGCCCGCCGAGCACCTCGGGGGCGGCGTCGTCGAGGTTCGTCTCCAAGACGGCGATGTCGTCGTGGACGAGTCCGCCGTCGGGATCGTGTTCCGCGTGGGCGTCCGCGTTGTGGGTCTCGTGGGTCCCATCGGCCTCGTCGGCTTCGTCTCCGGGTCGACCGCCGTCACCGAGGAGCGCGCGCAGGACGTTCGGGTGGCGCTCGAAGTCGGCGTCACCGGCGCCGTAGCCGGTGCGCTCGACCGCGAGATCCGGGACCGCGTCGACTCCCTCCGCGACCGCACCGAGGATCGCGGCGCCGGTCGGAGTGAGCAGTTCGCGGTCGATCGGTCCGCCGACGATCCGGAACCCGGCGCGGGTCGCTATCTCGGTCGTCGCCGGGGCCGGGACCGGGTACGTCCCGTGGCTCATCTCGACCGTCCCCCCGCCGGCCGCGACGGGAGTCGTGACCACGCGCTCGGGGTCGAGGTCGGCGAGCAGCAGCGCGGCGCCGACCACGTCGGCGATCGCGTCGTCCGCGCCCACCTCGTGGAAGTGGATCTCGTCGAGGTCGGTGCCGTGGACCGAGGCCTCCGCGCGTCCGAGTAGCTCGAAGGCGTCGAGCGCGGTCGACTCGACGGGGTCGGGGAGCGCCATCGACTCGACGAGGTCGACCACCTCGCGGTAGCTCCGGTGGACGCCGGCGCCCTCGGCCGAAGCAGCGTCTGCGGGAGACGCCGTGTCGTGGCTGTGGTCGTGGTCGTGGTCGTGGCTGTGGTCGTGGTCGTGGTCGTGGTCGTGGCTGTGGCCGTGGTCCGAGTTAGCCTCGGCCGCCTCGTTGTCGCCGTCGACGAGGACGTCGACGGCCGTCGCTCGGATCCCGTTCTTCTCCGTCTCACCGACCTCGTACCGGACCGGGAGCGCGTCGCTCACGGGGTCGAGGACCGCGGGATCGGCGCCGGCCGCGACCAGCGCGGCGCAGATCATGTCGCCGGCGGCCCCGGTCCGACCGTCGAAGACGAGCGTTCGCATGGTGCTCCCGAGGCGACTGCCGGACAAATACCTCGGGATTGACTTCGCTGAATTGGTCGAACGGTTGTTTATAAGTATCTGAGCGATGGCCGTCTGCTATTTATAAATCGGTGACGACGAATCGGAGGCGAACACCCCAAAGCCCCAGCCACGAGGCGGGCGCACGCTCGCTGCGCTCCTCACTCGGTCGCTCACTCCGTTCGCTCCCTTGTTGCGGTGCTTGTGTCGCCTGCGCCCGCCTCGCGGCTGCCCCTTTGAGTCCCGCCCGACCGCACAGCACCTCACACCTCCCCAGCCTCGTCAGTCGCCCGTCGCTCCGCTCCGGGCGACTGACTCCCTCGCGCGTGCTCCTCGCGGCCGCCTTCGGCGGCCCCTCGGAGGCACGCGCCACCGCAGTTCGGCGTTGTTATTTATAAACGGTCTCCGCCGGTCGCGAACAGGTACAGCTCCCCGACGACCACGAACCCGACAGCCGCGAGCGGGACGGCGAGGAGACCGCCGACGTCGAGCGCGTTCAGCGTCGCGCCGACGAGCACGCCGGCGACGAGGAAGGCCAGCCGGGAGAGGAGCGACCGCATCGGGTCGGAGAGGGAGTCGAACACGCTGGGACGTCGCCGCGAACGGGCAAAAAACGCCCGCCACGGCCGGCCCCGAGTCCACGGCGAAAACGCACGCTTACGACGAGGTTTTAAGAACGGACGCCTAACCGTGCTATATGATAACACAACCTGACGCGGTCGCCGGTCCCTCGGTGCGGCCCGGCGGCGGCACGGGCAACAGGCTTATTCCCGGACCGGGTCCAGATACGACTATCCCCCGCGAGGAACCATGAACGAAGTCCAACTCGAAGTGGCGAAGGCGTACCCGAACGACTCGGGGCGCGGCATCGCCCGACTCGACCCCGACACCCTGTTGCACCTGAAGCTCTCGCCCGGCGACATCATCGAGATAGAGGGCGCGGAGACCACCGCCGCGAAGGTCTGGCGCGCGGACCGCCAGGACTGGAACACCGACACCGTGCGCGTCGACGGGTTCACCCGCCAGAACGCGGACGTTGGCATCGGCGAGCGCGTCACCATCCGGAAGGCGGAGGCCGAGAAGGCCGACAAGCTCGTCTTGGCCCCGCCCGAGGAGGCGTCGGTCCAGTTCGGCTCCGACGCCGCCGGCATGGTGAAACGCCAGATCCTCAAGCGCCCGGTCGTCGAGCGCGACATCGTCCCCGTGATGTCGTCGACGAACCACCCGTTCATGCGGTCGCCCGGGCAGGCGATCCCGCTGATCGCGGTCGAGACGGAGCCGGACGGCGTCTGTCTCATCACCGAGGACACCGAGGTCGAACTGCGTGAGGAACCGATCTCCGGGTTCGAGAAGACTGGCGGCGGGATCACCTACGAGGACATCGGCGGCCTCCAGTCGGAGATCCAGCGCGTCCGCGAGATGGTCGAACTGCCGATGAAACACCCGCAGATCTTCTCGAAGCTCGGCATCGAGCCGCCGCAGGGCGTCCTGCTCCACGGCCCGCCGGGCACCGGGAAGACGCTGCTCGCGAAGGCGGTCGCCAACGAGACGTCGGCGTCGTTCTTCTCGATCGCCGGCCCCGAGATCATCTCGAAGTACTACGGCGAGTCCGAACAGCAGCTCAGGGAGATCTTCGAGGACGCGAAAGAGGAGTCGCCCTCGATCATCTTCATCGACGAGCTCGACTCGATCGCGCCCAAGCGCGAGGACGTCACCGGCGAGGTCGAGCGACGCGTCGTCGCCCAGCTGCTGACGATGATGGACGGGTTAGAGACGCGCGGACAGGTGATCGTCATCGGCGCGACGAACCGCGTCGACAGCGTCGACCCCGCGCTCCGCCGGCCGGGCCGGTTCGACCGCGAGATCGAGATCGGCGTCCCCGACGAGGTGGGCCGCAAGGAGATCCTCCAGATCCACACCCGCGGGATGCCGCTCTCGGACGACGTGAGCTTGGACCACCTCGCGGACGAGACGCACGGCTTCGTCGGCGCCGACATCGAGAGCCTCACGAAGGAGGCCGCGATGAAGGCGCTCCGGCGGTACCTCCCGGAGATCGACTTAGACGAGGAGGAGGTGCCGCCGAGCCTCATCGACCGGATGATCGTCAAGCGCGACGACTTCTCGGGCGCCCTCAACGAGGTCGAGCCCTCCGCGATGCGCGAGGTGCTCGTCGAGCTGCCGAAGATATCGTGGGACGACGTGGGCGGGCTCAGCGACGCCCAACAGCAGGTTCAGGAGTCGGTTGAGTGGCCGCTCACCTCGCCGGAGAAGTTCGACCGGATGGGCGTCAACGCCCCGAAGGGGGTGCTGTTGTACGGACCGCCCGGAACCGGGAAGACGCTGATGGCGAAGGCGGTCGCCAACGAGACGAACGCGAACTTCATCTCGGTCCGGGGGCCGCAGCTGCTCTCGAAGTGGGTCGGGGAGTCGGAGAAGGCGATCCGGCAGACCTTCCGGAAGGCCCGGCAGGTGAGCCCGACGATCATCTTCTTCGACGAACTGGACAGCCTCGCGCCCTCGCGCGGGCAGGAGATGGGGAACAACGTGTCCGAGCGCGTCGTCAACCAGCTCCTGACGGAGCTTGACGGCCTTGAAGACATGGGCGACGTGATGGTCATCGGCGCGACCAACCGCCCGGACATGATCGACCCCGCGCTGCTGCGCTCGGGGCGGTTCGACCGCCTCGTGATGATCGGCCAGCCAGATCAGGAGGGCCGCGAGCAGATCCTCGACATCCACACGCAGAACACGCCGCTCGCGCCCGACGTGAGCCTCCGCGAGGTCGCGGAGATAACCGACGGCTACGTGGGCTCCGACTTAGAGGGGATCGCCCGCGAGGCCGCCATCGAGGCCCTGCGCGACGACGACGACGCCGAGGAGGTCGAGATGAAGCACTTCCGGCGCGCGATGGAGTCGGTGCGGCCGACGATAAACGACGACATCCTCGCGTACTACGAGGACGTCAGAGAGCAGTTCAAGGGCGGCGGCGGCGAGTCGCTGCGCGACACCGGCGGCCGGATCGGGTTCCAGTAGACCGTTCGCCGCGGTCCGCACCGTCCGACCGTTTTTGCGTTCACGACACGTACTGAGCGGCGACTATGTCCGACGACGTGACCGTCGACGTGGAGGTCGAAGTGGAGGTCGACCGCGACGAACTGGAGATCGAACGCGACGGCGCCGAGGCGATCGAGGCGACCTACGAGGCGAACGGGATCGAGATCGAGGTCGAAGCGGAGGTTGAGACGGACGCCGGAAGCGACGACGAGGGAGGCGAGGACGGCGAGGGCGGCGAGGGCGACGAGGGCGGCGACGCCGACCACGAGCCCGGCTACGAGGACACCGAGTAGCGGACCCGCACCGCTCTCGCGACGAGCCGCCGCCCCGTTTCGCACCTTTTAACCTCGCCAGCGACCAAGCGGGGGTATGTCTCAGCCCCGCGTCCCCGGCGGCGACGAGAACGCGCTGGAGCTGCCCTGCGGGGAGGCGATCGGCGTGGGCGCACTGGATCTCGGAATGCGCGAGTACGAGTGCGACTGCGGGGAGACCCACGCGGTCGTGATGGACGTCCACCCCCCGGAGCGGTTCCTCCCGGACTTCCTCGTCGAGGTGCTCCGCGAGGCCATCGAGACGACCAGCGAGGAGATGCCGGAGTTCGACACGCCGCACCTGCTCGGCGTCGTCTTAGAGGAGTTCCCGGAGGCCGTCGTCTCGCACGACGCCAGCGAGAACGCCGACGTGGGGTACGCGATGGTGTGGGTGGCACAGTTCGACTCCCGCCGGCTCCACGAGGTCGTCGTGGAACTCGTCGTCGAGCTGATGGAACACGCCGTGAGCCACGCGGACGACGACGAGGCGCTGTCGGCGTTCGAACAGGAGATGGTCGAGTTCGACGTGAGCGAGTTCGTCGAGCAGTACCGCGCCGAGCGCGACCTCGAGGCCGAGGATCCCTACGCCTGAATCGGACCGGCCGGTCTCGGTTCGCTCCCCGAAGACCGCTCAAACGCCGACATACGGCCGTTTCACGCCTCGTGTCTGACAGCCGTCCGACTTCTGTCTCACTCAACCCTATATGTTCGGAGACCGTACGTAAGACACATGAGCGCCGGCGAATACGACCGGTACGACCGGATCCGCGGCGTGCTCGCCGAGGCGGACGAGCCGCTGACGGCCCGGGAGATCCTCGCCCTCGTCGAGGAGTGCGACGACTGCGAGGCGATCGACAGCCCGCACCGCGTCGCGACGGTGCTGGGGCGCCGGGCCGAGCGCGGCGAGGTCGAGGTCATCGCGGGACAGCCGTACCGGTACCGGCTCGATACCTGAGGGCGGCCGCTCTTACTGCGGCGCCTGCTACGGCGAGACTATCAGATCGAACCGAGAGACCCCGTCTCGGTACTCGACGACGACGTTCCGGAAGTCGACGCGGTCGTCGTAGTCGCCTATCGGCCGGAGGTCGCCGGCGATACCGAGCGCGTCGAGGGCCTCGTCGAGTGCCTCCGACGGCGGCGCGCCCTCCTCGTACCGACGCGGTTCGTCGGCTATCGCGTCGTCTAACACCCCCCGAGCGGCCTCCGAGAGCCCGGCCGCGTTCAGGTCGCGTTCGACGATCCGCTCGCGCGCGTGTTCGGTGAACTCGCTCCGTACGTCCGATATTTCGGTGACGGCGTACGTCCACTCCGGAACCCGAACCGTCCGACGCTCCGCGACGGTTCGGAAGAACTCGTCCTCGTACTCGACGAACTCGAACGCGGGCGACGGGACGAGGTCGCTGGCGTCGGCGTCGAGCCCGTGGTGGAACTCGACGGTCTGAAGCCCGTCGAACTCGGGGTCGCCGAGGAAGCCGTCGTGGCCCGCGTACACGGCGTCGAGCGCCGCGTCGAGCACGCGCTCGTCTTGGTCCGAGAGGTCGAACGGCGGCCGCGCCACCGTCGCGTCGTCGGGCGGCGTCTCGTCGCGGCGTTCGAGCGCGAAGTGCCATCGCTCCCGTTCGAGGGAACGTTCCGATTCGATTCGAACCTCGTAGAAGGTCCCGTCGCGTTCGAGGAACGTCGGGCGCGGCCGCGTCTCCGTCCCCCACCGATCGCGGCCGACGAGCGGCCATTGCCTGACCGTCACGTTCCCGGTCTCGAACAGCTCCGAGAGGTACGCCGTCTTGGTCTCGGTCGCGAAGTCGACGCGGGTCACGGCGTCGATCTCGGTCGGATCGGGCCACAGATACGGACGTCCGATCGACGAGAGGTCCAGTTCGTCAGCGATGAGCGCGTACGAGTCGAGGCTGCCGGGGCTCAGACACCCGCCGGTCGCGGCAGCCGCGCCGGCGGCGCCGAGCAGTCGGAGGGCACGGCGGCGGGAACAGGTCATGTCCGTCACGGGATTCCCGACATCTCGGTAAATTCCTTGTGGTGGGCGCCTCAGCCCCCGTATTCGGCGGCGACGCGCCGCACGTTCTGGACATCGAGGCTTCCGTTCGCGGCGGTCGTGTCGGAGATCACGCGGTGCAGTAGCAACCACCGTGGTACTCGACCGCTTGCGAAAATCGCAAATTTGCTGCGAGATTCGTACTCTACCGCCGACCTTATTACGATGAGCGTATTCCGTCCGCGTAATGAGCGAGGACCGGACGATTCTACTCATCGGCAGCGGACCGATACAGATCGGGCAGGCGGCCGAGTTCGACTACTCCGGCGCGCAGGCGTGTCGCGCGCTCCAAGAGGAGGGCGCCCGCGTCGTCTTAGTGAACTCGAACCCCGCGACGATCATGACCGACCCCGAGACGGCCGACCGGGTGTACATCGAGCCGATCACCCCGGAGGCCATCGCGGAGGTCATCCGGATCGAGGAGCCGGACGGCGTCATCGCCGGGCTGGGCGGCCAGACCGGACTCAACGTCACCGCCGAGCTTGCCGAGGAGGGAATTCTGGAAGAGCACGACGTCGAAGTGATGGGGACGCCGCTCGACACCATCTACGCGACGGAGGACCGCGACCTGTTCCGCCAGCGGATGGAGGGCCTCGGACAGCCGGTGCCGAAGTCGACGACCATCTCCTTAGACGACGACGAGTCGGTCACCGACTTCGACGAGGAGTACTTCCGCGAGCGGGTTCAGGACGCGGTCGACGCGGTCGGGGGGCTCCCGGTCATCGCGCGGACGACGTACACGCTCGGGGGCTCCGGCTCGGGCGTCGTCGACGAGTTCGAGGAGCTGGTCGAGCGCGTCCGGAAGGGACTCCGCCTCTCGCGCAACAGCGAGGTGCTGATCACGGAGTCCATCGCGGGCTGGGTCGAGTTGGAGTACGAGGTGATGCGGGACGCCGACGACTCCTGTATCATCATCTGTAACATGGAGAACATCGACCCGATGGGGATCCACACCGGCGAGTCGACGGTCGTCACCCCCTCGCAGGTGATCCCCGACGACGGCCATCAGGAGATGCGCGACGCGGCGCTCGAAGTGATCCGCGACCTCGGCATTCAGGGCGGCTGTAACATCCAGTTCGCGTGGCACGACGACGGGACGCCGGGCGGCGAGTACCGCGTCGTCGAGGTGAACCCGCGCGTCTCGCGCTCCTCCGCGCTCGCGTCGAAGGCGACCGGCTACCCCATCGCCCGCGTCACGGCGAAGGTCGCCTTGGGCAAGCGCCTCCACGAGATCGAAAACGAGATCACCGGCGAGACGACCGCCGCCTTCGAGCCGGCGATCGACTACGTGGTGACGAAGGTGCCGCGCTGGCCAATCGACAAGTTCGACGACGTGGACTTCGAGCTGGGCACGGCGATGAAGTCCACCGGCGAGGCGATGTCCATCGGCCGGACGTTCGAGGAGAGCATGGTGAAGGCGCTCCGCTCCTCGGAGTACGACCCCGCGGTCGACTTCGACGAGGTAGACGACGACGAACTCGAATCGGAGTACCTCGAACGCCCCAGCCCGGACCGCCCGTACGCGATGTTCGAGGCGTTCGACCGCGGCTACGAGGTCGACGACGTGATCGACCTCACCGGCATCCACCGCTGGTACGTCGAGCGCTTCGAGAAGATCGCCGACGGCACCGCCGCGGCCGCCGAGGGCGACTTCACCGAGGCGGCCATGGTCGGCCGCACCGACGCGGAGATCGCCGCGACCGCGACCGCCGGCGGCGTCGACGCCGACGTGGGGACAGTCGAGAGCGCGGTGCCCGACCGCACCTACAAGCAGGTCGACACCTGCGCGGGCGAGTTCGAGGCCTCCACGCCGTACTACTACTCCGCACGACTGCCGGAGTTCCTCCAAGGGGCCGACACCGCGGGCGCCGCGAACGAGGTCCGCGTCGACCCCGACGTCGAGAGCGTCGTGGTCGTCGGCGGCGGCCCGATCCGCATCGGGCAGGGCGTCGAGTTCGACTACTGCGCGGTCCATGCGGTGCGCGCGCTCCGCGAACTCGGCATCGACGCGCACGTGATCAACAACAACCCCGAGACGGTGTCGACCGACTACGACACCTCCGATGGGCTGTTCTTCGAACCCATCTCCGCCGAGGAGGTGGCCGACGTGATCGAGACGACCGGCGCCGACGGCGTGATGGTCCAGTTCGGCGGCCAGACCTCCGTCAACGTGGGCGAACCCCTTCAGGCGGAGATCGAGCGCCGCGGGCTGGACTGCGAGATTCTGGGGACGAGCGTCGAGGCGATGGACCTCGCGGAGGACCGCGACCGGTTCAACGTCCTGATGGACGAGTTGGGCGTCGCCCAGCCCGAGGGCGGCACCGCGACCAGCGAGGACGAGGCGCTCGAACTCGCTCACGAAATCGGGTACCCCGTCCTCGTGCGCCCCTCCTACGTGCTCGGCGGGCGCGCGATGCGCGTCGTCGAGGACGACGCGGAGCTAGAGGAGTACATCGAGGAGGCGGTCCGCGTCTCGCCCGACAAGCCCATCCTCGTCGACCAGTTCCTCGACGACGCGGTCGAACTGGACGTCGACGCGGTCGCCGACGTCGGCGCGTCACACGCGCCTGCAAGCGAGACGGAGTCTCGCCCTGGCGAGGACGTCCTCCTCGGCGGCGTGATGGAACACGTCGAGAGCGCTGGCGTCCATTCGGGCGACTCCGCGTGTATGATCCCGCCGCGCTCGCTCGACGACGAGACGCTGGCGCGGGTCCGCGAGGTGACCGAGGACATCGCCCGCGCGCTCGACACGGTCGGCCTGCTCAACGTCCAGCTGGCGGTGACGGGCGTCGAGGGCGAGGCGGAAAGCGAGGTGTACGTGTTGGAGGCGAACCCGCGCTCCTCGCGGACCGTCCCGTTCGTCTCGAAGGCGACGGGCGTCCCCATCGCCAAGCTCGCGGCGAAGGTGATGACCGACGACCTGACCCTCGCGGACCTCGACGCCGACGAGCAGATCCCCGAACACCGCTCGGTGAAGGAGGTCGTCCTCCCGTTCGACCGCCTGCCGGGCTCGGACCCGCGGCTCGGCCCGGAGATGAAGTCCACGGGCGAGGTGATGGGCACCGCGACCTCCTTCGGCAAGGCGTACGACAAGGCGCAGGACTCTACGGGTAAGCCGATCCCGGAGTCGGGCACCGCCGTCGTCGACCTCTCGGCCGAGGAGTTCCCGGACCCCGGCACCGAGGAAGGGGAGGCGCTCGTCGCGGGCTACGCGGAGCACTTCGAGCTGAGCGAGGCGACCGACCTGATCGAGGCGGCCAAGCGCGGCGACCTCGACCTCATCGTCTCGCGCCAGCGCGACCTGCTGGAGGTCGCCGTCGAGGAGGAGATCACCTACTTCTCGACGCACGCCTCCGCGAAGGCGGCCCTGGAGGCGCTCGACCACGCGAACGACGACCTCGACGTGATGGCGGTCTCCGACCGCCCCAAGCGCGTCGAGGACTGGGGCGCGGCCGAGTAGCCGAGAGAACTGGTGAGTTGTGAAGCGGGGGGTAAAAGGGCGCGTTCGGAGGGGAACCCACAAGCCGCCCGCCGCCCTGCGGAGCGGTGTGAACGTCGACATTCTGCTGTACGACGGCTTCGACGAGCTGGACGGGATCGGCCCGTACGAGGTGTTCGACTACGCGCTCGGCTTCGCCGCCGAGGAGACGGCCGACGCCGGCGCCGGCGACGGTGACGACGCCGGGCGGGACGGCCGCGTCCGGTACGTCACGCTCGACGAGCGCGATCGGGTGACGGCGAGCCACGGGACCCGCGTCGGCGTGGATGGAGTCCTCCCCGACCCGGAGGCCGACGGCGCGCCCGACCTGCTGGTCGTCCCCGGGGGCGGCTGGAGCGCGCGCGACGAGGCGGCGAGCGCGTGGGCGGAGGCCCAGCAGGGCGACGTGCCGCGCGCGCTGGCGGCGCACCACGCGGCCGGCACGCGGATCGCCTCGGTGTGCACCGGCTCGATGCTGCTCGCGGAGGCGGGCGTCACCGACGGCCGCCGCGCCGTCACCCACGCCTCGGCGCTCGACGAGCTTCGGGAGTCGGGCGCGGAGGTCGTCGACGCGCGCGTCGTCGACGACGGCGACCTCCTCTCCGCCGGCGGGGTCACCTCCGGTATCGACCTCGCCTTACACGTCGTCGAGCGCGAGTACGGGGAGGAGATAGCCGACCGCGTGGCGACCGTCATCGAGTACGAGCGGCGGTACGAGGTCGCGGCGTAGGTCGGCCGAGCGCCGGACGGGCGCCCCGTCGACGGGCCGGACGCGGTTAGTCGCCGCCGCTCTCGTCGGGGAGGGGAACGGCGTCGTCAGCGCCCGACTCGTCCGTCGTGGTCTCGCCGTCGGCGTCGACGGTGATCACGGTGCAGTCGAGTTCGCCGCGGAGGAACGAGTCGATGTCGGGGTCCGAGAGCAGCTTCTGGACCATCCGCCGCCACCGACCGGCCTGCTTCGAGCCGATGACGACGACGTCGGCCCCCTCCGCGACGACCTCTTCGAGGATCGTCTCCTCGACGAGGAACCCGCGGCGGACCACGTAGCGCGCGCGGTCGATCCGGCCGATCCGCTCTTCGACGGCGCGCTTGAGGTCGCTGCGCGAGACGCCGCCCGACTGCTGGTAGAGGTCGACGTGGAGGATCGTGAGGTCGGCGTCGCGCTCCTCGGCGACGCGGGCCGCCTCTCGGAGCGTCGCCGCCGAGTGCGACGAGGGAGGGAACCGGACCGGGACCACGACGAGCGTCATGTCGAATCGGTGGGAGCCGGGACGTAAATACGCTGTCGGTGTGCCCGCCCGTGACCCGCGCCCGGCCCCTCGGGTTTTTGTACGCGCTGTCCAATGTGAGGGCGACGAACCGACGCGAAGCGCGCGGTTCCACCGAGATAACATGGACCAACTCCCCACCGACAGGCTCTCGCCGCTCGCGAGCCGGGTCGACGACGTCCTCGCGCTGTACGGCTACGAGATCGGCCCCGCGATCGAGGCGATCGACGGGGCCGTGACCGGCTACGGCGGCCTGTTCTCGCCGGGGACGAGCGACGGCGAGATCCGCGCCGCCGTCGAGGAGGTCCTCGCCGCCGGCCCGCCCTCCGAGGGCGACTCACGGCGCTCCGGCGACCGCGACGTCGTCCTCTACGTCGACGGGAGTTCCCGCGGCAATCCGGGACCGGCCGGAGCGGGCGCCGTGATCCGGACCGAGGGCGGACCGGTCGCTCGGTTGGGGCGGCCGGTCGGCGCCAGCGCCGAGAACAACACCGCGGAGTACGCGGCCCTCCACCTCGGGTTAGAGGCGCTGGCCGCGCGCTGCGACCCGGAAACCGTCGAGGTCCGGATCGACTCGCGGACCGTGATCGACGACGTCTGGGGCGACGGCGACGGCGTCGCGGCGGCCGCGCCGTACAGGCCGGCGATCCGGGACCGCCTCGCCGCGCTGTCCGCGTGCGAGTGGACCCACCTCGTCGACAGCGACCCGAACCCGGCGGACGCCCGCGCCGCGGTCGGCGCCGACATCGCCGCGCTCGGGCCGTGAGGGCGAGTGCGAGACGGGCCCTACTGACCGTTCCCGTCTGACTCGGGCGATATCACGTCGTCGGGGCCCCTCGGGGCTTCGAGCCGGACGGCGTGACGCGTGTGTCGCGCGTGCGACTCCGCCCAGCGACGCGCGGACCGCTCCGAGAGGAACCGCTCGCCGTCCGGGCACCGCTGACACCGGCCCACCCACGGGGTCACGTCGTCCGGGTAGTGACCGGTGTGGCGCTCGTGGTCGAGCGCGAACTGCTCTATTGCGTGGCCGCCCGCGTCGAGGTCGTCGACCTCGCGGTCGAGCGTCCACTCGCGGCCGCACCGCTCGCACGAGACGGTCGGTGCCTCCCGGTCGTCGTTCGAAAAGCCGTCGTCGCTCACGGGCGCGTTTCGGGCCGCAACTACTTGAACGCCGACGCCGCGGCGGCCCCCGGCCGCCTCACAGCGCCGGCGGCTCGCCGCGGCCGATCACGATCTCCTGTCCCTCGACGTCCTCCAAGGCGGCGACGCGCCCGCCGATCTCGACGCGGCCGTCCTCCGTTTCGACGACCAGCGACGCCACCTCCTCGGTGTCGACGAACGCCACGTCGACGACCTTCCCGCGGACGGTCACGTCGGCCCCCGTCTCGATGTCGCGCCCCTCGACGGTCGCGTAGAACTCCTCGCCGTCGAACTCGCGGACGTCCTTCACCGCGCGGCGGATCGAGGCGTAGCGGCGCGGGAAGGGCCGCTCCTCGCCGTCGGCGGCGAGCGTCTCGGCGGTCGTCCAGAGGACCGTGCCGAAGAAGCCCGAGACGAGGAAGCCGAGCGCGGAGCGGTTGAAGATGACGCCGTAGCGCTCGCGGTCGTCGCGCAGGGCGTCCTGGGTGGCGTACACGGAGTACTCCCCGTCCCCGACCGCGAGGACTGGCGTGGTGATCCCGCGGCGGGCGCGCGCGATGGTCGAGACTTCGAGGTAGTCGAACTCGGCCGGGTCGGGCGCGTTCGAGGCCGGCGTGACGAGCAGTTCGACGCTGACGCCCGCGGCGACCTTCGCGGCGAGTTCGTCGCGGAACCGACGGAGGAGCCCCGGGGTGAGCGAGACGGCGAGCTCGTACTCCGCGTTCTCGATCACCTCTTCGAGGTACCGGAGGATAGTCGAGCGCGACTTCACGAGCGACACCGCCTCGGTCTCGCGGGTCGGCGCGGTGTAGCGGGCCTCCAGCTCGTCGACCATCTCCGCGAACGACGAGCGCAGGTCACCGAAGGCGTCCTCGGGGTCGACGGCGACGATCTTCATCGGCCGCGACTCGCGGAGTTCGACGAGGCCGCGGTCCGAGAGGCTCCGAACGGTGTCGTACACGCGCGGCTGCGGGATGTCCGTCCGGTCGGCGATGTCGCTCGCCGTCAGTTCGCCGTGTTCCAACACCGCGAGGTACGCGTCTATCTCGTATTCCCCGAGGTTGAATCGGTCTCCGACCCGGTCGAGCGTGTCCCGGAGATCGTCTGTCATATCGGGAGAACGGGGGCGGGGGTTATAGCTTTTTACTATGGGACGAGTTGTACGCGTTTTCAGAGTCCGGTTTCGTCCCCGACCGCCGTCGGCCGGTCACATGTACATGCGGTCGTAGCTCCCCTCCGGCTCCCGCTCTTCCATCCGTTCGGCAAGATCCTCGTAGCGACGCCGGATCTCCGCCGCGAACGCCTCCAGCGGGGCCGCGTCGACGCCGAGTTCGTATATCTCGTTCGCGGTGTCGACAAGCCGCACCGCGGCGTCGACGTCGGGCGCCTGCGCGTGGACCGGGTGACGAGCACGCCGACGCCGAGGGCGACTCGAGGCCGCGTTCGAGCAGCCCGGCGTTCGTCCCGTCGAGGAAGCCGGACTCCATCGCGGGGACCTCGACCCCGTCGCCCAAGCGCGCCGCGCGGTAGTCCTCGGTGGCGACGTGGAACGTCCGGTGGGCGTCCGGACCGTGCGCCACGGGGACGCCCGCCAACACCGCGACCTCTTCGACCCCGTTCGCCTCGGTCCAGTCGAGGAGCGCGTCCGCGAGCCGTTCGCCGGCCATCGGCGGGACGAACTGCTCCGCGACCAGCACGGTGACGTCGAGGTCCGGCGCGGAGTACAGCCGGATCGGGTGCCGGGGGGCTCCCTTGGTGAACGGCGTGATCGACGGGAGCCCGCCGACCCGGACGTGCCCCGTCTCCGCGAGGTCGAGGTCGTCGACGAGGTAGTCGACGGCGGTGAGGCCGGCGAGTCCGAACGACGAGAACCCGACGATGACCGTCGCTCCCGGCCGCGAGTCGTGTTCGACGCCGAAGCTCGGTCCCCTCGTATCCGCGGGCGGTCGCGACATACTCCTCCTTCGCTCAGCCGCGTGATAGTGGTTGTCCCCGCCGCGGTCGGTTCGCCGCGACCGCGTCCGTCCTCGTCCGTCGCGATCGGATAGCCGGGTCCGAACCCGAGGCCGCCCGGACGCCCGCGGGGAGAAACGCTTTTTCGGGTGGCCGACGGCGAATCCGCTATGGTCTCTCCGGAGGCGCCGGCGGTCCCGGGGGTCGTCTCGCGGCTCACCGACATCGCTTCCGGACTCGGTGACCTCCCGGGAGCGAGCCTCCTGACGGTCCTCGCGTCGGTCGCGCTCGGCGTCGTCGTCGCCAACTTCATCGTTCGACTGATCGGGCGCCCGGTGGCGCGCCGCGTGTCGCGACAGAGCGTCGCACAGACGATCGTCCGCGGGGTGCGGGTGGGAACGATCGCGGCCGCGCTGTTCGTCGGACTCAACGCCGTCGGGTTCCAGTTCGCGGACCTCCTCCTCGGGACGGCGGTGTTCTCGGCCGTCATCGGTATCATCCTCGCGCCGCTCGTGGGGAACTTCATCAACGGCGTGTTCATCCTCGCGGACCAGCCGTTCGAGATCGGCGACATGATCCAGTTAGAGGACGGGACGACCGGGTTCGTCGAGGACATCACGATCCGGTACACGAAGATATTCACCCTCGATAACACGTTTCTCGTGGTGCCGAACGGGGCGATGCGCGAGCGCGACGTGACGAACTTCTCGGCGGAGGACGAGCGGACCCGTCGGTCGATCGACGTCTTGGTCACCTACAGCAGCGACGTCTCGGAGGCCCGGCGGCTCGTCGAGCGCGCGGCGCGCGACAGCGAGGCCGTCATCGACGGCGGCCCCGACATCCGCATCGGCGTGGCGCGGTACATGGCGGGCCCCGACTGCCGGATCCACGAGTTCGGCGACAACGGGGTCCTGCTGCGGCTCCGCTACTGGGTGAAAAAGCCCTACAAGCTGGCGAAGGTCCAGTCGGAGGTGAACACGAGGATCCGCGAGCGGTTCGCGGAGGCGGACGTCGAGATGGCGTACCCGCACCGGCACCTCGTCTTCGACGACACCTCCGGCGTCGCCCGCGTCGACACCGGCTCCGACTCGGCGGAAGTCGCTGCGGCCGATCCGGCCGCGGGCGACGCGGTGGCCCCCGCGAACTCCGTCGACGAGGCCTCCGACGCCGCGGACTCCGCCGGCGACGAGGGCCGGGATCGGTGACCGGATCGGAACCCTGATAGAGCGCGCCCGGCGTTTACGTACTAGTGAGCGACAAGCCCGCTTCCGACCCGGACGACCCCTCCGACGGCGGTCCGCCCGACGGACGCGGCGACGGTCCGCCTGACGGACGCGGCGACGGTCCGCCTGACGGACGCGACGGTCCCCCGAGCGATCCCGCCGGCGACCCGCCCGGCGATCCGGGCGACGACGGGCCCCTCGACGACGAGTCGATCACCGAGGGGAGCCTCCTCCGGCCGCTGTTCCGCCTCGCGTGGCCGATCGTCGTCATCCAGCTGTTACAGGTGACGTACAACATCGTCGACACCCTCTACCTCGGCCGGCTCTCGGCGGAGGCCGTCGGCGCGATCAGCCTCGCGTTCCCCCTCATCTTCCTGCTGATCGCGGTCGCGGGCGGCTTCACGACCGCGGGCGCGATCCTCGTCGCGCAGTACACCGGCGCCGACGGCGACGGGTCGGCGGGGCTCGTCGCGGGACAGACGATCTTCACCGTCTCGGTGCTGTCCGTGCTGATCGGGATCGGCGGCTACTTCTACACCCGTCCCGCCCTCGAGATCCTGCCGAGCGACGCGGACACCGCGGCGACCGTGATCCCGCTCGCGGCCGACTACATGGAGGTCATCTTCGCCGGGATCCCCCTGATGTTCGGCTTCTTCGTCTTCTCGGCGCTGATGCGCGGCTACGGCGACACCCGGACGCCGATGGCGGTCATGTTCGTCTCCGTCCTCCTGAACGTCCTCTTGGACCCGTTCTTCATCTTCGGGTTCGACGGGAACCCGCTGTTCGAGTGGCTCGCAGCGGTGCCGGGCCTCGCCGCGCTCGACCTGATCGCGCTGGAGGCGACTCTGCTCTCCGCGACGGGGGTCACGGGGATCGGCATTCAGGGCGCCGCGCTCGCGACGATCCTCTCGCGCGGCGTCGCGACCGCCATCGGCCTCTGGATCCTGTTCGGGACGGGCTACGGCCCCGACGTAACCTTCGGCCACCTCGTCCCCGACCTCGATTTCATCCGCGACATCTTCCGGCTCGGCCTCCCCTCCAGCGTCGAGCAGACGACGAGCGCGCTCGCGATGATCACGCTCACGGCGATGATCGTCACGTTCTCGCCGCCCGTCGTCGCCGCCTACGGACTCGGGAACCGGCTCATCTCGCTCGTCTTCCTGCCCGCGATGGGACTCGGCCGCGCCATCGACACGATGGTCGGGCAGAACCTCGGCGCGAACCGCGCAGACCGCGCCGGCAAGGCGGTGAAGTTCGCGGCCACGACCGGCGCGGGCGTCATGTTCCTCGTCGCGGTCGTCGCCGTCGCGTTCACCGAGCCGATCGTCGGGGCGTTCCTCGGCGACGTGCCGGACGCGCCCGCGACGATCGGCCACGCGGTCGAGTACGTCCGAATCCGCTCGGTGGAGTTCGCCTTCATCGGCGTCTCGCAGGTAATCCTCGGGGCGTTCCGCGGCGCGGGCAACACGAAGACCGCGATGGTCATCTCGATCCTCACCCTCTGGGTGGGCCGGGTCGCGAGCGTGGCGTACCTCGTGTTCGTCGCCGGGTGGGGCGAGACGGGGGTCTGGGTCGGCATGGCGCTCGGGAACGTCCTCGGCGCGGTCGTCGGCGTCGCGTGGTTCTCGCGCGGCACGTGGACCGAGCGGTACATCGACGACCCGGACCCCGGCGTGGATCCCGTGGGTGACGACTGACGCCCCGGATCCGTTGTGATCCGTCACAAGTGAGATATTCCGGCCCAATCGCGCTCAGTACAGACGTAGCGACGAGCGATTGCGGGAGTAGGTGTAGTCCGTTGTGAGGCCATTTATAAGTAGAATTGCGGTGTTGCCGGCGGCTGTTTATAAGCGGCTGGCGCTGCTGCGGTGAACGTCTTCAAAGCCCCAGTCGCGACGGCTCGCGCGCCTTGCTGTGCTCCTCGCTCGGTCGCTGTCGCTCCCTCGCTGCGGTGTCGCCGGCGGCTTCGCCGCCGGCTGCCCGTGGCGCGTAGCGCCACACTGCTTGCTGCGGCGTGCTTCGCCCTCGCGACTGCCCCTTTGAGTCCTACCCCACCCCGCACCACCCCGCACCGCCCCGCACCGCCCCGCACCTCACGCCTCCCCAGCCTCGTCGCTGGCGGCTGGCGCCGCCAGCGACTCCCTCGCGGGCTGACTCGCGGCCGCCGGTGGCGGCCGGTCGCAGGCGCGCCACCGCACTCTGCTTTTATAAACGCTCGGCACCGTCACTCACGGCTATTTAAACACCGGCTCATCGCCATCGATCTGCGATACTCACTCCCTCACTCGATCAAGAAGCGCTCTTCAGCGACCAGCCGTTTCGGGCGGATATATATCTGAAGAAGGCATTTCAACGGAGCCGACGCTCCGTGTAACCGATCGCCTGTGCGTTCAGTGCCGAAACAGGTACACCGCGTCGCCGTCGCGCAGCAGACAGAAGCGCGCGCCGTCGTTCTCGGGGAACGTCGTCCCGGTCTGTCGCGTGACGAACAACCGCGAGAAGGCGTCGTCGCACACCGGACACGGCATCGCCTCGCGGTTCTCCCAGAGGCTCGTCGCGCCCGAATCGCGGAGCTGTTTCAGCTCGTGACGGTGGTCGTGAACGTCGAACTCGGCCATACGCGGGAGTTCGCCCGCGGGGTGTTGAACGTGTCCTCGCGAGTCTCAGTTCGGAGAACGCGCGGTCAGTTTCCGACCCGCAATGGCTGCGCCTCCCCGTAGGTGAGCGTGCGCCACACCCACTCGACGGGCCCGAACCGGAAGTAGCGCAGCCAGAGCACGGAGAGGACGATCTGGCCCGCCCAGATCCCGACCACGATCCCCATCGCCTCGAACCGGCTCACGTAGCCGAACAGCCCCAGCCCGTGCCCGTAGAATATCGTCGTCGCGACGACCGTCTGGAGCAGGTAGTTCGTGAACGCGGTCCGGCCGACCGCGGCGAGGGCGCGCGTCACGATTCCCTCGCCGCGCCAGCGGACGAACAGGGTGATCAGGCCGACGTAGCCGCCCGCGACGAGGAGGCTCCCGACGTAGTTGAACTGCCGCCAGTACAGCGCGGCGCCCGCGCTCCAGTCGTTCGCCTCGATGTACGCGACGCCCGCGACGACGATACCGACGCCGACGACGCCGCCCGCGACGAGCCGGCGGTAGAACGCGGTCGACCGCTCGCCGGTCAGCACCCCCGCTTGTACAGCGCCATGCCGAGCAGCATGACGCCGCCGACCCGCCAGAAGCTCGACCCGATGAACCCGGAGGTCTGTCGCTGGAACGACGAGCCGACGCGGTGGCTCATCTGGTCGAGCCACCCCCCGCGGTAGGCGGCCACCTCCTGTCGGATCGCGGCCTCAGCCGGCATCCACTGGCCGGCGAGCGCCTCGCCGCCGATCGACACCGCCGCGAACAGTTCGAGCGCGGGGATGAAAAGCAGGAATATCCCGGCCAGCCCGGCGAGCCGGCGCGCGTCGAGGTCGCGGACGAAGAGGAGGAAGATCCCGGTCAGCCCGTACGCGACGAGGATGTCGCCGTACCACAGCAGGTACGCGTGGAGGAGCCCGACCGCGATCAGCACCGCGGTCCGGCGGAGGTGGAGCCGGACGGCGTCTTGGCCCTTCTCCTCTTTGCTCTCGATGAACATGAGGACGCCCGCGCCGAACAGCGCGGAGAATATCGTGATGAACTTCGACTGCGCGAACACGTGGCCGACGAACCACGTCCAGTAGTTGAGCCCGCTGAACTCCCCGTACACGTTGGGGTTGAGCAGGGTCTGCTCCGGCATCGAGAAGACGCGGATGTTGATGACGAGGATGCCGAGCAGCGCGAACCCCCGGAGCGCGTCAAGACTGGTGATCCGTTCGGAGGGCGGCGTCGGGCCGGAATCGCGGGTCACGAGTTGTCCGACGGAAGTGCGCCCAGCACCGAATAGGTTCCCATCGCGGACGCGGTCGCCGGGGGTCGGGGCGGGCGTCGTCGAGGGTCGGGACGGGCGTCAGCGCCCGGCAGGCCCGTCGGCTTCGACCGACTCTGTTACTTCTGTTGAAACACTCTTCAGACGGAGTCTCGCCTGAAACAGTCGGTCGATGAGAGCTGTCCGTCTCCCGTCGTTACACCGTGCGACGGGAGCGGACAGCGACTTTCCCGTTTCACCAACATGACGAGTTCGTCGGTAGCGGAACCGAAACACATCAGGATGAGAGCCATGCGTATGTCTGGATAGCGCCGAACAACAGCGCGAGTATCCCGTTTTCGACGAGCAATAAGAGGTTGTCTGCCAGCACCGTCCGGGTGACTACAGCGAGAATACCGAATCCCGTTGCCAGCACCAGATTGTATTTTGCGAACGCTGCCCAGCAGTCCTGATCGAGCTCAATGAGACCATCGCTACCCATACGTGCCGCTCGTCCTCAGCGGTGACAAATGGTAGGATTGAGGAGGCCGAGCAGCCTGTAGTCTCGGTACGTGGACTGTATTGAGCGGGATCGGGAGAGAATTTATTTTCTGTAGCGGATGTCAATCCAATCGGACCGCCGCCCCGGTCTCTGAGGACCGGTAGATGGCGTCGATGACGCGCTGGACCCGCAGGCCCTCCTCGACGGTGTTGATCTGGGGCGCCTCGCCCGCGGCGACCGCCTCGAGGAACGCCGCCTGCTCGGCGGCGTGGCTGTCCGCCTCGCGCGTCTCCACGGTCGCGTCCGAGAGGTGGTGGCCGCCGCCGACCCCCGCCTCGTGGATCGTGAGGTCGCCGCTGCCGCGGTCGAACGTCGCGCCCGCCTCGGTTCCCCGGACCACGAACTCGTTCGTCGGCGGGCGGTTCGTCGCCCACGCGACCTCCAGCGAGACCGTGGAGCCGTCTTCGGTCCGGACGAACGCCGACGCGGAGTCGTCCACGTCGAACCCCTCCGGCCCGGCGTCGTCGCCCCACATGTCGACGTACGCGTAGTCGTCGCGGCCGCCGAACTCCGAGCGCGTCTCCCCGGTGACCTCGACGACCTCGGGGTGGTCGAGGAAGTGGAGCGCCAGGTCGACGGCGTGGACGCCGATGTCGATGAGCGCGCCACCGCCCGCGACGTCCGCCGAGGTGAACCACGAGCCGCGGCCGGGAACGCCCCGCCGCCGGACGTAGTTCGCCTCGACGTGGGCGGTCTCACCGAAGCGCCCCTCGTCCTGGTGGTGTTTTATCACCCGGACCGGCTCCGCGAACCGGTTGTTGAACCCGACGGTACAGAACCCATCGGCGTCGCGGGCGGCGGCGGCGATCCGCTCGGCGCTTTCGAGCGTGTGCGCCAGCGGCTTCTCCAAGAGCACGTCGAGCCCGGTCGCGAGCGCCGCGGTCGCGTACTCCTCGTGGAACCGGTTCGGCGTGGTGACCAACACGGCGTCGCAGTCGTCGTACAGCGCGGCCTCGTCCGCGTGGACAGGGAGGTCGAACTCTTCGTGGAACCGCTCGCGGGCGTCCGCGTCGATGTCCATCCCGCCGACGAGGTTCGCGCCGCGCTCGACCAGTTTCGTCGCGTGGTGGGACCCGATGCCGCCGAGACCGACGATGCCGACGGCGACGTCGTTCGGATGCGTCATAGACGGGATTCACAACGGGTGTTTTTAACACACACGTCCGGCCGAACGCGGCGGGTCGAGGCGGCGGTCTCCGCGTCAGGCGACCGGGACGGCGACGACCAGCGTCGCCGCGGCGTCGACGACCGCGGGCGCCATCGAGTCGACGAAATCGAAGAGTTCCCCAAGCGCGCCGGCGTTCCCGGCGAGACTGTCGCGGGCGTCGAGCAGCGCCCGGAACCGCTCCGGTTCCCGGGCGATCACGAACCGACCGACGGAGGCGCCCGTCACGAGGAAGGCGAGGAGGGCGAGCGCCCGCGAGATCGCGAGCAGCCGCAACAGGATCGGGACCGCCAGCGCGAGCGCGAGCGCGGCGACGACCCCGGTGACGACCTCCCCGAGCGATCCGCCGTCCGCGAGGTCGACGACGCCCGCCCCGGAGAGGAGGACGAACCCCCCGACGAGGAGGACCAGCGACCCCCACATGAGCGCCGCCAGCAGGCGGACCGGCCCGTCGTACCCCCTCCCGGCGTCGTCCGGGACGTCGTCGTGGACCCACGGGTTTCGCATACGCGAACTCGTGGTCGGGCGCTCATATAGATCGCTTCAGATCTCGGAAATGCCCGGCGTGAAACTGAACGGGGCGGAAAGCCTCCGGAGGGGGTTTATCCGGGTCGGAGGCCGGTCACTCGCTCGGGTGCGACCCGGTCATCCACTCGCTCGCCTGCGGCTCGTTCGGGTCGGTGACGACCTCGACGAGCGCGGGACCGTCCCGAGCGCGGGCGCGCTCGACGGCGTCGCCGACCGCGTCGCGCTCGCGGACCCGCTCCGCCGGCAGGCCCATCCCCGACGCGACCGCGACGAGGTCGAGCCCGGTCTCCGCCCAGCCGTAGGCGCCCTCGGAGAACTCGTACGAGCGCGACGCCTCCTCGCTGATGATCGCGTAGTCGTCGTTGTTGAGCGCGACGACGGTCACGTCTATTCCCTCGCTCGCCAGCGTGTGCAGCTCGTGGACGCACATCATGAGCCCCCCGTCGCCCGTGAGCGCGACGACGTCGCGGTCCGGGTTCGCCAGCTTGGCGCCGATCGCGGAGGGGAGTCCGGTCCCCATCGTCGCCCACGAGCCGGGGTTGACGTACGACCGCGGCCCGGCGGCGGGGAAGGAGACGAGCGTCCACAGCCGGAACCCGCCCGCGTCGGCGGTGACGACAGCCTCCTCGGGGACCGCGTCGCGCACCGCGGAGAGGACCTCGACCGAGCGGAGGGGGCGGCCGTCGCCGTCGTCGGGACCGTCGCTGTCCTCCCCGGCGGCCGACCCCGAGAGCGCCGCGAACCGCTCGCGGTCGGCGGCGCGGACCGAATCGGCGCGTTCGGCGCCCGTGCGGTCGCGAGACGCGGCCGGCTCGGCGGCGGCCGACCCGCCGTCGACGCGGTCGTCGAGCGCGCGCAGGAAGCGGTCGGCGTCGGCGGCGACCCCGAGGGCGGCGTCGTAGCCGAACCCGATATCGTCGCCGTCGAGCGTGACGTGAACCAGCGACTCGGGCATCTCGACGGACCACGAGGCGGTCGCGACCGCGTCGAGGTCGGAGCCGACGACGAGACCGACGTCCGCCTCCGCGAGGAGGTCTCGCAGCTCCGCGCTGGCGCCGCCGCAGAGGACCCCCGCGGACAGCGGATGCGTCTCGGGGAGCGTCCCCTTCCCCTTGTACGTCGTTACGACCGGTGCGTCCACCTTCTCCGCGACCGCGCGCAGCGCGTCGCTCGCGTCCGATCGCCTGACGCCGCCCCCGGCGAGGATGACGGGCGAGTGCGCGTCGGTAAGCAGGCCGGCGGCCTCGCGCACCGCGTCCGCGGGCGCGGCCGGCGGCGGCGATGGGTCGCGGTCCCCGACCGCGGGCTGGGGCGTGCGGCCCGCGAGGAGGTCCTTCGGGATCCCGACCCTGACGGGTCCCTGCGGGTGCTCGCGGGCGGTGCGGATCGCCTCGACGACCGCCGGGACCGCGCCGGCCGGCGAGTCGACGAGGACGTTGTCCTTGACGACGGTGTCGTACGTCTCGGGCGGCGTCTCGTGGATGCCGTCGCCGCCGCGGACCGAGCGCTCCGTCTCGACGGCGAGGTGGAGGAGCGGGACGCAGTCGTTCAGGGCGTTCTTCAGCCCGTTCATCGCGTTCGTGTCGCCCGGGCCGGGGACGACGCAGGTGGCGGCCATTCCCTCCGGGTCGCTCGTCTCGGCGTATCCCCACGCTTGGTGCGAGACGGCGGTCTCGTGGCGGGCGACGACGAACCGCGCGTCGCGGTCGGCGAGCGCCCGGTTCAGGGGGAGGGTCTGTTTCCCGGGGATGCCGAAGACGGTGTCGACGCCGCGGGCGAGCATGGCGTCGACGACCGCCTCGGCGACGGTCGGGCGGTCGTCGTCGGCCGCGTCGTCGGGGTCGTCGCGAGCGGCGGGGTCGTCCGCGTCCATGATGCGAACTCGACCGAACGGGTGTTGAAGCCTTCGGCCTCGGCGGCCGGTCGTCGCCCCGGCGCACGGCGTTCGTCTCTCGGTCGCGGCGTCCGTCGCCCGGTCACTCCGCGACGTTCGTCTCGCGGACGCGGACGCCCTTCCGGCCGAGGTGGCGCATCTGTCGCTGGGCGAACTCCTCCTCGCTGGAGCCGCGAGTCGCGAGGACGTACACGAGCGCGGAGCCGGTCGGTCGCATCGTCCGGCCGGCGCGCTGTGACCCCTGTCGCCGGGAGCCGCCGAGCCCGCTCGCGACGACCGCGAGTTCGGCGTTCGGGAGGTCGATCCCCTCGTCTCCGACGCGGGAGACGACGAGGACGTCGAGGTCGCCGTCGCGGACGGCGTCGGGAGACCCCTCGTCGCCGTCGCCCCCGTCCTCCGCCCGGAACCGTCGGAACAGCTCCGCGCGCTCGTGGTGTGGCGTCTCGCCGCTGATGAAGGGGGCGTCGAGCGCGTCCGCGATGGCCTCGCCGTGGTCGAGGTACTCGACGAACACGAGCGCCTTCTTGTCGCGGTGGGCAGCCAGCAGGTAGCGGATCTCCTCGACTTTCGCCGGGTTCTCGGCCGCGACCCGTCTGCGCTCCCGACCGTCCGCCGCCGCGTACTCGCTTTGCGCCATCTCGTCGCGCCACGGGACGTACCGGATCTCCACCTCCGGCTCCTGGACGAAGCCGGCCTCGAAGAGCGAGTCCCAGTCGGCGCCGATCGGCTGGCCGATCAGGGTGTATATCTCCTCCTCGCTGCCGGTCTCGCTGACGGGGGTGGCGGAGAGTCCGAGCCGGTGTTTGCTCTGGAGTTCGGCGGTCCGGGAGTAGACGGGGGCGCTGACGTGGTGCGCCTCGTCGAAGCAGATCAGCCCCCACTCGCGGGAGTCGAAGAGGCTCCGGTGGCGGTCCATTCCGGCGATCTGGTAGGTCGCGATCGTGACGGGACTGATATCCTTGGTCCCGCCGTGGTACAGCCCGATGTCGGCCGGGTCGATCGTCGAGTGGTCGAGCAGTTCCTCGCGCCACTGGTCGGCCAGTTCCCGCGAGGGGACGAGGATGAGCGTCTCGCCGCCGACGGCCGCGATGGTCGCGATGGCGGCGACCGTCTTCCCGGAGCCGGGCGGCCCGACGTACACCCCGGACTTGCGGTCGAGGAACTCATCGACCCAGGTCCGTTGGTAGTCGCGGAGGTCGGTCGTGAGTTCGATCTCGACGGGGTCGCCCGTTTCGAGGTCGCGGTCGTCCTCGACGGGGTAGCCCGCGTCGTACAGCGCGCGCTTCACCGCGGCGACCGCCGCCTCGTTGACCCACGCCTCGGTGTCCGAGATGGGCGCGCGGAGGTGGTCCTCGTCGAGGTGCTGGTCCGCGACGTTGCCCATCAGGTTCTCCGAGGCGGCTTCGAGGACCACGTAGCCGTCCGCGTGGGTGTATAACCGGAAGCGGTGCGCGCGCCGCCACTGGTCGCGCACCCACGCTTCGAGGTGGTCGTAGCGCCGCGGGAGGACGGAGCGCAGCGCGTCGACGAGCGCGTCGGCGTCGTCGAACGGCGCGGCCCACACGTCCTCCTGCCGGATCCGATAGAGGTACCCGCGGGTCCCCGGCTCGGTGCCGGTGGTGTCGACGAGGTTCGCGAACTGCGAGAGCCGCGCCCGGGTGTACTGCGTGGGCCGGTCGACGACGATCTCGCGGCGCTCCGGGAAGGTCACGAGGCGCTCGCGGCTCGCCAACGCCCCCCAGTCGCGCGGGTAGAAGACGACGGGGTCGGCCTCCACGTCGAGGCGGTCCACGTCGCCGCGGTCGACCAGCGCGGCGAGCGCGTCGCGGGCCGCGGCCTGCGTGGTCCCGAGTCGGCGGGCGACCTCGCTCGCGGTCGCGACCGGGCGCTCCTCGGCTTCGAGCGCCTCGTGGAAGCGATCTAAGGAGAGATTGTCTTCGGGATCGTTTTCGGCGTCGTCGCCGGTGTCGTCGGTGGAATCGTCGCCGGCGTCGTCGCCGGTGTCGTCGGTCATCACCGCAGCTTCGGCCGCGACGCGGAAATGGATAGCGTCAGCGGCCGAGAGGAGTTGACGACATCACGGAAATCGTGACGGATCGCTGTCGCGGCGAACGCCGCCGAAACCCCAGTCGCTTGCTGATAAATGACTAACTGTAGATCGGCGGCGAACGCCTCCAAAGCCCCAGTCGCGAGGACGGCGCACGTTCGCTGCGGTCCTCAGTCGCTCGCGCTGCTCGCTCCTTGCGGTCCTTACGTCACCCGCGCCGTCCTCGCGACTGCCCCTTCGAGTCCCACCCGACCGCGACCGCACCACCGGAAGCCGTTCCTGCTCGCTTCGCTGCGCGGGCTGCGACTTCCGTACTCCCGCTCGCTCCCGCCGGTCACTCGCGGGACCGCACCTCACGCCTCCCCAGCCTCGTCGCTCACTCCGTTCGCGACTCCCTCGCGCGTGCTCCTCGCGCCCTTCGGGCGCTCAGAGGCACGCGCCACCGCGCTACGCGAGCACTCACGCGTAGCGTGCGAATCCGAACGTCGTTTATAAATAGAGTCCGCCGCCTACCGTCCCGGCGACCGCCCCCGGCACCGCCGCGAGGTGATCCCTTCCTTCGAGCGGAACCGGCAGCCGCAGTCGGTACAGCGCACGAACGGCTCACCAGGTTCGGTTTCGAGGCGGTGCTCGCCCACCTCGAACGGACGGGTCACGGTCCGGGGGCGGATCCGGTCGGGAATCGCCGTCGACGCCGACTCGCTTAACGCGGTGCGCACGGCGATGGTGTCCACGTCGACCCCGTCCCAGCGCGACGCTTCGAGGGCCGCCTCGCGGTCCGCGACCTCGGTCCACCCGGTGACGACGACCGGGGAGTTCGTCTCGGTGTCGCTCACGACCACGACGAACCGGACCCCGCCCTCGACGAGGGCGAACCGCCAGCCGTCGGTGCTGTTCCAGCGGAGTTGACCGCTCCGGATCGCGTCGCTCACGGTGCGCGTCGAGACGTACCGACCCGGCTGTTCGAGGCGCTCGCGGAAGTGGTCGGTGAGCGCGTAGAGGCCCGGGTCGCGTACCGGCGGGTCCTCCGGCGTTCGGGCAGCAGACTTCCCGCCGTGGCGCGAATCGACCGATCGATACTCGGGTCGATCCGTTCTGCCGGCCCGAGCGCGGCGGCGCGCCGGCGACTCCGGCGGCGACCTGGGCCGCGCGTCTGTCTGCCGGCTCGCGGCGGCGGTCGTGGAAGCGGTCCGACGCTCCGTCGATCCGGGCCCGAGGGGCTCCGCGTCCCCCGACCCGCCCTGTCGGGATGCCACTACGACATCGTATCGAGCGCGCTCTTAAGTGTGTTACGCTGACACAGGGGGAGCGGCCGCGAGATGACCGTGCGAAAAATTCTCTTGGGGAACGGCGCCCGCTCCGGATGGTACGCGAAAGAAGCGAGCGAACAGGGTCGACTATGAGTTCCGCTGAGCCTGGTCGATGGCGTTTCGAACTCCCGCGGTGTTTTTGCTGCCGAGAGGGAACGTCTCGCCGCCCGCGTTCGTCACGTCCAGCCGACTGATGCCGAACAGTCCGAGGAGTGACCCGGAGGGTTCCGTCGCGCTCCGTAAGCTGTCGAGACGGAGTTCAGTGGTCTTCGAACTGAGCAGTCCGCCGTGTTTGACTCAGGTGTCGATAGGCCGACCGACTGTCGACTGTGAATCAACCGGAAAGGAAGTCCGCCCTCCCCGAATTGAACTCACCGAGACAGTCCGGGCGTGCGGCTCGCTTCGCTCGCCGTTCCGGGCCGTGACTCGTCTGCTCAATTCGGGTCGGTCGTCCCTCTCGGTCAGCAACCGCTCGCTGTCGCTCACGGGTGCTGAGGTTTAGTCCGCCCTCCCCGAATTGAACGGGGGACAAGTCGATCTACAGTCGACTGCTCTACCAGGCTGAGCTAAGGGCGGTTACCGAAACATAGCCGCCGGATTCGACTTAAGGGTTCCCTTTCAGAGCAGGTGTGATCCGCCGTACCGCGGCCCCGATCGACGGACTCGAAGCCCCTGCCCGCGTTCCGACCGCACCGCCCTCGCCGCGCGGCAGTTAAGTCGCTCGCGGCGGGAGCGGGAACATGGCCGACGGCGACGACAGACAGGCGACGTTCGGGTCGGACGGGAGCCTCGAAACCGAGACGACGCCGGACGCGACGGGCGAGAACGACTTCGGCGAGGAGAAGGAGCCCAACGAGACGGACGGCGGCTACAGCCGCTACGTCGTCTCCAGCCTCCTCCAGAAGGCGGTGCGACGCTCCGACGAGGAGGTCGCCGCGTGGGCGGCGTGGGAGCTGGCCCGCTCCGGCTACGCCTGGAACCTCTGGGACCGACTCAACCTCTACGTCGTCGAGGACCTCCGGGCGGGCAGCGACGTGGCGCTCACGGTCGAGCGCTACGAGGAACTCGCCACCGAGCGCTGGGAGCCGGACGCGTGGAAGGGCCGCCTCTGTGCGATCCACGCCGCGCTCGCGGCCGCCCGCGCCCGCTCGACCCGAGAGGCGTCGAACGCCGACGCGTACTTCGGCGCCGTCGCGGAGATCCGAGCCGAGGCCCGCGAGCGCGGCGAGGAGCCCGCCCACGACTTCCCCGTCGGGGACCTCAAACCGGAGGGCGAGTTCGACGCCGTCTTCGACGGCCACACCGGCGAGGGGTCGAAGCGCGGGCGGGGTACTCGGTTCTTCAAGACGCACGGCGCCCGCGTCGGCCCGGAGGGCGAAGACGAGCAGAGCGCGCGCTGGCAGCGGCTCGCGATGCTGCTCGACGGGGAGACCGACTACGACGCCGACGAACTCGACCGCGCCGTCGAACCGGTCGACCCCGACGACCCGTGGGGCGACTCGGAGCCGAGCGAGGGCGACGGCGGCGACCGCGGTGAGGAGGACGGCGGGGCGGGGAGCGGGGATAGCGACGGCGACGACGGCGACCCCGGAGCCGGCGGGTCCGGCTCGCTCACCGACTTCGCGGAGTGAGTCGGGCGCTCCTCAGCGGCGCCGACGGCCCCGGGGCCCCGGACCGGAACCGACGCGAACGCCGACGCTCAGACTCGCGAGCGCGACTGCGGCGACCGCGGCGACGGCGCCGAACCCCGGCGACCGTCCGTCGGTGGCGCCGCCCTCCGCCCGCGACGCGTTCCCGGCGTCGCCGCCGCTGCCGTTCGATCCGCTCCCGCTCGCGTCGGTCGGCGCCGCCTCGGGCGGGACCGACTCGACGGCGGCTCCCACGGCGGGGGGCGCGTCGACGGTTCCGTGTCCGTACCGGTAGTCGGGCGCCGTCGCGTTCTCGGGGCGGACCGCGGTGTCGACGAGCGCCGACTCGACCGCCGGCGCGGCCGCTCGCCCGTCGGTCGCGGCGACCGCGAGCGCCGCGACCCCGCTGGCGTGCGGCGCCGCCATGCTCGTCCCCTGTCGGAAGACGTAGCTGCCCCCGGTGCCCGCGGCGGCGCTCGCGACCCGGACGCCCGGCGCGGTCACGTCGGGGACGACGTACGACGCGGGCCAGTCGCTCGGATATTCACCGAACGCGGCGGCGGAGTCGATCCGCTGCCCGCCCGAGAACGGCGGGACCCGCCGGTCGCCGTCGACCGCGCCGACGGCGACCGCGTCGTACGCGTTCGCGGGCGAGGAGGAGGCGTTCGCGCCCTCGTTGCCGACCGCGGCGACGACGACCGTTCCCGTCGCGCGGGCGTTCCTGACCGGCCCGACGAACCCGCGGAACGTGCCGTTCGCGCCGAGGCTCAGTTGGAGCACGTCGGCGTCGGCCGTCACCGTCGCGTGTTCCATCGATGCGACGACGGCCGCGAACGTCGCCGTCCCGTTCTCCTCGAACGCGTCGATGCCGTACAGCGTCGCCTCGGGCGCGACGCCGATGTACGTCCCCGAGGCGTTCCCGCCCGCGACCGTCCCCGCGACGTGGGTCCCGTGGCCGTCGGGGTCGCTCGCGTCCGCGACGTCGTCGCTCACGAGCGTCCCGTTCGCGTCGAACGACGCCCATCCGGCGAGGTCGATGTCCCGGTGGTCTGGGTCGACGCCGGTGTCGACGACCGCGACGGTGGCGCCCGCGCCCCGCGTGTCGAACCGCTCCCAGGCGGTCGGCGCGCCGACCTGCTGCACCCCGGCCACGGCCCGGCCGCTCGGGTCGGCGCCGATCTGGGGCATAACGCTCGATCCGATCGGCTCGACGACGACGTTCTCGTGGATCCGGGTGACGTTCTCGACCGCGCGCAGGTCGGCGGCCGCCACGCGCCCGGCGTCGACGGAGACCAGCAGCGCGTTCGCCAGCCAGAACTCGCGCTCGACGGCGACCCCGGGCCGCGAGGCGGCGAACGACTCGAAGGCCGCGCGCTCGGCGTCGGCGTGGTCGCGCAGGTCTGCGACCGCCGCGCTCGCGTCCGCGCCGGCCGGTGGAATCCCGTCCGCCGCGCCGAGCGCCGCGGGGTCGTCGACCGGCTCGAACCGCACGACGAGTTCGACCGTCCCGTTCGCCCCGGCGAGCGGGGAGTCGGTCTGGGCGACGCCCGCCGGAGCCTGACCGGCGTCGACCGTCCCGGGGGCGATCGCCGGTGACGTCGCCGTCGGAGACGCCGCGGCCGCGACCGCGCCGGTCCCGACCGCGAGCGCGACCAAAACCGCGCCGACTGCGAGCGCGACCGAGACGTTGGTTCGGACCGGTCGACCGCGGGAGCGCGGTCCGGCGTCCCGCGGTCGCCCCCGCGTCGACTCGTCCCGCGACCGACCGTCGATCATGGACGGATCCTTCGCGGGTCGGCGCAAATAGCTTCTGCTCGGGCGTGCCGACGGTTTCCGGCGGCGACCTCGCGGGCGCCCGTCGCGGCCTCGCGGCCGTCCGTCGGCGGTACCGCCCGTTCGCCGCTTCCGTCGATCCCCGCTTCCGCCAATACTTATGACCCGGCCCTCGTTACGGCGACTATGACAGATGTCGTAATCGTCGGCGGTGGACCCGCCGGCCTGAGCGCCGGACTGTTCGCGAGCAAGAACGGACTCGACGCGACCCTCTTCGACACGGACGGGACGTGGATGCACAAGGCGCACCTGTTCAACTACCTCGGGGTAGGCTCCGTCGGCGGCAGCGAGTTCATGGCGACCGCCCGCCAGCAGGTCGACGACTTCGGCGTCGACCGCCACCAGGGCGAGCAGGTCACGGGCGTCGAGTCGACCGACGACGGCTTCACCGTAACGACCGAGGACGGCGAGTACGACGCCGACTACGTCGTCCTCGCGACGGGCGCGAACCGCGACCTCGCTGAGGCGCTCGACTGCGAGTTCGACGACGACGACACCGTCAGCGTCGGCGTCTCGATGGAGACCAGCGTCGAGGGCGTCTACGCGACCGGCTCGATGGCCCGCGCCGAGGAGTGGCAGGCGGTCATCTCCGCCGGCGACGGCGCCGCCGCCGCGCTCAACATCCTCTCGAACGAGAAGGGCGAGCACTACCACGACTTCGACGTCCCCGACACCGCGGCCTCGGTGTTCGGCGACCTGATCGACGACGAGGAGTGAGCCGCGTTTCGGCGCGTCTCTCCGCGCCGATCGCTTCTGTCCGTTCTTTTACCGACGCGACAGGCGCCGCCGGACCGCGTCGACGCCGCGCCGAACCCCCCGACCGATCCGCGTCGCGGCGAACGCGCCGCGGACGAACCAGTCGGTCGGGATCCGGTCCGGGAACGTCAGCGGACCGACCCGCGAGACGCCGACGGTCCGCGTCTCCGTGTACCGCTGAATCCCCTCTCGCCCGTGGCGGCGACCGAGTCCCGAGTCGCCGAACCCGCCCATCGGCGCGTCGTTTGCGCCCCACGTCGCGAGGAACGCGTCGTTGACGTTCACCGTGCCGCAGTCTATCTCGCGGGCGAGTTCGGCGCCCCGCTCGCGGTCCCCGGTCCAGACGCTCGCGTTGAGTCCGTACGGGGAGTCGTTCGCCGCCGCGACCGCCGCGTCCGCGTCCGGGACCGGCGTCACGACGGCCACCGGTCCGAACGTCTCCTCGCAGGCGACCGTCGCGTCCGGGTCGACGCCGGTCAGTACCGTCGGCTCGTAGCAGTACGGCGCCACGTCGGGCCGGGCGCGCCCGCCGGTCTCGACGGTCGCACCGCGGTCGCGGGCGTCCGCGACGTGGGACTCGACGCGGGCCAACTGGTCGGCGTCGACGAGCGAGCCGAGGTCGGCGTCGTAGTCGTAGCCGGTCCCGAGCGTCACCGCCTCAGTTTCGCGGACGAACGCGTCGAGGAAGGCGTCGTACGCGGACTCGACGACGTAGATCCGCTCGGCGGAGAGGCAGAGCTGGCCCGCGTTCGAGAAGCAGGCCTGGACCGCGCCGCGGGCGACCTCGTCGACGTCGGCGTCCCCGCACACGACGAGGGGGTTGTTGCCGCCGAGTTCGAGCGAGCAGCCGATCAGGTTCCGGCCCGCGCGCTCCGCGATGGTCCGGCCGGTCGCCGTACTGCCCGTGAACGCGACGTAGTCGACCGCGTCGATCAGCGGCGGGCCGACCGTCGGCCCCTCTCCCGTGACGACCTGAAAGAGGTCGTCGGGGAGGCCGGCGAGCTCCAGCAGCTCGGAGAGGAGCAGCGCCCCATAGGGGGTCTTCTCGTCCGGTTTCAGCACGACGGCGTTGCCCGCGGCCAGCGCGGGGATCGCGTCCGCCATCGACAGCGTGAGCGGGTAGTTCCACGGCGAGATCACGCCGACGACGCCGACCGGCTCGCGGGTGACCGTCGCGGTCGTGACCCCGGGCGCCACGCCCCGACGTCGCTCCTCGGAGAGCGCGTCCGGCGCCTCGCTCGCGACGTACGCGCAGCCGGTCGGCACGTCGAACAGCTCCTCGACCGCGGTGCGCCGGGACTTCCCGGTCTCCAGCTGGAGGACGTCCAACAGCTCCTCGCGGCGCTTCGCGACGAGGTCGCCGAACCGGTCGACGACCCGGGCGCGCTCCGCCGCCGGCGTCTCGGCCCACGCCGACTGCGCCTCGCGGGCGCGCTCGACCGCGGCCTCGACGTCGGCGGCGTCGCAGGCCGGGACGCTCCCGATCCGCTCGGCGGTCGCCGGGGCGAACACGTCGAGCGCGTCGGGGTCGCCCTCCGGGTCGTCGGCCCGGTCGTCGGCGTCGGCAGCGGGCCGAGAGCGCGCGACGCGGTCGCTGAGACCGTCGAGCCGTCGCGCCGCGAGCGTCGGGGCGTCGTCGACCACGGTAGGGGGATCCGTCGAGGACATCAGATGTCGAACAGAGGGGCGGGCGAGGGAAAGCCGTACCGGCGGCGGGGTCGGGTGGACGGGCTACTCGGTCGCGTCCGCGGTCCCGTCGACCCCCTCCGACGACGCGCCGTGCTCCGAGAGCATGTCGATCACTTCGAGCAGCAGCGACACGACGAGCGGGCCGACGATGACGCCGACCGCGCCCAGCGAGAGGATGCCGCCGACGAACCCGACGAAGTAGAGGCCGGGAGAGATCTTCCCGGTCCGGTCGGCAAGTTGCGTTCGGATCACCGCGTCCGGAACGAACGCGACGACGACGAGCCCGATCACCAGCACCGCGACCGCCCGCCCGGTCTCTCCGACGAGGAGGTCGCCGGCCCCGAGCGCGACGACGAGGACGCTCGGACCGACGACGGGAATGAACTGGAGGACCCCCGCGATGACGGCCAAAAGGACCGGCGAGCCGTATCCGAGGAGCCGGAACACCGCGAACGCGAGGAGGAAGGTCCCGGCCGCGGTCGCGGCCTGGAGCACGTAGATCGAGTACAGCGTCCGCCGCGTCCGCTCGTGGAGCCGAGACGGGATGTCGTGGTACTCCTCGGGGACGATGCCGAAGACCGCCGTTTCGACGGCCGTCGGCCGGTAGAGGATCCCGTACACGAGGAACGTGAACACGACGAGCTCCAAGACGAGCACCGGGGCCGCGCCCGCGACGGCGAGCGCGACTCCCCTGACCCACGTCTCGGCGGCCGCGGCGAACGGCGCGATCTCGACGACCGTCTCGAACCCGCCGACGCTGATCGGGACGAGGTCCGGGATCTGCTCGAGGATCGCGATCAGCTCCGACCGCCGTCGGTACAGCGCGTAGAGGAGCGGCGCCACGACGAGGGTGGCGCCGACGAACGCGACGGCGGTGGCGACGCCGCAGGCGATCCGGCGCGAGAGGCCGCGGCCGACGAGCCGCTGCCGGAGGGGGTAGAGCACGTACGCGACGGTGACCGCGAACACGACCGTCCGCAGCACCTCCGCCAGCACGGCCGCCGCGAGCGTCGCCAGAGCGACGAGCAGCACGCCGAGCAGCCGTTGCCGGTTGAGAACCATGCCGTCGGCGTCGTAATCCCCGGCAAAAGTCGTTGCGGTGGTGGCGGCGACCGCTATCTGTTGTTTAAATATCTGCGGCAGGTGGCGACGATACTTATAAAGAACAATGCGGTGGCGCGTGCCGACGAGCGCCCGAAGGGCGCGAAGTCGCACGCGCGAGGGACGCGGTGAGTGAGGGGCGACCGGAGAGAGCCCCGAGCGAACCGCGAGGCTGGGGATGGATGAGGTGCTGTGCGGGGCGGGGTGGAACTCAAAGGGGCGGTCGCGAGGTCGCCGTAGGCGACGCAAGGACCGCAGGGAGCGAGCGACCGAGGACCACAGCGAGCGTACGGCGACCTCGCGACTGGGGCTTTGGAGGTGTCCGCCGAGGATCCACAGTCGACCACGTATAACCGAGCGACTGGGGCTTTGGAAGCGTTCACCGCCGAACCGCCGACAACCGATTATAAATAAGCGGCTGGGACTTCGGAAGCGTCCCTCGTCGAATCGTCGGAGTCCTAACACGGAACACACTCGCCCTCGACAACCACCGGCAACCACAGCACCTAACCTCGCGGCCGCCCGAACGCGGGTATGCGCATCGACCCGTTCGGCCTCGAACGCTGGTTCGCGGAGCACGAGCACGAGGCCGACATCATGCTGGCCGAAAGCGGGATCCGGTCGCTCGACGCGGGCCGGTTCGACCTCGACCCGGGGAAGCTCGGCTACGTCATCCCGACCGACGGCGACCCCGAGTTCCGGGCGTCCGTCGGTGACCGCTACGACCGGTCCGCCGACGAGGTGCTCTTCACCTGCGGCACGCAGGAGGCGAACTTCCTGACGTTCCTCTCGCTACTTGGCGACGAGGGGCCCGTCGGCGGAAACGGTGAGACGGCCGGCGTCGGCTCCGGCACCCACGCGGTCGTCGTCACCCCCACCTACCAGGCGCTCCACGCCGTGCCGGACGCGTTCGGGGACGTGACCCGCGTCGAACTGGAGCCGCCCGAGTGGGAACTGGACCCCGACGCCGTCGCGGACGCCGCCCGCGACGACACCGCCGTCATCGTCGTCAACAACCCGAACAACCCCACCGGGCAGTACCACGACGAGGCGGCGATGCGGGCGGTGTACGACGTCGCCGTCGACCGCGACGCCTACCTGCTCTGCGACGAGGTGTACCGCCTGCTGGCCGCGGAGCCGCAGCCGCCGGTCGCGAGCTACGGGGCGCACGGCATCTCGACGACGAGCCTCACGAAGGCGTACGGGCTGGCCGGCCTCCGGTTCGGCTGGATCGCTGGGCCGGAGCCGGTCGTCGAGCGCGCGTGGCGCTGGAAGGACTACACCACCATCTCCCCGAGCCTGTTCGGCCAGCACGTCGCGAAGCAGGCGCTCGGCCGGCGCGAGGACCGGATCCTGTCGGAGAACCGCGAACTGGCGGCCGCCCACCGCGACCGCGTCGCGGACTGGGTCGACGCACACGACCTCGACTGGCTCGACCCCGTCGGCGTCAACGCGTTCGTGACGGTCCCCGACGGCTTCGCGGACGCGGAGGAGTTCTGCCGGACGGTCGTCGAGGAGGCGAGCGTCGTCCTCGCGCCCGGCGGTCTGTTCGGCTTCCCGGGCCGCTTCCGGATCGGATTCGGTCTCCCGACCGAGGAACTGGAAGACGGTCTCGACCGGGTGAGCCGCGTGATCGAGGAGCACGCCGCGGCGTCCGACTCGGCCGCGACGACCGGAGGTGACGCCTGATGGGGTTCTTCGGCGACCTCAAAGAGGACGTGGTCGAGTTCGTCCGCAACCCGACCGACGAGCAGAAGATCCTGGTGGCCGCGGCGCTCTCTATCGCCGTCGCGGACCGCTTCTTCTACGCCATCGACTTCCCGTTCGTCGTGCGGACGACGGCCGCGGTCGGCGTCGGCTTCATCGTCATGTTCGTCGTCAGCTACCTGTACACGGGCCAGCTCGTCCCGCCGGACGGGAACGTCGACGAGGACGAAGAGCGGGAGGAGTACGTCGACGAACTGGACCCCTAACCGCCGCAGACGCCGTCCGACGAGTTCACGGCCGCCGCGACCGCCGACCCGTGAGCGCCCGTCCGACGGCGTTCCAAACCGTTTATACACGCGCCGCGGGAAATACCGCTTATGCCGCGAGAGCAGAAGCAGGTTCGCGAACTCCAGGAGGGCAGCTACGTGATGATGGACGACGCGCCCTGTAAGATCAATCACTACAGCACCGCCAAACCCGGCAAACACGGCAGCGCCAAGGCTCGCGTCGAGGGCAAGGGCGTCTTCGACGACAAGAAGCGCTCGCTCTCGCAACCGGTCGACGCGAAGGTGTGGGTCCCGATCATCCAGCGGAAGCAGGGACAGGTCGTCAACGTCAGCGGCGACGAGGTCCAGGTGATGGATCTGGACACCTACGACACCTTCACGATGCGGATCCCCGAGGGCGAGGACTTCGCCTCGGACGACAACATCGAGTACCTCGACTACGAGGGCCAACGGAAGATCATCGGGTAGTCGGTATGTTCCCCGGAGCGACGACCGACCGCGAAGCTGCTTCCTACGTGGTCGTCGGCGCTCCGCTCGACGCCACGACCACTTTCCAGCCGGGCACCCGGTTCGGACCGGACCGGGTCCGGCGCTTTTCAGAGAGCTACGACGACTACGACCGCCGCACCGACAGTCGCTTCGCCGCGCTGGGCGTCCACGACGCGGGCGACGTGCGCCCGTGGGACGACGTGCGGGCGTACCTCGACCACCTCGCCGCCGAACTCCGGAGCGTCGTCTACGACGGCGCCGTCCCCCTGCTCGTCGGCGGCGAACACACGGTCACGTACGCGGGCGTCGACGCCGTCGACCCCGACGTGCTCGTCGTCTGCGACGCCCACCTCGACCTGCGCGACGCGTACGACGGGAACCCGTGGAACCACGCCTGCGTCACGCGCCGGTGTCTCGACGACCTCGGCGTCGACCGCGCCGTGGTCGTCGGCGCCCGGACCGGCTCCGAGGCGGAGTGGAACCGCGCGGCCGACGCCGACGTGGAGGTCGTCGCGCCCGAGGACGCCCGCGAGTGGATAGGTGCGCTCGACGGCGACGGCTCCGGAGAAGCCGGCCCGTTCGACGACGGGGACTCCGTCTACTGCTCGGTCGACGTCGACGCGCTCGACCCCGCCTACGCCCCTGGAACCGGCACGATGGAGCCGTTCGGACTTGAGCCGCGGGAGGTCCGCGACCTCGTCCGCGCGGTCGCCCCCCGCGCCGACGGGTTCGACGTCGTCGAGGTGAACGACCGCGACGACGGGCAGGCGGCGGCGCTGGCCGGGAAGCTACTGCGGGAGTTCGCGCACTCGCACGCGAGCGCGACCGACGGCGGCCGGACCGACGGCGGCCGGACCGACGGCGGCCGGACCGACGGCTCGGCGTAGGGGGGCGATGTCGAACCCGCCGGACCAACCGACGGCCGACCGCTTACGACAGTTCGGAGAGCCGGCGCCGCGCGGCGGTTACCGCCTCCATCGCGTCGATCCACTCGCGGGGGTCGGTACACCAGATGCGGTCGCCTTCGACGCTGACACAGAAGACGGACTCGCCGGAGGGCGACAGCGTGACGCGGTCGACGTCGGGGCGGTCACCGAGGTACGCGTCGATGAGCCGTCTGGCGGTCTCCGCCTCTGACCGCAGCCGGTTTCCCGATGCGTACTCGATAGCTATCTCTGCCATGGGCGAGCGTTAGTCCTACACGATTAATAATCATTGTTTTCTGGCAGCGATTGCGGGTTTCGCGGGCGGTTCGCCGCGAGGCGGGTCCGCAGTTGCCCCCCCATCCGTCCGGGGTCACCTACCGCCCGTCGAACACGACCTCGCCGTCGACGACCGTGAGCGCGACGTCGATCTCGTCGATCGCGTCGGCGTTCTCCCACGGCGAGGCGTCGAGCGCGACGAGGTCGGCCCGCTTTCCCGCCTCGATGGTGCCGAGTCGATCCTCGTCGAAGCCGGCGTAGGCGGCGCCGCTCGCGTACGCGCGCAGCGCCTCGGTGACGGTGAGTCGCTGTGACTCCGCGGGGGCGTTGACCGCGTGGTGGACGCCGAACAGCGGGTCCATCGGCATGCCGTCGGAGCCGAACGCGAGTTTGACGCCCGCGTCGAGCATCTCGCGGTAGCGGTTCGTCTCAGCGGTGCGCTCGGGGCCCAGCCGCTCCTCGTAGAGCCCGTCCTCCCGGGCCCACTTCAGGAAGTTCGGCTGGACGCTGGCGACGACGCCCGTCTCCGCGAGGCGCTCGATCGCCTCGTCGTCGGCCAACTCGACGTGTTCGATCCGGTGGCGCGCCTCTCCCGCGTCGGTCCGCGACGCCTCCTCGTAGGCGTCCAGCACGGCGTCGACCGCCTCGTCACCGATGGCGTGCGCGGTGAACTGGAAGCCCGCGTCGGTCGCGTCCGCCACGGTCTCGTTCAGTTCCTCGGGGTCGACGACCCACTGGCCGGCCTCGTCGGGGGCGTCGGCGTACGGCTCCGAGAGGCGCGCGGTTCGACCGCCGAAGCTCCCGTCGGTGTACGACTTGATCGCGCCGGTTTCCACCATGTCGCTCCCGGCGTTCGTCGCGAGGCCGACCTCGCGCGCCGCGTCGAGGTGGTCGCTCCAGTAGTTGATCCGGACGCGGGCGGTCAGTTCGCCGGCCGCGTCGAGGTCGCGGTAGACGCGCGGGGCGTGCGAGTCCCGAACCATGTCGTGGAAGCCGGTGATCCCGCGTTCGGCGCAGTGCTCTAACGCGGCCTCGACGACCGCGCGCGTCTCGGCCGGTCCCGGCTCGACCGCCCGGTATATCGGGTCGATCGCGGCTTCGAGGAGGACCCCGGTCGGCTCGCCGTCGCCGCCGGTCGGCACCGTCTCGTCGGGGGCGTCGGCCAGCGCGTCCGCGAAGCGGTCGAGCGCGACGCCGTTCACCGCCGCGACGTGCATGTCCTCGCGGAACGCCGCGACCGGGCGCTCGGTCGAGACGCGGTCGAGGTCCTCTCGCGTCAGGTAGCGCGACTCGTCCCACGTCGACTCGTCGTAGCCGTAGCCGAGCACCCAGTCGCCGGTCTCGGCGCTTTCATCTCCGCTCTCCTCAGATTTCACTTCCGCCGCGCGCTCGTCGAGCAGGTCGACGGCCTCGTCCGGGGAGTCGGCCGCGGAGAGGTCCGCGTGGACGAGGTAGCGCCCGACGGTGGTCAGGTGGGTGTGCGCGTCGACGAACCCGGGGAGGAGGACGCGCCCGTCGAGGTCGACCACGTCGGTGTCGACGCCCGCGAGCAGTTCCACGTCGCGGGTCCGCCCGGTCCGGACGACCTCGCCGTCGCGCACGGCGACCGCCTCGCAGACCGCGTCGCCGCCCGCGTCCGGGTCCGCGAGCGCGTGTCCCTCCCCGTTCACGAAGATCCGGTCCGCGGCCTCTGTCATGGGAACTCGGGGGGCACACAGCGTGTTAACCGTTCGGGAAACGGCGACCGATTTATTCGGTGGGCCGGCGAATCGCCGCGTATGTACGACCACGTCCTCTTGCCCACCGACGGAAGCGTCGGCGTCGACCGCGCGACCGACCACGCGATCGACGCCGCCGACCGCTACGACGCGACCCTCCACGTCCTCTACGTCGTCGACGGCGACGTGGTGAACGCCTACTCGGGCGACGAGTTCGTCGACGGCGCCGAGGGCGCGGAGGAGACGCTCGAAGAGAACGGCCGCGAGGCGCTCGACGCCGTGGCCGAGCGCGCCCGCGAGGCCGACGTGGAGACCGTCACCGCCCTGCGGTACGGGATCCCCCACGAGGAGATCCTCCGGTACGCCGACGAGGAGGGCGTCGACCTCACGGTGATGGGGTCGAAGACGCGCTCCGGCGACTACCGGCGGATGCTCGGCTCCGTCACCGAGCGCGTCTCCCGCCAGTCGACCGCGCCCGTGAGCATCGTGAAGACGACCGTCGACGCCTGAGCGGCGCGTCTTCCTCTGTATTTATAATCGGTCCCGCGCGTCGGCCGCGACCGCCTCCAGCGCCGCCTCCGCGGTCGAGACGCGGTCCGCGAGGCTACAGAACCCGTGCGCCATCGCCGGGTAGTGACGGTGTTCGACCGGAGTTCCCTCGCGCTCGAACCGCTCCGCGAGCGCGACGCCGTCGTCGCGCAGGGGGTCGAACCCGGCGGTGACGACCGTCGCGGGCGACAAATCGCCTAAGTCCCGCGCCCGGAGCGGGACCGCGTAGGGGTTCGCGGCGTCGACCCGACTTCTCAGATACCGCTCGTAGAACCACCGCATGTCGGCGCGGGTGAGCAGCGGCCCGTCCGCGTTCTCCCGGTAGGAGTCCGTCTCGAAGTCGTGACCGGCGATCGGATAGAGCAGGAACTGCCCGGCGGGCGCGAGGAGGTCGTCGAACTCCCGGGCGCGGAGCGCGGTCGCGACCGCGAGCGCGCCGCCGGCGCTGGTGCCGGAGACGCCGATCCGGTCGGGGTCGACGCCGAGCGCGCCCGCAGTTTCCGTCACCCACTCGACCGCCGCGGCCGCCTCGTCGACCGCGACCGGGAACGGGTGTTCGGGGGCGAGCCGGTAGTCGACGGAGACGACGACGGCGTCGGCGCGGACCGCGAGCTCGCGGCAGATCCCGTCGACCGAGTCGAGCGTGCCGAGCGTCCATCCGCCGCCGTGGAGGTGGACGAGGGCGCGGGAATCTACCGAGGCTTCGACGGCGTTTTCGGGCCGATACACCCGCACCGGCACCTCGCCGTGGGGGCCGTCGAACGCGAGGTCGCGGGTCTCGGCAACCGGGGGTTCGGGCGGCCCGGAGAACAGATCGTCTTCGAGGCGGCGGGCGGCGTCGACGGAGAGATCGCTCCACGCCGGGGGTCCCAGCGACTCGATCTCGGCTATCGCCGCGGCGAGGTCCGGGTCGAGTTCGGCCGCGCGCATGGCGGACCGAGGCGGTGGGACTTTGTAAGTCGGTCGGCAACTCCGGCCGATGGACGTCCGGGTGACCTACGAGGACGGGACGGTCCGGGTCGACGCGGACGCCGACCTCGCGGCCGACGCGCTCCCGCCGCTGCCCGGGGTCGAGACCGATCCCCGGACCGGGACCGGTCGCGCGCCCGCGCACCGCTACGCCGAACTCCGGCGCGCGCTTCGGGTGGCCGGCGTCTCCGTCGACGACCGGGTGCTCGCGGCGAGCGACCGCGCCGCCGAGGCGGCCGGGCTGCCGGACGCGCTCGCCACCGACTACGACCTCCGCGAGTACCAGCGCGAGGCGCTCGACGCGTGGCGCGACGCCGGCGACCGCGGCGTGATCGAACTGCCGACGGGCGCCGGCAAGACCGTGATCGCGATCCGCGCGATGGTCGAGTTGGGCGTCCCGACGCTCGTCGTCGTCCCCACGGTCGACCTGCTCGACCAATGGCAGCGGGAGCTGGAACGCGAGTTCGACGTCCCGATCGGCCGGTTCGGCGGGGGCGAGCAGCGCCGGGAGGCGATCACGGTGTCGACGTACGACTCGGCGTACCTGAAGGCGGACGGCGTGGGCGACGCGTTCGGGTTCGTCGTCTTCGACGAGGTCCACCACCTCGGCGGCGAGGGGTACCGCGACGCCGCGCGCCTCCTCGCCGCGCCCGCGCGGCTCGGACTCACCGCCACCTTCGAGCGCCCGGACGGCGCCCACGAGGCGGTCGCGGAGCTGGTGGGCGACCGCGTGTACGCGCTCGACGTGGACGACCTCGCGGGCGACCACCTCGCGCCCTACGACATCCGGCGGATCGAGGTGGAGCTGACCGACGCGGAGCGTGAGCGCTACGACGAGAAGCAGGGCACGTTCGTCGAGTACGTCCGCGACGCGGGGATCACGTTCACGAGCGGGAGCGACTACCAGGAACTCGTCAAGCGCTCGGGCAACGACCCGGCCGCCCGCGAGGCCCTCCTCGCGAAGCAGGACGCCCGCGAGATAATGATGAACGCAGAGCGGAAGGTCGACCGGCTCGCGGAGATCCTCGACCGGCACCGCGACGACCGCGTGATCGTGTTCACGGCCCACACCGACCTCGTCTACCGCCTCTCCGAGCGCTTCCTCCTGCCAGCGATCACCGCCGAGACGGGCGCGAAGGAGCGGCGCGAGATCCTCGAACGCTTCCGCGACGGCACCTACGGGCGGGTGGTCGCCGCGAACGTCTTAGACGAGGGGGTCGACGTGCCTGACGCCAACGTCGCGGTCCTCCTCTCCGGGTCGGGCAGCGAGCGCGAGTTCACCCAGCGGCTCGGGCGCGTCCTCCGGCCGAAGGAGGACGGCGGACGGGCGACTCTCTACGAACTCGTCAGCGCCGAGACGGCCGAGGAGCGCGTGGCGAGCCGGCGGCGATAGCCGGCGGTCGACGGGGTCACTCTGATTCGCGGTCCCGCCGAATCTCCCGGACTCCCAACAGCACGTACGCTGCGCCGACGAGCCGGAGGAACGTATCGAATTCCGGCCTCCACTCGACGGCGTCCGGGTCCCCGTAGAGGAGCCGCGGCGCGATGGCGCGGTACGCCCGCGGAGCGACGAGCAGGACAGTCCCGAAGGCGCCGGTAACGTACATCGCCCGAGCGTAGGCCCGGCCGCCGATCAGGGCGAGCGCGACGACGACCGCGCCTTCGGCCCGAAGCGCCGGCCGCGTTCCGCGTCTCGGTTCGACCTCGTCCGGGTTCTCGACGGCGATGCGCTCGAAGGCGGCGACGATCCGGTCCGGGACCAGCACCGTGAGCGCGCCGAGGACGCCGATGATCGCTCGGATCATGGCAGGACGTACGCGATGGGGATAATTAGTCGTACCCGCGTTTCTACCGCCGTGAGAAGGCCGATTCAATCGTCGCCGTCGACGTCGAGCGAGCGCTTCTCGCCCAGTTCCTGTTCGAGGCTGCCGCGCTCCCAGCTCCGGACCGCTTCGCCCTCGACCTCGGCGCGAAGCTTCTCTTCGAGGAGGTTCACCGCGACGCTGTTGGCGCCTTCCGGGATGATCACGTCGGCGTGTTTCTTCGAGGGCTCGATGAACTGCTCGTGCATCGGTTTCACCGTCGAGAGGTACTGGTCGATGACGCCTTCGAGGTCGCGGCCGCGCTCGATCACGTCCCGACGGATACGGCGCAGAATGCGCACGTCGGCGTCCGTCTCGACGAACAGCCGGAGGTCCATCATGTCGTTTATGTCCTCGTCGTACAGCGCGAGGATGCCCTCCAGCACGATGACGTCGGTCGGCTCGACGGTGACGCGCTCGGCTTCCCGGTTGTGGATCTCGAAGTCGTACTGGGGCATCTCGACGGACTGGCCTTCCAGCAGCGCTTCGAGGTGCTCGCGGAGCAGCTCCCACTCGAACGCCGAGGGGTGGTCGTAGTTGACCTCCTGCCGCTCCTCGAAGTCGAGGTGCGAGAGGTCCTCGTAGTAGTTGTCCAGGGGGATCCGCGTGACGCTGTCACCGAGGTCGCGGGTGACGAGCCGGGAGACGGTCGTCTTCCCGGCGCCCGTCCCCCCCGCGATCCCGATCACGAACGAGGGAATAGCCATACCGGCGTTCGAACGCCGGACGGTTTGAACGCTCCCTTTTCATCGTCGCGGTCGAGGCGCGCGGAAGGCGCACGGAGGCTGCGCGGGGGACGCCTCGTCGACCGCGAGCGGTTCGGTACCACCTCACGTGAGAACCGATCGCGAGAATACGGCGGGCGCCGGTAAAACGCTACCGGGGGCACCTTTTAGCCGGTCGGAGCGAATTCGGGAGGTATGCGAACAGACACCACGGTTCGTGACGTGATGCACCGCGAGTTCCTCGGCGTCAGCGAGTCGGACTCGCTCTCGGACGCGGCCGCGCTGCTGGTCGAGGAGGAGACGAACTGCCTCGTCGTCGTGCGCGGCGGCGAGCCTGTCGGGCGCTTGGGGTCCCGCGACGCGCTCGACGCGCTGCTGGACGCCACCGGATCCGACGACGGCTCGAGATCAGAGACGAACGTCGACGACCGCACCGTCGGCGACGCGATGGGACCGCCGCTGCCGACGGCGTCCCCGAACGACTCCCTGACGGCCGTCGAGGAGCGCCTCGTCGCGGAGGGGGCGGACCGGGTCGTCGCCGTCGACGACGGCGAGGCGGTCGGGGTCGTCACGGACGGCGACGTGCTCGCCGCCGGCGCCCCGCGGACCGGGACCGACGGGTTCGGTGACGGGAGCGCGACCGGCGAGGGGCGGCCGGACGAGGCGGTGGTCTCGGCGGCCGCCGCCGCGGACTCCGACGCCGAACGGGGCGCCGGGGCGACGATGGACCCGGCGACGACGGAGCGCGTCGCGGGCGAGCCGCGCGACGAGCCGGCGGGGACCGACGGCGGCGTCGACCCGGTCGCGGAGGCGCCGAGCGGGGCCTCGACGCAGGGCGTCTGCGAGAACTGCGGCGCGCTCGTCCCCGACCTCGTCACCGCCAACGGGCAGGCGGTCTGCCCGAACTGCCGCGAGATCTGAGCCGCCGCCGGGTCCCGGACTCGCCGGCCGGCAGCCTCAACACGCCGCGAGTCGAAGGCGGCCGCATGGCCGAGACGGACACCCGGATCGAGCCGGCGACCGCCGACGACGTCGACGCCGTCACCGAGATGTGGGTGGCGCTCGCGGCGGGCCAGCGCGAGCACGGCTCCACGCTCCGCGCCGAGGCGAACCGCGCGACCGTCCGCGAGTGGGCCGCGCAGTCGGTCGTCACGGGAGATATCCTTGTCGCGCGCGACGCGGCGGCCGCGGCGGGGTCAGGCGACGAGACCGACGTCGTCGGCTTCGTCGGCTTCTCGCTCGAACGCGGCGACTACGAGCGCGACGCCGTCCGCGGGACCGTCAGCAACCTCTTCGTGACGCCGGAGCGTCGCGGGGAGGGGATCGGCGCGGCGCTGCTCGACGCGGCCGAGCGCGCGCTCGACGAGGCGGGCGCGGACCGCGTGGCGCTGGAGGCGCTGGCCGACAACGACCGCGCCCGGGCGTTCTACGCGGCGCACGGCTACGAGAGCCACCGCGTCGAACTGACGAAGTCGATCGACGGCGAGACCGACGACGGCCGGAACGGTGACGCCGAATCCGCGGCCGAAAGCGGCTGACCCCGGCCGGGTTCGCGGAAAGCGACACGCACTCATAGGAGGACCGAGTACGGCCGCACGCGCCAGGGGAGCATGGGCGGTTCATGCACTCGACTTGTAATCGAGACTTCCGGGGTTCAAATCCCTGCCCTGGCTTCGCACCGCTCCGCCGGCGCGGCTCCGCGGAAATTTCTTAAGTAGTCTCGACCCCCACGTCGGGCATGGACTCGTCGGACCGCGCGCTGCTCGGCGCGGCAGGAATCGTCGGCGCGCTCGTGCTGGCGGTCGCGCTCGCCGGGGGCGCGCTCTTCGGCTTCGACGAGTCGGCCGCGCGGCCGCTCCGGCTCCTCGCGGTCGAGCCGCTCACGTGGATCGTGATCGCCGCGCTGCTCGTCGCGGTCGTCGGGAACGCATACATCGACTGACGGCGTCGACCCGCGAGCGGTCGGCCGGGAGCGAGCCTCACCGAACGACCGTCACCGGCACCGGCGACCGCTGAAACACCGTCTTGGCGACGTTACCGACGAGCAGCCGGTCCGCGAGCGACCCGCTGTGGGTGCCCAACACGACCACGTCGAACTCCTCGGCGTGGTCGATGATCTGGCGCGCTGGCCGCCCCGCCTCCACGATCGTCTCGACCTCCGCGTCGTACTCGGCGGCGATCTCGCGCGCCCGCTCGAACACCGGCTCGGCGGCCTCGCGGATCCCCTCCTCGCCGTCGTCCGACAGCGCGATCCCCACCGCCTGCCCCATCATCGGTGACGCCCCGCCGACGACGTTCAGGACGGTGATCTCGGCGTCCGGATGCCCGTCGAGCGCGTACCGGAGCGCGCGCTCGGAGAGGTCTGAGCCGTCCATCGCGACGAGTACGCGCTCTATCATACCGGCGATACGCGTCGTCACCTGATAAACGCACGTGGTAGATCGGGTCTCGCGGCCCGATTCCCGCTCGCTCAGTCTTCGACGTCCTCGATAGCCCGGACGAGCGCGTCGAGCGCGCGCTCGGCGGCCCCTCGCTTCACCGCGTCGCGGTCGCCGTCGAGGACCGCGCGCTCGGTCCGAACGAACGACTCCTCGGTGCCCCACGGCGCGGCGTGCGCGACCCCGAACCAGACGAGTCCGACCGGCTTCTCGTCGGTGCCGCCGGTCGGCCCCGCGATCCCGGTCGTCGCGACCGCCCAGTCCGCGTCCGCCCGGTCGCGCGCGCCGGCCGCCATCTCGCGGACCACCGGCTCGCTCACGGCGCCGTGGGCGTCGAGCGACTCGCGGGAGACGCCGAGCAGCTCGCGCTTGGCGTCGTACGTGTACGTCACGAACCCCCGGTCGAAGTAGGCGCTCGCGCCCGGCACGTCAGTCACCCGCGACCCGACCAGCCCGCCGGTGAGCGACTCCGCGGTCGCGAGCGTCTCGTCGCGGTCCCCGAGGAGCGCGTTCAGGCGCTCGGCGGGAGCGGTCGTCTCGTCCATGCCTCCCGTTCCGTGCGAGGCGCCCCTGAGGTTTACGCCGCGCCGCGCCGAAGGCCGACCGTGACCGACACCGACTGGGACGAGCGGTTCGCGTCGGGCGAGTACCCGCGCGCGCCGGAGCCGTCCCCCGTGTTCCGCGCCTACGAGCCGTCGCTGCCCGACGGCCGCGCGCTCGACGTCGCCGCCGGGACCGGCCGCAACGCGGTGTTCCTCGCGGACCGCGGCCGCGACGTCGACGCGCTCGACGCCTCGGCGGAAGGACTCCGTATCGTGCGCGAGCGCGCCGCGGAACGCGGGATCGGAGACCGGATCGAGACGGTTCGGGGCGACGTCTCGACGTACGGCTTCCCGGCGGAGACGTACGACCTGATCGCGATGAGCTACTTCCACGCGCTCGACCGGTTCGCGGACCTGATCGCGGCGCTCGCGCCCGGCGGGTACCTCTTCGTGGAGGGACACCTCCGGTCGGCGCCGCCCGCGGGCTCGGGACCGAGCGGCGACCGCTATCGATTCGCGGCGAACGAACTGCTCCGCGCCGGACTCGGGCTGAGCGTGCGCTACTACGACGAGACGACGACGGAGCGGCCCGACGGCCGCGAGCGCGCCACGGCCCGGCTGCTCGCGCGGAAGTCGACCGGCGGCCGCCAGTCGTACCCGCCGCGTCCGGAGCCGGCGGAGCGGTGGGAAGACGGCGGCTCCGGCTCGGCCGACGTCGAATCGACCGCCGCGGACGGGCGGGACGCGTGACCGACGACGCTCCGTCGTCGCCTGCCGCGGCCCTCCGGTCGCTCGTCGCGACCGCGGTCGGCGCCGACCTCGCGGACCTCGACGGCCGGATCGAGGTCGTCGAAGCCGGGAGCGGGTCCGAGGGCGACGATGTGGCCGGGAGCGACGCCTCGGCCCCCGCGGAACGGCTCGCTGAAATCGTCGGTCGGGCCGACAGCGTCGTCGCCGTCGTCCCGCGGTTTGACGCCGACCTCGCGCGCCGACTGAACGCGGCCCTGTCGCCGTCCGCGACCGGGGCGGACGGGGGCGGCCCCGCGGGGGACGCGGCCGTCCCGGGGGAGGTCCGGGTCGTGTTCACCGACGCCGCGAGCGACCGGCTCTCCGGAGCGACCGGGGCGGTCGTCCGGCGCGCGCTCGCGGACCGCGGCGTCGACGCGTACCGCCACGCCGGCGAGTCGCCGGTAGCGGTGGTCCTTGCGGACGACCGCGCCGCCGTCGGGTCGGTCGACGGCGACGGGGTCGCGGCGCTGCTGTGGACGGACGCGCCGCCGGTCCGCGAGTGGGCGGCCGCGACCTGCCGGCGCTACCTCGACGCCGCCGAGCCGGTGGACGGGTCGTGAGCCGGGGTCCTCCCGACCGGCGACGTCGGTCCCCGGTCCGCTTTTGAGGGCCCCCGCCGAAAGACGGGTATGAAACCGCTACTGCTGTTAGTGGCCGGAATCGGCGGACTGCTCGAAGCCGTCGCGCCGCGGCGCGCCGTCGCGCTCTGGACGCGCGCGCTCTACCGGAACGCCGGCGAGGCGGAGCCGCGGGACTGGGTGTACGCGGCCGCAAAACTCGAGGGGACGCTGGTCGCGGCGGGCGCGCTGGTCGGGCTGTTCCGGCTCGCGACCGCCGACGACGACCCGGCCGACGACGACTGGATGACCGCCGACGACGACCCGGCCGGCGACGCAGAGTAGTCCGGCGAACCACCCGCCGAACCGACCGGGGGGACCCGAACGTGTATTTGTCGCGTCTAGGTATCCTGCCGCATGGAGGGGCTTCCCGCGGACCTCAGGTCGGACGACGCACCGACGATCCGCGTCCTTCACGTCGACGACGACGCCTTCCTCGACCTGACCGCGACGTACCTCGGACGGATCGACGACGCGTACCGGATCGTCCGGGTGAACCCCGCTGCCGAGGATATCCTCGGCTACGACGAGTCGGAACTGCTCGGCGGGTCGTGGGTCCCGTTCGTCCCCGAGTCGGAGTATCGACACGTGGCGGCGCTCGAACGCGACCTGCTCTCCGACAAGGGCGGCTACCAGAGCGTCAACGAGAACGTCCGGAGCGACGGCGAGCGGATCCGCTGCGCGTGGCACAACCAGGTGGTGACCGACGCCGAGGGGGCGGTGATCGGCGTCTTCTCGCAGTTCGAGGACGTCACCGAAGCGGAGGCCCGGAAACGCGCGATCGAGCGGACGAACGCCGTGCTGTCGTCCGCGCTCGACGCCCTCCCGGTGGGGATACTCGTCGAGGACGCGGACCGCTGCGTTATTCAGGCGAACGAGCGGCTGTACGAGTTGTTCGGCGTCGAGGGGGACCCGGAGAGCGCCGTCGGCCGCGACTGCGAGGAACTCGCGGTCGAACTGAGCGAGGAGTTCGTCGATCCGGAGGGGTTCGTCGAACGGATCGAGACGATAGTCGCGGAGCGACGTCCGGTGGAGGACGAGCGGCTCGCGCTCGCGGACGGGACCGCGCTGGTCCGGACCTACCGGCCGATCGACCTGCCGGACGGGAACGGTCACCTGTGGGCGTACCGGGTGACGAGCCGGGCCGAGTGAGGGCGGCCCACGAGGGACGGTCCGCGGGGCCGTGTCAGTCGTTCGCGGAGTCCGCCTCGGCGCTTTCGAACGGTCGCTCCTCGGGCCGGTCGCCGGTCAACAGGACGTGGCAGTCGCGACACCGTGCCTCGTAGGACTCCTCGGCGCCGACGAGGATCGTCGGGTCGTCGACGTGGGCCGGCTCCCCCTCGATGAGCCGCTGGTTCCGGGAGGCGGGTTCGCCACAGACCGAGCAGATGGCTTGGAGCTTGTCGACGTACTCGGCGGTCGCCATCAGCTGCGGGAGCGGCTCGAACGGCTCGCCGCGGAACGTCTGGTCCGTGCCCGAGACGATCACCCGGCTGCCGCGGTCCGCGAGGGCGTTACAGACCTCGATGAGCGCGTTCGAGAAGAAGTTCGCCTCGTCGACCGCGACGACCTCGGCGGGGTCGTCGTCGAGGATGTCGAGCGGGCCCTCGCCCTCGTTGTCGACGACGGTCGCCTCCCACTGCCGGCCGGTGTGGCTGCCGATCGTCGCCTCGCCGTAGCGGTCGTCGATCGCGGGCGTGTAGACGGCGACCGACTGGCCGGCGATTTCGGACCGGCGGAGGCGCCGGAGCAGCTCCTCCGTCTTGCCGGAGAACATCGACCCGGAGATGACCTCGATCCACCCGGATCGAGTGATGGCGTGCATATCTGAACGGGCCGGAGCCAGCGACTAAACCGTTTCTCTCCCGGCGCGAAGGCGCCGGCGCGGCGACCGCGGGTGGGAGTTAGCTCCCCGCCGCGACCGCGACGACGACGGCGGCGACCGCGACGTACGTCGCCGCGGAGACGGCCCAGTCGCGCCGGATCGGGCCGAGCCGCTGGCCGGGGAGGCCGGACGCGCGCGGCAGCGGGACGAGCGCGAAGAAGCCGACCATCAGCGCGAACAGCGCGACGCCCGCGACGGCGACGGTGAGGAGCGTGCCGGTCCCGAGGAGCCGCCCGGTCGCGGCGACGAGACCGACGAACAACAGCCCGGAGCCGCCCCCGGCGACGTAGTGGACCCACGTCGCCAGCCGCTCGGGCGCGTCGTCGACGGGGGCGTCCGTGAGCACGCCCGCGGCGACCCTCGGCGCCGTCTCCCCCTCCGGGAGCCGCGCCATGGCTACGTCCATCGCGAGCGTCGCGACGAGTCCGACGACCGGCCCGAGCGCGAGGCCGGCAAGCAGCGAGAGCGTCGTCATTACCGGATCACACGGCCGGAAGGGGCTTCACTCCGTCGCCGGCGGAAGGGGCGACGGGAGTCGCTGGCGGGGGTCGCCGGCGGAAGAGACCGTGACAGGGCGCGGCGGAAGGGACGGCAGGCGACTCACTCGCCGCGGGGGACGACGGTCTCGCCGCCGATCACGACCCGCGAGACGTCTGCGTGACCGGCGCGCCTGACGACCGCGCGGACGAGGTCGCGCGCGCCGGCGAGGTTGTCGGAGTCCCCGTCGAGCACGAGCAGGTCGGCGTCGGCGCCCTTCCGGACCACGCCGCGGTTCAGCCCGGCGATCTCCGCGCCGTTTAGCGTCGCCATCCGGAGGATCTCCCGGGCGGGGAGATCGGAGAGCTTCGCCGCGAACTCCATCTCTCGGAACATCGACGGCGAGTCGGTCATCACGTTGTCGGTGCCGAGCGCGACGGTCGTCCGCTCCGTCAGCTCGCGGATCGGCGGGACGCCGACATTCGTCACGAGGTTCGACCGCGGGCAGACGACGATCGGCGTCTCTCGGTCCGCGACGCGGTCGAGGTGGATCTCTTCGGCGTGGACCATGTGGACGAGGAAGTCAGGGTCGAGGTCCATCGCGGGGTTGATGTCGTCCGCGTCGCGCTCGCCCGCGTGGATCCCGAACAGCTTGCCGGCCTCGCGCGTCTCCGTCCGGACCGCGTCGAAGTCGGCGTCGCGGGCGCCGGAGGCGCCGTACCCGTCCGCGACCGAGAGCACGTCGGGGTCGTCGCGGCCGAAGACGACCGACTCGACCGCGCGCCCGTCAAACTCGACACCCTCGCCAGCGAGCGCGTCGCGGAGCGCGGCGACGCCGTCGACGCCGCCCTCGCGGAACTCGAGGAAGGTTCCGGTCCCCGTCGACTCCATGTACCGCAGGGTGCGCGCCATCGCGGCCACCTTCTCCTCGTGGGAGGCCGACCGCAGGAGACGGTGTTTCAGCCCGTCCGGGGGGGCGACAAGCTCGTCGAGCGAGAGCCCCTCGCCCGCCTCCTTGGCGATGGAGTCGCCGATGTGGGTGTGAGCGTTGACGAACGCGGGGAGGATCACGTCGTCGCTGTCCGTCTCGCGCTCTTCTACCCGGGCGATCTCGCCGTCCGCGACGACGACCCGTCCCTCGACCGGCTCGAAGTCGGGACCGACCAGGATGGTCCCTTCGAGTTGCATACCGGAGGCTCGCCGGCCGAGGTTAAAACGTCACGGGAACGGGGCGACGCCGATCCACCGCTCCGCACCGAGAGCGCGTTTCAGCGGCGCTCACGCCGCCGTAGCCCACAGCCGGAGGTCTCGCGGGACCGCCGCGGCCGGCCCGCAGTCGACGTTCGGCGAGTGCTCTATCGGGTCCGGCTCGACGACCGCGTCGACGGCGAAGCCGGCGTCCGACAGCGCGCGGTGGAGTTCACCGACCGAGCGGTCGAAGACGACCATCTCGGCGTCGTAGGCGTCGTCGATCGCGATCCGTCGCCGCGGGTCGTCGTGGTACCGGCCGTCGAGTTCGCCGGTCTCGCCGTCGATAAGCTCGCCGAACGGGTGCGGCACCGACAGCAGGAACGTCGCCCCGTCGCGGAGCGCGCGGCGCGCCTCGCGGAGGGCGGCGTCGAGGTCGGCGACGTGCTGGTACGCCCACTCGGAGAAGGCGACGTCGAACGCGTCGGCGGCGAGCGGGAGCGCCGCCACGTCGCCGTGGAGGAACGTCGCGTCGGCGCCGTAGTGGTCTCTGAGACGTCGAGCGTGTCGGAGCTGTTCCCGGGAGAGGTCGACGACGACGACGCGGTCGGCGCCCGCCAGCGCGGTGCCGACGGCTCCCTGCCCGCCGCCGCAACCGAGCTCGACGACCGCCGCGTCCCCCATCGCGGGGACCAGCCGCTCCGGGTCGGGACCGTCGGCGTCGAGGTCGAACGGCGACGGGACGGGCGGCGCGTCCGTCGCGGTGTCCGCGTTCCAGCGGGCCTGAAACGCGTCGCTCCACCGGTTCCAGAGGCGGCGGTTCTCGCGGTGCGCGTCGTTCACGGGGCGACGTTGGCGACCGCCGACTTATCGGTTACGGCGGCGTGAGGCGCCGTCTCAGGCGTCGGCGCGGGTCGGTCAGAACTCGTCGAGCGTCGTCGGCATCGCGCCGCGCACCTCGGTCACGAGGCCGTCTGGGTCGAGCCCGAGCACGTCGGCTGCCGCGCGGCCGACGCGGTCGGCCGCCGGTTCGGGGGCGTACACGCCGAGCCGCCACTGGTTCCGCTGGGCGGTCCGGAGCGCTGAGACCAGCGGCGACTGCCGCTCCAACCGCCGGATCTCGCCGTTGACGGTGACGCGCGCGGTCGACTCGCGCATCGACGGCTCCGGGGGCGCGTCTAAGATTATGTGGTCGCGGGCGACGCCCGCCTCCGCGGCTATCTCGCGTTCGAGCGCGGTCTCCGCGGCGTGGTCCGCCTCGTGGACGCGGTCGGGGACGTCGTCGTACTCGGCCCACACCGCCAGCTTGTAGAGGTCGCGCTCGTCGTACCGGCGGGAGAGCTCCGCCGTCTCGCGGCAGTCGCGGATCGCGGCGAGGAAGTCGTGGTCGTCCATCCGCCGGAGCTCCGCCGCGGTCGTCGCGGTGGCGTCGAGCAGCTCGCTCGCGGCCCGGCGCAGCATCGCCTTCGAAATGCGCGCGACGTGGTGGGTGTAGACGACCGGGTTCATCAGCGCCCGGGCTAAGAGCAGGCTCTCCGCGGTCTGGACGTTCCCCTCGTCTAAGACGAGCTCCGGGCCGTCGCGGGCCGTTCCGTCGCGAGCCGCCTCGTCGCCGTCCGCGAGCCCGTCGCGCTCGACGAACGTCAGCTCCCGGACGAACCGCTCGGTGTCGATGGTGCCGTACGGGACGCCGGTGTGGTAGGCGTCGCGCACGAGGTAGTCCATGCGGTCCACGTCGAGTTCGCCCGAGACGAGTCCGGCGTACGCCCCCTCGCCGGCGACGATGGCGGCGATCCGGTCCGGGTCAAGGTCGTGGTTCCGCAGCACCTCACCGACCGCGCCCGTCGCGAGCAGCCCGCCCACGTCGTCGTGGTACTTCCCGGTCCGGCGGTGGGTGAGCGATTCGAGGTTGTGGCTGAACGGGCCGTGCCCGACGTCGTGGAGCATCGCCGCCGCCTCGATGCGGTCGGCTCGCTTCCCCTCGATTCCGAGGTGGTCGAGCGCGCGGCTCGCGAGGTGGTAGACGCCGAGGCTGTGCTCGAACCGGGTGTGGTTCGCGGAGGGGTAGACCAGCTGGACCGTCCCGAGCTGTTTCACGTGACGGAGCCGCTGGACGGCGGGGGTGTCGACGAGGTCGGCGGCGACCCCGTCGATCTCGATGTGGTCGTGGACGGTGTCCTTGACCGTGATCATGCGTTCGCCTTCGGCGGCACGGGATAAAAGGCTGTGAGTGTCGGCCGCCGCGGGGTCGGGGAACCGCTCCCGGAGCCGCTGCCGCCGACCGCGAACCCGCAGCACGATTTATACCCCGGCCGCGCGAACCGCCGCGTATGTACGACGTGCTCCTCGGTATCGGACTCGACGACGAACCGCGGGCGGTCGCACAGGCCGAAGCGGTCGTCGACCTCCCGGGCGCCGACGGCGACGTGACCGCGCACCTCTGTCACGTCTTCCGGGACAACCCGCAGGGCGCGTCGGTCCACCAGCTGGGAACGGTGCGGCGCGCCCGCGAGGTCCTCGAAGACGCCGGCGTCGACTGCGTCCACTACGAGGCGAGCGGCGACCCCGGCGACGAGCTGCTCGCGGCCGCGGAGGACGTCGACGCCGACGCGATCTGCGTGTCCGGCCGCAAGCGGAGTCCGGCGGGGAAAGCCGTCTTCGGCAGCACCACGCAGGCGCTCGTGTTGAACGCGGACCGCCCCGTGTTGACGGTCCCCGGACCGGACGGGGAGTGAGGCGGCGTCGACGCGCGGCGGTCGGGAACCCGACCGCGGCTCAGACGGCGGCTCGGTCGGTCGCGCGCAGCCCCAGAACCTCTCGCGCCGCCGTCGAGACGGCGTCGACGTGCTCGGCCGGACAGTAGACCCCGAGCGTCCAGCGGCGGCGCTCGGCGGCGCGGAGCCCGGTCACCAGCTCCGAGGCGTCCTCCAGTCGCTGGGGGACGCCGTCGACGACGACGGCGGAGCCGGACTCCTTGAGCGCCGGGCGCGAGGGGATGTCGACGACCACCGCGTCGCGGTCGACCCCGACGGCCTCGGCAATCTCGCGCTCGGCGGCCCGCTCCTCGGCGCGGCCCGCGTCGACCGTCCCCGCGGGCACCTCGTCGAGTTCGGCCCAGACCGCCCGCTTGTAGAGGTCGCGGCGCTCGATGCGCTCGCCCAGCGCCGGGACGCGGTCGCGGAGCTCGACGAGGAGGTCGTGGTCCGCCATCCGGCGGAACGCCTCGACGTCCGTCTCCGTGCGGTCGAGGTACCGCTCGCAGGCGCGCTCCAGCATCGCGCCGGCGACCCGGGAGACGTGGTGGCGGTAGACGACGGCGTTCATCAGCGAGCGCGCGACGAGCAGGCTCTCGGCGGTGGCGACGTTCCCCTCGTCCAAGACGAGGTCGGCGGACTTCCCGGACCCGTCGCCGCCGACCAGCCGGAGTTCGGTGACGAGCCGGCCGGTGTCGACCGTGCCGTACGGGACGCCGGTGTGGTGGGCGTCGCGCACGAGGTAGTCCATGCGGTCCACGTCGAGTTCGCCCGAGACGAGCGGCCCCAAGGCCCCCTCGCCGTCGATCAGGGCGGCGACGCGCTCGGGGTCTAAGCCGTTCCGTTCGAGGACCTGACAGACTTCGCGGTCCCCGTCGGTGAGGAGCCACCGCACGTCGTCGTGGTCGCGGCCGGTCGCGCGCCGGATGATTCCCTCGGTCTGGTGGCCGTACGGGCCGTGGCCCACGTCGTGGAGCATCGCCGCGGCGCGGACGTGCGCGGCGGTGTCGTCGTCGACGCCGAGCCCGTCTATCGCGCTGCGCGCGAGGTGGTAGACGCCGAGGCTGTGCTCGAACCGGGTGTGGTTCGCGGAGGGGTAGACGAGCCGGACCGTGGACAGCTGTTTGATGTGTCGCAGCCGCTGGAACGCCGGCGTGTCGACCAGCTCGGCGGCGACGTCGCCGAGCCGGACGTGGCCGTGGACGCTGTCCTTGATGGCCTTCATTACCGGTGGATCGCCCGCCGGGGAATTGGTCGTTTCGGCTCGGCCGCCGGACGGACGAATACGCGGTCTCGGTCAGTGCCGAGACGGCTCGACGACGACCGCACCGCGCATCCCGTTCTCGCGGTGGCGCTCGCAGGCGTACCGGTGAATCCCCGGCTCCGAGAAGGAGTGCTCGAAGACGTGTTCGTCCTCCTGATCTTCGGGGGACTCGGCGGCCTCGACGGCGACGAGGTCGCTCTCGAACGAGCCGTCCTCGGCGGTGACGCTGTGTTCGCCCGCGCCGGGGACCCAGCGCCACCTGACCGTCGTCCCGGGGGTCACGCGAAGTGCCGGCGTCTCGTAGACGGGGGCGGTGTCCCACTCCTCGGCCTCCGGGTCGTACCCTCCGGGACCGCCGACCCGGACGGTGACCGCGTCCCTCCGGAGCGGGTTCGCCGTCGTCGAGGCGTTCGGGGTCTCCGCGAACCAGTCGCCGTAATCGACGGGCGTCGTGTCGTACTCCGTGACGTACGACTCGACGTCCGGGCCGACGACGATCGCCCCGCGTTCGCCGACGCCCTGATGCGGGCGACAGGAGTACCGGGTGACCCCCTCGTCGGCCTCGCTCACGGTGACCGCGTACTCGTGGTCCGCCCCGTCGACGAGTTTCGACTCGATCGCCGCGGGACCGTCGTACGTCACCACGTCGTGGACGCCGGCCTCGCCGGTCCACTCCCAGCGGACCGTCGTGTCGTAGTCGACCCACACCGCCGCCGGGTCGAGCCGGAGCCCGTTGCCGGCGCCGACCGCGATCGTGACTCGGTCGTCCCCGCGCCGGTCGACCGTCCCGGCGTAGCCGCTGTCGGCGTCGAACCAGTGGCCGTACTCCGGCTCCGGGGTATCGGTCGTGTCGACGAACTCGTCGTCGGAGCCGTCGTTTCCGTCGTCACCGAACGGACCAAACGACCCGAGGCAGCCGGCGAGCGTTCCGAGCGTTCCGCCCGCCGCCAGCGCCAGCGCGCGGCGACGAGAAGTGGAGGGCGTTCGTGACACCGGCGGAATTACTCGTCGACGAGGTCGATCCCGAACCGCTCTTCGAGCGCGCGCACCACGGAGCCGCCGACGCCGGCGGTCGCGGCCCGCCCGTCCTCGACCGCGAGGAGGTCGTCCTCGTCGGCGTCCAGCTCCGCGGCGACCTCTTCGACCGTCAGCCCGGCGTCCTGACGCGCCTCGGTCACGAGGTCGCCGTAGCCCGAGACGAGGTACGGGAGGCGGTCCGCCTCGTAGCTCGTCCCCTCCTCCTCCCAGCGCTTCGAGTCGCCGGTCGCGGAGTCGTACATCTTCGCCTGCTTGCGGGCGATCTCCTTGTTCCGGCTCTCGGTCGCCCCCGAGTCGGCGCCGGCGCCGCCCGGGCTGCCGCCCGAACTCCGCCGCTCGGTCCGCCCCGGTCGCTCGGGGCGTTCCCGGCGTCGTCGTGGGGACGGCAGTCGGAACACACGAGCAGCTTCGCGCCGGCGACCGTCGCCTTTCGCAGGTCCGTGGTCTCGCGGCCACAGAGCTCGCACGCGTCGCCGTCGTCGCCGCCGCCGCCGCCGCCCGTCGAGTACTTCGGCATACCGCGAGTGGTGGACCCGGACGGTTAAAAAGTCGTGGAGGGGAGCGTCCGTGAATTGAGAAACTATTGCGGTGGCGTCGCCGGCGGCTCTGCCGCCGGCTGCAAGAGGCGCGTCGCGCCTCCCTGCGTGCCGACGAGCGCCCGAAGGGCGCGAGTCGCACGCGCGAGGGAGTCGGCCGACCGTAGGGAGGCCGACGAGGCTGGGGAGGTGTGAGGTGCGGTTGCTGTGCGGGGTGGGACTCAAAGCAGTCGCGAGGACGAAGCACGGCGTAGCAAGCACCGCAGCGAAGGAGCGAGCAACGCGAGCGACTGAGCGAGGCGCGCAGCAAGCCGCGCGAGTCCTCGCGACTGGGGCTTTGGAAGTGTTCACCGCCGATCTGCCAGCGTCTATTTATAAGCGAGCGGCTGGGGGCTTTGGAAGCGTCCACCGCAGACTCTTCGATCCCATATAAAAATCCGATGACAATATCTAATCTCAGCTTATAAACTGCTGCCCCGTCACGGTAATTCACCCACTCCCGAGCTCGACACGGTCCGAGGTACCCCCACGCCTGAAGCCGGTCGCCGTCGCCGTCGACCCAGCGCTCGCCGATGTCGTCGCGGTAGTACATGTTCGGCATCACGACGTCGTCGATCCGGTCGTACGCCTGCTCGCGCGCCGCGCCCATCGTCTCGCCTTTCCCGGTAACGACGATCGGCATCCCGCTCTCGCCGGCGACGCGCCACTGGCCGTCCACCCGCTTCGTGTCCTCTAGGTGGATCCCCTCGCGACTCTCCGTCTCGAAGACCACCGCCGCGTTCCGCGAGTTCTCGTCGTACGTCTCCTCGTCGTCGAACGGGAACGGCGGGAGGACGACTCTGACGGCGATCTGGTAGCCGCCGTGGACCGCAAGATCTGGATTGTTCCCGTGCGCGAGGTCGAAGAAGAACTCGGCCGTCGACGACTCGATCGACTCCTCTTGGAGGGCGATGGTCGGATAGCCGAACCGCGGCGTGAACTCCAGCGGGTAGATGCCCGACTCGTTGACGATGCAGTTGATGTCGATGCTACCGACGTACCCCTCGTCCGCGAGCCACCCCTCGATCTTCCCGAGCGTCTCCCGGAACAGCCTGTTTTTCCCCGCCCAGAACATCGACGTCCCCATCTCGCCGGTCGACGGGCCGATGTTCTCCGGGAACAGCTTCTTGTGCTCGTATTTCCAAGATCTATTATACAATTTAGACCATGCGACGCTGCCCCGGGTTATTTTTGCCTCTCGGAGATTCTCCGAGACAGATGTCTGAGGATTCCGACGACACTAGGGGAGGACGGGTCGTTTTCGCAATACTAGTTGGAGTGACGTTCGGTGCGGCACTCGGAACGACAGTTCTCCAAGATATCACACAGGGAATTGTTGCTGGTGTCATCGTTGGAACCCTCGCTGCTCTCGTCTTCCCAGCGTGGACAGACCGTCTCTTCGAAACGGTAACAGACAAACTCGAAGCATAATCTACGGTACCGATCGATGAGTGAGTACCCTGTGTTGAGTGATTCGTGAGTCCGCTACAATCAAAAGAGATGGAGTAGATCGTCTTTCAGTAGGCTATTGTGCCTTCAGAGAAAGCTTCCTGTTTCAGAAGAGGCAGTTCGGATTCAGGTCCTCGACTGTGGCGACTTGATCAGGCGCTGTGGTCGATGTACTCACTTTCCCATTCAGCTCGCGCCTGAATCTCTCTAGCCCCCCGTCGTGTGGTAGTGTACTCGTTGGTCCGTCTATCGCGTTGACTTTTCTCGACAAGTCCCTTCTCAACCAGCGTGTCGAGATTTGGATAGAGACGACCATGGTGGATCTCCTTTTCGTAGTAGTTCTCAAGTTCGTCCTTGATTGCGAGCCCGTGCGGATCATCAAGGCCGGCGATTACGTACAGTAAGTCGCGCTGAAAGCCAGTGAGATCATACATATTACCAGCTTTCGTATTCATGATTTGAAATACTACTGATCTCCGAAACGAGATTCTGATATTAGGTCTGTCGAACTGTTCACTCCGGAAAACTATCTCGTGGAATTCAGCTGGTTCAGAACCTAAGTGCGGCTGTACGAAACAGAACTAGCTCGAATCTGTTGATCGGAATTCAAATCGCGCACCGCCTTCCGAACTGTCCGTGAGGGTGATATCCCAGTTGTGAGCTTGGGCGATACGTGAGACAATCGTGAGTCCGACCCCGCTTCCGCTGTACCGGTTGTGTAGCCATGATCAAACACGGAATCACGTTCTTCAGGTGGAATTCCCTCACCGGTATCTTCGACATAGAAGCCGTGTTCGAGTGGACCGACGCGAACGGTGACGGCTTCACCACCGTGTCCGACCGCATTCCGGAACAAATTCTCGAAGAGTGCCATGAACTGACTGGGGTCGCCGGTCACTGTACACGGTTCCGTCGACAGCGTTGCTGACCGCGTCTCGGTCAACTCCCACGCATCGCGGGCTATCTCATGTACCGACACCGGCTCGTGTGTTTCCGCAGGAGTGTCATGACGTGCGAGTGTAGTAAGGTCGGTTACAAGGTCTTGGATTCGAGTGAGAGACGTTTCGACCGTCTCAAGGTGTGATTTATCCTCGGTCTCTCGGTATAACTCGAGGTTTCCGGTCGCAACAGACAACGGGTTTCGGAGATCGTGTGAGACCATACTGGCGAACTGTTCGAGTCGCTCGTTTGCGCTTCTAATTCAGATTCTCGCTCACGTAACGTCTGTTCGGTGGTGACCTGAGAGAGCGCAGTGGTAATGTGACTGGCCAGTATCTCTCCGACAGTCACATCTTGGGTATCGAAATTTGAGGGGGTCGGTGATCCGGCCATCAAATCCCGTACTCACCCAGTGGGAGATGTAACTCGCTGCGGATCGGTGATTCTGGGTTATAGATATCTGAATCACTCTGTACATCATCAAACCGCTGTCGCAGTTCCGTCTTCGAAGACCCGCCAGGCGATGCTCTCCCCTTGCTGAATGTCGGCGGCTCGCCGATGAGCTCTAGAACACCATCAGTGTACGCAACCGGAGCCAATGTTTCGCTTTCCGCATCGTACAGATAATTGCGTTTGCTTGGAGGTCTAAAATCTCGCGTGCGGCAATAACGCCACGTTCAGCGACTTCTTCGACCGTCTCTGCTGCCAATAGCCGCGGAATGGCCCGATTGAGCCCTTCGAGTTGTTGTTCTCGTTTTTGCGTTCAGTAATCTCCGTGGACACGCCGAACACACCCTCGGCTTCGCCAGCAGTATCCAACACCGGGACTTTCAATGAGAGATACGTCCGGTCGTTACCATCCACCGTAATCTGCTCTTCAACTTCAAGTGGTTCGCCTGTCTCAAGCACACGGAGATCGTTCGCTTGGACAGTCTCTGCTACTTCGGGTGGGTGGATGTCCTCATCATACTGACCGACGAGGTCCTCCGTATCGACGTCGAACAAGCGCTCATATTCAGCATTCACAAACACGTACCGCCCCTCTGTATCTTTCAGATACATCACCGCGGTCGTATTTTTGAGGATGAGGTTGAGACGACGGTCTGCTCTTGTAGATCCGAGAGTACGTGTCGCCGATCAAGGTACGCTGTGACGAGCTGTAGAATGGTGGTAAGCAATTCCTTTTCTTCCGGGAGAAACACATCGCTGTCCGCCTCAGTCAAAGCGTTAGTCGTGTAACCAATTGTCAGCGTAACTTCGTTGCCGGCGGTGGTCACATCGTGGACTGTGAACTGTTCGACCGGTGGTTCGTACTCCGGAGAGGTGAACTCAGTTTCATCGATGGTGAGCGACGCTACGGCTTCCTCAGGAAACTGTAGCGACTGTGGAAGATGTGTGACAACTTGTTGGAGCTGTCCTTCTGACTGACCGTCACTGTCGACAAGGACATCGCTGATTGTTTGAATCGCAGTGAGTTCCTTCACGCGTTCTCGCAGGTCACGTTTCGTTTGGTACTCAGCAACTGCGTGGCGGATGCGTGTGGCGAGTCGATCGTACTGTTCTGGGCCTCGTTTCTGTAGATAATCAGTCACACCGGCAGAGATGGCTTCGCTGGCGATTTCTTCTGAGCCCTTCCCAGTAAAGAGAATAAACGGTAGGTCCGAGTGGGTTTCACGAACCGTGTGGAGGAACTCAAGCCCATTCTGCTCCGGCATTTCATAATCACTCACCACACACACAATCGGCTCGGTTTCGATGATTTCGCGCGCGTCGGCGACACGAGTCGCAGTATGAATTGTCGCTGTAGGGAGGTTCCGTTGTAAATACGTGGCTGTGAGATCTAAGAAATCTGCCTCGTCATCGACGCAGAGAAGATGCATGGGCGAGTGTCTGTTACCTTGCTAAATATTCTTTCTGTGAGTGACTTGGGACAGAAGTCGTGGGTTTCCGCAGTACATCTTTGTGAACTAAACACAAACAGTAACTGATATTGTTGAATACTAATATTGGCAGACCATCTGACGGAGGGTCGTAGAATCTCATCGATTCGAACAAAACAAAAACAAGGGATCACTCCAAACTGAGCGCCCCCAACGTTCCGACGTGTACCGCTCGTTTCGGACTCAGTTTCCACCGTCGGTATGGGAATCAAGCGCTTCACACATAACATAAAAAATCAAATAACTCTGCGCCAACCCCATACCACCTTCAGCCGCTTCCGAAACCGGTCACAAGACTACCTATCCCCGGGACATTATAGCGGGGAATATTCGGATAATTCTGGTTCAGATGAGGATGGAGGTATATTCTTAGCAGATTTAATCACATCTCATGCGATTTTGGGGTGCGTCTCAGCTATCAACCGCACCAAATTCGGCCGTAATTTGGAAAAATGTGCTAAGCGCTACTTAGAGAGTCTAAAAAAGCCTATCGACCAATAATCAATAGAACTGCCTGAAAGAGCAGTAAATCAGCTAAGACTGATTCTAAGTTGGTTTAATACTGCCCGCAATCTCATCTAAAACAATATATTATTTGAGGTATTCGTTCAAATCGCACCAACTATGAGGCTGATGTCCATGCTTTTGCTGGGCGGATTCGGAAGCTTTCTCCGTAAGTTGCGGTACGTGAGAAGAAAATCGAAAGCATCACCAAGAGCACCGCTTTCAGCAAGTTGAGTCCGAACTTCAGACGGTCGATATCCGTCCTTCTTTCGCCTACTGACATCAATGTCAAACTGTTCGACGCAGAAAGTCGTGATAGAATCGCCGGGAGGTGTTTCCCGTTCGGTGTGACGAAGTACCGATCAATGCGATCGGGAAACGCGGCGAGTTTCTCGACTGTTCCCTGGGCCCCATCTGAATCACCGGATTCCGTTTCGACTTCGGCAACGACGACTGGTTCGCCCTGAGAAAATCCCACGACGTCTAGACGTTTCTTCGATAGATGTGATACGTTGTCCCAACAGGTAGTCGGCTGTAGCCGCCAGACATCACAGTATCGAACAACGCGGTCAACATCAGACCGAGAAGCAACAAAGAGCGCAACGAGGTCAATCCCGACTCTATGTAGCGTATTTTCTGAAGGCGATCGTTCGCCCCAGCCGTCGTTGCTGACGTTCGGAATTCCGAGCTGCTTACGGACTTTCCACGGCACCGAGTAATATGTTTGAGGAGTATTCGGCTGAGAGAGCAAGCCGAGGCTTTTGAGCCGATCCACATCAACATCAAGTTTCGACCCGTCAGGTGGTCTCGGAATGACGCCATGCTCTGCGTTAGTGAATACAAACCGATCCGTCGCTCCATTGCTAACCCGATACGTGTGAGAAAGAGTGCCTCGGCAGCCGATATGTCCTCAATCTCGAATGAATCGGTGAGTGGTTGAACATCTTTCACCTCCCTAAATTCGGAGCCCATTTCGCACGCAGCGGCTCGATGTGCGTCTTGGATGGCACTAGCATATTCTTCGGATTGGAACGGTCGATCCAAATCGGAAAGGCCCACTCGAATTGCGTCTGACGAGGGAAGGCCAACGTCCATCTCTCTCAATATAACGAGTTCGTGTCTGTATCGCTCCCAAGGAAGTGTCTTTATTCGCGGATAAAATGGAGTAAATTTCGGGGCAGGTACTTCATACGCGTCTCCCGAGTTAGAAGCCGTGAAACCATCGTCAATCGCAGCGTCTAATGCGTTTTCGAGTGTTTGTTTATTTTCGATGTTGTTACCAGGTCGATCAGGCGAAGGAAAGAACTGACAGATCTCATCAAACAGGGTTGTGAGATATTGATTCGTTGAAATTGAGTGTTGAACTCGCACGAATGGTGTCGGCAACTGTGACGAGGCGCTTGTCTGGCCGAGGAAACGGATCCTTGGTATCCGGATCAACTAATGGATTGTCCGAATCCGAGCCGTAATGGGTGCCATAAGCTTGCGTTTTTCTGTATTTCAACTCGCGTCGAATCCATGATCGGACTTGGGGTGTGATATCGACATATTGCTGAATGTCGTTTTTAGAAAAGATTGTATAAGCAAGGTTGGCTAGTCGGTGCCACCCGTAATACGCATAATTAGCAAGACGCATTAAGACCACATCGTCAGGAACGAAGAGATAGTCACGCTGTCTGGTGAGGTGGGAGGTCGTCAAAATTAGACTTTGGGAAGAATAGTGGATGATCAAGTGGTCCAATGAAACTCCTCGCACTCACGTGGCTCAACGGGATTTTGTAACCATCATCACATTGAATCACGCGATCCTCGTACTGGGATTGTTGTGATCCCACAGATATATGATTCGATTGGTATGTTCGGGCAGCGAGGACTGGGCTCGACGAGGCCTGTTCTGAATCCGGTACCAGCAGTATCGCTACGATCTCACGTTGTAATGGGCCCGGAATCAGATTTTGAAACGCATACAGTACATCATACACGTATTGTTCTCGAACGTGTTCCACCGTGAAAGACAGCCCAGGAGAATTCCGGAATGGTCGTGTCATCATCCTGCGTTCAGAACTATGCTCAGGATACTGCTCATACTCATGTGTCCCGCGGAGTGGATCCGCAAATTCGACACGAAGAGCGGTTATCGCGGCGAACGTGGCGATTTCGTGAAATGAGTCGATATTGGGTGTGTCTTAATTCCATTCTTTGCTTTCAACGCCTCCACACCATACTCATCGAGGCGCTTTCCAAATCCCTCGCCAGTATCATCAAATAACGCGAAGAGTTGCCGCAGCTGCCTTCGCGTACAGTCTAACGGGAGGAGAGTTGCGCGTTGTACGTCGAGGTGCCGGTCTGGTATCTCAAGCATAGGTTGGGACTGAGACTAGGTCGTTTAGCGTATCGACTCCTTCATCGAGGAATCTCCGTCGAGGGAGAAGTGCCATCCCATCGAGGAGGGGAATCTGTCGAATGAGTTGTTCGTGTAATTTCTGTACGTTCGGAAGCGACCGGTATTTCTCTCTCGACTCTGGGAAGACCCCAGGGCAATCCGTCAGTTTGCTACACTTCAGGAAGTGGAGAAAGTCATAGATTGACTCTCGGTTCGGCAGAACGAGGAGACCTGTGGCTGCGGTTTTCCCGATCTGAGCGGCCTGTAGATACGTCTCGAATGGCGACTCTTCCCACTCTGTGACGACTCCTAGGTATCGGAGTCGCTGACCATCGGTAGTGTATTCGAATCCTGCGACATCAAATCCGAGTACGGGGAGACTCGACGAGGTCTCTTTAGAGGAATCGTAGTCCGAGCGCGAGTAGATGAGGTGTGGCGAGATCGCCCAGTCAACGTTCGGCAAGCGGAGTAATTGCGTCTTCATCCGACAGGCCACGAGGTTATGATCTCTATGGGCGTCTAGTATGGCCCTTCCATCGAATGGCTTGAAATCAGAGTACGGGTGAGATGCGTTCTCCGGATACGTATCGACCAATTCGACATCCCATATCTGCCTGAACTCTGCCGTCGTACTGTAGACTTTCGAGCGGTCGACACGCCGCTTGACTATCCACTTCGAGTCTAGAGTGTCCGGTTGTACGCCGTAATGATTTGCACAGACCTCACGCAGGTCCTTTGTGAAACCGCGACGAAGTCCACCGTATCCCGGGATTAACCCGTACTGATCGAGAAACACTACGTGGGCAAACACCCTCGCTGGTGTGACCTCCTTTCTTTTTTTTGATTCGTTGTTCGCTGGCTTTGATCCCTGCGAGGGGACCGAGAACCAATTCGTCATGTTTCAGCAGTAGGTCTTGGCGGAACGCTTCCGCCAGCCACTCTTTAGGTCGAATGTCGTATGGTGTATTGGAAAGATATTCGTCGAAGCCTGTCGATTCAGTCTCAATTAACGATCTGAGTGCCGAATACAGGGGCTCGAATGAGAGGCCATCGTTGCCGATGACGTGAGGTGTGATATGTGTCTCAGGAGATCGATGTCTCGGGAGCAGCCATCTCTGCGCAGTAAGTCGCGCTCAAATGAGACCGCTTCTGGGGAATGACAAGGAGTTTCGTTCTCACCATACTTGCGGCCACAGACAGAACAAGTTCGCTCTACAAAATCAGTTAGTTGCGGCTGCTCGTTCTGGTTTCCTCCGTTCTCTTCTCTTTCCGTATTGCTCCACATACTGACTCTAAATTTGTGATCGAATTTAAAGGTCTGCCCCGAGATATTGCTACGCTTCTGTTACTGTGTCGTCTATCTAATCGCAAAATTATAAAAATAGATTGAGAGGTCTGTAGGTCCTTAGTGAATCATTGGAAATGGGGTCACGCTCCCCGAGCCAGCAGTCCTTGCTGTTACTCTCCGGCTTCGTCCCAGTCCGCAGGTTCTCCCGATACTCTCCCCATGCTTGGTACATCTCTGTCCGTTCCGCTTCCGTCATCGTCTCGTGTTCGGCTTCGTCGTAGAACGGGAGTTCCTCCTTCTCGGGGACCGCCATCACCTGCTTGAGCGGGTAGATTTTCTTGTAGTAGTTCTCCAACACCCAGTCTTCGCCGTGCTCGTCGACAGCTTCTTCGATGAACGGGGCGGCCTCCGGATACTCCGCGGCGAGTGTGTCAGTCATGGTTGTTGTGTTGTGGGTGGATTGGATCGCTCCGATACGCGGACAAATCGACGTTCAGGCGTCGGTGAACTCGGCCAGTGAGTGGTTCGAACTGCTACTGTTCCACTTCCGATTTGGATGAACTCGAACGTCTCAAGCGAGGCGTCGATCGTCTCGGCGAGCCGCGTCTGAATCGCAGAGGGCAGGCTCTCGATGGGAATCGCCGTGAGCGCGTGCTGGGTAAGGTGGTAACTCGATGCGAGGTTCGTCGGGGCGACAAGAATCACGCTTGCCCCGTCGACAGCGTCGAGCGCGAGTTGGGCATCCCGATACTGGTGGACAGTCACATTCAATCATCCACGGGAAAGAGGTAGTCAGCAGCCCCAAATTCGATACTCGCCCCTGCTGACTCAAAATGCCCTTTGAGCATAACTATTTACAATATATGTTCTATAGACATTACGTTGTGGTGAATGAGATGGTGATCTGTCCCACTACGGGCCATGCTCCCAATTTGAATAGCCCGCCCGATACATCGGACCATGTGTCCCGAGACCTCTACGACTGTACAGCGGCTGAACTCGCAACAGGCTCTGTCGAACACCTCATACGACACACCACCAAGTACTGCTGCTGAGTGGCTCGAAACAAACGGGTACGACGCCGCGCCGATCCAAAAGCAGGGCGACGCGGTCGGGTTCATCCACGAAGACGACGTCACTGCTGACGATGACGGCGATACACTCGAGGAGCATCTCACCCCGCTCACAATTGACTATATGATGAGCGGAGACACCGCGTTTGAGGACGTCCTGGCTGCGCTCATTAAAGAGCCGGTTTACTTCCTCGGCGGCCAGCCGCATTACTGGGATCCTCACCCGTGCCGATCTCAACACGGCCCCAGTACGCATCTACCTATTCGACCGCATCACCTACCTCGAAGAGCACCTCCGCGAACTCATTCTCGAGCACGCACCCAATTGGAAACAGACGCCAGTCACTGTTGATGAACTCGACGACATCGAGGACCGATACACAGACGCACAAACTGCTAACGTTGAGTTAGACGAGATCCACTACGCACAGTTCTACGCTAACACTATCATCTCGAACGTCGAAGCTGTTGGCAAACCTGCGGTTTCTCAACGACAGCGCAAGCCGACTCTCGACTCACGAGATCAACGAGCTTCGTAACGATGTCGCTCACGCCAATCTTCTCGTTGAAAATACCGATAGCGAGGGGTTCCTCAATAGCGGTCGTACGACGGAGAACCTGTCCGCCCTCTCGAAAGTATCACCAAGTCCTCACCAACCTCAGGAGCCGGGAACGCTCCGGGGACAGCGGAGGATCGGTTCGAGCACTCAGAGCAGACGGATCAACTGAAGCGGTAGCGCGGAGTCCCGATCCTCAAGGAGCGACCGAAGGGAGCGAGTAGGGAGGGGAGGAGCGCGTTCGTATCTGTCACAAACACTAGCATATAAATAGCCACTTGTCAACATTGAATACGTGGCAGAACGACTACGTGCGTCGGACGGCAATCACTCGCCTCTCGGTAGATGATGAGCAACGCGAGTTGCTTGAGGAAACCATCTCCGAGTGGAAGCGTGGGTGCCAACTCGCCACAGACATGGCGTGGGGGAAGTGTAACGCCAAGAGCGACGTACAACCCCTCGCCTACGACAACGTGCGCGAGGAAACCGACTCGGGAGTCAGCACGCGATCCTCGCAACCCCCAATCCGCACAAGCCATCACCGGCTGTCTCGAACGCCGCCGAACGGCAAGCAGGTCAGTAAACCCACGTTTACCGCACCCACGGTAACGTACGACACTCGAACGATGACGCTGTTCGATGACGATACAGTGTCACTCTCCACGACGGAGAGTCGCGTCCGATGTGACCTTGCTCTCCCTGAAGCCGAGGATGGCTACCAACGGCAGTACCGACTCCGACCACTGGAGCGTCACGGAAAGCACACTCACCGCTCGTGACGGCGACTACTTTTTACACATCGGCTTCCGCCGACCGAAGACTGAAACGGAGCGAGACACCGCCGAGGACGGAACGGTTCTCGGGGTCGATCGGTATTGAAAACCTCGCCGTCACCAGCACAGCACGATTCATCAATGGGCGCGAACTCTCACATAACCTCCGCGAGTTCGAGAAAGTCCGTGCAGGACTCCAACAGACAGGCACGCGAAGCGCCCACAGAACGCTCGAGCAATTAAGTGGACGCGAACTACGATACGTTCGTGACGTGGTTCACCAAGCGTCGAACGCGGTTGTGGATGAAGCACTTCGATACCAGTGCGACGTGATCGCCTTCGAGGACTTGACTGACATCCGCGACCGCACGGGTGCGTCGTGGGGGCACAAGTGGGCGTTCCGAACGCTGTACGAACAGGTGGAGTACAAAGCCGAAGCAGTCGGCATCTCTGTGAAGCAAGTGGGTTCGGCGTACACGTCGCAACGGTGCGCCGAGTGTGGATTCACGGCAGACGAGAATCGCCGAACTCGCACGGACTTCCGGTGCGTGAAATGTGGGTCGGAAGCGAACGCGGATTACAACGCGGCGAAGAACATCGGGATGCGGTATGTCCGTCGAGGCCAACAGTCGTCTCGGCGGACGGGCGACAGTCAACTCGCCCTAAAGTCTGGAACGGTGACGCCAAGTGGCGGATTCACCGCCCACCCGGACGGGTTTGAGGCCGAGCTCACGGACAAGCCCCACCCTCAACGAGCGAAGTCGGTAGACTGAGCGAAGTAGGGTGGGGTCGTTGACACTCCTGAATATTCTCGTCAGTGGGCTCACCGTACGCCTTCTCCGGCGGGATCGTCAGCGTTTCCGTCTCCCCAGCTTCGAGGCCGATCAGTCCCTCTTCCATCCCGTCGATGACCTGCTCGTCACCGATTTCGACCGTCAACGGCGTGTACTCTCGCTCGGGCTGGGCCTCGGCAAGGCCCGTCTCCTCGGCGACAGACTTCCGGGAGGTGTCGAACACTGTTTCGTCGTCGAGTCGGCCCGTGTACTCAAGCGTCACAGAATCGCCAGTAGCAATCGTCATACGAGGACAAGAAGTCCTAGACCGAAAGCCTACGTCCTTGAGTGATGACCGTCTGGCGCGTTCTGAATAAGGTCACCTTCCTACCGAACACGTCACCAGCAATGTGGTGAAGTCGTACGACTCAAACTCTCAGAATCCCGACCTGATGCACAAGCTATACACGTCATAATAGTCTACTCAGCGGTATCGTATGACAGCACTTCGGAAGCATCTATCGAGTCTCACGGATCCCGACGCTGATGCGGCTGCGCAGACGCGTGATACCCTTCTTTCTGAGGTCGATATTCCGACAGGATGGGACGTCGGTGAGACAGACGTCGAAATAGCACAAGACGGGACGCAAGACTGGTTCCTGGTGGCGTTCGAACATCAGTCGGATCCGGACACGAGAGCATCCGTCTTTCTCCTTGAAGGGTCTCATATGCTCCAACTCTACATCGAATCCGCAGATACTGATGAGTGGACTGACCCCACACAGACTCCCGAAGAGATCACAGCAATCCTCCGTCATCACGCATAGAGCTGTTTATTTGTCGGACAGCGAAAGAGCTCAACCTTGTTGGGCAGTTCGTTAATCACGATAGACGACAATAGTGCTGTGTGAGATCAATTACGAAAACGATACTCGTTGGTGGTGGTGTGGTACTTGCCGGCTGGGTTGGATGGGGACTCTACTCGACTAAGAAGGCAGAGTCAGTCCCGTACGAACAGCTACGAAGCATTAACGGCGCAGACATTCGGCGTTATCCGCAGACAGTTCTTGTTGAAACGGCAGCGCCGACGCAACGGATTGCGTTTCAACGCCTCTTCGAGTACATCTCCGGAGCCAACCACGGTGATGAGTCGATCTCGATGACGGCCCCTGTCGAAACCCAATCTGGGGACTCAATTGCGATGACGGCTCCTGTTCGATCAGAGGCAACCGAGACCGACGCTGAGACGATCCGGATGGCGTTCTATCTGCCATCACAGTTCACGCCTGAAACGGCACCGGAACCAACCGACCCAGCTGTTACACTCGTCACTGAACCACAGAAGACGGTCGCTGTGGACCAGTTTTCGTGGTATGCGCCGGAGTGGCGGGTCGAACGGCGGACGGAGAAGCTGCTTGCTACGCTCGAAGATGAAGACATCGAACCAGACGGAAATCCCTATCTCCTCCGGTATAACGACCCGTGGACACCACCGTTCATGCGACGAAATGAAGTGGCGGTAGAAGTCGTCGAGGGAGAGTGACGGTGGGTGACGCGAAACCCTGCTCTGAACTGAACATCGAGGCGTACGATGATACAGCGCGCACGGGTATGACTCTCCCAGCTCTGTTGAAATTCTTAAGAACTGATGGGATCGGCGTGCGAGATATAGAGCGTGCAGTCAGCACAGGAGCAACGTTACTTTCTCCATCTGAATCTTGAATCAGCCGATAGAATGCGCTTGCGTATTGACTATTTCAGAACAAAATTATCATGTTGATAATAACCACGAAGATGTGGGTCTCTTAGTAACGACTGTTCGTTATTTTCTCATCAGGTATGGTGTCGTCTCTAAGTTCATCTAGGGGGACGACATTCAACCACTCTTCCATCCTGGGGTGATTTGTCTTTTTCACCGGTTCGCCTAATAACGTACTCTGTGACATAATATTGGGCGAAAATTTGTCCAAAATCTTTTGCAGCTGCACCGTTTTCATCTATAGTAAGCAGAACTGGTGTCCCATCGACATTTATATACACCCCTATCTGCCGATCATTGAGTGAAGCATTTGGCGGGAGCTCTTCAATTAATTCTTCATACTGAGTTGTATGAGCAGCTCTGTATCCTTTATAGCCCGAATCTGCGGCTAATTGTAATACGGATTGTAGTATTTGATCTTCAACCTCATCGATCGATATGTACTCAGGATCATCAGGCACTACACTCTCATCGATACGCATATTCTGTTCAGCGTCTGGGATGCCATCAGAGTCAACTTCGGATGCTTGTATAGTTAGGTAGCCATCAAGATGTCCTGCTCCAGCAGATCTAACCGTCACGTGAAATCCATCGGCAAGCTTATCTGGGGTTTGATCCAGTTCTGCGCTGAAACTATATGATTCGAACCGGTGGTCAGTGTTTCTTTCAACCAGATATGCTTCTTCGTAGGTCTTGACAAACTCTGCTACGGATTCGTATCCTGTAACGAACCCCTTTATCGAACGTGTGTAAATATCTCGTGGCCACGTTACATCAAGATTAGCAGATGTAGGGCACTGATCTGGTAATTCGTCTTCACTCGGTGGGTCCGAGTCATCAGAACTTGTACAGCCAGCAAGGCCGACACTGGCGAGAGTCGCCAGTACCGCACGGCGGGGATGAGAACTCACTACCAAAAAATCTCGGCAATTGGTAAGTGTCTTGGGTAGTGCTCAGAGAAGCTGATTCCATGCGAAGGCGAACGATCTGAGCCACTCGTCAGCAGTTTCTGCTTTAGCGTTGCTAAAATAGTTTGTAAAACTGGCAGTTCTACGTTTTACCTCACGAAAAACACGTTCGACGCTGTTCCGATTTCCATGTCGTTCGTATCTGAAATCGAGGCCGTGTTTGCGACAGGCTCGCTGAAGTGGAACCGCACCATCAACGAGAAAGATCGCGTCATCAACATTGATTTTATCATGCAGTCCCGCGAATAATTGATCCGCAATCACGTTCGTTCTTGCCGTCTCAAGCCGTGTATGTAGCAAATCGTTCGAGACAGTATCGACAGCAGCGTACAGCCAGTATTGTTCATCGTCGAGTTGAATCACGGTCTCGTCAACCGCGAGTGATCCGGGCTTCGATCAGTTATTGGCTGTAAATCGGCTTTGTGAACCCAGCTACGAACGGTCGATCGAATTCTATCATTCAAATATTTTAAGAAATAAACAGTATTTGAAAGCGATAGTCCTGACAAATGAAGCTGAATACTGAGCTTCATCAACAGCTTCGGTGTTGCTTCTCGCCCCCCACAAAATCTAAGTTGATCTCGTCTAGACAGCCGCTAAAGCGGACGTTTTTGGGGTATAAGTCCGCTTTGAAAACGCACCGTCTTACCTTTCAAACCTTATCAGAATATTTCCGTGCGACAGTCAACCACGGTACCATCCTCTGGTGATTCGTTTTCCTCATCGGTTCGCCGAATAACGTACTCCGTGACATAATACTGAATAGGTCCCACAGTAATCCCATCTATTGAGTTACCACCTTGTCTATCTATAATGAGCAGAACAGATGTCCCGTTGACATCGAAATAGGCCCCCATCCGCCGATCAGTGAGTGAAGCATTCGGCGGAAGATTATCAAACAATTCTTCGTATCGAGGTGTAAAGGCGGTTCTGTGATTTTCATAGCCCGTATCTGCGGCTAATTGTAATACGGCTTGTAGTATTTGATCTTCAACCTCATCGATCGATATGTACTCAGGATCATCGGGCACTGCGCTCTCATCGATACGCATATTCTGTTCAGCGTCTGGGAGGCCATCAGAGTCAACCTCGGATGCTTGTATATTTAGGTGGTCATCAACACTTCCTCCTCCCCAGATGTGACCGTCACGTGAAATCCATCGGCAAGCTTATTTGGAGTTTGTTCCAGCTCTACGGAGAAATCAAGAGAGTGGAATCGTGTATCGTGTATTCTTCAACCAGATACTCCTCTTCGTAGTTCCATAACGAATCCACCGGCCGTGTCCGCATCAAGCTCTTGCGGCCACTGTACGTCGAGATTGAGCGATTTTGAACACTCGTCTGGCAATCTGGCTTCAATTTCTCTCAGTGTTGGTTCTCCGTCTTCACTCGGTGACCCCGAGTCACTACGTTCGCCTTCATTTGATGACTCTGTGTCACTGCGAGTCATACAGCCGGTGAGGCTTACGCCAGTAAGCGTTGCCAGCACCGTACGTCGGGAATACGAAGTCATGATGTGGAATTATAATCAATTTGTAAGTATCTTGTGAGAACTTTTTCTGGATAATTTCGACATCGAATGCTACACGGCCAGTACTGACTGATCAAGGCTCAACCTGTACTGACCGATCACTCTCTCCCGTAGATCGGCCTCGGTTCGTACCACATTCGCGCTCTGTGTTCAGCACGGCTCCAAGAAGATATCACCGGGTGAGGCTTTCAACAAGGCCAATCCCGTCGAAACCAGAGTCACCGAACAGTTCCGTGAGACGGGGATAGACTGTGTTTGTCTATGGGGACTGTAGGCATCCGATTACATCTGAGGCGTCTTCCTATCGAACAGAGATGTGTATCTGACCAGAAGAACCAACACGATTGCGAGTCCGAGGGTGGGGTATTCGACCGTGACCACCAGCCATTTCGCCGATTGGGTGGTGTTCATCAAGCTGATGAGAACGGTGGGATAGCTATCGGGTTTGAGTAGATCAGGATAACCCAGAAATTCTCCAATGAATCGAGGAGCCGTGAACAAACAGTCAGCACCATCCCGACCTTCGGAATTAGCACGAGACGGTCGTCGAACGACAGTCGCTGCATCACGAGTGAATGGAGCGAGAAAAGAGAAAGAACCCAGCGATGATAAAGAGATAATCGAGCACAGAGAGGAGAACAACCGAATCCATGACCGGGTCGAATGCCTGTAAGATGGTGTCCACGTCCGTTCGAGTCGTTGACTCTTGTAGGTCTGCGGTCGAATAACCGGATGTCTCAATTTCCCTCGTGACCGGGACAAATCCGAAAATGATGGTTCCGACGAATATACAGAAGGAGATGATTGCGACAACGCCATGCGTTCTAGAAGAGGCGGCCTCCGCGTAGGCTTCGACCGGTCGAAAGACGCTGATATCTCTTTGCATGTTTGCGACGGTGCTGGCGGTTATTTAGCGGCCGCAATGATAAAGTAAAGAGTCTATTCTGCTGGCACCGACTCTTAAGCTACGTCAGATCGAAGAGCGGCGTATGCTACGGCAGTTTCTCGGTGTGCTCGGCGTTCTCACAACGCTCGTTCCGGATCGGATCGTGGACGTATTCGAGGCGATTGCGGTCGAGAACCCTGAGGAAATCACCGTCCATTCGTGGTTTAGTCCCCTGATTCGGGCGGAAGGAATCGTCATTACGCTCGCCGCGCTCCGCGGCGGCCGACTTTACGCGTGGCTGCTGAATGTCACCGGAATCTTTGGTGCCGTCTTGCTTTTCATCCCGCGACTGTACGAGCGCATTGCGGGGCCGCTCGTGTACGAAGACCCTGAGTCAGTGAAGTGGAACGAACACCTCACCGACGGTGTCCGCGTGATCGGCGCTGTGTATGTGCTCCTCGCGCTCTTGGACCGTCGGCGTCGAAACAGGACATGACCGACGATCTCTCTGACCGCACGATCCTTCTCACAGGCGGAACGAGCGGATTCGGACGGGTGGCAGCGGTTGACCTCGCAAACCGAGGTGCGACCGTCGTAGTCGTCGGCCGCGACGAGTCGAAGGGGGCAACTCTCGTAGAACGGTCCACAGACTTTGCCGGAACAATCGCGTTCCATCAGGCCGATCTCGCGTCTCAATCCACCGTTCGGTCCCTCGCAGCAACCGTGAAACGCGAGTACGACCGGATCGACGTCCTCGCTCACAACGCCGGACTCTCGGCCGGGTCGCGGCGTGAGAGTCCGGATGGAATCGAACTCACGCTCGCGGTGAACCACTTGGCTCCCTACCTCCTGACATACGAATTGCTCGACCATCTCCGCGACGCACCCGATCCCCGTGTTGTCATTACCGCCTCAGACATCCATCGGCGAGCGACACTCGATTTCGACGACCTCCAACTGACGGACGAGTACGACTCACTCGACGCGTACGCCCGCTCGAAGCTGGCGAACATTGCGTTCACGATCGAACTTGATGCTCGGCTCCCGGACGACGCCGCAGTCACAGTCAACTGTGTTCATCCGGGGTTCATTCCGTCGACGAACCTGTTCCGCGAGGCGTCGCTCCGAACGCGACTGCTGGTTCGGATTGCCGGGCTGGTTCCGGGTATCGCCACCTCAAAACAGGTGGCCGCCGAACGCCTCCAAACACTTCTCGTGGACCCTCGGTATGGCTCCGTAAGTGGCCAATACGTCGGCAGCGATGGTCCCGAAGACCCCGCCCCCGAGGCAACGAACCAAGCGGTTCGACGGCGACTCTGGCAGATAAGTGCCGAACTGGTCGGCATTACACCCGACTGGCCAGCGTCGACTACGAACTAGCAACTGGTAGCATGCTCACTCCCTGCCTCTGACGTGTCTGTACTTCTCAGAGGAGCGTTGCTCGCGGGACTGCCTAGGCGCACGCAGAGTTGTTCTCGCAGGGAAACTAATGAGATTCAGCTTCGTCCGTCTCAACCCGTCCGTGTCGTCTATCGATCTCATCGAGCATGTCGAGTGTTTTGCGGATCGATGCCCGAACTGCGTCGCTTCGGTTGACGAATTTTCCCTCGTCACCGACGTGTTCGTCGAGGTCATCAAGCAGTTCCTGGGGGATCTCGACGCTGACCTTCGGCATACGCTCATATTCGCAGAGGAATATCTTCATAGTGTCGCATAGCACACCAGACTAGCCTACTGATTCCGATACGGCTTGCCCTGCTGTGAACGGCGTGGTATCTCTGAACTGGTGGATTACGAGAGCCACCAATAGATCTGCGCACTCGGTCGATTTCTGTGGAATGGCCTTCAGAGAGAATTCAAGCGAAAAGTGGAACACACATTTTTAATCGCTACCACATACGATACTCAGGTACATCTTATGCCTGAAAGCGAAACTGAGGACCTCGATTACTATCCTTCAGGGTGGAGCGAGGAGATTCACGATGAATACTACATCGAGTGGATTCTCGATGACGATCAGACAATTTTCGTCCGCCTTGACGGGACGATGGGCGACGGGCAGTATTCCGTAACTCCAATCACCGGGGTGAACGCAGATGGTGAGGAATTCGTCACAAAACCAATGTCCGGGCTGTCACGGACCGACGCGTTCGACGTCGCAGCGACACTCATCTATGCCATGAACGGGGTTGCGGGGCGGCTCAATGGCGAAACTGAATTTACAGGAGACATCAGCGACGAATCCTAACCTCGACAGATCGAATTACTCTCTCCCACGTCGTTTGGACAGACATGTCACGAAAACTCCGGTCGCTCAGCATACGTGATTAGGTCGCGTGACTCGGTATGGCGGAACGTCTCAACTCGGAACGCATACGCATCACCCGTACGTATGCCTACAGCGGCCTCATGAACTTTGATCAGAAGCGACGATGGTCACCGGTAGGTTTCGACGCTGACACCGGGAATAGTGGCAAAGTGGCTGTCGCCAGCAAGGACAGACTCGTCGCTCTTTGAACTGATCTACTCGCCTTTACGATCTTTTCCTTGTCGTATAGGTAGCGCTCCAAGGATCTCACGAGTATTGATCGGGACGGTTTCGAGGTCTCACCGGGAGTTATGATTCATCGTTCGCGTATTGGTAGGTGGGACGGACATCCTTGAGAAGTTCCTCGACGATTTCCCAGAGAATCAGAGAGGGAGTTTCGTGTTCGAATGTGATCCCCCATCGGTCCTCAGTTGTGGTGGTTGAGTACTGAAAATGCGCCTGCCCGAGATCGGGATGGTCCTCGTCTTGGTGCCAGCCGGCGTGAAAGCCCGTGTTCGAGTCAGTATAGTTGACACGGAACCAATCGTCTGGGTCCTGTCGATACCACTTGACAGTCAGTTCCGGCGACTTAAGGCCTGTCGGGGGATCAAGACGAGCCGGATCGAAAATTGCTCGCAGCTGCGTGGCCTCGATATCATCCGGAACGAACTCGACCGTCGAAACCTGTGGCACACGATCGAGGACATCCCGTTTTAGCTGAGCATAGAGGTTCGCGTTCGGATCACCACCGGGATGCGGGACAGACATCCGTTAGCTGTTGGCCTCGGCAGGCTCGGTCGTCGGAGCGAGGAAGTCCCATTCGCGGATAGCGAAGCCGACGATCCGGATACGTCGCTGAAGGTGCTCCCACTCACGGGCGACCTCACGGTGATGGTCTTCCTCGTCAGCGTCAAGGGACTCGTCAGCGAGCGTTCCGCGAAGCTGGTTCGGTGACTCAACGCCGAATTCGTCCTCCCAGTCACGGATCTGCGTCTTCATCTCGGCGAGACGGTCGGTGAGTTCTTCGACAGTGTGCCCGCTGTCTCGAAGCCGCATCGCCTCCTGTATCGCTTGGCGGCGATAATCAGGGTAGTACGTCGTGTGGGTACCGCTTTCGTCACGATGGAGGATGCCATCGTCGACGAGGCGTTCAAGCACGCGTTTGGTTGGCTCGTGTGACCAGTCCGCTTCGGAAGCGACCCAGTTGGCCGTCCGCGGCTCCGACAACTGTCTGGCGGTCATCCGCACACGATCTTCACCCGTCGTTTGGCGTTCCATCAGACCCTTCGAATTCGATTCGTCTCCGGTCATACTACACCGTTCGGACTGTATCTTAATATAGGTTGAGACTATTCGTTCTATATCGAATCAGCTCGTGGGTTGCGAGAACTCCACGACGACGACATCCCGACGCTGCCACTGAGTAGGAACTTTGAGGGGGAGAAGCGGAGAGTGGAGAGTCATGAGTCCGACCGTCCAAGAACTTCAAAACGCGATTCGAGTGGCGACGGGCCGCTTCGAACGGGAAATCAAGGCGTCGTTCACGAAGGAGGAGCTACAAGCTATTTGTGAGGCACTCGGAGTCGATGGCAGCGAGGCGGGGCAATCTTCAACACCGCAGATGCGCCGACTCATCCGGGCGCACGTCGGCATCGCAGAGTCGCCCGAGGCGGCCGACGACTCCACCTTCCGGAAGGCCGATCTCCAAGCGATCGCTGACGGAGTCGGGGCGTCGTTCGAGTCGTAGTCATCGATCGCCCGATCAAGCTGGCTACTGTAGTTCCCGACCCGACTCCTCGAATGAGGTTGCCTTTTCTTGACCGACCCGCGCCCTGTATCTTGTACCGTTACCAGAACATTTCCCTAAATTGGTAGAAATATCAACGGCCAATTCGCACTCTTCAGCGACGAGCAGTTCGGACAATGATCTGTCTGAAGAATACTGAGGTATCCCGAACGCGGCAGTCTACTCTGAAATCTGAAAGCGCTCTATCTCATCTGATCCACAGTTGGGACACTCATCTACGCCCGACGCAAGATTCTCACCGCACTGGCGGCACTCCACGACTACCTCTGTTTCGTCACCAGGCAGTAGCCGAGTAAGTACTGTGCGGACACTCATAGGTTCCAACGTTTTGGTGGCTGTGAGTTAATACTACTGGTGATCTGTGTTCTCCGGAAATTCTGTGCGTTCGACCCGCAAAGCCGCCAAAGGCTTAGGTTCTCTCCCGAATGAAATTCATTTGGAAGGAACACTGTCACACGCTCCTTCCCCCCTTTCCATGAACGCTGACGAATCCTCGGTCGGTCGGTGCCCGGAATGTGGTGCGGAGATCTCGGAAGCGTGGATTCTTGTTGAGTACGAGAAAAACGACGGCACCGAGGGCGTGTGGACCGAGTGTCCGACATGTGAGGACGTTGTAGCCCCGGAGTAGTCGCAGACAGCAGAATAAAGTGCTCTTCATCGCGTCTACAGTGTAAGGTATTCAAATGGAGATTTCAGAGGAACTTCAGTGTCTGTTCTCGGGCAAGGTCGAAGAGCATGATGGGTCATATGTGGTTGAGCTACCGGAGCAAGAGCTCCGTCTTGGGGGGCTACAGGTAGACGAGACGTACCGTGTGGCTGTTCTCCCGGCACCTGCGACCAACGAGGCAAACAACACTGATGCTACTCCGGAGCCCGAGCAAGCGCCACAGACGCCTCCTGTTGAGGAGGGCGAACAACGTACCGTCGAAATCGAAGACATTGGCGACCAAGGCGATGGTATCACCCGTGTTGAGCGCGGGTTCGTCGTTATTGTTCCCGACACTAAACAGACCGAGCGTGTTACTATCGAGATTACCGATGTACGCGAGAATGTTGCCTTCGCGGAAGTTGTTGAGCGCGTCAGTTACTACGAGTAGTCTGAAGCGCCTTTGTTGAACTCCTATTCTTCAGACATATTATCATCTTAAACAGCTGTTGGGTGAAGGGTGCGAACTGATCGCTGTTGTTGCCGCCAGTTTCAGATGGCGTCTTGTATTGGTAACGCGGAGCGCCAGAAGATATTCACCGACTGAGAGGAGGACATACGGCGATGAATATTCCGCCCTCCATTGAGGAATCGAATCGCTTGACCGTCCGCGGTCTGATTCGGGTCGCCATGGCGTTGGCCCTCATCGGTCTCATCTTCTCGTACCCAGGAGCCATTTCATCGCCGTACAGCGATACGGGACTTGCCGGATACTACGATAATCAGATAGTCGAACGAGCTAACGATATTGAATCGATTGAACACTCTGCGGTTACGGACGAAACGAGCGTTTACCAATATAATGAACTGTCTCCCGTTGCCAAGGAGGTGTTCGACAAGACACGGTCTGCTGCGGGCGACTCATTTACGATAGTTCTCTGCCATGAGTGGACACTTATGTGCGATGAGTACTACGAGTCCGATGTCCCCGACGAATTTCAGTACGGTGCCGTGGGGCACAATGTCGATGAAAGCGAGTTATATACCGTGGTCGAAGACGAGGGAGAAGCATATGTTCTTCAAACGGGGGCTCTGGGGCACGCAGACGGGTGGAATCTGGCAGGCCTCCCGCTGGTGATCAGTAGTTCCTTACTGGTGTTATTGGTCTCGGGAGTCCTCGTACACAATACGATTAGACCCCCGGAGCAGAGCGGTAACGGCTTCGCTGCTTGGGATATCGGTGCCGCCTTTCTGATCGGAACCTTCGCTCTCGCCGTTCCCTATCTCCATATGTGGGACATCCTCTCCGTGTACTGGTCCCGTCGGTTGATAACAGGGGGCGTCGCTCTCGGTGTTCTGGTGTACTATTACAGACTCAGGTAGTCGATAGCTCGCTATTTTTCCGTCACGGGGCACCGTCCACCTTACTAGATCAATCAGCGTAATACTGACACACAGTGCCCGATCAGAACATAGGGTGCTGTCAAATCGAATCGTCTAGGATGTCAATCTGTGAGTGTCACCTCCGCTGCGTATTGCATATTCGGGGTTTGAGGGTCGCGGTGTTGGACGATCACGACATACAATGCCTCCCTACAGATGTTCCGAATTGTCGTCTGCACGTCTTCATTTACGTCTTTGCGGACGTGCTCGTCGACGAATTGCGTCGCTGCCTGTTCTGCCTGAAAATAGAAGCCTTCCTCTTCATATGCGGTCCACGCAGTGCGTCCGGTCCACTCGGCAAGCCCCTGGTAAAGCCGTTCCCTGACGACGCGGTCAGCTGCGGTTTCCCACGCCGTGATGAGGTCGTCCGCAACATCCGGAGCGTACCGAACCAGGGTAGTGAAGGGTTTTACAGGTCGCCCGACCGTTTCATGGCTGTCGATCACGTCAAGTGCTCCATTAGCGATCCGTTCAGCAACATCGTCCCCTGCCAGTTCCAAGACTTCTGTCTCAAGGGTTTCACCGTAATCTGTGACTGTGAGCCGAGCTTCGTCACTAGGTTCAGACCACGTTCGAACCGCAATCCACTCCTCACCAGCTCTGATGAGGTGATGAGCTACGTTCCGATCTGAATCATAATCTCGGTTGTGAGCACTAACCGAGATATTACAATCCATTATCGGGTCATCGTGTCTGAGCGCCTCTTTGGCTTTGGCTTCAATTGTTTCGAAGCGGCCGCTATATTCATCGCTCTGGTCACTACCGCCGTCGGTTGGTGTATGTTGTCGCGTCATTGGTAGCACGTGCTAACCGCTGTCCGCACCGCAAACACGCGACGTCCGATGACGCGCAGTTGCGACCCACTCGTCGGGGCTACATTGTGGCGAGCAGTTATGAGATGTGTCTCGTGCATTTCAAAAAAGAAGCCGGTGGCTCTCATATAGTTCCCAAGGACTATCGGGCAACTCACTCGCGGGTCGATTTCTACAGGTTGTAGCGGTGTCATGCGTACTAGCTACAACGGGGTAGTGTGGTGTTTGTACCGAGAACATCGTAATCTGATTCCGATTACGAAAAGCGGGATATTTTATATAGATCTGTTTGTGTACTCTAATTCGGATGAGGACTTCACCAGATCGTGACCGGGGCATTCTGACACGAGACGACCGCGACTACCTGACCGGCCGAAAAAATCTGACAGACGGCAGTGAACGGAACACCCGACAACGGATCCGAGACCGTACTCGAAACGCGCTGTACGATTTAGAATATCTCACGACGGAGCTTGAAGACCGGGATGTGACACAGCTTGTGGTTGACAATGGTGAGCAGGACAAAGCAATCTTCGACGCTACAGAAGACCTGATAGCGTTCGCGTTTCGACTCTGTCAACGACTTCCCGACTCAACAGACCACTCGACGGATGAGTTATTTCGAACGCTGATGTATGATGGCATCGAAAAAGCGCTTGCTGAGGACCACCAGATTCTTGATTTTGATCTTGATCTCAAATATGGAGACCCACGTATTGCAGAGGCAGAGATCCTAGAGGGCCTACACAAAGGCAAACCACTGTCGCTGTCACAGCTCCGCGAAGCGGTCAACAATGGGTATCTTGATGATTCCTATATTTTCAGACCGCTTGACGGCAATGGGTTTCCGAAAAACGTTGATCCCAAGGAGGAACTATCCCACGACGATTACAGATGGTGACCGCCAGACTACGATAACTCCGGCCGCTCAGCGTACGCAATCGGATCGCGTGACTCCCAGCATTCCGAAACGCCTCAAGCCGGAACACACACACATCACACGTCCCGCACGCCAGCTCCTCCTCCCAATCTCAATCGTCTGCTGAAACACGTTATAAAAGGCCGAGCGGCAATAGGATATCTGGGGAAATGGTCCGAGTGTGCGAGAATAAACGGCCGACGAGTCGGTGTCGAGCGGAGCGTCACCGATGCTCGTCGATCCACTCACACCACACGTGGAAGTCGTCGGCTCCACACTGGTCAGCAATCGACTGTAGTGTCCCGGTCGGGATCGCGTCTTCTGACGCCATAGGAACAGTCACGATCCGGACTTCGTCCGTATCTGGTGATTCATACCGCATTTTCAGGTGACTACCGACACGACCGACACGCTTGTACCCGAAGTCGTGGAGGACAGACGCAATCTCGCGCCCAGAGAAGTTCGTCCGGACCATTCACCGCATAAATTCGGGAAGCTCCTTGTCACCGGGCTCCGTCTCTTCGAGGTCCCACTCTTCGATATCCTCATCAGTGACGGGTTCGCCGCCCCCTTCGTGAAGTTCGATCGCCTCCGCAAGCATCCGGAGCGCTTCCGCTTTCGTCTCGCCGAAGGAGGCGACACCGGTCTCGATATCTCTCGCAGTGATCGAGCCGTCATCCTCATGAATGAACTCGACGCCTTCCTTGTTGGATGCGTCGCGTGTCGCACTCGCCATACTCTTCCTTCGCGGACCGCTCGAATAAGCGTTCTGTCGGATGCGACCGAGAGGGTGGACAGACAGCACCGCTACAAAAGCAGAACGCGGACTGGCCGATGAATGCGAAAATTCCGGCCGCTCAGCAGAGCCAATCGGATCACGTGACACGGTATTCCGGAACGCCTCTAGGCGGAATACACACGCATCACACGTCCCACACGCCGGCTCCTCATCGCGGTAACAAGACCACGTCATTCGTACGATACACCAAGCTACGGTAAAACAGAATTAATTCAGTAGACCACAGATATATATCGCTACGAACCGACGTCTGTACTAACGAGGCGACACGCATGGACGTTACTGACATCCCTGAGGAAGCGTACGACGGTGCGGAATCGCCGCCGGACCTCACCGAACTCGAGTCACCTGAGACGCTTCTCAAAGACGGACCGATCCGCGAACGGCTCCTCGATGTCATCACCGGGCTTCGAACTCCCACAAAGGTCTCCGAGATCGCTGACCTCGCTGACTGCGGGACTGAGACTGCCCGAGACTATCTCGCATGGTTCAACGAGATGGGCATGGTCCATCGTCACGACGCGCGGCCCGTCCGGTACGAGCGCAACGACGCGTACTTTCAGTGGCGACGCATCGATCGTATCCGCGACGAATACTCCGAGCAGGAAATCGTTGACCTCCTTACAGACACACTCGACAAAATCGAAGCGTACAGAGCGCAATTCGACGCAGACGATCCGAACGACGTCTCTCTCGTCGACGCCAGTCAAGACATAGCAACTGAAGACGCGTGGGAGGCGCTCTCTGAGTGGAAGACACTCGAACAGCGAGCAGCGCTCCTCGACGCGGCGCGACGTGACCACCCGGCCTCCGGTAGCACTCCCAGTCACATCGATGCCTGAGCAGCCGGGCGATCCACCCAGTACTGGCCCAATCGATGCTGCAGTTCTCGACCGAATTGCTGCTCACCTACTCCGAACCGCCCGATTCGAGAGTGTCCATACACGGCCTTCGTATGCGCCAAACGCTATCGTTGCTGACTACGACCTCGGGTACTTCCCTAGTGGGGTCACGCGCGCGTCGCTTCGAATCCGATGGTTCGAGACCGACGACTTCAGCATCCACTACGCCGAGCAGTATCAGACGAACAATTCGTGGGAGTGTCGATGGGATCGCCACCCTAACGACCACAATACCCGCGAGCACTTCCACTCGCCTCCGGATGTAGCAACACCAGGCGACGATGCTGAGTATCCACCCGAGTGGCGCGACGTGCTCGCCTCCGTACTCTCTCGTCTTGACGAACGGATCGAGGCATTCTGGGCCAAGTAAAATCGACTCGTGGAGTACGAAAACTCCGGCCGCTCAGCATACCCGATCGGATCGCGTGACCCAGCGTTCCGGAACGCCTCAAGCCGGAACGCACACAATCACGCGTCCCGCACGTCGGTTCCTCGTCGCGGTAGCACGACCACGTCACGTCGTACGGCACGCCAAGTTCCAATCCCCGCTCGCAGGTCGCCCCCCGTTCGGGCACGGGCTCTGCCATCGGCCTGCCTGTCCGAGCACCAATGAAACGCACCCTACACGAAATCGCACATATATGATTGATACAAAGATATATTGAGACTCGTTCCGTAGAAGCTTCTATGAGCGAGTTTGACCCGGCTCCTGACTCAGCAGCAGAGACGCCACGCTGGCAGGACAGAACGGATACATTCAGCCGTGTCTACGATGTCGTCCTCGGTCTCACGTCACCAACGACGTACACGAATGTCGCAGAGCTCGCAGACTGCTCTCCGAACGCAGCAAAAAAGCACCTCGATCGCCTCGCAGAGATGGGTATTGCCCGCGCCGATACTGACAGCCGCCCGGCCAGGTACCAGCGACACGACGGATATCTCGAGTGGCAAGAGGCGAGTCGGATCGCCACGGACCTTTCTGTCGATGCGATTCTCAACCGCGTCGAAGCGCTCGAACAACGACGGACAGAATACGAAACCGAATTCGGCACCACCGACCCAGACACCGTTGCGGTGTTCGACGCCAAGGACCACGAGACGATCCACGACCGCATGACCGCAGTAAGCGACTGGCAAGGAGTCATTCGAGATATTCGGCTTTACGAACTCGCCCGGCAACTCTCACAGAACGACGGACACCTGATCCCCGCCTGAGATGAGCCCGCCCCCAGAGGATTCAGCGGCTGGCTCAACGGGTCCACCCGACCGACAAACGTTACGCCTGCTTGAACAACAGTTGACGACGGACCCACTCGTTGCTGCCACCCGGTTCGACCCAGATGCGTACGAACCACGATTGCTCACCGCAACCCTTGACACTGAACGGTATCCCGACGCGGTGGCCACCGCCAGAGTCGATATCCGGTGGTTCACAACCGGTGATTTTTCCATTCACTACGTCGAGACCCGGGGAAATAACACCCACTGGGAGTGCCGCTGGGATCGGCATCCAAACACACACAACACTCGGCTCCATTTCCACGAACCACCAACCGGGACGAACATCTCAGATCTCGACCTTCCTTCGGATCATCCACTCGATGTGTACTCAACGGTGTTCGAAGCAATCGAGCAGCATATCGAGTCGCTCTGGTGAGTGATCTTTCCAACCGAACTGACCACCAGTGGCAATGGATTACGAAAACTCCGGCCGCTCGGCATACCCGTCGGATCGCGCGTGTGCTAGCGTCTCGGAATGTCTCTAGTCGGGACGCACCCATCATTACGTGTTCGCACGAGGTATACAGCACACTGCCACCAACCTCGCTGAACCTGATAGAACACTCAGAGACTAGCAAGCCGAAAGAGTGAGACTCACTCCTCGATGCTACCAACGGCTAACCGTGCGACTGACCGGACATCCTCATCAGAATCAGTTGTAGCAACTTCACGTAGCTTCTCTAATCTTTGCGTTCCACCCCACGTTCTGCGATCTCTGCTGCTATCATCGACGAGACACCACGTTCGTCGTTGGCGACACAACATTCACTGTTGCCAGAGACCCAATTAAAAATAACCCGAGAGACGCCGCGAGAGAGATTTTATCAGCTATTGCGGGGGAGACCACTGAAAATGATCCCAACGGGAGCATGAGGAGACTGTGCGCCACTCAGCGCGTCTTGGGTGGCCTACTCTGACGTGTCTACAATCTCGTCGTAGTACGCGTCCTCCCCAAGCACGACCTGAATCTCACCCGACGGCGCGTACTCGTAATCAGTCCCGTTGAGAACGTACACCTTCCCCTTGTCTAAACGGAGGTCCGCATCGTACACCACGAACGGCCGGACCTCATCGTCACTCATCGACCGATCACGCAGCAAGCCCTTCTGGTACGGCTTGTGACTGTCGAGGTCTTGGATGTGAGTGACAAGCGCCTTCACGAGGACGTTGTCGCCAGAGCCGCTCAGATCGGTGAGGTGGGTGAGACCCTCTCGAACCGCCATTATCGACCCTCCGTGTAGCGCACAGTAATCGTCCCAGTTGTCCGCCCCTCGGGCGTCTCTGCGCCACACCACGGGCAGGCGTCCATCAGCGCTGCCTCGTGCGGCTTCTCACACTCCGGGCACTGTACGGCACCAGGCGTCCGGACACGAGTCGCAGCCGCATCGAGTACGGTCACAAGGGCGTTGCCAGTTCGGCAGATAACGACATCGGCAGGCGGGTAGTAGCGAGCACCGTCGAAATCCTTGTCAGGGAGCTCTGCGGTTACCCCGTCGTTCCAGAGTGTCTGGACGGAGTGGTCAGTCTCGGGGGAGCGCTCAGCGAGGCGCAGCGTGGCGTGAGTGGTCGTGAGCGGCTGGTGCGTCGTCGGGTGGGGTGTGACGGACATTTGTTGTGGTGTTCGGCCGGCGGTGAGCGAGCAGTTCCTCAGTGACTTCCAGGCTCGGGGAGCACAGAACTACAAAATCGGGGGAATGATAAATAACTTTCTGCGATACTTTTACTTATCCTCGGTTTTCGCGGACGTATGTGCGTATATGGGCGCATACGCAGCGCAGATGCGCACATATGGGCGGCTGGGCGGCCGGGTACAGGCACGCTCGGCTGTGTGCCCCGGGTGCGCTCGGCCCCGGGTGCGCTAGCGCATTAATTGACGCGCGTGGTAACCGCGCGGGCGCGATTAACGCACGCGGGCGCTATTAATGCGCGCGCGTTTCGGCGTTATCATAGATAGAAGGTTCTACTGTAAGGGGGCCGAAGGGGGTCCTGCTGTAAGGGAACTCTCTACAGGTGGACCTCTGCTCCAGAAGAACAGCTCAAAACATTCGATATCAAATTCCGCACAAGGTGGTTACGGAGGAGTTGACATAATCTCGGCAAACAAGACATATAGACGGGTTTCCGGATTTAGAGAATGGACGCACTACTCGATCAAATTCAAGAACTGACTCTTGGTAATGTCAGCGGTGATTACTAGCTTGATCCCACCGAGGTACTCGGTTGAGGGCCTCCACGCCTCTGACCACTTCTCACGGAACGGGTCGTGCGTAAGTTCGATATCTGAATGTCGACAAGACCTACACGCTACGCATCAATGGTCCGGACACAGTTTCTGAATTAGGGGCCGGACCGGTATACGAGACTGTTGAGAAGCGTAAACCATCTCCACTGGGAGCCCTCGGTTGGATCACACTCATCATCTTAGGCCACTCCTCGTAACAATAATCTTATTTGTAGGGATATAGAGGTGGTGAAGTAGATGGTATCTATTGATTTGGATTCAATGGTAGATGAATTTAATTCTAGCCGTAACCCTCAGCTGTTTGAAGCAGACAAGCAGAAATTAATTGAAAAAGACGACTGGCGAGTTGATAGCGGAGTTGATGTTCAGGCGATTCGAAGCACACTTTCACAATACAGTGCGCTGTACACGTCAGGGGAACTGCGAATACCGCTACACGAAATGGATTCGCCGGAACTCACGGCGGAGTACATTATTTACAAAAAGACCCGATTCGGGCCAACATACGCATATTACGATACTGACCGTGACAGGCGGAATCGGATTAGCGTCAGCGACGTGGGACAAACTTTGTGCGGATGGCGACTTCGATTCTGGCATCCAGATTTTGAGCCAGATTCTGAACCATCGTTTCAAACATTGTCTGCGGAGGACCAACAACTCATAGAAACGCTACCGGAATCTATCTCCCCGTCATCGTGGTCTAAAAGCCGTGCTGATGATCTTTATGACCATCTACATGACTTCATCAGATCTCAAAAAGATGAAAAGAAACAAACGAAGTTGGAAGATTATCGAGTCCTAAGCCAATGGGAATACAAGCGGAGTCATGGAGGGGTACATGAAGTTGTTCCAGTAGTTAGTACGTCGTCAAACTCGGGGGCAAAACAATGGTATGTTCAGATCCCAGAAGACAGCGATATTCTGGAAAATGATGAGTTTATTTCCGTAGCAACGGACATCTGGATCGACAATGATGTGCTGATTGATTCTCCGCCCGGTGACGAGTCACCAGATACTTTCCCAGTTGAAGCGACCGTAAAAGAAGTTGATTCTAAGGGCTTTACTGTTACACTCCAAAGCGGAACCAATCGAACAGAGAAAGCAGAGCTTCAACGGAGATTTGCGGGAAAAGATGCGCTCCTTGCCATCTACCCGTTGTTCAATCCCGTCCCTCATGATCGTAAACTCAACGGGATTTGCACAGTTCGTGATTCTTCGTCAGAACGAGCGGCGATTACTGGGAATGATGACCTTGAATTCACCCCAGAACGTGCCTTGCGACCCAATTTTCCGGAGTTGAATGAATCTCAGCGGTTGGCTGCGAAACAGGCAATCGCAGCCGATGAAGTTGCATTGATTCATGGTCCCCCTGGTACTGGAAAAACTCGGACACTAATTGCGCTAATCCGGTACTTCGTCCAGCAAGATATGGACGTACTTGCTTGCGCTCACTCAAACCAAGCGACAGACAACCTGTTAGTTGGCGGTTCAACGCAAGAAGACCCGGAAGAAGGGAGTCTACACGAAGCAGCATTGAATGGTGATATGGAGATCGCCCGGATTGGTTCTGGGTCAGAAAATCCGGTCGTTCGTCAACACTACGCCAACATTGCACGTTCGAACGCCGATGTAATAGGGGCGACCATGAGTTCAACAGCGGAGCTTAATCGTAACGAGTTCGATGTTGTAGTTGTGGACGAAGCTTCACAGGCGACAATGCCTGCCACATTTCTCCCGGATCTCGCTGCAGAGAAGATAATTTTGGCTGGAGACCACAAACAGCTCCCGCCGTACGGTTCCCAAGAGCTGCGAGAACGAGAAATGGAGGTATCCTTATATGAGCACTTTGTTGAGCGATACGGTCAAGACTTGCCCGTGATGCTGACTACACAGTACCGAATGCACGAACAGATAGCCGAGTTTCCCAGCGACCAATTTTATGACAGTAACGTAGTCACAGCTAAGAGAGACAGCGACTACACGATGTTTGATTTCTCCCCAGTAGTCGCACATCAAGTCGCCGGTGATGAGGAGAAGGTCCATGGGCGGACGTATACGAACGAACGTGAAGCAGAAGTCGTTGCCCACCACGTCTACGAACTTCGGGAAGCAGGGGTCCCGGAGTCGGAAATAGGAATCATCACCGGATACACAGGCCAAATCCAGACAATACGACAGGAGTTAGATAGACTTGACACGCGTACTGCTGATATCGTCGTGGATACAGTTGATTCGTTCCAAGGGGGTGAACGAGCGGCAATCATCATGTCCTTCTGCCGGTCGAATGAGAGTGGGAACTCCGGATTCCTCTCATTCCCAGATGAAGGACCTCGACGATTGAACGTCGCATTAACCCGCGCGAAGTACAGACTAGTGCTTATTGGCAACTGGGACACGCTCTGTGCTGAAGAACCATCCGGCCGAGCAGATTGTAGCCAGCTCTATAGGGGTTTCAAATCATGGCTCATAGAGCAGGATTGTTTTGAGCCAGCCCCTACATCAATTGTTGACTGAAGTAGGCTAAAAGAATAGAGCGGTATCTCAATATAGAGCATTGATTCTACCTAAGACTATCTTTCTTCGAGGAGAGAATCCCGCCGTTCACGGCGGGCGTGAATCCGACATCGCCTCCACAACCTACGTTCAGCAACAATACGGATATTTAACTAATAGTGTATCGTAGCATGACGTACACCGAGGCGGTCACACCGCCCACTCAAATGCACAATATCGGGACTCCGAGGCCCAGAACGTTCGAGACACACTCTCGAACCGCTGTGGTGTCTCGGTCAAGATAACTCCGAGTCCCCTGCCGGGATAGGAGTAACGGCGGTGTGGCCCCGCCATCGGCCTGTCATGCCGACAGGCCGTGAACCAGCAAATATCCCAACCCAGCGGTGTAGTGCCGTGGGAAGCCTCGCCGTTTACGGCGAGGAGGAGGTCACCTGAGATGTGTTTTGTAACTAGCAATACGCTATGAATGAATGATTAAATAATGTCACGATTGCTCAACACGTATCCTAACAAAACGGTGAGCGCCGTCCCGACATATGTCTGTAATAGCACAATGAATTCAGTTATATTCTGCTTGCTGATATCAATTAATTGGATTTCTCCTTGTACTCCTGATATCGGATGTGGCGGCGCAGTTACAAATGTGACTACACTATAGTACACTGAGTCTCCCTCAATCGGCTGTTGAACCTGTGTACTATACCATAGAGCCGGAAATAATACAAATATTAATGACCATAAAAAAACCCGGGATATCATTACCCCGTGCCCTGTCAACACCCTCGATAAATAGCTACCTAGCCACTGAAATGGGTGCTTGCGGCGCAGCGCCTCTTTCGCTCTGGCACGACGTTGATAAGAGTATAGTTTTTTATGATGATCATCCATCCCTTTTTCCTGAAATACCTTCCGTAGTTTTTCATAGCCCCGTGCTCTATGTTCCCAAAGATTACTTTGAGTATTAATTGGTCTGTGACGGAAACCGGTCCGTAATGGCAACAACATCCCCACAGTCGTATCTGAATTTACTTGAACTTCATTTGGGTTGGCGATCTTGATATGATCTATCGCGGTTTTTGCCAAATTAACATTTCTCAAGTCCGCATCGGAAAGATTAGCACCGCTGAGGTCTGCTCTCGTCATGTCTGTACCATTTAAGATCGGACCTGCAAGATTCTGCTCAGAGAGGTCAGCACCACGGAGATTTGTGTCTGAGAAATCGGCACCATCTAATTGAGCATTTTTTAATTGAACTTCTTTACAATTAGCATCAGTAATATCCGTCTTACAGAATCCAACTTGAGTTCTAGGACCGATAATAACTGGTGGGTGATTCAAACGGCCTGATTCAATATTTGCACCCGTCAACACGGCGTCGTGGAGAGTAGCGCTTCGTAGGTCTGCTTCGACGAGGCAAGCGTCTGTAAGATTAGCGCTTGATAAATCGGCACCTGAAAAAGGTCTATCAAAAAGAGAAAGCCCGTACTCTTTAAGTACACTTTCTTCATCCCATCCTGCAAAAGTTCCATCAACAAATTCATGAGAGAAGTCTGCGTCTCTTAGGTTCGCCTGCCGGAAGTTTGCGTCTGTTAGGTCCGCCTGCCGGAAGTCCGCGTTTCTTAGGTCCGTCTGCCGGAAGTCCGCTTCAGAAAGGTTTGTGTTCCGAAAATCGGCATCACGTAATGCAATATTTCTGAAACAGATAGCGTCTTGAAGCTCAATCCCGTTGAGTTTTGCACCGTCAAGTAGCTCATACGGTTTGTTATCACTCCTTCTATCTGATTTCACCCGATTGTTTTTAAGATTGGTAACAGTTTTATTTGTCTCTTCAGGATCAGCATGCCACCAACATCGGTCTATACCCTCAGTGTCAACAGTTCTTCGCCAGCAACAGCTTTGATTATTCGCCACATTATCATCATAGTTTTCTTCCCATGTGTATTCACAGCGCTGGGCAGTGTGACCTTCTCCCATGGAGTCTATTACAGTATTCTACGTATCAACTCTTATCATGTTTTTTAATCCAACTAAAATTGTGTGATAGGATCGACACATTGAGTCTACTTTGATCTGCTGTGCTTTGTGCGCTGTTGAATAGCGCCGCCTAAACGAGATGTGAGCAACCGCGATTCTATGATTGCGCGGCCTTCACCAGTATCGGAATGAAAATAAACCGGCGAGTCGTCATTACGTTATCGTCTCGTGATCATCATGGGACACCTGTGCTGTCCGAATCACTAGCTCTCTGGTGAGTTAGAATTCGGTGTGCCGTATGAGATGACGTGGTCGTGCTACCGGAACGAGGAGCCAGCATGTGGGACGTGCGATGGGTGTGCGTTCCGGGTTGAAGCGTTCCGGATTGCCGGATCACGTGATCCGATCGCGTATGCTGAGCGGCCGGAGTCCTCATAATATCCTCTTCAACAGACAAAGAAACCGCCGCTGTACCTTCTTTTGATTAGGATCAGTTGCTGGTATCGCCCGTAAACTCATCCTCTCCGTTGAGTCGTCCCGTGACCCCATTCATAGCATAGATGAGTGTTGCTGCGACGTCGAACGCCTCTGGTCGTGACAGTCCCGAGATTGGCTTGGTCACGAACTCTTCACCATCCACATTTACACCAGTGATCGGAGTTACTGTATAGTCGCCATCGCCCATCGTCCCGTCAAGGCGGACGAAGATTGTCTGATCGTCATCCCATATCCACTCAACGTAGTACTCGTCATGAATCTCCTCGCTCCACCCTGACGGGTAATAATCAAGATGCTCAGTTTCGCTTTCAGGCATGAGACGCACATTGATGTCGTCTACAGCAACAAATAAATCTGGTTGCGCGTCACTCCGTAGGATGGTTCCAAAATAGTAGCGTACGTGACTTACACAAGGTGAGCTACCCCTTCTACAGAATGGGTTAGAACTCGTCCTGTAATTTGTCCATCTTACATTGGACACAGAGGTCATCGAAAAAGCAGGAGATGTTATCGTACGGGCAGTCGCGGTCCTCGACGTTGACCGATTGGCGACACTTTTCGTTTTTCCAAATCGACTCCCAGACGTCGATGTCCATGTCGGCTGAGCTGAAGACCACGTCTTGCTCTCGGTCGATGATTTTCGCGGTGGTGACCTCGTGTTGATGTTCTTTGACGAGCGTTATCGCCTCCGTGTAGGATGAACACGGGATCGCTCGTGTCTCAGCATGGTCATCAAGGAGTTTCACTCTGATTCGCCCGTCATACTCCTCGGTTGGCTCTAAGTGATTTGTCATGACGCGTGAGTTCTCAAACCCCACGCAAAAGCATTTGTGTCTGGGTGCTCGCCTGTCACCGGTCACATCAACCTTCTCTCGAAGAATTCGACTGCTTTTGAGGAGGGCAACGTCAGAAGCCAATTGCTATCACGTGGAAGAGAGGGTTTGTATACGATGAGTGCTGGGAATGAGTTAACTGAGTTCTACGACTGTCTGGCTGTCCTCTATCGATCACTTCCTTCCGAGGCGGATTCGGAATGGCAGGAGGCGGTGAAGTCCGTTCTGTACGGTGGAGAGTTGTTGGCTGACGAGGCATCTTGCTACGGGTCGCAACAGAAAGACCGGAATCTGGGGAAGCGGAAGGAGTACGCACAACGACATGGGAACGGGAAGCGAGTAACAGAGTTTTCGGCGATTACGGTCGCGGAGCCACGTGCGTCGGATCGCCGCTACGTACCCTCGGATGAGAAACTCCCGGTTGCGCCGGAGTCGGGGGACGTGCTTCCGGTGAAGGTGACGAGCGAAGAGGTGGACCGGGCAATTGCGTTACTGGCGGAGTTCCCGGCTGAACCAGCGGCTGATCGGCCTGGAGTGGGTGTCGATGTGCTGCTTGACCCAGCGCGGGTTCGAGAGGCGCGGCAAACCGCGAGTCAGGGTGCCGGTGATGAGGAGACGACGGTGCTGTTTGTGAGTGATACCCACCTCGGGTATGAGAACCGCGCAGAGACAGGGAGTGGGAAGGCAATGTCGTGGATCGACGAGATTTCGAGTCGAGAAACAGTACACCGTATTCGAACGATTGCGATCGAGCAAGACGTTGATGCGGTACTCCACACTAGGGATGTCTTGGACCACGAGGTGGATCCGGTGACGCTTGATGCGGCAGCATCGAATTTAGATATCCTGTCGCAACTCGGAATCCCGGTGTACTGTATCATCGGTACACACGATCATAATGCAGCAAATCCGCAGCATTCGGGATCTGTCGATGGGATTGCGTGGCTGAAAGAGCAGGTGAGCGATGGGACTCTTACGGAGCTGTCCGCGACTCCGACGACAGTTGCTGGTAGATCGCTTGATGTATATGGTGTGTCGGCAGAGAACGTCGGAATCGACGATGTCGGGACCTACAAATCGCGGGGGTGGCGACCATCTGAGATCACGTTCGGCAAGGCGTCACCGGGGCCGAACGTATTGTGTCTACACGAGGGGATGACACCGTACCGGTCCCGAAGCGTTGCGGATGTTGATCTTGATGAGTTACTTACAGAGTCTCACGTGTTATTTGATTGCGTGCTAGTCGGAGATGAGCACCGACCGAAACACGATGATTTCGAGAATGGGTATGCGTTCGAGACCCAGGATGGAACGCCAGTTCTGTACACAGGGCCTGCAGCCCGAGTGAGCTGGCCGTACCGTGACCGCGACGCGTTTGTAACAGTCCTTACAATCAGTGACAGCGGTATCACCACGACGCGGCACACAGTGTGAGCACTATTCGGTGAGTGTTGAGCCGATGTCAGTTAAGATGAGCGGGGTGCCAGATGGACTCCGTGTGTGAGCTTCTAGTCTCCTGATGTTGCTTCACTCTCGTTCCCGATAGTTACTCTTTCAGTTTCCAACCCATTTCTTTAGAAGAAACATCATGTTCTCTGAGGAACCGGCGTTTTCGGTCTTCTGGCCACGAATTGCCGTACTTCTCGGCGTATTTCATCCGAGTCGATTTTTCTTGTGAATCTACCGATTCTTTGTCCGATTCAAATGTTTCATTATCATCATGCCGACTTGATTCACTCTTTCCCTGTTGTTTTGAGTGACTACTAGAGGGTTCGGTCGCCGCCACGTCTTCAGGAGTAAACGTAGGCCCATCTTCCCCGTCATGAGTGGTTCCGTCACTGTCGCCGACAGTCCCTGGCATTGAATCGCCCACATCGTGGTTCTTATCTTTCCGTCGGCGTTTGCCCATGCTAAATAGAATACATATTTATGTGATAATACTTTGGGAAAGATCGAATCGCATCAGATATTTCCAGATATTGTAAGTTCCTTCATCGGGGGAGTTCACGTTAACTATATTCAGAGGTATTGTTTTACGACCCGATTAGCAGATCTAATTTTCAACCTGTAGTTCAAAACTCAGATGTAGACTACAACTTACTCCCAACGTACCATTGAACCGCGGTAGCAATGACGTCTTCACGTGATTGAGCAGGCGATGAAGGATGCTCGGTAACGGCGTCGACGAGTGCGGGGTCAACGCGGATCGTCACAGTTGGTGTCTGGTCGTCTGTGTCGAGTCCGACAAGATCTCCAAGCAGTTCTCCGTAGGCAGTGGTTTTGAACGAATCAAGATCACTGAACTCATCGGAATCCGCAACTACGCCAGCTAAGGCCTGATCCATTATCGACGATTGTGAGGTGGCACTGGTCTCCGGTTCAGTCTCTGTTCCACGAAGTCGGTCACCAAGGTATGCTGTCGTCGCGTCGGTAGCAACATCAGCGATGGTCATCGGACCTTCGTCAGTCTCTGCTATGAGGTGAGTGGCAAGTGTAGTTGTTAGCGGCTCTAACACAACGGAGAATGCCCGGTGGTCTTCCTGCTCAGGCGATGTAGTGGGCGATTCTGGTGCGGGTTGAGACTTGGTCGTTTCTGTTTCCGGAATTTCCGACGTAGATTGAGTGTCGGTTGTTTCTGTTTCCGGCTTCGAATCCGACGACACGGATGGAGCACCAGGAGAATCCACATCCTCCTCACTGTCTGCTGACGTAGTAGCGTCCGAATCATCAGACTCAGCGGTTGAACGAACTGAATCAGATTGTGATGTATTGTGATCGGCATCACCAGCGCCATCGGTATTTTCATCATCAGGTGACTCGGTTTCGTCTGCCAATGTCGCTGACTGCTGACTACGCCGTGCGATTTCTTTGAGATCTCCTTTTGAGAGTTCTCCGGATTGTATTGCGGAGACAACCCAGTCATCAAGTTGGTTGAATGATGCGCCAGTGGTGCGAACAAGCCCTACGGATTCGGTTGGTGAGCCTTGCGAGTCGGATGTAGCGTCGTCTTGATTGTCATCTGAGGTCGTCATGCTGGGTGAGTCTGATTTGCGGGCAGTTGCCGTCGAGGAGCCAGGATCGCTATCAGAGGCCTCTGTTGTGGTCGGGCCGGTATACGCCGTCTCCTGGGCCAGTACCTGTTTCACGTGCTCGATATCAATGCCTTCAGCCGCAAGATCGGCCTTTGAGGAGCGTGCTAGACTGGGAAAGTCGACATCGGAAAAGAGGTCTGTTTCAGTTAATGCACCGACGCTTTGGGTCGTGGCTTGCGTTGGGGTCCGACCGCCGTTGGGATCCCATGGCGGTGCGCGCCACTGTCCGTTCGCGTACAGCGTGTACTCGCCAGCATCCGATGGTGACCACACGCTACTATCGAGATAATTGAATTGGTTACCAGCCCCGCGATGTGTATGCGTGATAACGGTGTGCTGTGGGTTAGCCGACTCATGTACCGATTCTAGCGCGTCGTATTCCGGATGGTTCACGATGCGGAAGTCATGAACGGTACACTGTCCGCTCCGAATCGGAGATTGCCCGGACCCAATCAGCTGTACGACACACGCGTCTGGCTGGTCCCGTAACACGCCATATAGTCGGCCAGAACTACGTTCACTCGGAACATCTGGGCCTGCGATCGTGATTATCCCGCGTCCTAAGGCCTCATCGGTATGCGAAAACTCCGGGACAGGTTGGACAGCGTCAGCCTCGTACTCCAATCGCTCATACAACTTTGCAGCCTGCCCAACGACGCGTACTCGGACTCCAAGTTCTAATTGCTCAATCAACGCGCCCAATAGATACGCAACGTGAACACCCACAATACCGCTTGTCGTGACGAGTGTCTGCATTCCACTATGTGCTTGCTGTAGCGCAATACCTAGCCCCTCAGACAACTCTGAAGAGAAGTTGCTGCTCGTCGCCACAGTGAGAAAGAGGACATCTACGTCTTGAATCGACTCAAGTGGGAGTCCCGGATAGCCGCCCGCCCGGGTGAGTGTAAAATCACCCGTCGCAAGAATATACCCGGTGTCGACACCTTGATCCTTCTCAAATCTGAATAGGTACCCACTGCCCCTGGGACGTGGCCGGCAGGAACCGGATGAAACGCTACGTCTGATCCGACCGACGTCCACTCGTCGACCGGTTCGATCGCCGCTACCATCGAATCATCCGCTTCAACGCCTGTCTGTTGTGTGGCGATATCGAACACATCGCCGATGATTTTCGCCGTTGCTGGCGAGGTGTATACTGACGTGTCGGGGTCTACACACTGATTTAGAGACTGGTAATGATCCGAGTGCGCGTGAGTGAGACAGACAGCGTCAATTGTTTCGCCGGGACTCAGTATCCGATCAAGCTCAAGTTCTGCCCCGGCATCGACTAAGATGGTTGTCGGACTATCGGTGTTTGCAGATTGAAATCGCAAGAGGAAGGACTCATTTCCCCCGCGCGGGTTCGCATGATGATAAGAGAGATTCACCTGAACTTCTACTCTATTCGCAGGTCATAATGATGTGTCGGTTTACATATGCTCCCATAGATGGTTATTCATCGCAACAAGAGGGATTCCAAATACAATTTCATCGAACAAACGCCGTCAACGAGTAATCTAGAGGGTAGAAATTGCCGCTGTAAAGAGTATAACAAGTCACTCTACACTCTACTGCGATCACGACGGTAGAGTCGCCGCAGTCGTCCACTTTCACTCCGGTTACTCGACTTTTATATAGCCACGCTAACATCTACTGGTAGTGCCTAGAACACGTATCCTCCACATCAGTGACACCCATCTAGGGAAGCGACAGTATGGATCGGATATTCGGCGTGAGGACTTTGCAAAAGCCTTCGAGCAGGCGATCGAGGTCGCGGTCGATCGGAACGTTGATGCCGTGATTCATACGGGCGACTTGTTCGACGATCCGGTTCCGTCGCTCCCGACGGTGATGCGGGCCGCTGATGCGTTAAAGCCGCTTGAAGAACACGGGATTCCGTTTTACGGGATCGTGGGGAACCACGAACGGAAAAACGACGAGCAGTGGCTTGATCTCCTCCGGCGGACGAGCGCTGCTGCTCGCCTCGGCAAAGAGCCGACGATGGTCGGTGAGGTTGCGCTGTACGGGATCGACGCCGTGCGGCCGAGCGTGTGGGACAATATCGACTTAGAACTCGAAGAACCGCCTGCAGAGGCGGCGTGGACGGTTCTGTGTATGCACGAACTCCTCACGCCGCTTGTTCACGGAATGGGGCGTGTCTACCCAGCCTCCGAGGTTATTGACCGGGCTGGGATCGATCTTGATGGGCTCGCGCTAGGGGACCTCCACCAGCCAGCGAGTTCGGTCGTGGACGGAACTGATGTCTGGTACGCGAGTGCGACAGAACGCGGCGGGAAAGATCAGGAAGAGACAGGCGTTGTACAGCTGCTCGATATCGATAACAGCGGGATTCACCGTCGACAGATTGAGTTGGAGACGCGGCCGTTCGCGGTGTTCGAGATCGCTTTCGGTGAGGATGACGGAGCGACCCACGCCCGCGACGTGCTTGAGAGACACGACCTCGAGGGGGCTGTGGCGAAGATCGAGTTGAGCGGTGAGCGGGCCGCGGTCACTGCAAACGAGGTAACGCAGATGGCACGCGAAGCCGGTGCTGCTGTCGTGAGCGTCGACGACAATCGTGGGCGCGTCGATCTTGACGTCGAGTCAATCGAGGCCATGTCGCTACAGGGACTCGACGGGGCCATCGAAGAGAAACTCGCCGATGAGGACTTTTCGACGGTTGCGCTCGACGTCGATCAGCAGGTTCGAAAAGCGGACGAACTCGACACGAACGTGAATCGTGTCGCGGACACTTTCGCTGAGTCGCTCCGTGATGCCCAGCGCGAAGCGTTTGACGATGCCGGACCGGAAGAGACGCCGGAGGGCGTCGAATCGATGGAGGTTGACGAATGAAAGTCACTGATCTACACCTACAGAACATCCGGAGCTACGAGGACGAGTCGATCGCGTTCCCCGAGGGAACGATGCTCGTCCATGGGGAGAACGGTGCCGGGAAGACGACACTGCTGATGGGGATTTTCGGCGGACTCTTCCTCTCGAATATCCGGAATGTCGGGTCGAACGATTTCAATCTCGACGATATCGTCAGGCGAGGTACGAGAGAAGGCGAAATCGTGTTGACATTTGAGGTGGCAGAGACACCGTACACCGTCACGTGGTCGATCGATACGGAGGGGCAAAACAGCGCAGAGCTTGACTCGCCCGCACTCTCGGAACCCATCTCAGGGATTCGTGATGTCAGCTCGGAAGTCGTCGATGTGGTCGGGATGGACGAAGACAGTTTCTCCCGGTCAGTGTACGTACAGCAGGGTGAAGTCGATAGCCTGTTTGACGACGACGCTCGGGCGGAACTCATCGATGACTTGCTCGGACTCGATCGGATCGATCGCTACGAACTCCGGGCAAAGGGTGCCCGTCGTGCGATGGGTCGCATTGCGAGTGAGAACGAACAATCTGCTGAGAATCATCGTGAGACCATCGACGAGCAGTTCGATCATGACATCGAGGGCTACGAGGCTGCCATCGCCGACAAAGAAGCGGAGATCTCGGAGCAACAGGCAGAGATCGAGGACGTAGAGGAGTTCCTACAGGAGCTTCGAGACGCGAAAGAGGACGTCGAGCAACGACTTGAGAATCACGACGAGTTGCAGACCGAGCTTGAAGAAGCCGAAGATGAGCGCCAGGACCTCATCGAAGAGCGAGCGGCGAAACAACGGGAAATTGAGGAGGCCGAGACAGCAATTGCGGAGGCTGAAGCGGAGATCGATACGTGCCGCGACGGTATCGACGAGAAGCAGGAGGCACTCGACCAACTCGATGACCCATCGACAACAGACCCGATAGATGCCGATCTGTCGACGGAAGAGCGTGCTGAGGAGGCGCTGAGTGCCGCACAAAACGCGGTCGAGACAGCACAGATCGAACACACAGATCGAGAGGGAACGCTCGGCCAGGCGGAGGCAGAGCGAGACCGACTCATCGACGAACGAGATGCGTTACGCGAGGAAGCCGAAGAGCTCGAAGCGGATCTTGACCACCTGCTCGCGGAGAAAGGGGACATCGTGGATGACGTTGAGGCTGCGGAGGAAGAGGTTACAGCTGCCGTCGAGAAGCGAGAGGCTGTAACCACTGAGTTCCTCCCAGACGACTCCTGTCCGGACACAATCACTGACGAGACGCGTGAGGCCGTCGACACACGCATTGAGGCGTTGACGACAGAGAAAAATGAATTGTCGGAAGAGCGTGCCGCTGCTGAGGCGTCTCTCGACGCAGCCGAAACGACACGCGAGGAAGCGCAGGCGGCTGTCACGGACGCACATGACGAGATAGACCAGTTGTCGGACGACCTCGCAGAGGTGGAGTCGGAACTCGAAGATGCCCATGAGGCGAAATCGGAGGCAGAAAATCAATTCGAGGAAGATCTTGAGACTCTCGATGCCGACCTCGACACCGTTGACTTGAGCGTATCTGGCGACACGCTACAGAGCCTCATCGACGAACGGATCCCGGAAGCGAAAGGGGAAGTACAGGACGCAATCGAGACGGCGAACACGACGGTCACCGAACTCGAAGCGCGCAAAACGACGCTTGAGGAGGACCGCGAGGAGCTACAGGCACTCGATGGAGTAGCGACGTGCCCGAAGTGTGGCCAAGACGTCGATCCGTCTCACGTCGAAGACGAGCTCGCGGATATCGACGCCGAACTCACTGAGGTAGAAGCCGAACTGGCCGAGGCGAGAGAAGAACGCGATGCGCTCGTCGACCGGCGAGACGCTCTCGACGATTGTCGTGAAGATGCGATTGAACTGCGGGGCTTCCGTGACGACACGGTCAACCTAAAAGCTGAGCGCGTGAGTACGCTCGAAGACGAGCGTGAGTCGTTACAGGACGATCATGCCGAGGCAGAGTCCGAGCTCACCGACGCTGAGGCCAAGCTCAAATCTGCGGAGTCGGAGGTCGACGACCTCGAACACACGATCGCTGACCTCGAATCGGATATTGAGTCGCTCGAAGCGGAGATTGAGGACGGCAAAGAGGTTGTGGCGGCCTTCGAAACCGTTGAGAAACGTCGGCAGGAACGGGATGACCTTGCGGATGAGCTTGCTGATCTCGAAGCTGAACAAGAAGAACTCGAAGCGGAAATCGCTGACGCGAACGCAGAGCTCGACGAATACGACGAGCAGATTGAAGCCCAACGCGACGCAGTTGCTGAGGCCGACGCAGCCCTCGAAGACGCTCAGCAAGCAGTTGACACCGCAACGGAACAGCGCGAACTCGTTGCCGACGTGGTTGACGCATACGAAGCGATCGCCGAGTTGGAGACCACGATCAAAGGCCACCAGAAGGATATCGGGCACGCACAGGACACGATCGAGACCCTCAACGGGCAGATTGCTGACGTTGAGGAGGAAATCGATGCGCTCAGCGATGAACTCGGATCGATCGACGTCGAAGCCCAGCGAGAACAGTTGGAAACGGCGACACAGAAGATCGAGGAGCGCGAGGCCACGCTTGAGGAACTGACCGCGGAACTAGACTCGCTCAAGGAAGCGCGGACAGTGCTTGTAAACGACCTTGAGAATCTAGAGTACTTCCGCGACCAGCTCGCACTCGAGGAAGAAAAGCGCAAGTGGGCCGAAGAGCGGTCTGACGAGTTCGATCGAATGATGGCGGTGTATCGAAGTACGAAGGCGGACCTCCGTGAGCAGTACCTCGCCTACATCAACCAATACACGAACGACATCTTCAGCGACATCTACAAGAACAGTAGCTACCAGCAGGTGCGCATTCTTGAGGAGGGGCCCGATGGCACGCCATACGCGATTCAGTTGCTTCGTGACGACGGGACGCTCGAACACCCGAGTAACGCCAGCGGCGGGGAACGTGCCATCGTCAATCTCGCGCTCCGAGCCGGCATCTACAAACTCATCGCCGAGATGCGCGAGGGCGACAGCGGTCGCCTCCCGCCGTTCATCCTCGATGAGCCGACGACGTTCCTCGATAAGGGCCACATCGGGCGTCTCGAACAGATGCTTGACAGCATCTCCGAGTGGGACGTCCCGCAAGTGATCGTTGTCTCCCATGACGAGCGACTTATTCAGGGGGCTGAACACGAGATCGAAGTCTCGATCGACGAAGACACGAACGCCAGTAGAGTTGACGTACATCGAGGTGGACGCATCCTAGGTGACGAGTAAATGGACGAACGCGCTTTCGACGTGGTGCGACAGCTCGCCGAACGAGTCGACGCTGGCATCCCACGCGAGGTGGACGATCAGGCCGCACACGCCCGCGACCTGTTCAGCCTCCTCACCCATGACGGGGGAACGGTCGAACCGATCGGCGAGCCGGAATATTTCAAAACGCGCAAGGCGGAACTCGGGACGTGGACTGATGACCCGTGGACCGAGCCGACGTACGGTGTCGATGCCAGTACGACCCGGCCGTTGGAATACAACAACGGACTCGTCGTCGACACAGCACACGCAAAACTCGGGGTGAGCGGCGCTGACAGCGATCGAAGTGCCGAGCGCCGAGGGACTGTGGTTACTGGGGTATACCTCGAAGACGACGATGTGACACTCCACCACGAACAGACCGAACGTGGGAGTGTCGAAGGCGAAATCATTCGCATCCCCGAGATGCGCCAACGGGCGAACGTCACCTCGATTCTGACGTCCACCGTACAGCGGCTCGCAGAGGGGAAACACGCGCGTCGGTGTCTCGACGTGGTCGACGGGCCACTGTTCCTCGACGGCTCTGTGTACCCGCTCAGCGTCATCTATTGGACGCTACTCGACCGTGCCGGGCGAGGCGCACCGATCGGCAACTGGGATCTTCCCACTGACGTCATCGAGAACTACGTCGCAGTCGTCGATGCGTGTTTTGAACGCGACATCCCCGTGTTGGGCGTCGTGAAGACCTCCTCTATGGGTGAGCTCACAGACTCACTCAGAACAAAGATCACACAACACGATCTCCGAGGCCCACACGGGACGCTACATGACGTTCCGTGGCTCCGCGACCACCAGTTCATCGGGGAAGTGCTCCGCGATGACAGCCTTGACCACCTCACGTACACCTCCTGGTTCGTCCAAACAGACGTCGAACTCCGGGGCAACTCGTTCGACCTGCTGACAGCCGTGTCTGATGAACTCAGCCACGGTCAACCAGACGCGTACCGGCGTGCGTTCGCGTATGTTCGCACACCAAAAACGGGGAACGTGTTCCGAATCGAGACGCCCGTACTGTTCCTCACTGATGAGGAGCGTCGAGAACAGATCCTCCTGAAAGCGCTCAAAGAAATTGCCCGTCAAAGCGACGTGCCGCGAGCCGTCGCGCGCGCCGACCGCATCGCACGCATCAGTCCCGACAACCGCGAAACGATCCGCGACGCGCTCCAAACGGTCGAGTCCGCGTTCGACTATAACCGCGACGGCCGTTGGAGCCACCTCGAAGATTCCCGAAGCTATGAGTGACAACGTCGACGACATTCTCGACAACGACCCGGTCGCAGACGACTCCGAAGAGTCCGAACAGACACCAACCGACGAACCAGGTGCGACAGACGCTGAGTCTGACAGTACTGAAATGCCGGAGCGAACGGTCCCGAGTGGCGTGTCCACACCCGCTGATGACGAACTTGGCCACGTCCTCGCAAGTGAGGAGATCCACGTCAGCAGACGGGACTATCAGGTGAACGCGTTCATTCGAACGGGTGCGAGAGAGGGGATCCGCCTGGGCGATTACGTACAGATTCCGTACCCGGACGATAGTAGCGAGTTGTTCGCAGTAACCGATTCGCTGCGCTACGAGCCGTACACCGATCTCGACGACAAATCCGACGCTCACAATCAGATCAGCGCGCACGTTGAACTCGACGAGTCAGAGTACGTCCAAGTCGCAGAGTTGGAGCCGCTAGCGATTCTCAAGAACGTAGGGTCGGATGATATTGAGAGCGGCATTGTCAATCGGATTCCGAAGCCAAACTCCCCAGCACGGCTTGCTCGGGACGAAGACTGCCTCCGAACTGGGCTGAACATTCCGGGCAAGGGAATCTTCACCGGGTGGCTCTCTGTCGGCGGCGAGCCGATGACCGTGAACAACGAGAACTTCCCATACTACCTCAGCAACCCCGGAATCGATCGGGACCGGAGACGTTGAAGACGGTGAGCCCGCCGTGTTCAGACACGCTCTCGTTGCGGGCTCGACCGGGAAGGGGAAGACCCACTTCACGAAGAACGTCTTACGACAGTTCGTCTCTGAGAAGCGCTATCCGATTCGTCACCACGATACAGGTGAAGAGGAACAGCGACGGCTCAATCTCGTTATCATCGACCCCGAAAACGAGTACTGGGAGATGCGTGAGGACAACGACGCTGTCGTGAACAATGACGCGGTCCAACACGAGCTCCGCCGACACAACATCAAGCACGGTGGCGTCGACGACCTGAATGTTTTCGTCCCGCAGGTTGCTGGCACGAATGCCCCCTCGACGATGGAGAGCCGTGAACTCTCTATCCCCTTCGAGATCGTTCGTGGCCGGCCTGAAATGCTGATGCCGTACAAGCCGACAGAAGTAACACGTGGCGCAATCGAAGACTGTATCAACGCGTACTTTTCGTGCTTCGATTCACAGGGTGGCTACCCGGATCGCTCCGTGAACCGTCCGAAGTACGTTGATTTCCTCGAGTTCCTTGACGAGCACGATCACGACGAGAGCCGGCTACGCGAGGAGAACAATATTGCCGGAGGAACGTGGAGTGCAGTGAATCGGCGTGTTGACCGTGACACATTCCGGCAGGTGTTCGATCAGGGAACTGCGTTCCTCCCGGACATCTCCGATAGGGTGTTCCGCGAAGGGCAGGTGACGGTGATCCCAACGAGTCACCTCAACGGCGGGAAAGAGAGTCTCACCGTACTGTCGATCCTCTCGTACATCATCGAGAACAAGATCGATGATTATCAGGTCGACCCGGCGGTTCGTGACACGCCGATGCTCGTCGCGGTTGACGAGGCGCACAATTACTTAGCGAGTGCGAGCAGCCTCCGCGAAGAATACATTCTCCGACGGGCGCGCGTCGCTGTCAAGCAGGGCCGGAAGTACAAGCTTGGACTGTGTCTCATCACACAGAATCCGGATGACATTGACGACGACGTGATCAAGCAAATCAATACGAACATCTTCCTCGGCCTGAAGGCGGAGGTCGTCGATGACGTGCCCTCGATCCCTTCCGAGTTCAAGAAAGATCTTCCGAACTTCGGCAAAGGACAAGCCGTCGTGAAAGCACCGGATGTAGAGGCCGTTGAAGTGAAAGGCCTCCCATACTGCGTAACCAGACACGGTAACTGACGATTCCGACGTGCGGGACGCGTGATACGTGTGCGTTCCGGCTTGAGGCGTTTCGGAATGCTGGGTCACGCGATCCGATTGGGTATGCTGAGCGGGCGGAGGTCTCGTAGTCTATCGGTCAATACGAGTCCACCCTCCTGGCTTCGTTGAAATCGTGTTCCTCAGACATATTCTCGTCTGAAACAGTCGATTACTGAACGGTGCCTATTAGCCCTGATAACCCTACCGGCTCAAAATAATATTCTGAAGGCTGTGCGAGATACAGGGAGGGCATGCAGTACACGACCTGCTTGGTACTTATGCGACTGTACTGGATTTTCTAGCGGCGAATTGGCGGCCCCGCCGGAGGATGACGCCGGTCCCAAACGCGATGACGCCAAGTACTAGCGCCAACGGAACCCACATCTCCCACGCGCCGACTCCGCTAAATGATAGCGGAAGTGTAACGGGAGATGGCTGATCGAGGTGAAGCCACCAGTGGTACGCCAGTCTGGCGATTACTGGTGCCAGTATGAAGATTACGCTGATCACGAGCCCACTACAGAGCACGTATTGACTATCGATTGACTGGCATGATCACTCAATCTATCGTTCAGCACGACCTCGTTCTGGCTTACGCAGAATGTAGCTGTAGGGTATGTTATCTAAGAAATTTTTGATATATAATTAACTGAGTCATAGCTTTTTTCGCTTATTTTCTGTCCCGTGTAGTTTTCGCCATCGTACACTCGAATCATAAGGGACGCTCCGGAAGTCGGACTATCAAGCGCAAATTCAACTTTAGTATAATGCCCTTGTTCTGGATGATTTTTCTTTTCAGCAAAAATATTGAGAGCACCGTCAGTTGGAATCACCTCGGTTACAGTTAATTCGACATCCAACTGCCCTATTGTGATTTTATCGCCTGTTTCAATTGACTCTCCGACCTTGCGTAACTCACTATCGTTCATACAACAGCGCAAACATTCCACTAAGGATGTATAAACCCATATCTTGACTGAGAGAGGCGTAGATCATTCAAATCACTCTCTCTGTATATACAGGTGAAACCTATCGGCTGATTCAGATGCCATTTTGAAGGAAATAACGTAGTTCCCGTGCTGACTACACCCTCTGTATCGGTTAGCCCGCTACTGACAGCTGTCTGGGAGTTTGTTGATACCATGCTGGATAGATTGTGCGAGACAGTCAGCAAAAGGTGACCTCACTTGAGGAGTCAGGTCGGGAACTGCAAAGGCAGATTGATTGGGGATTGATGACTACGACTCGAACGATGCTCCGACTCCGTCAGCAATCGCTTGGAGATCGGCCTTCCGGAAGGTGGAGTCGTCGGCCGCCTCGGGCGACTCTGCGATGCCGACGTGCGCCCGGATGAGTCGGCGCATCTGCGGTGTTGAAGATTGCCCCGCCTCGCTGCCATCGACTCCGAGTGCCTCACAAATAGCTTGTAGCTCCTCCTTCGTGAACGACGCCTTGATTTCCCGTTCGAAGCGGCCCGTCGCCACTCGAATCGCGTTTTGAAGTTCTTGGACGGTCGGACTCATGACTCTCCACTCTCCGCTTCTCCCCCTCAAAGTTCCTACTCAGTGGCAGCGTCGGGATGTCGTCGTCGTGGAGTTCTCGCAACCCACGAGCTGATTCGATATAGAACGAATAGTCTCAACCTATATTAAGATACAGTCCGAACGGTGTAGTATGACCGGAGACGAATCGAATTCGAAGGGTCTGATGGAACGCCAAACGACGGGTGAAGATCGTGTGCGGATGACCGCCAGACAGTTGTCGGAGCCGCGGACGGCCAACTGGGTCGCTTCCGAAGCGGACTGGTCACACGAGCCAACCAAACGCGTGCTTGAACGCCTCGTCGACGATGGTATTCTCCATCGTGACGAAACCGGTACTCACACGACGTACTACCCTGATTATCGCCGCCAAGCGATGCAGGAGGCCATGCGGCTTCGAGACAGCGGGCATACTGTCGAGGAGCTCACGGACCGTCTCGCCGAGATGAAGACGCAGATCCGTGACTGGGAGGACGAATTCGGCGTTGAGTCACCGAACCAGCTTCGCGGAACGCTCGCTGACGAGTCCCTTGACGCTGACGAGGAAGACCATCGCCGTGAGGTCGCCCGTGAGTGGGAGCACCTTCAGCGACGTATCCGGATCGTCGGCTTCGCTATCCGCGAATGGGACTTCCTCGCTCCGACGACAGAGCCTGCCGAGGCCAACAGCTAACGGATGTCTGTCCCGCATCCCGGTGGTGATCCGAATACGAACCTCTATGCACAGCTAAAACGGGATGTCCTCGATCGTGTGCCACAGATGTCGACAGTCGAGTTCGTTCCGGATGACATCGGGGCCACGCAGCTGCGAGCGATGTTCGATCCGGCTCGTCTTGATCCCCGACAGGCCCTGAGTCACCAGCACTAACCGTCAAGTGGTATCGACAGGACCCAGACGATTGGTTCCGTATCAACTATACTGACTCGAACACGGGCTTTCACGCCGGCTGGCATCAAGATGAGGATCATCCCGATCTCGGGCAGGCGCATTTTCAGTACTCAACCGCCACTACTGAGGACCGATGGGGGATCACATTCAAACACGAAACTCCCTCTCTGATCCTCTGGGAAATCGTCGAGGAACTTCTCGAGGATGTCCGTCCTACCTACCAATACGCGAACGACGAATCATGACTCCCGGTGATACCTCGAAACCGTCCCGATCAATACTCGTGAGATCCTTAGAGCGCTACCTATAGGACAAGGAGAAAGATCGTAGAGGCGAGTAGATCTGTTCAACGTGAGGTTCGAACATGTGACCAGAAACTGGCTGTGAATTGGCAGCGTACTCCAAGACTTTCTCCGGATGCCCTGATTGTTGCCCGAAGTTTTTCGATGCGTTTCAGAACGTGATCGATGTCGGGACAAAACCGGAGACGGAGATTGAGTTGAAAGCGCCGTTCGTTGAGTGGTCGAAAACGGAGATCGCAGAGCGCGGCTTGGAGCTCGGCGTGCCGTACGAGATGACGTGGTCATGCTACCGCGACGAGGAGCCGGCGTGCGGGACGTGTGACGCGTGTGCCTTCCGGCTTGAAGCGTTCCGGAACGCGGGGTCACGCGATCCCATCGAGTATGCTGAGCGGCCGGAGTTTTCGTAATTCATACGCTAAGAACCACATCAGCTTCATATGCCCAATTTTAGACGGTCAAAATTATTTTCTATAAATCGTTAATTCGGTCCTACAGTTTCCTGCTGGCAGGTATGACCGCAAGTTATACCAACCGTGTTGATTGCTACTATACCTGGTGTATTTCTAATATTAAAAAAAGCTAATAAGAATCGATCTGATCTTCTCCCAATAGTATCCAAATAAAATCAAGCTAAGAACGCCAAAGACTGCTCGTAATATCCATGGAGCCCACTGTTCCTGTTTAATCACGCTGATAAAAGAGTCTATAGTGTCATATTTTTTGTCAAGTTCATAGTCAATAATAAGTCTCTCAATCTGCCACCAAATCACCATTAGACTAATACTTAGCACTAACACAGGAATCTCTTGCTCAGCTACAACTGACCGATCTGGAGGATTCAAAATCAAATAAGATATTGATAGAAATGAAATAAGTAAGATATTACCAATATATGAAAACTTTTTGCGACGTCGATTTATTTTGTTGTTGACTTCTAGTTCTGTCTCAACGCTATCTTCACTAGCACGAGCTAGCTTTTCAACCTCAAATACAAGCGGATCATCGTTACCAATCTCTTCTTTCAGCAATTCTCTTAGCCTTTCATTCTCCTCTCTCTTTCTCTCAAGATCCTCCTCGATTCGATTAAGGTGATCTGTCAGTCTGCTGATCTCACCTTCTACAGACTTGTTCTTGCTCTTGAATTCAGATGAAGACTCGTCAGAATTCTCTTCACTTTCTGAGAATTCGTCCATAAAAGAGACAATCTGCGAACAGTTGTTAGTTTGATGGACGAGGAGCCTCTTGGTATTTTTGTATTTCAGAATCTTTCTTTACTTTGGAGTACTGCCGCTTGATTTCTTCCTGATCATCAATAAGAATATCATGCTCTTCAAGAAAAACTCTCCCGGCGGGACTCAATTCATAAAAAGTGTAGGGTAAGTCACGACGGCGATCGGACATTGGTAGTTTATTCTTCTCAACAACCCCTGCATCAACTAGTTTGCGTAAATGCTCATCTATTGTTGCCTTCTTTTGCTTGGGTTCATATACTCAAATTCACTCATAGAAACGCTCTCCCCAGGGTGGCCAATTATATCTTGGATAAGGTTCGCACGCGTCTTTTGGGTAACAAGACGCATGATTTCTCGCTTAGTTCCTTTTAGATCCTGCATGTAATCTTTAGTCTCTATTTGCCCGTTCTCGTCTTCGTCTTTTCCAAGAATTTGGTGTGACGTGATGACCATTATGGGAATAGCGCTATGGTTTGGTCTATAGTCACTTATTCTTTTGGCCTAGACCAAACTGGTTGTAGCCGATTTGGTCTGGCCCATGATAAGATATAATACTTCACTCATAATTAAAATTTTTAGGTGAAATGTGTGGCCGATGGTGATGGAGGCTCTGAACAAACAGGACAAATAAGTCCTGAACAGTATGAAAAAGAAAAAACAGAGCGTTCTGAAGACCTTTGACTGACAGCGTTGTATGAGCTGAAATCAGAATGGGTTAGAACTCCTCCTGTAATTTGTCCATCTTACATTGGACACAGAGGTCATCGAAAAAGCAGGAGATATTATCGTACGGGCAGTCGCGGTCCTCGACGTTGACTGATAGGCGACGCTTTTCGTTTTTCCAAATCGACTCCCAGACGTCGATGTCCATGTCGGCTGGGCTGAAGACCACGTCTTGCTCTCGGTCGATGATTTTCGCGGTGGTGACCTCGTGTTGATGTTCTTTGACGAGCGTTATCGCCTCCGTGTAGGATGAACACGGGATCACTCGTGTATCGGCATGGTCATCAAGGAGTTTCACTCTGATTCGCCCGCCATACTCCTCGGTGGGCTCTATGTAATTTGTCATGACACGGGAGTTCTCAAACCCCACGCAAAAGCATTGGTGCCCGGATGTCTGTCTGTTACGGGACTTATGACTAAGAGATTGGGCTAAAACGGGAAGGTTCAGTCTTGCGACTTTACGACTAAGTGTACTGTTACAGTGGATCGATTTACAATAGTTTAAGTCAATACATGAGGGCTAGCTTCAGCGCAATGAATCAGCACGATCAGTTTACAGAACAGGGCAAATATACAATGCATCTTCAGGAACACACACCACTCTCTGAGCAGCAAGCAAAGATACTTGCGCTCCGGAAAATGGGAAACACTACCGAAGAAATAAGCGATCAGCTCGGTGCGCATCCAGAAGTCGTTGAAACAATTTGGAATGACGTGCTTGAACAGTGGAATCTTGCCCAAAATCTCTGTGGGATAATGGGGCCAGATTCTCGAAGGGATGGGGAAAACCGCAAAAAGAACGTTTTTGACGACTCACCTTGGAGACTCCTGACTTCTGGTGGAATGAGTTACTCTGATGAAGATCGCAGCCGTGTTGAGCTTGAATTATATGAATGGGGAACCATACCGGGATACAAATTCCTTCTGATCGAACGCGAAATTTCAGACCCTACCTACGATAGTATGGAGACTACGGAGATTCGAAGTATACATTCTAAAGATGGGCTCCATACATATATTTATCATGATGCGGACACGCTTGACGAAGTCTACCTACGTGTCGCGTTGCTACATGAGGCTGGTATTGATCCGAATTCAAAGTACGCGCCACTAACGAGAGACCTAATTGGTCGAGAAATTACTGAAACTGAACGGGAAGAGGCTCTGGCGCTGTGGCTGAGCAGAGTTACAAAACACTGGTCAGGTGATATTCACATCGGAACTGAAATAAGTTCTAGCTAAAGCCATCCGTTTGACTCTGTTGGAGAGTCTGGCCGTTATCGTATATCCACTCAACGTAGTACTTGTTGTGACTCTCCTCGCTTTACCCTGTTGGGTAATGATCAAGGTGCCCAGTTTCGCTTTCAGGCATGTGATGTCTGTTAATATCGTCTACAGCAACAACTGGCTACACACGCTTAGTTAGATGGTTCCACAGTATTAGCGTACGAGAGTTCAACAGATCAGTAGAGTAAGCGTTGCGCCATTGCTAAGCCCAAAGGGGTCAGCTTTGTACCTTGATTTGTTCGCCGATGAAATAGCTACTCTCTGCTTGGAGCCGAACACGGTATTCTTCGCCCGCGTTTCCGTTTTCAACGTGGATGTGCCGCCCTTTGTATTCAGCAATCGCGTTCCCGCTTCCGCTGATACGGTCGACAGTGACTGTTACTTCAGTCCCCTCAAGTTCGGACATTGAGGCGGGCTTTGAGCTGTTGGATTTCTTATTCTGTTTCGACTTCGATTTCGACTCCGACTGCTGGGATGAGCGTTTGTGCTCTTCCTGCGACGTTACTTTCCCGTCAACGATAACATTCGTCCCTTTGCGGGCCCGGTCATGGAACGTTCCTTCACTGTCACCGACTGTTCCTGGTGCTGAGTCACCGACATCATGTGCTGGGTCTTGGCGGTGACCGTAGCCGTAGCGGTCCTCATTCGAAGCCATACGCCTAATTATATGTTGTTGAACTTAATGGTATGTGTTACCAATCCGCTGTGGACGGCGGCTACAGACTGATGTTCCGGAGTCGCCCCATTTCGTTGAGATACTCGTGAAGTTGGGCGTATACATCAGCAGAACTCTCGTCAGGAGATTTGTGGTCTGCAACTGTGGAAAGGGTCTCCCAGTTTCCGACGAACACAAGTCTACGTCTTGTCCGAGTGAACCCGACTGTCAGCCGGATTCTTCAATGCGTTCTAGCGACTGATCTAGGGAAAATCTGTCCCAGTTGAAAACTGCGTGTTGCTGTTGGCGTACCCAATGAATGGACGAAGAATGTTGTTCCGCGTGATTTTATTTTCGACTCGATTGACGTTACCGATAACGATGTGTTTAGATTTCGAGCTTCTTGTATATACAGCGACAAGAATTATATATTGTTAGGTTGATAATGTGGTGTGGGTTCTAGAGACAATACTGATGCTAACGGCTGGCAATACCGCGGAGGAGACGGGCACATCATCGGCGAGTCCATGCCAGGCACGTTCGGTGATTCCGAACGCGTCATCCATGATAAGGATGGTCAGACACCCACGTACGACGGTAATGACTTCGAGGTTCCCTCGCATGAGCATCTTCAGGAGGAAACAACCGAAGACAACGGCCTCGGTGTAGACGAACTCGTTCGTCGACTCCGACAGTAACCGTCTCCTCGGACTGACCGAGGACCGAGCACTAATTTGTTGCCGGTCCTTGATTCACTTATTTTGCCGTAAAACCGTCTTTGTTAGTTGGTTTGGTTTTCTCGTCGTCCCGGTAACCATCAGATTGCGTTTCTAAGACTGGTGGAAATGTCGTGCGTTGGAATTGAATCTGTTTCCCCAAGAGAGATCTACGGTCCCTGTCATGTATTAATTAGCCAAGAGAAAGTACGGCACATTGTAGATGTGACCTCCTCCTCGCCGTAAACGGCGAGGCTTCCCACGGCACTACACCGCTGGGTTGGGATATTTGCTGGTTCACGGCCTGTCGGCATGACAGGCCGATGGCGGGGCCACACCGCCGTTACTCCTATCCCGGCAGGGGACTCGGAGTTATCTTGACCGAGACACCACAGCGGTTCGAGAGTGTGTCTCGAACGTTCTGGGCCTCGGAGTCCCGATATTGTGCATTTGAGTGGGCGGTGTGACCGCCTCGGTGTACGTCATGCTACGATACACTATTAGTTAAATATCCGTATTGTTGCTGAACGTAGGTTGTGGAGGCGATGTCGGATTCACGCCCGCCGTGAACGGCGGGATTCTCTCCTCGAAGAAAGATAGCCTGTTCAAGTATTTTTTGACGTGTTCGTCGTCGTATCTGAGACACGGAGCAACGCTAGCCAGATTCATGTTTTCAACTGGTCGAACGATTTGTATGTTGTGCTGTAGCCCGAGAGATCGTCGTGATCTAAACTGAGTGCGTCGCGGGTCTCGGGAGTGCACTCAGCCGATTCGGTGTTTCTCTGCGTTTGTGGTCGTCCTTGAGTCGGGGCCCGTCTAGAACAACGTGCTTCCGGCTGGCGGGGTCACCCGCGTGCTCCTACAACGCCTGTTAGAATTTCTCTTTTGAGGAGCGATCTTATCGGTCGATTTTACGGGTTTAGAAGGGTGTAGCCGGGAGATCGAATCTAGCATGGAAATCGATATCCTCGTCTTCATCCGATTTGTGCTCTGTATTCAGCAGTCGGCTCTTGTCAGAGTTAAAGGATTTCAACAAATCCCACCCTTTGTATCAAGTTGGATATTACAGGCGTCCGCGTAAGCTACTGAGCTCATCCTCTCTGCGGAGCGATCCTCGGGTCGTATCTTTCCGGTTGATCAACTTTCTTTCGTCTCTGACGTGCTCGTCGGGGTCATCAAGCAGTTCCTTGGTGACCCCGACGCTGATCTTCGGTCATACACGTGTATGCGCAGAGCAATATGATCACAGTGTGGTCACCTGTAGTTTCAACACAGAGTCCCGAGAGTGTGGAGTAGATCCTGACCGCCAGACTACGAGAACTCCGGCCGCTCAGCGTACGCGATCGGATCGCGTGACCCAGCGTTCCGGAACGCCTCAAGCCGGAACGCACAGGCATCACACGTCCCGCACGCCGGCTCCTCGTCGCGGTAGCATGACCACGTCATCTCGTACGGCACCCCGAGTTCCAACCCCCGCTCGGCGATCTCTGTTTTCGACCACTCGACGAACGGCGCTTTCAGCTCAATCTCCGTCTCCGGTTTCGTGCCGACATCGATCACGTTCTGAAAGGCATCGAAAAAGGCCGGACGACAGTCAGGATACCCAGAGAAATCCTCTGAGTGCGCGCCGATAAACAGCGCCTCCGAATCAGTCGCCTCCGCGTACGACGTCGCCATCGACAACAGGTTCGCGTTCCGGAAGGGGACGTACGATGTCGGAATTTCGTCGCTTTCCATATCCGCGTCAGCCACATCCATCTCTTCGTCCGTCAGACTCGATGCCCCAATCTGCGAGAGATGCCCCGTCTCGATATGGAGGAAGTCAGCCGCATCAACCTCCTCAGCGAGCGCCTGTGCGCACTCGTACTCTTTGTCTTCCGTACGCTGCCCATACGACGTGTGGAGGAAGTACGGCTCGTACCCCTGCTCAATCGCCTCGTATACCGCTGTCGCACTATCCATCCCGCCGGACACCAGAATGACCGCGCTTTTGTTGCTCATGTCTGCTTGGTTGCGTCGAATCGATTATCGCTCTGTTCACCACACCGCACTCGCGGCACCACACGATCTCGACCAGGCTGTTTCTGGGCGACGCTCATGTTCCCGGTGCGTCGTTCCACAGGTCCACGTGCAGTCGCGGCGTGTACCGGTAGCCGTACTCCATCGCTAACTCGGCGACCTCGCTTCGCGTCCCATCGAGTTGCTCCCGAGTCATGCCCTCCGGCATCAACAACACGTCATCATCGGCGACGGTCGTCGCCGTCGCTTCTCGCACCCGCTCAACCAGGTCCGTGATCTCTGGGAGATCCGACTCGTCGGTCACGACGAACTTGAGTTGGGTCTCGTACGCATCGACCATCTGGGAGAGCGCATCCATGTCGATCCGATTCTGTTCGTGTTTCTCCTCCCACTCGCCCTCCCCCTTCGGGTCACGCTCCGGTGTCGGCGTGCTGCTCGCCAGCTTCGGGCTGATACTCGCCAGATCGATCGGCGCGTCCCGGTAGATCGTCCCATTCGTCTCAACCGTCGCGTGATACCCCTCTTCGTCGAGCCGTTCGAGGAGTTCGACGGACTCCTCGTGGATGAGTGGCTCGCCGCCCGTGAGTACGACGTGGCCAGCCTGCTCGTGTGATTGAACCTCCTCCACGATCGAATCGACGTCGCGCCACGCGCCGGTCGGCTCCCACGACGTATGGTAGGAATCACAGAACCAGCACCGCAGGTTACACCCAGACGTCCGCACAAAGACTGAGGGGACGCCTGCGAGCGTTCCTTCGCCCTGCAACGAGTAGAACACCTCGTTGATCGGAAGCCCCTCACCAGCCGCGTCAGCGTCCGTTGTGGGCTCCTCGACGTCGCTTGCGACCGGCATTAGTAGGTCGCACAGAGCTCGCCGGTTTCGCTCACCGACACGGAGACGTCCGAGACGGTGTCTGGGAACTCATCGAGCATCCGTTGTTCGAGGAGGACGCTCATCACCTCTGCCGTTGGTGGGTGATCGAGGACGACGAGGGCGTCACCGTCGCCTGACGCTTCGAAGGCCTCGACGAGTGGATCGCCTTCTTCGACGAGGAATCGATGATCCCAGGCGTCGATGACCTCCGTGACGTCGCCTTTGTCGACGACCCAGCCCTCTTCGGTGAGTTCGCCGCTTACCTCGACGGTGATCTCGTAGTTGTGGCCGTGTGGCCGCGAGCACTTCCCGTCGTGGTGGAGGATTCTGTGGCCCGAGCTAATTCGGATGGGATTGTCTGCTCCGATGTGGAGGGTTCGTTGGCCTGCTTCCTGAAGCACATCTGCTTCGGATTCGTCTCTTGATATACTCCGAGCCATACTCGAAGAATATTCGGGGAATATATAAAGATTGAGTTTCGTTACTTCATCGATGGAACAGCAACACCACTCACGATCGTCTCTCCGCCGACTCTCTCGTTGTCTCCCAGTATCCACCCTGGCCGAGCCGCGACACAGCAACGCACGCAGTTGTACGATCATAGCCGTGGTGACAGTTGATGCAGACTGAAGATACTCGCGCGATTTTCACTGCCGTGTTCGCCGGTTCAATCGTCCTCGCAAACGTCCTCGCAGCGAAACTCACGTGGATTGAGCTTCCCGGGCTCGGCGGCGTCGCGGTCCCCGCCGGTTTCGTTGCGTTCGGCGTGGCGTACCTTGCTTCAGACTTGCTCGTTGAGTACCACGGGAAAGAGTACGCGGCGACCGTGGTCAACGGAACCGTCGTTACGCTTGTCATCGCGTATGCGCTCGTGTTCCTCGCCATTTGGATGCCGTCTGCCCCGTTCTACGGCGGCCAGGAAGCGTTTGTGTCGACGCTTGGCGGCTCCGCATCGATTATCCTCGCCTCCGTCGTCGCGCTCGCGTTCGCCCAGCACCTCGACGTCCGACTCTTCGCCAATCTGAAGAGTCGCACTGCTGGTCGGCATCGCTGGCTCCGGAACTGCGGCTCCACGGCAATTAGTCAGGGTGTGGACACGGTCGTGTTCATCACACTCGGGTTCGCCATCTTTCCGGCACTCGGCCTTGGCGGGGACCCGACGTGGGGTTGGGCGCTCGTGTCGATTGTTGCTGGGCAGTACATCGTCAAGTTGCTTGTCGCGCTGATTGATACGCTGCCGTTCTACGCCGTTACGGAGTTCGTGGAGCGGCCGACCTGAGATACGATATATACTGAATGAAGACCAATCTCTGATGCTGAATGGAAGCATAATATCGAGCTCGGCCTTCGAGACGCGCGTTCGACGTGGTATAATAGACAAATGAACTCAAAACTACAGGCTGCTCAATAGCAGATTGGTATTATCGAGATCAATTCATTTCTACTTTCGCAGACGGAATCCGATCTTCAGATATTCTAGTCGGGAAAAGATATAAGTCACAGCTGAGCTTATCGCAGCTCGTTACATGTTATACAGGCGACGAACACTATCAACACCACACGGAAAATTAGAGACACCAGTTCTCTTTCCAGTCCGCAACATCGGGAAGCGATCAAGCGATAATACCCCAGAGTACACGGATGAGATCCCTGACCTCTCGACTGCGATGCTTAACGCTCGGTCGATACGTCAGCGGGAACCACAGTGGGATAGAATACAGGATGGTCAAACCCTGCGGAGTGAGATGGGGGTACCCAAATCAACCATTATTTTCGCCGATAGTGGTGGATTTGATTTCCGCTCTGAAGAACTAGACACCACCCCAGAGAAATCGCTCGAAACACAGCAGGCAATCGAAGCAGATATCCTCGGGACAGTCGACGTTCCACTCTCGCGCGAGAATAGAGAACGAGAGAACGACCGGCGGGCAGAAGAGAATATACAGCGGGCACTTGCCGCGAGTGATTCGCATGACGGCGATGGCTTACTTTTTGCCAGCGTCCACGGGTACGACCCTGAGACAATACGGAACGGGATTCGATATCTTGAGAAGAACGGTGAATTCAACGGATACGCGCTCGGAAGTCTCGTTCCTATCAGGACCGACTATGAGAAAGTCACAAAACTGATACTAGCTGCAAGGCGAGCAACTGACAAGCATCTCCATGCGTACGGATTGGGCGGCCTCGTCTACCAACCATTACTGCTCTACTGCGGAGTGGACAGTTTCGACTCAAGTGCATTTATCCGGAGTGCTGGCAACCGGAACTACCTGATCCCTGGGTTCGGTGGTGAGGAACTCCGACATATCGAGGATCTTGAATACCTTCCTTGTGCTTGTCCGGTCTGTAAAGACCGTACCCTCGACGACGTCCGCGAGGACCGTGATTCTCTCGTCAAGCACAATTTATGGGCACTCACACTCGAACTTCGTCGCTTCCGGTACATGGTGGAAGCAGGCGAGGATGTTGAATCATACCTCGATCTTCGCTTCCGTGGCAACGAAGTTACCGCCCGGGCTTACAAACTAGCGAAACAGCAAGTCAGGGGGCTCGCATGAGTGACGAACGCCCCACCGTTCGACCGGTTAATCTCGGTCGACTTGTAGAACTAACGCACTTGTGTCGAAGCGGTGCGCAGTCGACGGATGAGGTGGTTGATGTACTCAACGTGAGTAAACGGCGTGCCCGAGAGACCATCCTCGAATCGACGCGAATCAGTCTCACTGAAGAGATATCAGACAGCGAAACCTACGCGACAACTGCCGTCGGTGAGCGCTTTGTCGAAGCCGTTGAAGCGAGTGATTGGGAGAAAGTCAGTTCGATTCTACAGACCCACAGTCCACATTACGGCGCGTTTCTCAGCCTGTTCGAAGACGGCAACACCATCGAACCGAATGCGGCGCTGGAACTACTTGAGGACCAAGCCGAGTTTACCCCCTACCAATATAATGAGACATCGTTAGATGTCATCGGGGCTTGGGCGCAACGCCTCGGCGCGATCCAGAGAAACGCGTTCGATGGTACGTTCTATGCTGTCGAAGAAAGCGATGTGCCACCCAACTTTCCGTACGTGTTGCTGTCCGTTGCTGACAGCCTAGAGGAAAGCGCTGGCGTGAATCTGAAGAAACGGTATCTCTCGATCCCCGAACTTCGTGAGCATACCTGTGAGCGTCTCAGTTGCGACCGTGCTGCGTTCGATGAAGCCCTACGGACGCTCGCACAACAAAATATCGGCCGGATAGAACTCTCCGGAGCACCGATCGATACTGGTGCGAAGGAGGCGCGATACGGACTCAAAACGATCGAACTGGCCGATAGTGACGGCGACCTCGTCACTACCGATCAGTCTTCAGAGCAGGTGATGCGTGGTGTCGAACAACTTGGTAAGCAATACTACTACCTCGCGGTGTACGACCGTGACCTCCAATTCAACAACAAATGACGACTGACAATTTCGAGATTACAGACGAACAGCGCGACTACTCATCCCTCGGTCTCGACGAAAACCCGTTCCCCTATAGCCCAGTACCCTCGGACAATCCCGAGGTTTACTGTGGTCAGGATCACGTGGCGAACGCGGTGAGCGATACCGTGTCATCGGTGCTCAGCACCGGGAAATCGAAGCACCTCGTGATAACCGGAAAGTACGGAAACGGGAAATCTCACACGCTCAAATACGCACGCTCGCTCGTCCGTGACCGCGAAGATGTCCTCGTTGGATACGTCGCTCAGCCCGGAGAAGGGTTCCTCGACGTCTATCACGAGTTCATGTACGATCTCGGCTTCGATCGTGTACAGGAACTTGCGTACGAATTCCTTGCTCACGTCGCCCGGAAGCATACCGAGACGAATCCGATGGGGGCACCCTCGATGAAATCGCTGATCGACGAGGGAGAGATTCTGCTCTCAGAACTCGTCCCGAAGGCTGTCCAACTGCTGAGTGACGTCACAAAATTCGCTGACTTTGCTCGTGCGATTGTACACATGGTCTATGAGGACACGAACCTCTACGCGTGGCAGTGGCTCACCGCGGAGGGAATTCGGTACGAGCAGCGCAAGGAGATGGAGATTCACAGCGCCCTTGACGACGACACGATGGGTGTGCGTGCGTTTACTGCGCTCAAGAACATGCTCCTCGAGCTCGGATACACCGGCGTGTTCGTCTTCGTGGATGAATTCGAAAGCGTGGCGCGCCTCTCTCCGAAGAACGAACAGGCGACGCTCAACAGTCTACGCCATTTGATGGATCAGAACAGTTCCGGACTCAGCATGATGTTCGGATGTGCTCCGGAGGTCTGGCAGGACATCATGAGCGAATACCACGCCTTCTCCGAACGAATCGGTCGAGAGGTCTCCCTCCGACCGATGACAGAGGACCACCTGAAAGACCTCGTCGATTCTTATCTTGACCTTGCCGCCGGTGAGGCAGTTTCAGTGTCCGATATCTTCGAGGAAGACAGTCTCCAACTGATTTTACAGAGTTCACAAGGGAACGTACGACAGGCGCTTTCGATCTGTAGCTACACGGTCGATGGTGCCGCGGAACGGGGAAGGACGAATATAGACACGGAAATCATTCAGGAAGTCGTCTCATAGAATATCCTGCCTCCACTAGGGTTCTCTTGATCCCAATCATTATTCTCTGTCGAGATCGTCGGTGAACCAGATGATTGAACCGCTCGTGCTGGCGGCGGCGAAGGATTTTCTCGTCACCGATGGCACAGAGCACGGATACGCAATCGTTGATGCGCAGTTTCTTGTGAATCAGTGGGGAGAGACCGATATTCCCGATGAAACCATCGAGAGACTCTCACCCATTAACGCGCTGAACCTTTCTGCAGGACGGCCAGATGCTCTCGTTGCTGTACCGAATCCGGATGCGTTTGAAACGAGTACGGAACAGGTCATCTCACCACTACTGTGCGCTATCGAAGCTAAGGGTCACTCTGGTGATTCCGTTAACGTTGCTGAGGCGATTACACAGGCACACGCACATCTTGACGAGGTTAATCTCGGCTTCGCAGCTGTCCCGAGACAGAGTGTAAAACCAATCCACCGTCGTTTAGCCGGAGAACTCGACATCGGACTCCTATTGGTTGATGATGCTGGGAGCGTTGAAGTCGCCAAGAAACCGAGAGCGGTCGGTGCATCAACGACACCGTCCACTGAGACGATCCGATTTCATGCTCGAATCGGAGGCGATGTCTCGTCGAAGTTGAAAAAGAACCATCCAAAAAATGCAGTCGGGTATGCGCTTGCAGTCGCTGCCGACGGCGACACTGAAACACTATGTGAAGAGCACGTCATCGGAACTATATCACATGCACGGCTAGATGCAGAGGCGCTGGGTTTGGTCGCAACTAGGAGTTCTCAACCGGCACTAACCCCCAAAGGAACTGAATCAGTCCGGACACTCTCATATTGTTATGATGGCGTACTGCCTGCGCTGGAGAAGATTGGCGAGTATTACGGTTCTCAGAAGCGGCTGATCGACGATGACCCAGCGATGGGGATCGTAGCACGAGACGCGATTCTACAGTATCCACCGACGCAGGAATTGCTCGACGTTTTAGACAACATCGCTGAAGAGGGCTCCGAGAAATTCCGCGTCGATCAAGTCGCAAAACGTCTTGCCAGACGCCGCCCGGAGTTCGCTATTGACTTGTTTCTCAGTACGGATCCGAAGACACGGCGAGCAGCTCTACAGGATCAAGAGATACGGTTAGACGTATTTGATCGAGAAGAAAACTACCACACAAATACGCTGTTCCAGTACAAGGCCGTGCTCTTCCATACTGGTCTTCTCACGTCACGGGGATTGGATACCCTCGCAGATTTGGACTTCTCTGAGGAGAAGGAATCTCAACTGTGGATTCCCGAAGATAGTATCTGAACCAAACGAACAAAACTCATCTATCAGGGCGTACAAAATGTGTCCGTGCGAACGCAGCCGAAATACCAGGGGGTGTCGGTTGTGGAGTGACAAAGTGGAGGAGTCCTAGACGGTCGACATGTAGTTCATTTCGACGTGATGTGGAGTGGAATTGTATACTCGGCGTAAAATGACCGTGCTACTGAACAGCTCTGTTAGCTTCCGTCAGGAAGATCGACGTGATAGACCTCTAGTGTCGTGTTCTCTTCCAATTCAGTATCAATGTCATGGGCCTCTCCACGTGCGGCCGGTGAGACTGAATCATCGAGTGCCCCGGTAAACTCATAGAGACGTTTCCAAGCCAGTTGGTCCTCATATCGATCTGCGTTCGGGTGCGAGGTCTGGAACACTGACTCAGATGCGACGATAATCAGTTTTCGCTTCATCCGGCTCGCCGCGACGTTGAACCGGTACGGGCTGAGCAGGAACTCGCTCAGTTGATTCACATATCCCGGGTCACTCGCCACCATCGACATCAGGATTAGGTCTCGCTCTCCTCCTTGAAATTTTTCGACAGTCTGTGCTTGAATGACATCATCGAGCCGTCCTTGGAGTTTATCCCGCTGTGTGGTAAAGGGTATCACGACGCCCGCGGATATCTCGCCACGGCTGAGATCCTCGTCAGCAGGGGCGATAATGTCGAACTCATCAAGTACCGTTTCGGTGATCGCACCTTCGATATCACTCGATCGCTCATCACGTTCACCCGAGTGAACTACGACCGATACCCATTCATCCGGATTGGTGAGCTCTTGGATCAGTTCGTTCTCGCTGTCGGCGGACGGAATCGGATCCCTGTTCTCGAGACCGCCGAGTTCGATACCGTCTTTCTCGTAAAATAGCTCCGTGAGGAGGTTTGCGACAGGTTGTGGAAGTCGGAAAGATTCCTCAAGCGGATAGATCGGGATCGCTGCCTCTTCTTGCTCGTCCGGACCGAGGTCATCGTCAAGTTCTGGAGATGGACGCTCGATATACTCCATATCGTTAATGTCACCTTTTAGGAATCTGATGAAGTCAAGAGCTGATAGGAATGGAACCGTGTCCTCGATCGTTTCGCGCGTCTCGGACTCCCAATCATGTGTCCGGATCGGCTGCATCTGCCGATGGTCTCCGGCGAGCATCAACTGTCCGTCGTCACGCGAGAAAGCTCCAACGAGGAACACCAGAGGGAGGTCCATCATACTTGCCTCGTCGACAACTGTGAGGTCGAATAGATCGCTATCCCCCTCTTCGAGTAACTCCCAGACGCTCGGGTCGTGATCTTGGTCTTCTTGGCGGTCGAGATCCTCGAGATCGAGTAAGAGCGGAGCAATCTTATCGACAGCACCTCGGATCGACGTCGGCGGGCCAAACAGTAAGAACTGCATGGGGTCATCATCGTCCGCTTCGAGGACAAATTCCTTATACAGATGGCGAAGGCGCTCCTCACCCTCGTCGTGATGATATGCGATATGCTCCACTAACTGGTCATCATCGCGCTCGTCATACGGATCGGCTTGGTCTGGCAGTGAACTTGGTCGAACGCGGACCAATTTCATGCGGTCGAAGCATTCATCATCACGACAATCAGCGGCGACTGTTCGGATATTCTCGAACAGTTCGTCGACAGCATCATGCGAAAGCGCCGAGACGGCCGCCGTGAACGACTCGTCGCTCTGCTCAAATGCGTATGCCCGGCCCAAGACAGCCGGTGAAGTTGTATAACTCGTTTTACCAGTACCCGGTGGCCCCTGGACGATGACGAGTTGTCGGCGAGTCTCTCGAATGAATCGCAGTTGCGGCTCATTCGGCTCCTCGTCGATCGAGTCTGCCTCAACAAATTTCGATTCGATAAAGCTCTCCGGTTCCCCCTCGATCAAGTCACTGTCACAGAAGTCCGTTTCCAAGTCGGTTCGCTCGCCGAGGAGAAGGTCGTTCAGCCAGTGGAGAACGTGATTGGAATCGCTTCTCTGTAAAGCTCTTCCGCAGTGATAGCTGACGATGTCGTCGTGAGCCGGGTCGAGAATGAACGAGGCGTCCTCATCAATTACGATCTGAGTCTGATTCTCTTCGTTCCTGAATACTCGTTCCGTATCCGGGTTAACACTCGACCGAGGGAGGTAGTGGTGGTGGCTATACAGGAAATCGTATCTACTATTTGGCCAGTGATCCCAGTCGTTCCACGGAGCAGCAACGGTAATTGACCCATCATCGCCGATAGCTGTGACATGGACAAGGGGCATCCGCTTGATATCGCTAGCACGATCAACACCTATCTCTACAGGTGGATCTTGGTCATCATCTACTGGTGTCATCACGACCCAGTCTCCCTCTGAGACGCTGCTCTCAGTGTATTCAGCGTCGTCTCCGGGCATCCAGAGTTCGCCTTCAATCGCATTCGTTTCGTCATCCGCGTCCGGTTCGCTTGTACAGCGGAAGAGTATCGATTGTCCCTCGTGAGCACGATATGGAATAGACTGCCTCCAACTCCGTCGGAGTTGCCGGTCTTTCGCACCAAATTCGAGGTCCATATACTCCTTGGCGGTTAGTGCTAGCTCAACACCGGTGAATTCGAGATCAAGCAGTCGGTTAATCGGAAGAGGACGCTTCGGAGTTCCCGAATTCTTTGACCACTCAGAGATCGACGCCTCGATGTGCTCTACTCCTTCAGCCATCTTCTCAGCCAAAGCGAGAAGGTGCCGACGGTTTATTCGCGGTCCGTCGCCGTCACCGGTGTGACGGAATCGCCGGATCATCTGCTGTAGTGTCTCCGGTGTTTCGTCATCCTCGAACGCTTCCGGGTCTATCCAGTCCGCGTCGAGGACATCAAATGTCCCCAGAGATACTCGAGCGGAATCGTATCGGTGTGTCGGTGAGCGAAGGGGAACTGGTTGGAGTAGTTCTCCCCTTCGTTGACCAACTCGAGTCCGCTCTTTAGATCGAAGTGTACTCTCTTCCCAAGAGATATTCCTACTGCGCTTTCGAACAGGTGCTCTCCGAAGAAGTTGTTCAGTGGAAGCGCAGTCTCCCCTTCCACTTCATGCCACCATGAGAAGTCTCTACTGTCGCTCTCGTCAGTTCGATAATTCGGTGGCCCACGCTCGGATTCTGGGTCCGGCCTCTTGAACTGTTCTACTGTTTGAACAAGTCCGAAGCCGAGGAACCGCAACAGATGACGGGAAACGAACTCCTCTTGAAGGACGGAAACCATCTCTTGATCGATGTCCTGTTCGCCAATCTCGGATCGCAATCCGAGAAGAGTCCGTAAGGCCTCAAACTCCACACTGTGATCAGAGTGTCGTTTCGCAGCACGCGTTAACGACTGTCGCTGGGCGGGGCTGTAGAGATAGAGGTGAACAAATCCTGGAAACTCAAATTCAGTATCGTCGTCATCCAATTCGACACCTTCGGGTGCAACCTCCTGGATCGCATCAATCAATCCGCTACTGTCTTCTCCTCCACTGAGAAACCTCCTCAAGAGTTCGCGTTCTGTCTCATCTTTATCCTCGGTTGTGGCGTGTTCAGAGTCTCCGTGAGCGGCTCCGGGGAGGTCCTCAGTGATCGCTGAAACATACCGAGCGGTCTTATTTCCTGAGTTGTGATTAGTGACGTACGCTCCTAAGAGCGAAAGCCGTTCCCGGATTGTGTCTTCTTGAATATATAAATAGACCCGAATGAGCGAACGGTTCGGATATGAGATAAGAAAATCAGGAAGTGGTGACTCCTCAGGCTCACCAGCTGGGAGATTATATCCGCTATCCGGAATCATGTTCGCATCAGACGGGCGATTTCGCCCTCCCTCAGTCGAGAAGATGTCCGCCGCAATCGAGTAACGTTCTAAATCTTTAAGCCCGACCTTGTCGCGTACACGGACAAACAGATTTTCGTTCCGAATTTGGACCTGTTCGGAAGCCCGCTTAGTCGGATAAATAAAACTGTGTTTCTTGGAGCCATCCTCGAACTTCCCATACTCGACTAACTCCCCGAGATCGCCGAGTGTCTCGATACCAGCGTCATAGAGGTCCTCCTGTGTCCCCTCTGGAAAGCCGAGTAATTCAAGACCGTCCTCTTCGACGGCGCGCGTATAACATACATCGTGGAAGTCACACCCTGCACACCGTCTGGACATTCGGTTCGTCATCTCCCAAGCATCGACTTTTTCGACTTCTTCAGCGCCTCCACTATCTGTCGACTTGAAGAGGATCTGATCGAGACGACCGCCATCCCGAAGGAGCATTTCTATGTCAGTCTCCGTCGGTCCGAGTTCGAACGAATCCAGATCACTGTATCCACGCTCAGTAACGGCATTCGACCGGGTAACGATTCGCCCCTCAAATGAAACCGCTTCTGAGATATCGTCGTCCCGAGCAACGGCCTGTCGCAGGAGCGTACTATAACAGGCGGCCTGAATGAGGTGGTGAGTCTTCCGCTCTTCGGAGGACTTGACCTCAAGGATATCAACGACGGTTTTACTTGAAGAACCGCTAGAATCCGACCTGATGACGATAATATCTGACTTTCCAGCGAGTTTCCATGTACCGACTGTCCCAGAGAGGTGAGCCTGCGAGCAGACGATTGTATAACCGTCTGGGTTACGCTCAGCCTCCTTGACGAGTTCGAGAACATCTTCTACCCCAGTCTCCCAAGGTGTATCTGATTCAGACAGTTCCACCCACGTCTTGTCGAACTCGACAGATTCCGGTTCCTCTTCCGCTACGCCGATCGATTTATGTACTTGTCGCCGCGCTAACAATGCGGCTAACTGCTCCTCTTCAAACCGAGTCCCGGTTTCAGCGTACAGAGGGCTGAGTAGTGATTCGTCGAATCGCCCGTCTTCCTCGAACAAGTTTTCAGTCAGATACTCCCAGGCGAGATATTGGTCACACCGCTCTAATTTCACAAATGATCCAAGCTTTGTCGGACTTACCGGACCAATATCCGCTCTGAGGTCTGAAATGGGGCCCATAGTTTCATCCAGAACCGTTTTGTGTTAAATCATAGTGGTTGGCGATTTGCCACTCCCATTTAATTTAAATATTTTACATTTATTCGCTTTACGCAAGGAATCCAAACGTACAGAGATTCTACACCGATCAAGAAAAGTTGTCAATCCCAGATTGAGAATTCGCTGAGGAATCAGTTAGACAGTACTCAGCCGCTTCATTAGGAGTGACCGAGTCTTTTGAGCCACAGAGAGCAGCGGAGAAATTCTTGAGGTAAGTCCCTTTCAGACCTACTACTGTTGAGCCAAACTTTTTGCCTTCCTCGGTTCGTGCAGGTACAGAAATAGCCTGTTCGTATCTCTCTTCCATTCCTTCCTGATTAAACAGGACGACAGTCGTTTCTACCGGCGTGGAACTGAGAAGCCCGTTAAGATCGATCGTATCGTAATACTTCGCCCCGAGAGCGAGAAAGACGACATCAAAGCCCCCAGTATCAATCAGTTCTCTCAACCGCTGAGTAAGCTGAAACCGTTCCTCCCGTTCCGCAATCTCCGCTTGGGACATCGAATTAAACGTGGCTTCGTACGGAGGCAGACGCTGGTCCTCGTTGACGAGTCCGAAGCCCGCACTGACGAAGAATCGCTCCACACTGTGACCTTTTGTCGTAAGCGCATGGATTGCCTCCGTGATTCGGCGTTGCTGCTTACCGTCGTACAGGTCCTTCGCTCGAATCCCCTCGATACCTAAACTCTGTAGGAGGCTCTCCGCATCCTCGTTTTGTGTCTCTTCCTGATCTACAATAGGATGATCTGCTGGGTGAGACTTTGTCCCAGAGCACTGATCGATAATCAGGATCCGCATTCAGAACTCCTCCAATTGGATCTGTACGTCTCTGCTCGGAGTAAAGTCAGATTCGTATCCCAGCCTCTGTAGGATCCGGTCCCGGACTCCTTGCGCCTTGTCCACGAACTCGACAGAATCGATATCAAACCGTGTCTCCCCTTCGGGATCGTAATAGAGGACTGTGTCGTAACGACCGGCCTTTCGTTCAAGTTCTTCTGAGATCCCGATAGGATCGAGAGAGATGCTTGTGGGTCCTGGTTCCGACCACTCATGAACACCATTTGCGTCAAGAACACCAATTTCCGCGACTGGGACATCATGTACTGCCTCCCAGAGATCTTCGTACCTGTCTGATAGATACTCTTCTACAGTATCTCGACCAAATAGAGAGCTATCGGCAGGCACAACAACCAGCATCTTCGGCAGATCGTGTTTGAATTTCTGATAGAACCGGTACGTGTTATGGAACCCACGGCGGCGATTTCGGTTGTTCCCCCGAAATATCGCAACCTCAATACCCAAATCCTCGCAGATCGGGCAATCACACCGATCCCATGGACGGGAACGAAGCGTCTCCCGGTACCCTTCAAGGAGATCTTCGTCATCGATCAGTTCTGATGTCGCGTAGCTCTCTAACACCGTCCAGATCTGTTTGAACGTCGCTACCTCGCCGGATTTCTCTTCGAGCGCTTCTACGCGATCGGCAGTTCGTGGGAACTCATCAACGACCTCACGAGCGATACTAATGATGTCTAGGTACTCGTCAAAGTCAGTCGGGTCGTCGGCGTCATCCGCACGCAGCAACTTTACGAGGCTCTTCCGGACATCATCACTGAAACTCGCCTGTAGTTCGTACCCATGATCGAAATCATCACGGAACTCGGAAGTGACCTCTCGGAGTAGTCTCGCATCGTATCTTTCATCGTGTCGGTGTTCCTCTAGGTAGTCAACGAGTGTATCAAGCACAAGGTCCGCTTCCGCGTACCAGCCACGTATCCGACTCGAAATAGAGTCTTCGTCGTCGAAAGCGCGTAACGCATGTAACACCTCTTGACCGAGCATCGACTTTTTGACGGCTATCTCAAGCGCGTCACCGGGTTTCGCGTACCGAACGCGGATGGCATCGAAACGCTCGTCAGGGTTTAAGTGATAATTGTTTCCGCCTGTCCACGCCGCTCGGAGCATACTCGCACTGTCTATCGAAGACATCTGTGCCCGACCGATCGTCTCGAAGCCATCCGTCTTTGCGAATCCGAATACGTGGGTATCGATCCGAGTCTCGTGTTCTGACTCGAACTCTGTTATTCGGTGCCCTACCTCTGTGACAATTTCCTCTACCTGCTTGAGTTGACTCCCAGCAACACCACCGATGCCGACGTACTGATACCCCATCTTCAAGACCTCATCGAGTGCCTCTCCGTATGTAGTCGGATTCCACCCCTGGAACGCAGCCATAAGGCGGAACGACCAGTCTCCGTTTTGGTACAGATCTCCCATCTTCCGGGCGTTTTCCAGCGTCATCTCATATCGCTTCCACTTATCATCTTCGCGGTAGACTGCTCGATGATCCTCGTCCATCCGCTGAAGAATCTCGAGAGTGCTGCCCTCGAAGTCCTCTACAGTGAAGGGGTCAACAGCGTGGAGGTTACAAATCGAAGGTTCACGCTGGGAGACTATGTCGGGCCATTCACTCGGCCACTCCTCGATCATAACATCGACTTTGTCTGTGAGTTGTGGTGGAAGATCACTCTCACCGAACTCGGAACGAAAAGCACGCTTGTCTAGGTAAAGACGCCCCTTCTCTTTACCCGACCCAAGGACGAGATGGTCGATAGTAACCCCGACATCGACATCCATTTTCTCGTAGAAATCCAGCATATTTGCGTTGCCGTAGGGCGGGAATGGGAGAGATTTGTAACCCCACGCACCGCAGTCACTAATCGTCGGCAGCCAGTTTGGAATGTTGAGTTGAGGATCATTGTAAACTCCGTACTCTGTAATACGATCGAACTTTGTCTGGCTGCCTTCAGCCTGTTCACGTGAAACGAGTACACCATCGATTGGAGTCGATTCGTAATCAAAAATATCCCAGATGAAGTGCCGTTCCCGCTTTGTCTTGTTCAACGCTGAGTGTTCGTCATGTATATAATCGTAATGGGCGTCGACCGCATCCTCCCATTCGGGAACGTAGAACCTCATAGAGAGTTCACTAGCGTTGAGTTTGGCTAAACACATTTAGATGTATCTCATCTACCCAGTCCACCATTAGTCGGATTTTCTGATACGGTATGTTGAAAGTGTGAACTGAATTCAGATGGGCAATATGACCCTTCCTCAATACTTGGTTGGCGGGGGTATCTGATTAGTGTCGTGTAACTATGGTCGGTACACCTTGGGATAGAACTCGAAGTTCGTCTTCCCGGTATACACCGATTCATCAATTGAATCTGGTTCAGCTAAGTCCCAAATGAGGTCAAAGTAGTCCGCCGCAGTCTGAATTATCTCAGGATGTCTGGTGTGTAAACCGGCTTCCGGATTGTAGTAGAAGCTATTTTCCATAAGATTAGCACTCCCAACAAGCGCTGCGCCATTCTCTGGTGTACCAGCGATGAACACCTTTCCATGAATTCCCGTCTCAGATACGGATGAATCGCCCTCACTGTCAGGTTCACTCCGTTTGTGCTTTCGTAACTGTGTGTGATCTTTGTACTTCTTGTAGCGAGTATATGTCCGTAATTCAAGATTGCCGTGAGTATCCCCAATTCGAGTAAGAAATTCTTGTTTGAGGTTATTCCATCCACTGGGATCTGGGAGCCGAAATAGAAGTTGAATCTTGATCCCATTTTTAAGTAGTCGATGGAAGAGCGCAGTATATTCCTTAACAATGAAATTGAGCCAAGGGGTCATGACTCTTAATCGAGGAGAAACAGATTCATCTTCGAGTGGCCGCGAACAGACTTCTCGCACCGCGTCTACAAATGTAACCGCATCATGGGGTTGATTCGTTCGCCACTCTTTGATCCGGTCAATTTCTTCCGAGAGGTGCGGACTTTCGCCGATATACTCTTCAATTTCGTAATTATCGGCGTGGTGAACGGGATCGAACATCGAGAAGACGAACTCAGTGGGCGCGGTGGTGATGTCGTCCAGTCGATCCATTGTTGATGCCAGAAGATCCGCACGTTGATCTCTCCATAAATCGTTGAGTCGGCCACCCAGTTGGCGAGCGGCCGTGGAAATAGAGTTTGCGTGGTCCTGTTCATCCTCAACATAGCTTTCGTAAGCGGCTAGTGCATCAGAGGCTGTTGGTCCAGAATACGGCGTCTCAAATACAAGGAGATCTTCATCCAGCGACACCTGAAAACCTTTATCGCGCAAGTCTCGATGGAGTCGGAATTTATCTGTAGTTGTCTCGTTATTAAGCAGCCAATCTACCGCGACAGGGAGTCCGTGGCGGCTTGCTACGGCACAGACCGCAGCTGACCGGTCGGAGAGGGGCCAACCAGGTGTATCATTTGGTGGCTCCGCCTGGCGGAGGCCTGTGGTTCTCTGAAGTCTTTCAACACGATCAGTCCACTTCCGTTCAGTCTTCATAAGTACCGCCTCCGCCTCGTCGGCGAACAGTTCGTTAATGAAAGCTTCAACCCGACCGTCACCGGCATACACCGGGAGACTTCCCTGTACATTAGTCGGGCCACGATCCGGAACGTCAACATCGAACGCCTTCAGAAGAGGAGGAATGATGGTTTCGATATCCGTCACCCCGTGAGCCTCGCAGATCCGGGCGAGAATTGCCCAACAGGCTTCAGACTTGGTCAGGCTCCGACTTCCGTGTAGTGTTCGGACAACTTCCCGTGGGATCTCATAGCCATCCTTCGCTGCACGGAGCGCTCCGAGAGACCGGAGTAAATTAACTGCTTTCTCATCAGCGATCGACTGTACATCCCGCCGTGCCAACACCACTACACCCGTGTTTTTTGTTTCATCATCGTACTCCTGAGCGGTCCGCAAAATCCGCATCTCCCCACCTTGGGCCTCGTAGGCTGCCCCGAGGACAAACTGCTGGGCAGTCTCCGGTGTCGCGTGCTGAGCTAGCAGCCGTATTTGAGATCCAAACCACTCGTCGATAATCGATTCGAGGGCGTCCGTGTACGTTTCCCAATCGACGGCGTGGTTAGTCACGTACACCGTGAGGTCGTAATAATGGCGTAGCGCTTCCCAAGCCGCGTCCGTATCGGTTATCGCCGCATTATTATAAAGCAGGATGCTCTCAGGAGAGACACCCCAGTAACGGCCAGCAGTGTGCTCCTCAAGAGAATCTGGGAGGTTAGTAGGCATATGTGAGTGAAAGCGGAGAGATTCACTTGAAACCGAGGATCAGTTCGACCGCGGTAGTGCGAACGAGTCAGTCGTCGGCGACGAGTTGGATGTCTTCAGGCGCAGCCGACAGGTCGTCGATGACAGCTAGCATGTCCTGCTTATTGAACGTACGTTCGTCGTTCCGTTCATCACAGCCATACTGGTAGATACACTCGGGACAGCCAGCGGCGCAGGAACACTGGCTAATGTTCTCTTTCATCACTTCAAGAGCGTCATCAAGCTCGGGAAGCGTAGATTCCGAGCGGTCGAATAGTAGCTTCGTCACGCCGTTGCCACCGATAGTCCCCTCGAAAATGAACGCCTCGTTGTCGCCATCGCTGTACGATTCGTTGAGCTGCCGAATTTCGATCCCGCCGATGCGTTGGAGTGCCAAGCGGAAACCATGGACCAGCGTGTGTAGTGTGTCGGGAGAGACCCGTGGACTGACCGATTTTACGCGGATACCCTTGGTCTGGAACGTCCGCCCGACCATTACATCCTGTTGAGCGGACTGGTCATGTTGCGGATCCCGGAGGCAGACCTGGTCCTTGTCGTTCTGCTGAACGACTACGCTATTACAGTGACTCTCCCGACAGAGTGTGAGCGGCTGGTCCCCCGGATCCTGAGTCCCACCGCTATAGGAAGTGGTGAATGAGTCAACGGTCTCGATAATTTCTAGGCTGCCATGCTCTAGAGTCACCAACGTATCTCCCGCTGCGGTTTTTAGTTCTAGGCGCTGCTGGGGGGCGAATTCCTCGACGACCGTCTCAATGTTAGCGTACGTGCTCTGAGGACTCGTGTGGTAGTCCGCCAGTGGATAAATCTCGTTCGCACGGGCGGGCTCAAACTGGCGGGCTTTGTCCGAGAGTTCGACTCGCTTGAGCGAGATCGGTTCGATTGTCCGGATGTCGTCCGTCTCGCCACACTCAGGACAGCCGCCCTGGCCTTCGTAGACACCTTCGAAACCGCAGTTCGCACAGATCAATTGCTTGTCTCCCAATCGCTTCTTTAGCTCTCGGGTTCCCTCGGTGTCTTCATGAACTCTGGTAGCAACGTACCCGCGCTTGCTCTTCAGACTGTACGCGTAGGGGTGCATCTCGCGTAACGCCATTGCTTCACCACGATCCCAGTTCGAATCCTCTGTCGCGCGTGTCTCACCACTCTGGGAGTCATATTCGTGCCGCGTGACGGAGACGCTGTTGCCAAACGCCCGCATCTGGGGAACAAACGCGGACTGAGCGGAGCGCTGATGGACATCAGCGAGGTTAGCATCTTTATAATCTTTAAGTAAATCTTCGAGCGTCCGGAGCTGAGACCGAATACGGTCAAGGTCCCGCTCGGCATCCTGCGAATCATCTTCATCGCTATCGTCTTCCCAGCCCCAATCGTCGCTGCTATCCTCAACAATTTCTCGGGCCTTGGATTTCTCTTCTTCGAGCCGTCCAATTTCGTCCTCGATTCCGACCTTGTAATCGCGGGCGAAGGTTACCAACCGCTCATCGAACTGCTCGATCGCTTCGTCGATTAACTCTCTGAACTCTGCTCGGGCGACACTGAGTTCTTCAGTACTCTCGCAGTTGGAGCAGCTCCCTCCGACGTTCGAATCGTACATGTGCCCGCACTGCCGACAGTAGGCGTAATCCAGAAGATCTTCGAGCCATACACGGACTCCTTCATCTTGTGTGGCGATGGCTCCGAGGACGGCCATACACTTTCCGTCACTCACCTCCTGGATGTTTCGGTAGTAGATACTCGTGAAAATCTCAAATTCGTCGGGTGCCTGATCGCGGGGAGAATCCTTCTTATATCGGTTCCACTCGCTCGGGTCAGGTGCCTTGATTTTTGTCCCCTCAATCTGATCCAATTTCTCCCAAGGAACGGCGTAGTAAGCGGCAATATAGTCCATAATTGCCCACGTGAGCGCGGACTTGAGGACGTGCTCATTGTGCGGGTTCAGTGGGATCGGTTTCTCCTCGGACTCGATGAGTTCGTCTGGACGTTTATGATAGTAGAAATCGATGGGGTTGCGCTTGCTGATCGTCGTCACCAACGACTTGCCGCTGGAGCGGCCCGCCCGGCCGATTCGCTGTAGGTACGCGTTCGTGTTCGGAGGGGTACCTAACAAGAGCAGACTGTTCAGATCGCCGATGTCGATACCGATCTCCATCGCTGGCCCCGTTGAGAGGAAATTCGGCGTGGCGTTACGCTTGAACTCATGCTCGATGCGACGCCGCTCATCTGCTGGTAAGTCCCCTTTGTATACCTGACTGAGCAGCATCCGGGTATCAGTGCCGGTTGCCCAGTAGGCCGTCCGCGTGAAATGCGGCGAAGAGAGGTCAGCACGATCTTCGTAGGAGTCTGTAAAGTCAATAGATTGACTGTAATCTTTCTCAGACGTAACCTCAGCCCTTAGATCACTGATGAACTCATCGACTTCGTGTAGATAACGGATTGGTTGATCATCATCCACATACCGAACTTCGACCGTCTCCGGAGTAAACGAAACGCGATCACTCTGGTCCTCGATCCTGATGATCCCCCGCTCCTCCAGTTCGCTAATCGTCTCTGTTGGGCTGTCAATCCCCTCGTTGTCACGGAGAGATTCGATGAGTTGTTCCTGATCTCGGCGGTTCCCATCGAGGAGTTCTTGACAGACGGCTTGTTCTGCTGGCGTCTCCGGGCGATCGACAAGCCCGACGTTCAGGAGACCGTCGCTAACGAGTCGGCCGTATTCGCGGCCAAAGTCTCCATTGAACAGACGATAACTTCCGCCGATAAGCTGACCGGTGATCGTGTGACGCCACTCGATATACCCGATGATATCGTTGATTATGTCTTCCTTGTTATCGAACTCGTCCCAGTAGTCGCGTGCCCGCTGAGTCGTCTCGTTAATGACTTCTTCTAGTGTCGCCCGTCGCTCATCAGCCATGTACGACAGCAGCACCTGCTGGATGAATAGCAACCGCTCGGGTTCGTCGAAGTCGTTGGCAAGCCGTTCCATATCCCGGTAGGAATCGGCAAAAGACATGAGTTTGGCCTGTCGTTGAGTCGCTGATTTCGCGTCGGCCAGTTCCCGGAGCATAAACTGGCTCATCGTCACGCCCGTGTTGATGGGTGACCGCATCAGCGTATCGTAATTCCGGTACCGGTGATAACAGGGAACGGCGTGTTTTCCCTTCGATGGGGTGCTCAATCGCACGTTTCCGCTTGAATCAAGGTACGCGACCCGGAGATTGAATGATTTTTGAACCCGATCAACGGCGTCGTCGTCATGGATTGCACACCCAGTTCCAGGGAGGTAGTACACGTCCGACCTGTCGGCGTTACACTCGGTACAGTAGTCGGCTTCTTGCGTGTCGAAATATCCTGCGAGGACAAACGTACTAGTACCGCAGTCACACCCGCCTTCTGGTAGTGCGGATCCGTGGTTTGCGCCGTGATCGCTATTCGCACAGATCCAAGGGAGGGTAAGTTTCGGCACCAAGTGGCTGTCACAGTCTCCACAGGTGAGACCCTCCTGAGTTTCTCCGTGCCGTGAACAGTCGGGATTGGAACACTCAGAAGAGAGATCATCATCCAGTTTCAGCTCTCCACCGCAGTGGTGGCAGTTGCTACCTGACCGGTCGACGGTGGCACCGCAATCGGGATTCTTACAGACGACGCCCTCCCCAGTCCTAGTCAGTTGACCACCACACTGTTGGCAGGCCCCAAGCGCCTCAGATGGACGGGCCTCTCGACCACAGTCCATACATTCGTACTCCGGCGTCCAGTAGACACGAGTTAGTGTTCCGTGATTCTCGTGAGCGCACTCCGGCTCATCGGCGTAAAGATACTCACCTTCCGTTTCTTGAGTAACCGGACGGACGTCACCGCAATCCGGACAATACCACCCCTCGTACGCCTGTTCGCCACACTTGTTACAGAGCCGAATCTTGGTGACAAACCGAGTGTGCTCACCTTGTGACTCACCACAGTCACATGACTGCGGTTTTGCGTAGATGCGATGACAGTGAAGACACTTGTAGTAGCCGTCGACAGGCCAATTGAACACGTGAATTCGCACCTCAAATCCGGCGAGCTCGAACAGATTCAGTGCGTTCTGTGCGACTCGTTGGGCGGTTTCTCTATCCGTCACGGAGTCGTAGGTGGTCTGAACATACTCGACGAAGTCCTCAAATCTCGGCGCGTCAGGTAGTTCGTACGCATCGTCGCTTGGCTTCTGGAGCGCTTGATGGAGATGAACGAGACAGCCAAGCGATCCCTCTTTAGCGGCCTTCTCAAGAACTGTACCAGGTCCGCGGCCGTATTGTGGATCGACGTCCAGACTTTTCAGCCACCCGTGTGTCTGGGGATCTTCACCGTCTCGCCAGCGACTGAGATCATTCTCTACTGTTTGACTGTCAAGTCCCGCAGTCCTGAGGAACTCTGGAAGTTCTCCGGGCGGTGTCCGATCAGTGCCACTATTCTCTTCATCGAAATCAACCTGTTCTTCGATAACTCTATACGGGTCACCCCGACGGATACCGAGGAGTCGTTGGAATAACTCCTCCTTCTGTCCGACCGTTGCGCTCGCAGCAATGATCCGGAGGGGATTGTCGACGCCACGTGCCTCTCGGAGTTTCCGGAGGCGTTTGACCAGCATCGATGTATGGGCACCAAACAGACTATTGTAGGTGTGGACCTCGTCAAATACCAGAAACTTCGGCTGGTCGACGAAGAGCCGGTGAGCCTGCCTGTCATTGATATTGAACAGCCGGTAGTTGATCGCGTCAGGGTTCGTCAGTAGGATGTCCGGCTGTTCGTCCTCGATACGGTCACGGGTAAGGTGGACGAATCGAAGAAATTCTCCCCCGTATCCTCCACGCGTTTTGAGGTAGTACTCCTGTCCGTCCTTTTTGACGTGTAGGTTCGGTGCTTCGTTTTCTCTGATCGCGTCACTCTCCGCGAGCCCGTCAGCGATACGCTCAGGAAGCTCGAAGTATTCGAAAGAGTCTTCCAGATATTTGTGCGTACTCTTGCCATCCTGTCGGCGGCCGCGTCTCGGTGTATCACCGTCGTAGACGCCGATAGTGATATACTCATCCTCGGCGAGGCTTGACTTCCGGTTGACGAACCAAAGATACTCTATGAACCGCTTGAGTTGGTCTTGGGCGAGGGCTTTCGTCGGATATGTAAGCAGGGCCTTGATGCTGTCGGGAGATACGTCGTCGATGCGGTTACGTTTCGCCCGGAGGATGTACTGGAGGAGAGGAATGAACCACGCTTCGGTCTTGCCGCGTCCCGTTCCGGCGGCGATAAGGGCGTGGTTGTCGTTTGCGAGCCACTCGATGGCTTCCTCTTGGTGGACCTGGAGGTTCTCGAAACCTTCGGCCTCGAAAGCATCGATGAGCGGTTTCTCCAGACCGTTCGGCGCGAATTCACCCTCAACCTGCTCTGCGAAATCTTCCCACGACGTGTCGCTCCAAGCCGCCGACGCAACACCTTGGAGATATGGGCCTTTCGAGCGAATGAAAGCCTGTTCGACGCTCTCATCGTCGTCGTGAGAAAAGTTCTCCAGTAGACCTTGATAGCCACGCTGATTGTTTCCAATTAGGTAGTTTGCGTAATTCTTCTGGGCGTGGGTTCCAAGCTCGATCGGATTGAACTCGTCAGACATTATGTGTCCTCCTTGAATTGAATCGTGAGTAATTGGCTGAATTGTGGGAGATTTTTCAGATCGTTGAGGACGTCCTCGTCGATCTCTCCGAGTGTGACCTGCGTATTGTTCAGAAGCTTCTTGAGCTCGGACATCGCATCATCCCCGATATCGTACTCGTCCTGCACTACATCAAAGCTAATCTCGATGTCATCGTACTGTTCGGCCAACTCATTATATCGGGCTGCGGGCACCTGATGTAGAGTTCCGCCTCTGTGATCCCGTAAGAACTGCTGGAATTCCTCGATAAGCTGTTCATCCTCTTCGGACCCGACGTCAGGGATTCGCAACACCGTCCGTTTTGTCGCCAACTCGTCGAGGAGTTCGTCAGACCGCGTTTCGATCTTGTGTTGAATATCGGCTTGTTGGTTGTCAATCTCGGCGCTGTAGTCTTCGAAGTCGGCTTCTAGATCCCGAATCTCTTGGTCGTCCTCGAAGCCGTCGAAGTCTGTCTCGGTGACGGTCCGGAGCGTTGTTGTCATCTTTCTTTTGAGTTGATCGGTAGCGTTAGCATCGTACGCCACTCCCATCGCGTCCGCTAGCGACCGCCACTTGCGAAATGTCTCATATTCACTCTGAACATCTTCGATCTTTGACCGGAGGCTTTGGAACGCGTTGTTCTTGCGTTCAGCCTCTTTTCGCCGCTCGTTAGTTTTCTCGGCTTTCTCCGCGAGGTCGCTTGCTTCCCCGCGGTGCTCTTCGATTTTCGAAATTTGGTTAAGCACCGTCATTGGGACACCTCCAGATCGTCGAGAAAGTCAGACGCTACCTGCTGACAATTTACGAACGGCTGAGTATCGATATTTATTTCAATCTCCTGTTGAAGTTCGGTGATGCGTGCTAAAAGTTCACCGTCGAGTTCTTTCAGATCGTCGCGGAACGATTTTAGAAGTTTGAATTGGTCTCTGAATGAACCGTATTTTAGCTGAGCGACATCATAGTACACACTGAGAAAGTCCCACATTGAGTATGACTCTTCGAGCCGTTCGGTGATATCATCTATTCGTTCGAGTGCCTTGTCGTACTCTTCACGTTCATCCTCATCCAACTCTTTGAGGGTCTTTACTGACTCTGGTGGATACCTGCTTGGTAGACTATCGTACGCATTCTCCACAGTCAAGAGGTCGATATCACTCGGTGAGTCGGCAGATTCGTAGAAACGCTTGAGCTCAGTGAAGTTTCCCATGAGGCCATTGAGCGTTTCCTCATACTCATTTTCTCTAGCATACTCGTGAAGCGAGCGACCGGTCGATCGGAATCCGAAATGCGATGGCTGTGTGAGGAATTCCTTTAGATCAATTGTCTCTTTTCGGGTCGGACCGATTTTGAATCCAAGTATGCCGGCAGACATTCCCTTGACTGCACTACAGAGTTCGTTGGGTGATGTCGCCTTCACGTGTGATTCGAGGCGTTCGTAATCGACCATGTTCGCCCGCAGGTGGAATCGGGCATGGAAGAGCCCCAGTAGTGACTCACCATACGTATCGAATCCACTCATGTCGACGTCTAGGTCACTAGGTTTTGCAGTGACTGCGAACCGATTCATATCAACAGGCTCGGCAAGGGCCTCTGCCGAGAATTCCGCACCGTTGCCTGTAAAGATATTCAGGAGATACTTTCCGAAGAGTGCTATCTGATCGATATCGGCTCCGAATTCCTCTTTGATGTCTCTCTCAAGATTCGTCCGGAATTCGGAGACAGCCCCCTCAGCCCATGTGCGAAGACTTTGTGCGTCTACTGCTCCGTTCTGGACGTGCTCTTCGACCGTGGTTTCGTCGTATATACCGATCCGAAGCAGGTCCTTCAGGAGCGATTCAGGTAGCTCTGGACCGATGACGACCTTCCGGTAGGAGGGACTATCCCCATTGTCGATGTGAATCGGGACTTTGCGACTTCCTTTGGTCCAGCGTAAGACGGCGGCGTCACTGGACCGGCACTCCGGCCTAACCAAGCTCTCCGGTTGGTCGTAAAAGAACCGAATTGCCTGCTCAGCGCCATCCTCAATATGTGAGGTTTTATTGAACGTGGCACCTTCACCTCGCCAGTCAAGCAAGTCTTGTAGGCGGTTTTCGAACAGTTCTCGTTTGCCCCCAATGGGTTTCTGGTGAGACGAATCAGATGTACAGACCCAGAACTCCTCGCGTTGCTCCATTGGGGAACCACAGTCGTCGCAAGTCGTGTCACAGTTACGGCAAACGAGCGCACCGCTCTCGGTCTCCTCTAGAGGGGCGCTACATTCTGGACAAAATTCCGTGTCTGAAGTCGTAAGGGGAATGGTGCCATCGCTCCCGACGCCGAATGTTTCTGGAATACGAGGGTCCACGCGCTGTACCCCGGCTTCGGAATCTTCCACCCCGTACCATTTCAGGACGTTCCGATCGAGGCCTTGGTGGTCGGCGGTGATCATACACCGGACTTTCCCTAGCGTGTCCAGGAGTTCCGCGTGCTGAAATGGCGGCTTATCGTTGTCGAGGAGCCCCTCTAGAACGAACTTCAGGTAGACGCGGGGTGTCTGCTTTCGCTGCTCATCTTCTTGGAGATTCTCATAGATCCGCGTGAGGAATCGTTCGTTAAACGGGTATAGGTCCTCACCAAAGACATCGTCAATCTCTTTTTCCGAGATGCTGGGCATAGGTGAGAACTCACAGTTTGAATCTTCCTTAATCGCCACGAGATACGTCCGTGCAAGATCAACGTGGACGTTCTCTTGTTCGAGGAACAGGGTCTTCGAACCGTCATCGGTTTGCTCGGTCAGCGTAACCCGGGCAGAGATACGGTCGTTGATAGTATCTTGGGAGGCAACATCGGCGCGCCGCCCTTCCACCAACTTCTGCTCCATGCCAGTGGTCACGCCAATGACGACGTCCCAGTTAGACGCCCCCAGATCAGAGAAGAACGAGAGAATTTCGTGTTGGAAGATCGTGAAGCCGGTGAGATCTTCGATGATGAGAACGGGCCTCTCTTCGCGCTCCTGGAATCTTTCGTTAATTTGGCGGAGTGTCTCTTTAATGTCCCCGACGTACAGCATATCCTTGATAGCGTCTTTGGCCTGTCGGGTAATGATGTCAAACAGTTCTTCCTCCGGAGAGGCTCTCTGGTTACCATACTCGTTTCTAGCCCCCGGATACTGGTCGAACAATTCGGATAGTTTCTCCTCGGAGATCGGCTCGAACTCCAACTCAGACTCCGGGTCGTCAAAGGAGTCAACGTACTCTTCGAGGTTCTCACGAATCGTCTCGCGGAACTCGTCATCCTTGACGAGTTGGACGACAGGATCGCCCTTTTCGAAGGCGACCGTGATTGTGCCGATCGTCTTCTCGAATACACCGCTTGGCGGAAGGTTGGCCAACTGCTTCGCTTCATCCAGATTTGCGTCGTCAAGGTAGTCAGCGAGCCGGCCGAGAACCTCCCGTGGTTCACGAACCTGCCGTGGAATGTGGATTGGAACGTGTGTGAAATCTCCGCCGCTTACCTCAGATCGGTCTTGAAGTTCGTACTGTAGCCATTGGCACAGCTCCGACTTCCCGCTCCCAGACTCACCCACCACAAAGAACATTCGGTTGTCAGCTTTGAGATCCGACGATACAACCCCATCACGGAAGGTTTCTTCGTCGATGTATTCGTCATCAAAACCGGGAACGCTGTTGTTTCGGGTGACCTTGATCCGACGAATTGGGACGTGAGTTTTCTCGAAGTGTTCACGGGACTTCTGTTGAGACTCCTGTGTGAGATACGTCTGTACGGCATCATGTGTCCAGTTTTTGGGATAACGAATGCTGCTCGTCTCACTCATTACTCATTACCTCGATCGCGCTGTAACCAGTGCCGTCGATATCAACACTCTGTCCGATATCACTGACTGTCCGAAGTTGGACGTCATTCGATTCTTTGAGCGATAACAGCGTCCGTTCGAAATACGGTGCTATCTCCATCCCGTCGCCGATAACTGGAAGATAGTCCTCATCGATATCTGTCAAAACAGTGGCCAGCGGCGCTGTCCTGTTTTCAGTCACGTCGACTAACACCCGTAGTGTAAGGCTCCGGTTAGGGCCGAACATCGTCGTCATCTCGTCGCCATACACCTCCTTGGTGACCCCGATTTCCTCCATCACCCGGGCCCAGTACCGGAGTTTTTGTTCGTTCCAGTTAGCGGACGGGACGCGATCACTCATTTCGTCGATGAGTTCCCCACTCCTGTCAGCCAGCACAGCAGACTGCTCTGCGAGACATTCCAAGACATCATTGTAGGCACTCTCTTCGCCATCCGCGGTTCGGATACCGTGTAGTAAACTGAGGTGGGCGTCGTCAAACTCGACGGCGGTCTCCGTCAGTTCGTACCCTGTGTCGGAGTGCTGTATTTGATTGCTTTCAGCGAGGAATTCAATGGCGTCTTGAATTGGCTTTCGCTGATCTGACGTTTGTGGATCAGATACATCTCCCGGGAAATACAACTCAACCACTTCGTCTTTTGTAATAGGGGCTTCGTCGGAGATTGTCTTTCTGATTGCAAACAGGTCTCCTCCCGTAACATTTCGCGTGAGAATTGGCATGGTCAGGTGCGATTGGCTAATGTGGTGGTTGCGTACACTATGGCATCACGCTTGATATCATTAACAAGAGTCGATTGTTAAGAATCATTCGCTCGTTGTCGTTTACCGGAGAATTACGTTACCACGTGGAGTTATGATAAATTGGTTACGCTGAGCGATCCCCCGTTTCTCTGAATGTCCGGACTGCTTCCCGATCGTAATCAAACTCTTGGAGGGCGTTGCGAATGTTTGCCTCAACTTTGGTGATGTCGGATTCGATCCACGGACGTACTACCGCGTTGATGTGCTCAATGCTGTCCCGTGAAACTTCTGTTGCCAAAAACTCGAACAGGTCCCACGTCCGAACTCCCGGTTCCAGTACGTCGAACTCAAAAAGATCTCCAATGCGTTGGGGTTGCCTGCTCATCACTTCATGATAATCATCAGCAGCGTGGTGGAGCCAGATGTTGAGCGTCTTCGCAAATGGAATGCTTGGACTATCGAATTGACTGCGAATATACTGCTTCGCAATCTTTTCGTAGGAGAGAACTTCTGCGTGGTCGAGTTCCTCGCGGAGGGGTTTGTATGTGGTAGTGTCACTAAGAGAGAATGACGCACGATCTGTAACAAGAAAGAGTTCCTCGATTCTTCCATCCAAATACGCTCGTAATAGTTTGTGTGTAGTTCGGGCAGAACTGTATTCGTCAGTCTCTTGGTTAGTTATCTGGCATATGTGTTGGAAAGTAAGATCATCAGCCGTCTTTTTTGATCAATAAGCGTATAGTTGAACGGAAAATCAGGAAGCGCGCAGTATTCAAACAAAGAGTCATCTTCATTTTCTTTTTCCTGGAGCACCTCGTCAAATGTCTCGTTCGACATCTTCCTGAGCCATCCTGGAGGGAACGTGTATTGTGCGATGCCTTCCTGAAAGAGATACGGCAGCGATCGGAGGTATCCCATCTGATTGCCGGCCGCATTTTCGCTCGTGAGGGGGTCCTTTAGAATGATAACGGAATCCGTTCGGACACCTGTGACCTGCTCAACCGCCATAGTAGGCCCTTGATTGCCAATAAAAAGAACCCCCGGGTTCTCAGTGGGCCTATCCTGCGATTTAATCGTAGGAAGAAACGCTCTTCTTTGGCAGGTTGGCCTCTGCCCGCCGCTGTTTAAACATTTCTAGAGCTTCTGGTTCATTATCAATACAGGTATATCGAACATTATCGCCAAATAGTTCCTCTGCACCGATCGCGGCGGGAGCAGTCCCAGCGCACGGAACAATTAGGTGCTCTCCCTCGTTCATGAGTCCGTCTATCCAATTCCGGTAAGGCTCAATCGGTTTTACGCTGCCCCAATCGCCGTCGAAGGAGGCTTGCGGGGTAATCTGTCGAGCGGATACGGACGTTTTCCGATCCGTCTCACCCTTGTGGGCAAACACAACTGGATAGCCACCGTTTGAAAGATACATCCCAGGGGTACTACAGTCTGGATCTCCCGATTTGGAAACAAACGTAACGCCGCCAATCCGACGGTATCCTCCGCCCTTGTAGCTGGCGGCGACATCTCCCCAGTTCTCACGAATGTAATCGATGAGGCGTGGGAGTAGCCATCGTCAGCGTCCGCAATCAGCCACCCACCATCAACTAAGGCGTCTTCACAGAGGTCGATAATGTCTGTAGTGGTGATACCGTCGTGCTCACTGTTATTACTAGGTACGAAGCCGTGGTCTCGTATTCAACACCATACCAATCGCCCCGCTGTGGGCGCGCCCACGCGTCATCGAGATAGATAACGTGGGCATCCTCCTCGATGGCTGGTAGGACCTCTCCGACGTCGCCGACGACGTATTGCTGTCCGTTACGGACTTCATGTACAGTCTGTTCCATATCTAGTCTGGTTATGAACAGACGAGGTGGGGACACATCTATACGTTGCGCTCTATCCACCGGCGACCCTCAGACATATTACCAGTCCGAAAATACATAGACCCATGTACGATCCAGAGGCAATAGACTCACCGCATCTCTCGGGGGCTCAGCCAACATGGGGAGACCTACCGTACGCGTGTGAAATCCTGAAAGCACACTGGGAAGCGGCCGATGAATCCTCAGAAGAGGTGTCCGAGCAGTTAGCTTCGGAAGGTCATCGGAACAAAGTGAACCAGTTGATGACACTGTTGGGGCCCGAAAAACTGCGCTTGATAACTGAGCGAGGAACTCTTAGTCCACAGGGGATGTGGTTAGCACGAGACTACGAGCAGGCGAATCAACAAGGGCTAGATGGGGAACCCGGATTAGGTGCAAAAGGAACTCTATCACAAACTGAGCAATCCGTGTTCGGCCAGTTGTTGTTTGAGCGGAACTGGGTTCCGATGCTCGCAACAGTGAACCTACTGGCAACGACGACAGTTGCGGATACCGAGACTGATGCCCGGGCACAGGGCTTCCGTGACCGGATCGATCATCTCGAAGGTTACCAGAACGTCGAAAGTATTAATTCCTGGAAAAAGAAGGCCCAGACTCATCTTTCGTGGGCGCTTCATCTTGATCTCGCATACGAAAACAGCCGTGGCGAGCTCGAACCCACTGGATTTGGACATCAAGTCCACGAGCGTGTCCGGCCAGACTACCACCCAGATTGGCCGTAGTGATTCAAAGAACCTATATTACTGCTCAGACCCGTCCATCTGAATTATCGATCGCTAGTACATAGAACCGATTTTTAGCCAAACATGAGTAGGATTCAGACGTATTGTAAATGACAGAATTTTGATATAAGTTCCCTCCTTCACGGAGAAAAAGAGTAAATTTGAAAGATGGCTCAATTCGTTCTAGGATCTTTAGTGAGTTGCCAGAGTGCTGTTGGTTCATGAACATATTCAACAAACTCCGCAGCGTGGAGACGATCCAGCCTTTTTGTTACAGTCGGTCGGGATAGGCCTGTGAAATCTACAAGCGCGCCCGTTGTGAGATTACCTTTAGATACAAATTCATCAATCACTTTCTCGGTATTCTCGTCAATTCTCAGGGGCATGTTTACGTCATATCTTTCTTGATACCTCTTATCTCTCACCATACAATTCCGTTAATACGCATAGCCTTTACCATTCGTTAAGTATAAATGACTAGGAGCGTTAGAAGAGGTTGAACACTCGGTCCCACGGGGCAGTCGGTTAGAAAGCCCGCGTGTTGGCGCACGCGGACCGGGTTCCCACCTAGAAAGTAAGAACCCATGACAAAGAAGGATTTCAGCGGTCAAGAGAACGTCGATCAGTTAATTGAAGCAATAAACCAAGTGGAATTTCATGCGCTCGGGGAAGGGCCGGCAGCATGTCAAATCTGCGACCGCAAACTCCGGGAAGGCGACGACCTAACGGCCTATGCCTTCCGGGCGGCTGGCAACCCCATTTTTGAAATCGGATACGTGATGTGCGGGGACGACGAGCACGCGCACCCGACAGAGTTCATGCGCGGCGTGTACGAACTCGTCGTGACAGGCCGAATTGGCCTGTGTACTGACGTGTCGACCCAGTCATCCTGGCTGGTACTCCTCGCGCCGGAACCGATTGTGGCGAGCCGACCCAGATCAAGCGACGCCTACACGATCGGTGAGGAGACGACACGCGAGACTGACCCGCTCCACACACACCAGGCCACCGAGGCGGACCCGACATCACCGTTCGAAGGCATCGATGAGCGCGGGTCAACGCAACTCGAAGGGGCCACTGAGCACACGGCTGATTACTCCCAGAGAGACGGGACACACCAGGCCGAACACAACGAGCAGGTCCACCAACACGCGACCAACCAAGGGGGTGAGGAGTAATGCCCCCGGAATTCGAGACATCGCACCTCGACCACGAGATGTCACTCCCAGACGACATCGAGAACCTCACACTCCCGGACCTGTATGTGGGGCTCGAAATCCCACTGCTCGCACCGGGCGATGGGATCGTGACGGACCGCCACCATGCCTCAGCAGACCGGTACGAGGCCGACGACCCGCAGAACCAAATCGGCGGGATGGTGTCGCCGTTCCCACTCTCGGGGTGGTTACGCCACGGCTGTGAACGCGTGATACAGATCGCCGGCGGCACGGCGTGCCATCCGGGCGCAGCGAACGGGGACTACATGCTCGAGGACGTGTACGAGCGCGACCTCGACGCCGGCTACCACGAGAAAGGCTCGTGCGTCGATGGGGACGCCGGCTGCGTCCTCTACGACTTGTTCGGCGGATTCAACGATCGTGCGGGACGGCTGGTGCGCCGGCCGCTCCGGTTCTCGCCAATTCGCCGGCAAGTCGACGTCCTACAGGGCGAAGCAGAAGCGCACTACCGGCAACTGAACACCCAGGTACGCTCACGTAACAGCGAGGACGACGGGCAACCGCTTCGGATGGCGTCCCGAGACGTCGTCGGCAACCTGGTGGGGACGTGGAAACTCTCGCTGCGAGAGTTGAAACCGGAGTACGTCGGGTTACTCGTCGAGGCGGTCGATTACCTTGACGCCCACAGCGAGGAGTTCGAACTACAGTTGGGCGGCGCACGGAACTTCGGGCGGGCATGGTCGAGGCGCGCGTCATCAACCCCCTCTACACGGACGCTGAGATCAAGCGGGTGTACAATCGCGCACAGGACGCGACGTCGGGGATGGCGTGGAAGGATGACCTGTGGCGAGAGTCGGTGCGCCAGCAGTTCGTGGTGCCACTCCAAGAGCGCGTGAACAGCATGGAGGAGCTGTGATGGCCCAAGCGAGTAACACCGCGAGCGTGGACCTGCGGGTGGCGTACCGTCACGACGTCCACAAACTGCGCGGTCGCCAACATGGATCGGGCCGTGACGAGCTGTTCGACGTACCGGTCAATGAATCAGTCCCGCTGGGAGCGGATCGAGATGCGGCGTTGCTGAGCCGACCGGATGGCGAACCCGAGCAGACGGTGGCGAATCATGCGTCGCCGGCGCGGCTGTCGCTGCTGACGGGCTCGGTGCTCGAAGACGGGGCGGTCCCGATGGTAGAGAGCGCGATTGTACCGTGATCGATGGCTCGCCAGAGGAGCTCCACGCGGCGTGGTTGACGAGCGAGACTGCGGCGCTGGTGAACGAGTCGGTGTATCTCCCGTACTCGTCGCTCAAGTACCACGTGTTGCTGGTGGCCGCGTTGCTCGACGCCTATCGGGCGGGCCACGCATTCGACGACCTGTTCCTGGTTGCTGAGCCGACGTCGGAATCACCACCGCGGAACGCGGATCGAAAAGCGAGACAGCAGCAGCGCTCGACGCGGACTGCGTGGTGCCACACCGAACGGTGTTGTGGACGGAGGCGATGACGATGCGGCTGTCAGCGTCACCAGACGGGCCGGCGGCGTGGCCTGGTCCGGAACCGGCTGAATCGTTTGCTGATGTATGGAACCGAGTGTCTGGGTCGCCCTTGGGCCGTGAGGCGCAGTGGTGGCGTCACGTGGATGCGCAGTTGCGACGAATGAGGTCGTGGTCGACGGCGCTACAGTACATCGAGGATGCTGTCGCGGAGGATACGCGCGACACCGTGGGGTGGACGCGTGACCCATCATGATCGTGACTGGCGGACCGCCGCCCCCACCCATGCGATATGGTCGGGCAGTGAGCCCGTGGGTCGGACTGCCTGTCCGCCGGCGTCGCTAGTGGGTGGGTGTCGACGACTGCCGGCCTGCCCGGGAGCGCACGCATCATCAACGACCGAGCCCGCCACGGCTGGGACGCCAGCCACGACAGATCATCCGATATGGTCGTGCGGTGAGTCCACAGAGCGGACTGGCGGTCTGCCGGCGTCGCCAGTGAGTGGGCGTCGACGTCTGCTGGCCCGCCCGGGAGCGCCCGCGACACTGTCGGCTCGACGAACGTCGACGACGGCTGGGGGCACAGACCACCTCACACTCTGGCGAGCCAAGCGAACCCACACCCCAGCGTCCCAGCGGAATGGTCGGGCCGTGAATCCGCGGGACGGGCTGCGAGCCAGCGTGCCGGACCGGTGCGTGCGTGCCGATGGGGGGCGACACCGCTGAGCTCTCCAATCAACCGTGGGTGCCAGATCTGTGCGGGGCGATCCACCACAGTCAACGGTCACGCAGGACGTGAACGTGTTACAACTACTGCTCATCACGAGTGGTGTGAACGTGTTACAGCTCCTGTTCAAATCGAAGGGTGTGTGGCGTGACGATGATCCAACAGCTGGTGTTCGAACTCGAAACCCCGTATGCGGGGCGGCCGTACCACGTGTCGGGCAACGCACTATATCAAGCGATCGCGGCGGACGTTGATGACCGGACGCGACGCGAACTACAGGTGAGCCATGCGATGTTCGCGCCGTCAGAGTACGGCTCCTACCCAGAGTCACACTCACAGAAAGGGTATGCCGGCAAACTCGGGAGCTCGCTTCCACCGGTTGAGTCGTACGAGGATTTGTTTCTGTTTCGAGATGCGGCCCAGCGGTGGCTGCAGACGTCTCGGCCGCGCGATGCGCAGAACACGATGGATCGCCAGTCGCATGGCGGGCGGCTCACAGTCGCGCCGGAATCGTTCTTCGGCGTCCCCGAACACCAGCGGAATTCGAAGCGCCGAGTGAAATGGTACATCCACGCGTATGTCCATAGCGAGCGCGAGGGCGTGCTGCCGCTTGATGAGAGCGTGCTTGATGGGATTCAGCTGGGCGGTGCTCGGAACTACGGGTTTGGGGAGGTGTCGCTCGCGGACTCACAGGTTATCGATCTCGACGCGGTGTCGTTCGATGGGTTGCGAGGCTACGATCAGTACACGATCGAACTGGTGACGCCCTATGTCCTCCAAAGTGAGAAACCAGACGCGGACACTCAGTCAGTGCCCTATTGGTGGGACAGGTCGGTCGCTGGCGTGCCGGGCGATGCGCCGACGCGAGACCGCCGGTTACGTCGCCGCGAGGAACGACTCGTTGGGGAGTCTGTATACGAACTGGCAACAGTCGACCACGGACAACTCGTCGGCTACGCCGGAAGCGACCCAATACAGACGGCGAAGAATGGCATACTGCGGCTCGGAACACACGCGCGGTTCGGCTTCGGTGAACTGCGAGTGCGACCGGCTTGTCACGATCGTGTGCCAGAGCGGGGTGAGGTGGCATAGTGCTCGATCAGGTGGCCTTTGATATCGAGACGACCGGCTTCGACGTCGACGATGAGGTAACTGTCGTCGGGTTTGCGATGCCGATGGGCGTGCGTGTGTTCGTCCAAACTGCCGGGCGGACAGCCGGTGACGTCGAGACCAGCGTGAAAGCGCGGCTGTCGGAGACACTCGTGAACGTCTCGACACACACCGATGAGGCCGCGCTGCTGGCGGCTGTGGCGACGTTCGTCAGAGATCGGATACACGACGCCGACACTACTCATCGCATTCAACGGCGAGGTGTGGAGCGGTGGCTTCGATCTGCCGTTCCTGCGGAGTCGGTATGCGGCCCGTGAGATGGCGTGGCCGTTCGATGTGGCGTACGCGGACGTGTTGCCGGTGATTTCGGATCGGTTCAACACGACTGTTGACGGCGAGGAACAGCGGGGGTTGGCGGCTGTGTACGAGCTGCTCGGCGACGGGACTTACAGCGGAATCGATCCGTTCGCGGACAGTGCGGCGGCGGTGACCGCCTTCGAGGAGGGGCGATTCGACGAACTCGTCTGCCATAACGTGGCGGATATCCTGCGGACGCAGGCTCTTGGCGCAATTACAGAGCGGTACTGCTCGAAAGCGGAGTTCAACGTGAAATCGCTCACGCCGACACGGGACGCGTGAGTCTGGCTCGGTGAGCGGTTGCGGCGCGTTCCCCAACAGCGGGGCTGCTGATTGAAGCGATACACCAGGAGGATGAGCGATGCTGGCGGTCACAGTGCGTGCGAAGCCGGACACAGAACGAGATACATGAGAGATTCAGAAGACGAGGACACGGCTGACGGAACAGACGACGAACCAATAGCGGACGAGGAGCCGGCTGACACAGCGGCGGCCGATGCCGAGACGCCATCGGACCAGTTAGAGACGACGTCGATGGGCTCGGGCGCGGAGCGGAACGAGACGGTTGATCAGGCGACGCAGAAGAAGGTGTTAGAACGCGACCGGTATCGCTGCCAGATGTGTAATGTGAAAGCGCCAGCCGCTGGCGGCCTGGCCGACCTCGAGGTCCACCACGCAGATCGGGATCCGGATGATGTCGGCGAACACGACCTAGCGAATCTCCTCACGGTGTGCCGGAGTTGCCACTCGTGCATCACATGAGATCGACGCCCAGCGATATACCCATCCGGCTGACGGAAGCCGATGACAAGGAATTGCAGTCCCACGAGTACGAGATTTTGCGGATCCTCTATGACAACGGCCCACTCCGCACAAAGGAGATTGCGGAGGAATTAACAGTTGAGATGACCCGCACGGCTGTTCGAGAGCGATTGTGGCATTTGGGCGGGCTCGATAATGAAGTGGCTGAGCGGGCAGAGCCGCTCGTGACGAAAGATATCGCTACCCAAGAGTGGGGACTCCTCGATGATATCGTGACGAGCGCCCGTGGCCACATCCCAGACGATCCCAAACTGCTCGTCCAACGGACAGAAGACGAGCTCGTACGGCGAGCGCTCGATCGGGGGTGTGATCGCCAGACAGTGATGGAGGTCTTCGATGTCTCGCGGCGCGGCACATTCTACAAGGAGACGCGCTCGAAAATGTATGACTTCCCGCTCGACGCGTTCAGCAGGGGCGGTCGGCCGCGGGTTTCGAAGGAAGGGTCGGATAAAGAGGACTCGTCGACGGCAGCGAGAGGACCGGACGAAGCAGACGCGATACGGAACGCGGCGGCGCGGGCGAGCGAGGTGACTGCCGATGAGGATGACGAGTCTGCGGCGAGATCGTGTCAGATTCGAGTGAGTCAGTGGGTGACGGGCGTCAAGAAGAGACAGGTGGGGAGGCAGATGCGGATAGCGTTCAACAGCTGTTAGAGGAGGCGCTTGAGGCGTTGCGGGACGACGACGACGTCGAGGAGTAGCCCGCTTTCAAGCGGATTTTTGTGGTGTAGTCGTTGTGATGCGGGGGGCTTGTGTGGCGTGTTTGGGTGACGAGACCGACAATTGCGAAATTTGACTGATGAAAGACTTGTTCTAGTACCCGTGAGAGATACAGGGCGCGTTTCTCGCATAGAATCATCATCAGATTCGATGGGCTCGGATCGCTCAGTACAGAGTGATTATTCACCGTGAGAAGATCAGAGATATTTACATCAGAGGCCGCTTCCAAACAATCATCCGACTGCCGAACATCTATGTTAGAACGAATGGTAGAGCCTCTTCTTCTCGGTCATATCGTGATTTTCGGGCTGCGATTGTCTGTGTAGCGGCAATTCCACAAGCACGAAAGATCCAGCATCGGGACCCGAGAGGGGTTTATTGTCTTTCTCGCTTCGGTCGCTCTGTGGTCCGGGGGGTACGTCGGCTACCTTCTCGCACCGACGCGTTCGGGAAAGCTTGCTATTTCGTCCCACGCCGATTATTCAGCTTTACGTCCGTACTATGCTGCTTAATCGAGCATTTTCCCTGTATTCGATCTTCTTCGAATTACCGGTGTTTCAAGAGTTGTACGGAGTGATGAGTGCAACTTCTGTAGCCAAAATGAGTACACATTCCTATCAATGTAGTAATATAATAGAATTTACCAAGTTGGGTGTACAAGGAACGACCATATGGATATCAGAATTGTCTGGGGAGCAGGAGAATCCCAGACTGAACTCGGTGCTTTGATGTAGCGTTAAAAATGCAAATTTACACAACTACAATCTAACAAAGCTGTCTTCAATAGTCCCTGCCGGAGCAAACGTTGATGTTTGTGTGAATTGGCGCCGAGGATCTGGAATGTGGGACATATAATACCAGTCGTGATGGCGAGAAGGTCGGGTACCACATCAGGTGAACCGATCTCTGCAGGACTTGGTTGGATGACAGCCGAAGAAGGTGGTATTTTTGTTGAGCACACCGATCGTGACGAGGAAGACTGCCGCAAACAACCCATAGAAAATTAGAAGATGTGAAAAATAATCGGGACTGGAACTGGAATACAACTCAGAAAACGAAAATAACTAGCACAAAAGAACGGATTGTGCTGTAGTTGTTACTAGCGCTGTATTTAATCCACAGTCAATAACACAAAATGACATCGAACAATAGGACCCAACGGGACCAAGTTTCCAGCCGGGCCAGTGATTCCATTAGTGTATCAATACAACCTTCTTTCCGATCAACTCCGGCTAGAGACTCTTCACTCAGCTATTGATTCTGTAGTCGGTCGAGGGATGTTGTTGCTGATATCGGCGCTGGAACGGGAATATTATCTCATATGGCTTCAAAGAAGCTTCTGAAGTTTACTATATTGAGTTAGGTGAGGAAATACATGATTTCGCTAAAAGAACCTTGGGTGACACGGAAAATATCCATTTTCTGAACACGGATGTCCGTGAAGCAACGATCGTAGAGGAAGTTGATGTTATTATTTGTGAGATGTTGGACACCGGTTAATTACTGAGCTACAGATCCCAGTAATGAACCACGCTATCGACAAATTACTTCGTGATAGTGGTCGAACGATTCCGTTTGAAACTACTACCACGGTTCAGTTAGTCGAATCCGATTACCACTTTCATGGGAAAGAATTTCGACTTCCACATTTCGAAGCATATGGGAGTCGGGAAAGTATTTCAAGATCTAGGGAGGTTGAGTATCATAATGTACGATATAATTCAACGAGCGATGAGCAGATTGACCTTACCATAGAAGTGCCGGCAACTCAGCATGGGGTTGTCAATAGTATAAAAATAATACATATACTAGGTTTTGTAGGAACCAAGATTTTATACAACCTACAGACTGGCTTAATCCTCCACTTGTATTGCCGATAGAGGAGGACATATTGGTTGATAATGGGGACCGGTTACAGGTTTCACTTGAATATCTCTGTGGTGGTGGATTTGAGGAGTTGGAGTATGCGGTGTCAAGGCAGTAAGATAGAGAATTATTCTTGTACATCGTCAAGAGACGTTATTTCCATGATCTCGGGTGGTCGTGTTACCATTCCTATCGACAGGCACCCTGTAAACCAATTGAAAATACTTGTCAGTATCTTCCTCTATTTGCTGGAGTTTGTTAGATGAAGTAAGTAATTCAAAACCACCGTAGTTCCTGGCCCAAAAACCCGGCGATATTTATTACGTCATATTCGCTATCGTAGGGCTTGGAATATATGTTATGATTCCCCAATCTGTCTTTATTTTGGTTTCTTAGGAACACTATCAGAGTATTTTTTGTTTCATATGTATCATCTACACCAACAACCATATCTTTGATTCCCTTTTCATCAAGTTCATCTTGACTGATGGATCGGCCTTGATTCTCATCTAGCATCCGCATAATCTCTTCCTGCTTGTGAAATTTGATTGGCAGGTCCAAGCTACGTAGCACTTCTCGTGAGATATCATTCGCTATCGGCCCGGAAACACACACTAGACTATTATCTTTGTACGTGTCCACAATCGCTGATCATTAATTTCCATGTACTCAAGATCTCCAAAGTTGCTATTGAGCTCAGTAATTAACGTTATTATTGATTTTACATCATGAGTGATCTTCCCGGAGCTTCAGGCAACTTTTCTCGGTCAGGATAAACTATTATTAACTCTCCTCCTGCCATCATAAGGGGACCAAATTCCCAGAATACAAGTTTACCCAACAAATCAATATTGTAATTGATAAACAAACCCGGTTTTCGGACAATTTTGTACAACGATACGACTTCGCGTGAAATTGAAATCAAACTTGCAGTAACTGTGACTAGGGTTATTAGGACCCCTGATCTAAAAGAGATGTCACCAGTAAGAGGATTCTCTGAACTCACTACAAATGAAATAGCTATCAGCGACAGTCCACATATGAATCCTATCGAATAGAGAAGGAGAAGCCGTCTATTTCATACTAAAAAGTTAATTCATAGTGTTTTCGACGTCAGAACGCTCAGATAGGGGGAAACGGACTACACCTTCGATGTTATTATCGGGTACCATGTATCTTGCCATTCTAGTTTTCTCGGATCGTCAAGATCCCCAGCATCAGGATGTTTATCCACGTCATCGTACTGGGACAGGCGACGTCGAATTAGTGTTCGGGCTTCTTGCCCCTTGTCGTCAAGTCCAGTCAAGCTTTCAAAATTAGTCCATGGCTGGAACGTAATTTCTAATCCATGAGCCGTGTGACGGCTTTTCCGAGCTTCATAGAATGGGGCACGAGCAACAATGAATACGGGCTGTCCTGCGAAGCAATACTGCCACTTTGGATGATATGGGTCCGTTGGGACTGATGCAGGCCAAGGCTCTGGATCAGATTTCTGCAGGAAATCAAGAATATCCCAGAATTCTCTTTATATTGTGTCGCATGTGTATCCTCGCCCTGAGGTCTGAACATCACGATAAGCGCAGGATATTCCCCGAAGTCACGGTGGTTCTTCAAGAATCCCTCAAGTGCCTCCGAAAGGTCGTTTAAATCATCTTCATCAGTCGTTCTACCGGGAATGCGTATCGAAAATACCCCTTTTGTTGTGCCTCTGTGGCAAAGTAGCAAGGGTAAGGCTCTTCTTGGTTAGTCATGGTATCACGAAACGTTTGATACCGTTGCTCTTTCCAACTTGCGAGCCTCACCACGCTCAATCAATTCTTCTAATTCCTTCTTGCTATAGTACGGCATTATTTTTCGTTGACAGCTTCGGGTATAAGTATCTAATGGCTATTTAAAAATGAATTTTACTACGTACTTCAGCTGTACCTTGATATGTGGATGGTCTTGAATTACATGCTGATCTCTGGAGTACCGCTGTTGGACATTAGACAGTGGTACGTGTTTACCCCGAGGTCTCGACAGCCGGCACAGCGTGAGCCCGTGAGATAACTTCATTATTGCTGACGACTCGACGAAATTCTTCGTATGGATTGCGTCCCTGCTGGCGCCACGTCGCCAGCAGGGACAAGACCGTCTCGTGAACGAACATTCCTCGGTCATTACGGAGCGTTCCGATGATTTTCCGGAGAACCACTGGCTCACGAAGTGCGTTCTCTGCGGCATTGTTTGTCGGAGAGACCGCTGGCTCACCGATGAAGGTGAGCCAGTGGTCGAGACCTCCTTCGATCTTCCCCAGCAGTGTTGCCACTGGTCCGTCGGGTACTGACCGGTCAATCAGCGATTCAAGCTCTCTTCGCGCCACACGCTGGAGCTCTGCTCTCACGAGGACTTGGGTCGCTCTCCAGCCGAGCCTGGAGAGCGACGTATACCTGTCTGAGAGCCTGGTAGATCGGTTCACCTTCTGGCTGCTTTCGGCGACGTCCTCAGCCTCTCGAAGAATGTGCGCCCAGCACCGCTGGAGGTTGCTGCTGAAAGCTGGGTACGCCGTCCACCCGTCACAGACGACTGTTCCCGCGAAGTCCTCGCCGAGGACTTCTGCGGGAACATCACTTCCGCGACTCTCCCTGACCGCGTACAACGTGTGTTGAACGGTCTGAAACGTCCAAATCCACGCTTGTTCACCGTCGCGCTTGATGCCTGTCTCGTCGATGTGAACCACGTCAGCATCCTGAATCTCTTGACGGATCTGCTCGTACTCACAGCGACCGGCGCGCGCAGCGCGCTCGGTCGCGTGCCACGCGGATGCACCCGAGAGTTCGAGTCCGTGTAGTTGCTCGAAGCGATCAGCGATCTTCCGGTAAGGAAGGCGGTGATCGTACCGTGACAGAGCTGATTGAGCGATGACGTTCACCCCGAACTGCCCCTCATCGGGGCAGTCGGGGTGAGCCGCAACTGTCTCTGTTCCACAGGAATCGCACTGGTAGTAGTGGCGGTTGTACCGGGTGATTTCTGGGGGCTGGGGATCAGGGATCTCCTCGACGAGTCGGGGGCTGACGCCCACCGACTCGTCGAAGCAGTCGCCACACTCAGGACAACAGTCACAGGTGACTTCGATTTCTTCGTCAGGATCGGCCGTAGAACGCCACTCCGGATCGTGACCATCCTTCCGACCGGGAGTGCCCAGTCAGTTCGGACATCGTCGTCTTCGTCATCTTGCGAGGTCGGGGACCCATCGGTCCCCGACCGTCGCTTGCTGGGTGGAGTGTGCGGATTCTCGTATTTGCGAAGACGTGTTTCGAGCTCTTCGATCCGCTCGTCTTTCTCTTGTAACTTCTCTCGGAGCTGTGCGTTGTCTTGTTCAAGCTCTTCGACTCGTTGCTCAAGTTGTAAAAACCGGGAGAGCAACTCCTCTTTGGTGAGATCATCTCCGTTCACAGATCCCACCTTCCAGTACAGACAGCAGAGGTAACGGGAGGGCTCCACGACGGAGCCCATCCCTGAGAATCATCACGAACCTCTGCTGCCAGTTCATACAGGCTAAGTTGTGCGCCTTCTATGAGATAGCAGCGAAATCAGTTCGGGCTAAACACGTACCAATGAGAGAACAGTATAATAATCTGTGGGACAGTATGTTGGCCACCAGACGCGAAATGCGTGAGGGCTATCATCAACTGTATTAACCAATAATCTCTCGGCACATTTCGGATCTGTAGGTTAATGAGATCCCCGAGATTCGGCTCTGTCAAATCCGATAATTCAAGTACGAAATGATCTGAAACAGCCGGTCGCTGAGGGGTACTTACTCTTCACCCAACATCTAATACAATAAACATACAATTCTCGCACATGCCCGTCGATTTCGAAGCACACGAACCCGGAAACCCACGTGTTGACCTGTCAGAGGGGACCAACGCGAGGCGATTGCTGGAGTTCCTGTTGACGACACCGACCGTGGGATACACGCCAGCGGAATTGGCAGAGGAAACAGGGGTCTCGCGTGGGAGTGTTGGACCGACAATGAACCGGCTCGAAACTGCGGGCCTCGTTCGTCACAAGGAACCGTATTGGGCAGCCGCGGAAGACGACCGGATCGCAGCAGCGACGGCTGCCTTCATTGGGGTCGAGACAGCATCTTCTACATACAGTGATGATTGGTACGCTCAGAATAGCGGGTGGGCTGAGGAGTTACCCGACCTAAGCGACGAGGAGACGTAGCGAATGGTGTTTTCGCAAGGCGCTAATTAGTGGGTCAAGGGTGGATTCTCAGACGTGTCGCGCAATGTCAGCCAAGTCAAACAGTCGGACGTCATCGCGTTCGGACACAGCTTCCTGAACGGACTGTGTCACACCATTTCGGGTGAATAAGGCGTACTCAGTGTCCTGCTCATCGCCGTCCGGCGTCCAGCGTATCTCGGCGGCATGGTCTTCAAGCGAGGCGAGAGCTCCGTAGTCAAGCGGTGCGTTCGTGAACTTACATTCCCCCACGACCATCGTCCCGTCCGTGGTGAATCCGACGACGTCAACCTCGTGTTCCTTGTACCACCATCGCCCGAGATCCAGGAACGTTTCGTCGGGGTAGAGGCCAGGGAGTGCGTCTTGACAAAGCCGCTCGAATTCGTGACTCACAAAATCCGGAAGTTCCGGCTTAATGACCGCGTCGTAGGCATTCTCTCCGAGTCGTTCGTATCGATCTTCCTTGCCGTAAACGAAACGGAACCAGAACCGGAACAGGGGATCGAGGATTCGATAGCGCCCCGGCGTGACTTCGCCTTCTCTTCAGTGATCGGGACCTCCCGCTCGATGAGCCGCAGACGCTCTAACTTCTGTGTGTACGTCGATATCTGCTTTCCATCGATTCCTATCGCTTGAGCGATCTCGTTCGACGTCGTCTTTCCAGCAGCGATGGCGGTGAGGATCGCAAAGTATCGGTTCGGGTCCGTGAGTTCGGTGCGGAGCACGTACTCAGGTTCGTTATGGAGATATCCCTTCTGGGAGAGCACTTCCTCGGTGAGAACTGTTCCGAGGTTCTGTCCGAGATCGACGCCATCGAGATAGTACGGAACGCCACCGAAGATCCCCCACGTGAAAATCCGTTCTTCGGGTGAATACTCGTCCGGAACGAACTCCTGTGCGGCAGCGAAATCGAGGGGTCGAAGGTCGAATCGTTCCGTAAATCGTCCGTACAGTGGACTGTTTCCGAGAAGCGTCGCTTCTTCCATCATACTGATCGATGACCCGACCAGAATGAGCGTCCCCGAGGTGTTCTGGAGCCGCTGGTCCCACAGTCGCTGAATGACCGAGGGAAGGCTCTCGTCGGCGTCGATGAGATAGGGGAACTCGTCGAGAACCACGATTGCGTCCTGATCCCCCAGATATCCGAGCAGCGGTTCCCAGTTCTGTTTGATCTGTGTAATCTCCGGGAACGATTCGGAGGCGACATCGACGAACTCGTCAAGCTGTATTTGGGAGGTGGTCTCCGTGGCCTGATAGACGACTGCGTCGTCACGGTCGGAAAGCGAGCGCTGGACGAGGTGTGTCTTCCCGAGGCGTCGTCGACCGAAAACCACGACCATCTCGGCGTCGTCGGATTCGTAGCATCCGCGTAGCCGAGAGAGTTCATCGTCCCGATTCACGAAGTGGTCCATACATCCTCTCCGTCTGGACGGAGAATAATACTTCCGAATAGCCTATCTCAAAATAGGCTAATTTCAGATTGTCTATTACTCATGCCTACAGACCTTCTCGATCTAGAAAGAGCGCTCTGATCAATCGACATCTCCTCTGTACTGAGCGATCCTCGGGTCAGTCAACGAGGTATGTGAACTGTTCTATGACACCCTCGGGAATTTGGCAATTTTAGTGGGTCCGATATCCGATAATCCGGGCTGTCGAGCGCCACACATCGAGAGTGTCTTTTTGCTGCCGACTGCGCACGAATCTCGACACTCAGCATATACGGCTGCGAGCCTAACTAGTGGTAGATGCGGTGGGATCCACGACCCGCGCTCCGGCGACTCTCGAGGCTGGTGACTCCAATGACGCTCACACAAACACAGATACGCGAGTACGACCGCCGTGCGATGGATAGTGCGGAGACTGCCACGATGACGTTCGGTATCGGCTGTTTCTGGGGGCCAGATGCCCAGTTCGGTGCGATGGACGGTGTCGTTCGCACCCGGGTCGGCTACGCCGGTGGAACAAAGCTCGACCCGACGTATCACGCGTTAGCCGACCACACTGAAGTGGTCCAAGTTGAGTTCGATCCCGACACGGTAGCGTATCAAGACCTTCTGAATCGGGTGTTCAAATCGCACAACCCACAGCACCAGACCAGAAAAACACAGTATCAGAACATCGTGTTCGCTGAGACGGAAGACCAACGAGCAGTCCTCGATGAGTTTCTCGCTACGCGAGGACTCACTGTCGAGGGGATCGGAACACGCATTGAACAGCTCTCACGCTTCTACCCCGCTGAGGACTACCATCAGAAGTACAAACTCCGGTCCGTCTCCTCGCTCATGGACGCGTTTGAGGCAGCGGGATACGGCGACGATGAGCTGCGTGAGTCGCCAATCGCTGCCAAGCTGAATGGGTACGCCGCCGGGCACGATGTTGGCATTGACGAGGAACTTCCGACACCCGAGCGCGGGACTGTATAGACACCACTGATTTGGTGACGACGGATAGCGCCGTCGACAGAGGCCAGTCAAGTAGACAACGCGGGAATTCCGGCAGCAACGACTACGCGGGCGCTGCGTAATCGAGACGCGCTCGCACCGGCGGTACCATGTTCCCGAAGGGGAGCAGCGATCGTTGTGAGAAGCCATACGGTGTTGATGGATCCGTAGGCTTTCACCTGTCACGCAGTAACGGACTAGTGTGTCCAACGACCAGCCCCATCAGCCTGTTTCCGGACTCGATGTACTCATCTCCGGCGGATCGATGGGAGGACTCTTTACCGGTATTGCGCTTGAGCGGTCAGGTCATCAGCCGACGATCTATGAGCGGTCAGCAGGGGCGCTGAAAAGCCGCGGCGGCGGGATAGTCGCCCAACAGAACATCCGTCAGTTTCTCAGTGACCACGACATCGTGGACCCGGATGATATCACGACCCGGTCTCACGAGCGCCGGTTTCTCACGGAAAGCGGGGACGTCGAACGCACCGTGTCCGAGACGATAGTGTTCACGTCGTGGGACGCGCTCTACCGACAACTCCGTGACGCCTTCCCCGACGAGCAGTACCGAACTGGGACAACGGTCACACGCGTGACGCCCGAGACGGCCACGGCCACGACCGATGACGGGACAGAACGGTCGGCGGACGTGGTTGTCGCCGCCGAGGGTGGTCAGTCGGCGACACGCGCACAACTACATCCCGACGTGGAACCGGAGTTCGCGTCCTACGTCGCATGGCGTGGCGTCGTCGACGAAGCGACCATCCCGGCTGCGTGTGTCGAGGCGTTCGACGAGACGTTCACGTTCTACCAGGGGGCCGATCAGCTCATTCTCGCGTACTTCATTCCGGGGCCGGACGGCGAGACTGAGCCGGGCTCGCGTCGTCTCAACTGGGTGTGGTACGACACGCTCGACGGCCGGGACCGGGATGTGATATTCACGGACACGAGCGATACTGAACAACGGTTCTCCGTTCCACCGGGGCGGTTACGCGACCCGGTTCGTCACCAACAGCGCGAGCGCGCAGCGACGCTCCCACCCGTGTTCGAGACACTCGTCAGCGAGACACCGGATCTCTTCGTACAGGCGATTTACGACCTGACGGTGCCGGCGATGGTCTCGGACCGGGTGTGTCTCCTCGGTGACGGCGCGTTCGTTGCCCGCCCACATACGGCAGCTGGGACTGCGAAGGCGGCAGGGGATGCGACCGCGCTCGCCGACGCCCTTTCGAGTCACGAATCGGTCGACGACGCGCTCGCAGAATGGGATCAAACACGCACCGAGTACGGCACCACGCTCGTTGCCCGTGGGAAGCAGATGGGTAACGTGCGGCTGAATCTGAACTGACCGAGGCTCTGGGTGACTGCCTGAACGAGCGTCGCGTGTCACAGACGTGCGGATTGTGGCCGTCCCAGCGATGAGTCTGTGGCAGGTTACCCGACGAACTCGTCATGCGACCAGCGGTGAGCGTTCACAAAGAGTCCGTGCGTGGTCCGTCTGACCTCTTCGGTAGTGATGCCCGGTAGTTGAGACGGTTACGTTTCCCAGAAAGCCCGCTGTCGCGTCTCAATCTCGGTGAGTGCTGTCGAGAGGACGTCGCGCCAATCGTCGGGGTGGTCGACGTCGTCGCCGGGCGTCGGTGCGTCGGGGCCCGGATGGACGTGGTCTCGCGTATTGTGATCCGAGGGGTGACGGTCCCATCGGTGATTGAACGCTCTATCCTGGTGAGCTTCGTGGTAGTGGATCGTGAAGTCGCCGTTCTCGTACCACGCAATCTCGATATGGGCTCGTTCGACGCGACCGGGATAGAACCGCGAGTCGTACGTACAGACCAGGCGGTCCGGTGCGAACTCGGGGCGCTCCTCAATCCGAACGAAACGCTCGTCGGTAGCGAGCCGATCTCTGATGACATCGAGACGGTCGAAGTCGATTGGTGCGCCACTACCCGGCCTGCCCGACTTGTCAGCGTCTCCCCCGTCGCTCATACCGCCGTTCGCTCGTTGGCGTCACCGGCCGAACCGGACGTGAGCGCACGTTCGAGGAGATCGACTCGTCGACGAGCGGTCTTCCACGCAGACACGTCTTCCCACACATCCTCGATTGACCGGCCAGTCGCGGACGCGTGCTTGGTGATCGACACCGCTTCGGGGGACTCGGCGTCGAACTGCTCGCTGAATGACTTGGATCGTTCGGATTCCGCTTGGAGGAACCCGAGCAGGTCGTCGTCGGAGTACTCGTCTCGGAGCCGCTGTACGCGACGCCAGTTCAGGTACGCTTGATTCCGCTGGTACGTCGCCGGCGTCTCAGTGACTCGCGTCACGATGCCGAGCTCCTCGAACCACTCCAAGTACTCACGTGCCGCGTCTACGCCCCGTCCGGCGAGCTCGGCCACGTCGCTTGCGGTCGCCGGCTTGCTCAACCCGAGCACGGCGTCAAAGAAGTCGTCACGCGTGCGCTTACCGCGAACGACGTCTTCGGGATCGGTCAGCGATTTGAAGTCCGGCGGCTCTCCGTCGCTTTCGGGCTCAGCTTTCCGATCCGGACGTGGCTCCTCCATACGCCCTCAGTTCGCGCTAGCACGGAATAAATCTTTTCTAGCAGTATTATCCCGTCCACATTGAGACAGCGGACCTCAAAGTCCCGGACATACTGTCGTCGGGACGAGAGTGCGATGTCGTCTTGTATAGGAACGGGCACTCATCGGTTTTGACAACGGCATTCTGCTCATCAAGTTTTTCGAGGGATACCTCCCGATCACACCAGTCGTGTGGGAGAGATGAGCTCCGAACAGTCACTGTCTTGACTGTGACTAGGAGAGCTAACTCGACCAGCTGTTGACTTCATAGTTTGAGTGGCGACACACGGGGCTGGTCGTGATCGGTTACTGATCGTGAGGCGCGTCCCGTAACATCAATAGTCGGTGTGATGAGAGTCATGTAGACGTGAGTGATTCGCCAGATCGTGTGACGAAAGGGCAGGCGCAGAAATTGCTTGAGCGATCTATCGGGCCCGATGCGGAGTTCCGGCCTGACCAGTGGGAAGCGATCGATGCGCTCGTGAATGAACGAGAGCGATTACTGCTCGTTCAGCGGACCGGGTGGGGGAAGAGCTCGGTGTATTTTATTGCGACAAAACTGTTGCGAGCACAGGGAGCTGGGCCGACGCTCATCATCAGTCCGTTGTTGGCGTTGATGCGGAATCAAATCGAGGACGCGGAACAGCAACTCGGGCTTGACGCGTGGACGATCAACTCGAACAACACCGATGAGTGGGACGACGCGAAACAGCGGGTTCTCGACGGGGACTGTGACGTACTTCTCATCTCACCAGAGCGGCTCGCTAAGCCGGAATTCCGTGAGAATATTCTTGCGGAGATGGAAGACGAAATCGGACTGCTCGTCATCGACGAGGCTCACTGTATCTCTGACTGGGGTCACGATTTCCGGCCGGATTACCGTCGGATCAAACGCATCCTACAGGACCTACCGAGTCATATCCCGGTTGCAGCGACGACTGCGACGGCGAACGACCGGGTCATTGACGACGTGACGACTCAGGTCCCGGACTTGCGCGTGATTCGTGGTGATCTCATGCGGGACTCGCTACGCATTCAAACGGTAGAGATGGACTCACGAGCGAGGCGACTCGCGTGGCTCGCGGAGAATCTCGGCGAGTTACCAGGGTCCGGAATCGTGTACTGCTTGACGACTGACGAAGTCGAGATGGTGGCGAAGTGGTTGACTCAGCGAGGATTCTCTGCGAAGCATTATCACGGAGGAATGGACGGGGACGTTCGGAGCGAACGTGAAGACCAGTTGTTGGCGAACGAGGTCGACGCGCTCGTTGCGACGAACGCGCTCGGGATGGGGTTCAATAAACCAGACCTCGGGTGGGTCGTCCACTTTCAGCGCCCGCCAAACCTCATCAGGTATTACCAGGAGATCGGTCGCGCAGGACGCGGGTTAGACGAGGCGTACGCCGTCCTGCTCTCCGGAGAGGAAGACGACAGGATTGCCGAGTACTTCATCGAAGAAGCGTTCCCTGCTCCGGAGGATTTCGAAACCGTCCTGGCGACGATCGAAGAGAGCGACGCACCGCTGTACAAGTATGAGGTGTTGAAACGCGCGAACGTGTCGTGGAAAGCGGCGTCGAAGTGCCTGAATATCCTACGTGTCGAGAACGCGTTGCTCCGCGTTGAGGACGGGTTCGAGCGGACGTCGAAAGACTGGCAGTACGATCGCGACCGGTTCGAATCGATCACGGAACAGCGGTGGCGGGAACTCGCGCAGATCCAAGAGTTCGTCAAGACGGAGTCCTGCTTGGCGGCGTTTATCGACGACGTGCTCGACGGGACGATGACGACGTCGTGTGGGCAGTGTGCGAACTGTACCGGTCCGTTCCTCCCGTCTTCGGTCCGAGACGAAGCGCTCGTCGACGAAGCTGTCGAGCATTACCGGGACGCGTCGTGGCAGGTGATATCTGCACGGTACTACATGCCGGAGCCGGACGGTGGGCGTTCGAAGATCGCAGACACACGAAAAACGGAAGACGGGCGGACACTCACCGTGTACGGAGACCCGGGGCTCGGTGAGCTCGTCCGCGAACAGCGGAGTAATGGTGAGGCATACAGCCAGGAAGTAGTCGACGCCGCCGTTGAACACATCCAAGCCGTGTGGGAACCGACACCCGCGCCGGCGTGGGTGACAGCTGTCCCGTCACGAAACGACGATGAGCACGTGACAGATCTCGCACAGCGAATCGCAGCGGGACTCGGAGTTCCCTACGAACCCGCGTTGCGAAAGGTCAAATCGACCGACTCGCAACACGAGTTAGCAAATTCGTATCAGAAACGGTGGAACGTCGAGGACGCGTTCGAGGTGACGGCCGGTGTTCGGTCAGACCCGGTTTTGCTCGTTGACGAGACAGTCAACTCCCGGTGGACGCTTACCGAGGCCGGATTAACGCTGCGAGACGGCGGCAGTGGGATCGTGTATCCGTTCGCGCTCGCAGAACGAGGTAAGTGGTGACCGATGAAGGAGTCTCGGGTCAGTATCCATGTCTCACACAGGACCAGTCATGCGAGACGTACCATTCAATTTCACTCGGGAACCCCCTCCCCCCTCCACGTTGATTGATACTGTACCACGACGTAGGTTTTTCAAATTGCTCTCCGTTGCCGACGTATGGATTCGGATCGAGCACGCGGTGTCCTCCTCGGGTTAGCGTGCGGCGATGCGCTAGGCCGACCGGTCGAGTTCAAATCCGCGTCGGCGATCAGTACGGAACACGGACGACTCGACGAGATGGTCGGCGAGGGGACGTGGAATCAGCCCGCCGGGATGATCACGGACGACACCGAGCAGGCGCTGTGTATCGTACGGAGCCTCGCCGAGCAACACGAGTTCGATCCGGCAGACATTGCCGAGCGGTTCGTCGCGTGGTATGACAGTAACCCGTTCGACATCGGGCGGATGACGATGAAGTCGCTCAGCCGACTCAAACACGGTGACGAGTGGGACGAAGCAGGCCAGCACGTCTGGGAGAGCAGTCCGGAGGGTCAGAACGCGGGCAACGGGAGTGTGATGCGATGCGCGCCGCTCGCCATCCCGTACGCGGACGACTGGGAGCGACTCGGCAAGGTGAGCCGCCAGTCCTCGCAGATCACCCACGCCGATCCGCGGTGTACGTACGGCTGCGCGGTGCTGAATCTCACGGTGGCTGGCCTCCTCGACAACGCGGACACGCCCTTACAGGACGCACTCGACGACGTCGGTTCGGACGCGCCTAGCGAGCTCGTGACGGCGCTTCAACCGCTCGCTCGTGGCGATTCACCAGACACGTTGGAGACGTCGGGATACGTCGTCCACTCACTACAGACAGCACTCCACGATGGGCTATTTGCTGAGAGTGCCGAGGAGGCGATTGTGACTGCGGTCAATCGCGGTGGAGATACCGACACGATCGGCGCGATTGCGGGTGCGGTCGCAGGTGCGCGGTTCGGGGAATCACAGCTTCCGGAGCGGTGGCTGAGTGCCATCGATGAGGTGGGCGAACTCGAATCCCTGGCAAGTCAGCTCACGACCCTGTCGTGAACTACCCGACCCGCTCACCGCTGACGCCGATCGCTCCTTGAGCGGAAGCCTTCCTGCTTCTAGGGCTTTACAGAAAAGTTGAATCAGTCATCCCATCCGAACCCACAGCAGGTTCCAATACTGTAGGAGCCAGTACAAGACGGTCGCCGCGACGACAACGGCCGAGTAGTGGACCCGCGTGGCGATTGACCAATCTCCTCGGACCCACGCACGAACTGCGTAGGCGACTGCCCCAGTGGTCGCAATAACTCCGAGCGTCGGCACGACGAACACGACCTCGAACCACGCAGGCGGGCGGTCGAACAGTGTCGGCCTGCCCATCGACGCCACGGCAACGGAAACGGCGAAGAACGTAAGGACGAACAGCAGGAGCCCGGCGACGCCCGCGCCAGCGACCCACCGAGCACGAGTGGCAGATGGCGGTGGCGAATCCCCACCGCGATATCGACGCCATCCCCGGGCGACCGGCCAGCCCACGAGACCGGTGAGTCCCAGTACTGTCACAGCCGCCGCGACTCGCCCTTGTACCGAGAGCCGCTCGTGGTAGCCGATCTGTTCGTACGCGCTGAGTCCGTCCAACAGGTGGGTCACCTCACCGTCCGTCTCGCGGAACACCAGTGTCGAGTCCTCCTCGATGTGCTCGAAGACGAGCGGCTCGACTTCGACCCATTCGTCCCTGCCGTCTCCTTGCTCCGTTATCAGCCGACCGTCGTCGGCGACGCGGACGTCGATCGGTCGGCCCGTAACGAGTCCGAAGACGAGTTTCTCGGAACTGACCGTGTCGGTCGCGTTCACCGACCGGTATCGACCGGCGAGTTCGCCAGCACGTTCGGGTGTCCCGTCAGGAGACCGCCGTTGTCCGCTTGAATCAACGGGTGCGTACCGTTCGAGGAGCGCGTCTGCGACTTCTTGCTTCGCAGCGGATGCTTCGCTGCCGTGGGCGACCACGAACAGGCCGACGTCCTCCTCTGGGAGCAGGGCGAACTCAGTGGCGAACTGCGGGACGCCGCCACCGTGACGGATGATCCGCGTATCACCACGGGTTCTCTCAAAGAGACCGAACGCCATGCCGTCGATCCGTTCGTGCGGTGTGAACCACTGCTGGTGCATCGTGTCGACCGCGCTCTCCGAAAGGATCCGTTCGCCGTCGACGACACCGTCGTTGAGATGTGCTTGTAACAGCCGTGCCATATCTGCGGCGGTCGTGTGGAGGCCGGAGGCTGGTGACACGTCGGAGTAGAAACTCACGACATCGTCAACCGCCGTTCCATCGGCAGGTACGAGTCCGGAGGGAGCCGCTTGGAATGTGCTGTGTGACATCCCGAGCGGCGCGAACACGTTCTCCGTGACGAACGAGTCGAATTGCTGCCCGGAGACGTCCGCGATCAGCTGTCCGGTTAGTGCGGCGGCGTAGTTGGTGTATTGGGCGAGTTCACCCGGCGGACGGACACGCGCCGGGACGTCTGTCGAGACTGACTCGGCCAGTGGACGGACGTGCTGAGGATCGCTCACCGAATCGCCTCGCCCTCGAACTTCGAATCCTGGTGTGGGTGGCAAGGTGTTCGAGTGTGATCGGTTCGTCGTACGTTTCCGGGAGGTCGACGGCCTCGAGGTAGTCGTCCACCGGGGCGTCTGGTGCGATCTGCCCACGGTCGACGACTTGCATCGCGGCCGTCCACGTGAGCACCTTCGAGACGGAGCCGATGCGAAAGAGCGTCTCGTCCGCTCGAACCGGGACGTCTTCGCTCAGAAAGGCGTGGCCGTAGCCGCTCGTGTGGACCTCGTCACCGTCGACAACGGCGACTGTCAGTCCGCCCGCATCGTGTTCTGCCAACGCGCGGGTGGCCGCATCGTCGATAAGCGTATCCACGTTGGTCGGTTGTGTCGGTTCGGTCGAACCGCTCGCAAGACCACTGGCCGCGACGGCGGTGCCAGCACCGACGGCAGCGGACTGCGACAGGAAACGGCGTCGTGAGAGTGTGGAGGGCATCGGTGGCGGTGTGTTTGAGAGAGAGTTCACGCCGTGGAGGGCGGGGCGACTCATCCGGTTGAGCTTGTGTCGGAGTTGTGAGCGGTGAAGGGAAACAGCCGGTATCTCGGGCCAACACGGCGACAATGCCGTACGCGCCCAGGTGGTACACACGGCTGGCTCACCCTCGCTTCTTTGTCTCGGGTGCGATGGTGTCAAACTGACTTATTTATTCTATATGAAGTTACCCTACGAAGTCGGGTCTCACATCGACTCAACGAACGCGAGCATTCCGAGCGCGGCCACTAACCCCACTGCCGAAACAAAGAGGTCGAGCACCCACCGAAGCAGCCAGTCGCGTGCTCGGCCTCCTTCGGGGCGAATCCCGAACCGAACTGAGAGGTGGCGAACGATCACGACCCAGGGGACGAGTATGAACCCGAACAGAAACGGCCACACGTCGATGTCGAGTCGAACCTGCACGATGTAAATCGGGAGCACGCCGATCAGTATCGGCGTCGCCGCGATCCGAGCTACGGCACGGAGCGGCCGACGCTGTAGTGCCGGAGGGTCGCCAGCAACCAATTCGGGAACCGACACGCCACACGATCGAAAGCTGGCAGCGATTTCGCCGAGCTGGCGTGGTATGAGAGCCCTTCTGGCTTCGTGACAGTAAGCGACCGATAGTGGAGTCGAGCAGCAACGATCGGCCCGAGCGGGATCAACTGTAGAGCGTCTACCTCCGTGAGGTCGACCGTCCGTTCGTCAGTACCGGTCGCCGCCGCGAACTGTTCGGTCTCGGGGTCGTCGAACTTGGGCTCGATCACAACGGTGCGAGTCTCGGGAATGAGCCGGTAGTGGTTCATTTTGAACCCCGCGCTCGAAAACCACACCATCAACCACAGACACGCACAGACGACCACGTACCCAATAGCTGCCCGAGAACCGAAAGCAGTTATCGACCCAAGGACCGCGAGCGGTAGCACGACAAAAAGCCGACCCAGATCGCAGGATGCATCGTGACGATGAACGCCGCCATCCGATGCGGAAGCTGACGAATGCCGTCGAGGGTCGTCTCCCAACGATGGCCGGGTTCTGCTTGTGCGGTGTCCGTGGAGGGCATACCGAATCACTCACGAGACGTCGATTAAATTCCTCGGTGAGCCTGGCAAGCAGTTTTACATAATTACGTTGAGTCTGTCGGCTTGTGAGCAGCGACGTTGAGCCGAGTGACTGGGCCGTCTTGATCCGTGGTTTGAGGCGTACCTCGGCTCCGGAAGCGGTGCGGGGACGCAGCGGTCTGATCGGGAGAGAGTGCTCCGGGAACCGGAACAGGAGTGGGAAGCGATTGATTCAGTGGCCCAAGCCGGATTGAACTCAAACTCCACGCTGTTCTGTAGTCCACCACTACAAGTCACGAACCAAGACCAATTGACCGAGTGGTGGACCGAACTCGATACGTGGTGGAATGCCTTCAGTAAAGCGGGCCACCAGAATGCAATTGAGATCGCTGATTTACTTGAACAATCCAACGCGTCGTGGGCAACATCCGCGGCTCCCTTTGAGACGGACCCGTTGGCTGCCGACATAACAGGGACGCGAGCGCTTCGGGGGCCAGTACGACCGAGCGGTGAACTAGACTGGTCGCAGTGGCTCGCGCAGTTACTTGAACCATCTGCGGCGCTCGTCAGAGAATTGTTTGACGTTCCAAGTGACGACCCACCGAACGAAGTACTCCGTGAGGCTCGACTCCCGAAAGAAGACAGTGGGGGACGCCGGGCGGATATTCTGGTTCGGCATCCCGACTACGGGGTCTCAATCGAAGTGAAACTCGGTGATGAGAACTATCGGAAAACGCCGGAGACGGCGCGGCTCATCGAACGGCACTACGATGACGTGCGGTGGGATCACATCCTCCTGTTACCAAAGCGGCAGCGTGGTCGTCTCAACGCAGTTGTGTCGCCAAGTATCGATGAGCACGCGGACGGGACGCGTGAGATCGTGTGGGACGAATCGGGACCAATTACCGTCCTGTACTGGCAGGACGTCGCTACAGCGGTTCGAGCGGTACTACAGCGAGGCGACATAGTTGATGATCACTGGGCAGCCAACGCGTATCTCTTCTGTGCGACGGTTGAACAGCACCTCGCGCGCTTCCATCCGCAGCCTGTGATCGACCGGATGGTGGACCCATCAGGTGTCGTTGAGACGGTGCGACCGATCGTTGTCTCGGACACACTCGACGAACAATTAACATATCTACGGTCGAGACTCGACCTATGACCGGCGAGTTTCTGACCGAGGGGTTGCGTTCGGATCGCTACCTCAAGGCACTCCAACTGATTTCGCAGTTCGAAGACGAAATCGAGGCACGCCTCCGCGTGTTCGACCAGGAGATGGTTGATGAACAGCCCGAGCTCTTCGACCCGGAGACAGACATGAGCGTGAAGACCAATCGAAACTCCGGGTCGGCACTTGCGATCCATCGCATTAATCACGAGATGGAGGGGCCGAAGGCACCAGCGAAGCGCAAGCAGCGACTGAACGTACACCTGTATTGGATGTCTCCGACGGACTACGATCGGACCGATGTCGACGGTGCGTTGCGAGCGTTCGGCTACAAAATCAAAGGTGCTGACGAAGCTGTTGACCAAGCGGTTGTTGACCGGACGCGTGAGGGTGACTGGTCGCTTTCAACTGCCGGTAATCCGTTCGACTCGAACACGGTTTTCTACAAGCATGTCGGATCAGTCGACGAACTCGAGGCGGCGCAGGCGGAATTCGTTGACCACTTCGCTACATTTGGTGGACGGTACAGCGAGAACTGAAGTTGGGGCCGTGTACCGTCGATGAGGTCTACGGGCGACGCAACCCCGATCGGGGCAATCAGTCACAAACATATTTTATGTGAACTGGTCAATTGCGATAGTAGTCGATGCCCCTCCAATATGACGGTGGAGATCGAATCCGAAACCCGGACCGTACTGATTACCGGGTCGGGAACCGATTCAAAACGGTTCTCGAGACGCTCCCAGATTCGACGGTCCCGGAAGCGCTAGTGATAGTCGGAATTCTGACTCGTGAGGTAACCCCCATCGATACCGACCCGTCAGCGCATCGGGAAACAGCGGCGACGATTACAGACCCACCGTCTGCTGAGGTCCCCGTTGAGACGGTTCAGCGGACTCTTTGGTTGCTCAGCGAGGTTCGGGGATCACTCTCTACGGAGCGCAAACAGGCAATCGGCAGGATACTCTCCGCTTCAGGATTGAACACGCCAGGAGGGTCTGAACCCGAGAGGGACCGAACGTGCGAGACGGACGAGAGTGTCGACTCGAACGCCGATAATTCGAACTCGACTGCGGGGGACGTGCACGAAGGTGGAGGCGGGCAAAACAATCTTGAGAGGGACTACGAGTGTGAGTTTTGTGCAGAGCCATTTGCTAGGGAACGTGAGTTGATGTCTCATCTAACGTCGTGTGCCGAGCGCCCTGATGGTGCTCGCTTCGGGTGCGATCACTGTGACCGCACATACCACTCTCAGCACGCAGTCGACCGCCATGTCGAACGCACTCATGAGCCGGAGCCAGAGGAACAGACAGTACATCGCTGTGCTGACTGTGGAGATAAGTTCGATGCGCCGATGGATCTCCTCAGGCACAAGGCGAGTCACACGGAACACTCGAACGATACCGCTGACACGGACGATTCCTCGGCCCCAACTGGCGGACAACAGCTAAACGACGGATTCGTGGCTCGGGACGATGTCGGTATTGTTGACTACTCTAATCCGGAGGATGGCTATGGGTTCATTTCGACAAGTGAGGTGACTGATGATGTCTTCTTCCACATGAGCAACGTTGCAGGTCGATTCCCCACAGAGGATGACCTACTACAGTATGATATCCGGGAGACCGATCGTGGGTACGAAGCGGTCGATATCGAGCACAAAGAACGGGCAGAGTCGTCAACCGACCCATTCGCCAGTACACGTACGCGCTGGGGAGGGAATTGATTTCAGAGGCTCTGTTGAAATACTATTATTCAGACATAAATTGAGATGAAACATCCGGCCCCTGAAGGGTGCTTATTTTTCGCGGCGTTCCCGACACATTCCACAAAAATCGTCGACCTCATCTACCGATGAAATCTCAATTGTCTCCTCAAACGAATCCTCCTCTGTAAACGTCTGTGCCCACCCGCAGTGATCTGGTTCAGTGAAGTGCCACATCTTGTCTTCCTTACGTGAAACTCTCATACGGTTTCATTACCAGCATTGCTGATAAGGATGTACCCTGTATTGACCGCAATCGGGGCAAAATAGATCACCTACTGAGGAACAGGGCCAATAATTCCTAACAGATTCTAACGAGTGTGGTTCACTCGTCGGGGTTCGCATCATCCAAGAGCAAGAAGCCCCTTTCAACGCGGATTACGACTTCATCTGTTTCTTCCGGATCGATACCTTGCTGCTCAAGTTCCTCCGCGGTCAGGAATACCGGAACTCCAATCGCACCGTCTTTGTCGGTTCGATTAATCTTCGCTTTTCGCAGTTGCTCAAAGACGCTTTTTGAATCATCTATTTCCTGATCGATATGGCGGGTCATGGAACTCCACTCGTGGCAGAGATAGTGTCTGGTTTCGATCCCTTGCGGACTCTCGGTATCCTAATTTTAGCACAGTATTTCGGGCTAATTTGTGTTCACTTTTAAAACCTAGTAGCAGACACCCCCCGAAATTGAATCATCTCAACGCTCTGCTGTGGCAAGCGATGTGTGCTTAGTTAAATATCTTTGTCGACAAGAACTATATTTGTTGCTGGTGAACCTTTTCTTGAGAAATAGTTCGATGACAAAACATGTAGCGACCTACCCCACCGACGAACAGTTAGAGCGGTGGAAGTGTGAGGCCGCGGAGATGGATATGTCGTTCTCAGAGTGGATTCAAGCAATGGTCGAAGCAGGGATGAAAAAATTCAGCCCATCAGTTGAGCGAGACGAGGACATCAACGACCTTCGAAAACAACGGAACAATCTCCGCAAAGAGCTAGAAGCCAGGAGATCACGCGTCCAAGAGTTGGAAACCGCACTCTACCAAGGTGAGCGTGAAGCAATTGCCGAGTACATCGAGAACAACCCAGGGGCCGAGTACGGCGAAATCATCCAGCATATGATGAACTCAACTCCCGAACGGGTGAGTCGTCAATTGGATGTCCTTGATGGAGAGCGGGTACGGCGAGATGAGGAGATGTTCTATCCAATCGAGAGTGAAAAATAGTGGTCTCAACGAAGATCGAAGAGCGGTTGGGGATATACAAGTCACTATCAGAGGTACCGGAAGAGTACCGTTTCTACTCGTTTTCCCCCGGCATAGATGAGCAAAATATCTGGTCGGAGTGGAACGAAATCCACTCTGATTCTAAGTGGAAGCGTGCGGAGGCACGCCGCGTCAAAGACCGCTGGGGAGACCATCTCGAAGACACGGGGAGACATTACGCATTAGCGACACCAGAAGATGTCGAGTCTTTCATCAAGGGGCTTCTTGACGAGGTCCAAATTGAGCGAGCGTACAAACCCTATTGGCTGTTCCTCAAGCGGTTCTACCACTGGCTCGTGTGGCACACTGAGTATCCACATCGATATAATCCGGTGCTAATGGCCTCAGCCAACTACCCAGCATGTAATGAAATCTGGGAGTTCGTCATGTCATTCGACAGGGAGTCATTCAAATGACAAACGAAAAACGCAGAGAGATCGCAGACGCCTTCGAGAAAGATTTAGATCCGCTCTCGACGCTCGAGGAGACCTTCATCAGAAAGGAACTTGAACCGTTTGAGGCGGCTCTTACCGACCTCATCGACTACGAAACGACGCCTCAAGGAACGATCAATAACTACACGGTACCAATCAAACAGTGGAAAAGCTTCATGGACAGATATGACCGTCACCCGGCATGCCCGGCTGAACACCATGTTGGTGCGTTCATTACATACCTCCGGCAAGAACGCGAAAATTCAGACAGCACCATTAAACCGAAGATCCGCCATTTGGATAGCGTTTTCAAACACTGGCAGTCCGACCCGGCCTTCCCCCACGACGACGCGTTCAATCCATTTTCGAAGGAACTACAGAGAGGTCACTTGTCACCAGAAGAAGCGAACGAACCGCCACGAATCTCTGTTCCTGAACTCCGTGAGAAGCTCCAAGACGTGAACCACTGGCGAGATCAGTGTATCATTGTGATGCAACTGAAACTCGGTCTCCGCGCAAGTGAACTGTGTAACATCAAGCTGTCAGAAATCAATCTCCGTCATCAAGAACTGACAGACCACTACGATGAGATGGGGACGCACAGACGAGTCCGCGACCGGCCCAACTGCGTCTACATTCCGCCTGACCGAGATCTGAACAAGTCAAATGTCCCCCGAGTGCTTCCACTCGACGATGAGATGCGGCTGCTCCTCATTGAGTATCTTCTCGTGAGGCCCGACAACGGAAAATCATGGCTGTTTCTCTCTCCGACCCGCCATAATCAGATGAACAACTCAAAAATCAACGAGATTTGGAAAGATTACTTCCACCCCGAATATAAGATGGATCCTGATGATCCATATCGGAGTCTAACCTCACACTTCGGTCGCCACCGGTTCTCAACGCACTTCCGAAACGAACGGCAGTGGCCAGAAGAGAAAGTACAGTACATGACGGGCCACAAGGGTAGCTACGACAGCGATCAGCATGACTCACTTGCCACATACGTCCACACGTACTACGAAGACATCAAAGACCGATACCTTGACGAGATCTACAAGTTCGGGCTTGGTATCTAACTATCCGCAGGTCCTAGGTACCCCCACGCCTGTAGACGGTCTCCATCGCCGCTGATCCAACGTTCACCGATGTCATCGCGGTAGTACATATTCGGCATCACGATATCATCAATCCGGTCGTACGCTTGCTCACGCGCTGCCTGCATCGTCTCACCTTTCCCGGTCACAACGATGGGCATCCCATTGCCGCCGGCAACACGCCACTGGCCGTCAACCTTCTTTGCGTCTTCAAGATGAATCCCTTCGCGGCTCTCCGCCTCGAAGACCACTGCGGCGTTTCGAGAGTTCTCATCGTATGTCTTGTCGTCGTCGAACGGGAACGGTGGGAGGACAACCCGAATGGCGATCTGGTAACCATTGTGAACCTCTACGTTCGGGTCGTTTCCGTGTGCGAGGTCGTAGAAGAACTCGCCGGTAGACGACTCGATTGACTCTTCTTGTAGCGCAATCGTCGGGTACCCGAACCGGGGTGTGAACTCTAGCGGATAGATCCCGCTTTCGTTGACGATACAGTTGATGTCAATGCTTCCAACGTACCCTTCGTTGGCGAGCCAGCCTTCGAGTTTGCCAAACGTCTCCTCGAACAGTTTGTTCTGCCCCGCCCAGAACATCGACGTTCCCATCTCACCAGTCTGTGGACCGATGTTCCAGGGAATAATTTCTTATGCTCAAAATTGAAATTGACTTGGTCAATAAACGTCTCACCGTTGAAGAATCCGCAGATGGCGACTTCGACGCCTTGGACTTTCCGTTGGAGTTGGAAGCCCTTCATTCGGTGACCCCACGCCTTCTTGTAAGCACGGAGTACGTCTATAACGTCACTCCCGTCATCCTCATTCCCGACATAGAGTAATCGTTTGACGTTCTGAACTTCGCCGAGTGGCTTGATGACGTATGGAGCCGGATTCTCTTTGACATGGTTGATGCCCTCGTCGAAGTCGTGGAAGATGTGGTGCTCAACGGTGTTGACGTCGTGCTCTTCGAGGACCTCCATCGCATAGCCACGATCTTCTTCAAGATGATCGGTTCGGGGTCCCACCAACGACAGCCTTCCCTTGCTCGCGGAGTTCCTGAGCGAGCTTGCCCGTCCCGATGTCCGGGCCCACCCAGATGTCGTCGAAAATGATGACGTCGGCCCAGTCGACCTCCGCCCGCCAATCATCAGTCTTGGGCACGAAGCCATCACCGATTTCCTGATCTCCTTCCGATTCGATGTAGTATTTCACATCGTGACCCTCGCGGTGGACTTGCCACGCGAGGTCAGTGATCAGTGCGGCATCGGCGGAAACGAAGAGGAAGTGTTTGGATTCCATTGTTGTGGTTTAAGCAGCGGTGACAGCAGTTTGTCTCTCGGTACACTGCGGTGAGTTATATAATAGATCCCGGAAATAGTGCTCGAAGTTGAAGTTCACCCGGTCGACGAACTCGTTCCCGTCGAAGAAGCCGCAGACGGCGACCTCGACGCCCTCGACCTTCCGCTGGAGCTGGAACCCCTTCATCCGGTGGCCCCACGCCTTCTCGTACGCCTTCAGCACGTCGGCCACGTCGCTGCCGTCGTCCTCGTTGCCGACGTACAGCAGGCGCTTGACGTTCTGGACCTCCCCGAGCGGCTTGATCACGTACGACGCCGGGTTCTCCCGAACGTGTTGGATCCCCGCGTCGAACGCGTGGAAGACGTGGTGTTCGACGGTGTCGACGCCGTGGTCTTCGAGGACCTCCATCGCGTAGCCGCGGTCCTCCTCGAGACGGTCGGTGTTCGGCGTCCCCCCGACGACCGCGTGTCCCTCCTCTCGGAGTTCCTGCGCGAGTTTGCCGGTCCCCACGTCGGAACCGACCCAGACGTCGTCGAAGATTATCACGTCGGCCCAGTCGACCTCGGCGCGCCAGTCGTCCGTCTTCGGGACGAACCCGTCGCCTATCTCCCGGTCGCTCTCGGCCTCGACGTAGTACTTCACGGCGTGGCCCTCGCGGCGGACCTGCCACGCCAGGTCCGTGATCAGCGCCGCGTCGGCCGAGACGAAGAGGAAGTTCGCGGTGTCCATGCCGGGCCGTCGCCCGCGACGGACTTGAGTGTGAGTGCCGGCGCGCGCTTCCCGGTCGCCTCCGGGGAGGTTGAAACGTTAACGCTCGGGTTGATGGACCGTGCCGTGGTCGATACGGGTATGCCAAGCGTGACACGCGACGGCGTGGCCATCGACTACGCCGTCGACGGGGACCCCGACGGACCGACCGTGCTGCTGCTCGAAGGGCTCGGGTACGGCCGGTGGATGTGGCGGTGGCTCGCCGAGGCGTTGGCCGACGACTACGAGGTGCTCCGCCCGGACAACCGCGGCACCGGTGACTCCGACGTGCCGGAAGGACCGTACTCGGCGGCGGAGATGGCGGCCGACGCGGCCGCGGTCATCGACGACCGCGGCGTCGACGCGGTCCACGTCTGCGGCGCGTCGATGGGCGGGATGATCGCCCAGGAGCTCGCGCTCGCCGACGACCGCGTCGCCTCGCTGGCGCTGCTCTGTACGTCGCCGGGCGGCGACGAGGCGGCCCCGACGCCGCCGGAGGTGCAAGAGCACATCTTCTCCGCGCCCGAGGACGCGGACCCCCGCGAGCGGATCCGCTACCTGATGGAGCCGGCTGTCTCCGACGGCTTCTACGAGCGCGAGCCGGAGCTCGTCGACCGGATCGTCGACTGGCGGCTCGCGGGCGACGCGACGCCGACGGGCCGCGAGGCGCAGGTCGCGGCCGTGGCGGCGTTCGACGCGAGCGGTCGGATCGGCGACCTCTCCGTACCGACGCTCGTCCTCCACGGGACCGCGGACCGCGTCCTCCCGGTCGAGAACGCCGACCTGCTCGCGGAGCGCCTCCCGCACGCCGACGTTGAGCTGTTCGAGGGCGGGCCGCACCTCTTCTTCGTCGAGGAGCGCGAGCGCGTCAACGACCGCGTCCGGTCGTTCCTCGGCGGGGTCGCCTGAGATGGCGACCGGAGACGATCCCCGGAGCGACGACCGCGCGGAGGGCGCCGGAGCGGAGTCCGCCGCCGACCCGCGACCGCATCCGCACGGCGACCGCGCCTACGACTGGGTCGGATCGCTGTCGGCCCGCCGCGCGCGGCTCTCGCCGGATCGGGTCGCCGTCACCGACACGGCCGCGAACGCCGAGTACACGTACGCGGAGTTGGACGAGCGCGCCAACCGGACCGCGCGGTTCCTCCGCGAGGCCGACGTCGAGACGGGCGACCGCGTCGCCGTCGTCTCGCGGAACCGCGTCGAACTGGTCGACCTGTTCTTCGCGACCGCCAAGACGGGAGCGGTGCTGGCGCCGCTCTCGCACCGGCTCGCCGAGCGCGACCTCGCCGCGGTGTTGGGCACGGTCGACCCCGAACTGCTCCTCGTCGAGGCCCCGTTCGGCGGCGACGTCATCGACGCGTTGGAGCGGGCGGACGTCGAGCCCGCGGTCCGATCGATCCCGACCGACGGGGACGACGCCTGGCGGCCCTACACGCGGGACCTGCCCGTCGACGGCTCGCCGGTCGAGACCGCCGACGTCTCGCTCGCGGACCCGCACCTCTTCTTGCACACCGGGGGGTCGACGGGGACGCCGAAGGAGACCGTCATCAGCCACGGGGCGATCCGCTGGAACGCGTTCAACACGATCACCGCCTGGGGCTCCGCGAGGACGACGTGACGCCGATGGTGTTCCCGATGTTCCACACCGGCGGGTGGAACGTTCTCACCGTCCCCTTCTTCCAGATGGGCGGACGTGTCCTGTTGAGTCCGGAGGTGGACCCCGGCCGCGCCTGCGCGACGTGGAGCGCGAGTCGGCGACGACGCTCGTCGCGGTCCCCGCCGTGTTGCGGATGATGGCCCGCCACGACGAGTGGGCGGACACCGACCTCTCCTCGCTCCGATTCGTGAAGAGCGGCGGCGGGCCCTGTCGCGAGAGCGTCATCGCGGCGTGGCGCGATCGCGGCGTCGAGATCTCACAGGGGTACGGGCTCACCGAGTGCGGCCCGAACAACTTCGCGATGCCCGACGACTTCCCGCCGGAGAAGACCGGCAGCGTCGGCGTCCCGGTGCTCGCGGTCGACGCGCGCGTCGTCGACGAGGACGGGCCGGTGCCCGACGGCACGGTCGGCGAACTGGAACTCGCGGGCCCGGCCGCGGCCGATCAATACTGGAACGAACCCGAGGAGACCGCGGCGACGTTCGGCGACTGGGTGTCGACCGGCGACCTCGCGCGCGTCGACGAGGACGGCTACTACCACATCGAGGGACGCAAGAAGAACATGTTCGTCTCGGGCGGCGAGAACGTCTACCCGCCCCGCGTCGAGGACGCGCTCACCGACCACCCCGCCGTCGAGGAGGCGGTCGTGATCGGCGTGGCCAGCGAGCGGTGGGGGACGGTCGGGAAGGCGATACTCGTCGGCGACGAGTCGCTCACGCTCGACGAGGTCGAGTCGCACCTCGCCTCGCGCGTGGCCCGGTACGCCGTCCCGAAGGAGCTGGCGTTCGTCGACGAGATGCCGACCTCCGGGCCCTCGAAGATTGACCGCGCGGCGCTGAAGGAGCGCTTCAGCGAGTAGGTGGCGGGTATTCCACAGGAACAACCATTATATACGCGGAAAATAAGGAGGGGGCATGCTCGACGTCACGATGGATATGGAGCAGTTCGACTGCCCGTTCATCGACACCTCCGCCGACCACGACGTCTCCTTCTCCGCCATGCACTGGCAGCTGGACACCGCGTCGGAGCAGTTGGAGACGCGGCTGCTCGTGGAGTCGCCGGACCGCTACGAGCTCGGCGAGGGGCTCTCGGCGCTCCGCGACCACGAGAACATGGCCGAGTACCGGCTGTTCTCGAAGGAGGACGGCACCGCAATCGTCCGCACCGTCATCGAGGAGACGAACGCGATGTCGACGATAACGGACCACGGCGGCTACATCACGGGCCCGTTCCTGATCGAGGACGGCTCCGAGCGCTGGCAGGTCGGGTTCGACGACGAGGCGACGACGGAGGCGGCGCTCCACGACTTAGAGAAGGGTAACGAGTTCGTCGTCGAGGACCGCTCGGAGCTCTCGATGGAGGCGCTGTTCGACACGATGCGGAACGCGAACGCGGCCTCGACGATGCTGGACGCGTGCCGCGACCTGACCGACGTCGAGCGCGAGACCATCGAGTCCGCGGCCGACGCGGGCTACTTCGAGTCGCCGCGCGAGGCGACGCTGTCGACGCTAGCAGACGAGTTCGACGTCTCGACCGCGGCCGTCTCGAAGAACATGCGCCGCGGCGAGAAGAAACTGCTCCGAAGCGTCGTCGCCGCGCTCGACGGACTCGAGTAGTGTCGACCGAGCGACCCCCAGTCACCGGGAGCCACCGCGTTCGACCGCGCGCGGCGTTCGAAAAACGCGGTTTCGGCGCCGATTTCCGCCGTCTTCCGTCGAATCCGCGCGGACTGTTAACATCTTAACTCGGCCCTTCATGGTGGTGTCCGTCATCGGATAGTGTATGCGAGACGAACACACACGGCGAGCGTATCTGCGGGGAACCGGTGCCGCGGTCGGCGCGGCCGGACTCACGGGACTGGCCGGCTGTTCCGGCGGGGGAGACGGCGGGGACGGCTCCGACGGATCGGACGGCTCCGACGGCAGCGGCGGTGGTGGCGGCGACCTCTCCGGCGAGACGATCCGGATCGGCGCGATCCAGCCGACCTCCGGGGATCTTCAGTACTACGGGCAGATCAGCCTCCGCGGGTTCTACTCCGGGCTAGCGTACAAACACGACCTCGACCCGATCGAGGAGGCCACGCCGGGGACGTACACGGTCGAGCCCGAGGGGGGGCCGACCTACGAGATAATCGTCGAGGACACCGGGTTCAGCCCGGACACGGCCCAAAGCGTCGCGACCGACCTCGTGGTCGACGAGGAGGTCGACGTGCTGTTCGGGGCGTCCTCCTCGGACAGCGCGCGGCGCGTCATCGACACGGTCGTCGACGAGAGCGAAGTCCCGTTCCTCATCGGCCCCGCCGCGGACGCCGACATCACCGTCAGCGAGGAGTTCTGTCACCCGCTCGCGTTCCGCGCGAGCGAGCACACGGCGATGGACGCGCGCGCCGGCGGCACCTACGTCGCCCGCGAGTTCGACATCGACACGGTCGCCATCTTCGCGTCGGACAACGCGTTCGGGCAGGGGGTCGCGAACAACTACACCGAGGTGCTGGAGGCCGAGGGCGTGGAGGTCCTCGAACCCCGGTTCGTCGAGCAGGGGTACTCCGAGTTCGACGGGCTCTTCGAGCAGGCCGTCTCCGACGGCGCGACCGGCGTCGTCGGCGGCTTCACCGCCGCGACGCTGCCGCAGTTCCTCTCGGCGGCGGTGTCGTACGACATCCAAGTGTTCGGCGGCTTCGCTGCGCTTTTGACCACACAGCTCATCGGCGGGACCATCGAGTCCGCGCTCGGCGAGGACTTCACCGCGCAGGACATCGAAGAGGCGGGTCTCGGGCCGTTCACTACCCGATACCACTGGAACCAGTACGACAACGAGATCAACGACGCGTTCATCGACATGCACACGGAGGCGTACGGCATCGTGCCCGACCTGTTCAGTTCGGGGACGTTCACGATGGCGTCGGCGCTCGCGCAGGCGGTGAGCGAGGCGGGCTCGACCGACGGCGCCGACGTCGCGGACGCGCTGCGCGGCATGACCGTCGCGGACACGCCGAAGGGCGCCGACGCGTACACGTTCCAGGAACACAACAACCAGGCGGCCTCGCAGATGACGGTCGCGTGGCCGGTGCCGACGACCGACGAGTTCGCCGACACCTGGGACGCGGCGATCATGCCCGGCGAGCCGGAGCAGCGCCTCGACGCCGAGGACGTAATGGTCCCAGAAGAGGACGCGAGCTGCTCGCTGTAATGCTGCTGGAGACCGAGGGGCTCACGAAGCGCTTCGGCGGCATCACGGCCGTCGACGGCGTCGACTTCGCGTTAGAGGCCGGCGAGCTCTGCTCGATCATCGGCCCGAACGGCGCGGGGAAGACGACGTTCTTCAACCTGCTTACGGGCGTGTTAGAGCCCTCTGACGGACGGATACGGTTCGACCCGGCGGGCGACGGGGACGGCGGATCGCCGGTCGACATCACCGCCGCCTCGCCGGACGAGACGGCGCTCGCGGGGATCCACCGGTCGTACCAGATCACGAACCTGTTCCCGACGCTGTCGGTGCTGGAGAACGTCCGGGTGGCCGCGCAGGCGGGCCGCGGGAACGACTCCTGGAAACTCTGGCGCAACGTGGCCGACTTCGAGGCCCACTACGCGGAGGCGACCGCGATCCTCGAGCGGATCGGGCTGGCGGGGGAGGCGGAGACCGTCACGGAAAACCTGAGCCACGGCGAGAAGCGCAGCCTCGAGATCGGCGTCGCGCTCGCCGGCGACCCGGACCTCCTCCTACTCGACGAGCCGACCGCTGGCGTGTCGAGCGAGGGCGTCGAGGAGGTCGTCGCGCTGATCGAGGACGTGGCCGAAGACCACTCGGTGATGCTCATCGAGCACAACATGGAGGTGGTGATGGACATCTCCGACCGGATCGCCGTCCTCCACCGCGGCGAACTGATCGCCGACGGGCCGCCCGAGGACGTGCGCGGCGACGAAGCCGTTCAGGAGGCGTACCTCGGCGGCTACGGCCGCGAGGAGTCCGAAGACGGACCCGCCGCGGGCGAGGGGAGCGGCGGCGACGCCGACCGCGACGACGCCGCCGACCGCGACGGCGACGCCGTGGCCGACGGCGGGCGCCGCGCGAGCGCCGGGGGTGAACCGCGGTGAGGACTCTCGAACTCGACGGCGTCCACACCTACTACGGCGAGAGCCACATCCTCCAGGGGCTGTCGCTGTCGGTCGAGGAGGGCGAGATCGTCGCCTTGGTCGGCCGGAACGGTGTCGGGAAGACGACGACGCTCCGCACCGCGCTCGGGCTGACGCCGCCCCGCGAGGGGACGGTCCGGTTCGACGGGACGGACGTGACCGGGATGGAGCCCCACGAGATCGCGGCCCGCGGAATGGGGTGGGTCCCGGAGGAGCGTCGCGTGTTCTCGCATCTGACGGTCGCGGAGAACCTCCGCGTCGCCGCGCACTCGTCGGCCGACCCGGACGCGCGGATCGCGGAGGCGTACGAGCTGTTCCCGGCGCTCGACCGCTTCGCGGACAAGGAGGCCGGCGACCTGAGCGGCGGGCAACAGCAGATGCTCGCCATCGCCCGCGGGATGGTCGGGGACAACGAGCTACTGTTAGTCGACGAGCCGAGCGAGGGGCTCGCGCCGCAGATCGTCGAGGACGTCGTCGAGGCGCTGCGCGCGGCCTCCGCGGACACGACGATGGTACTGGTCGAGCAGAACTTCCGGCTGGCGATGGATCTGGCCGACCGGTTCTACCTCGTCGACCACGGCGTCGTTGTGGAAGCTGGCGAGACGGCCGGCGTCACGAGCGAGGACGAGCGCATCCGGAGGTACCTCACCGCATGAGCCCCGGAACGCTCGCCGCTCCCGTCGTCTCGCAGATCGCACCGCTCGTCGACCCGACCGCGCTCCTCGCGACCGGCGGCGCGGTGGAGGGACTTCAGACCGCGGCCCGCGTGCTCGCCGAGGGGATCGGCAAGGGCGCGGTGTACTTCACCATCGCCGTCGGGCTGACGCTCGTCTTCGGACTGATGGGCGTGCTCAACTTCGCGCACGGCGCGGTCGCGATGGTCGGCGCGTACCTCGGCGGGCTGGTGCTCGTCCTCCTCGTCGGCGCGAACACCGGGACGCTCGCGACGATACTCGTCTTCTTCGTCGCGCTGGCGCTCGTGTTCGCGGTCACGACCGCCGCCGGCAGCGCGATGGAGGTGGCGCTGATCCGACCGATCTACGACCGCACGCCCACCTACCAGATCCTGTTGACGTTCGGCGTCTCGCTCATCATCGAGGAGGTCGCCCGGATCGTCTTGACGCTCCGCGGGATCCAGCCGGACCCGCAGTGGCAGGCGCCGATGGCCACCGCGCCGGACGTGCTGCTCGGTCGGACCGAACTGCTCGGGGTCGGCGTCAGGCGGCTGTACCTCTTCGAGGTCGCGATCGGCGCGCTCGTCGCGGTCGCGGTGTGGGCGTTCCTGACGAAGACGCTGTACGGGCTCTACATCCGCGCCGGCAGCGAGGACACCGAGATGGTCCAGGCGCTCGGCATCGACGTGCGACAGGCGTTCACCGTCGTGTTCGGCGTCGGCACCGGACTCGCCGCGGTCGGCGGCGTCCTGCTGATGTGGGACCCGATCTGGGGGCCGAGCGTCCTCCTGAGCGTCGACGTGCTGCTGTACGCGTTCGTCGTCGTCATCATCGGCGGGCTCGGGAGCTTCACCGGGACGCTCGTCGCAGCGGGCATCGTCGGGATCGCCGACTCGGTGACGACGTGGCTGTTCACCACCGGGATCGTCACCTTCCCCGGCCTCTCCGAGGTGACCATTTTCCTCCTGCTCGTGGTGATGCTCATCATCCGCCCGCAGGGGCTCTACGGCGTCGAGGAGGTGGGGGGCCATTAGCGACCCCGACCGTTCCGCCGACGAGGGCGCCTCGGTCGAGGGAGACGACCCCGGCGACGATGGCTCCTCGGCCGACGCGAACGCTCCCGTCGACGCGAACGCTCCCGTCGACGAGGCGGACCCGGTTCCGCCGTCGACCGCGACCGGCGGCCTCGGCGAGCACCTGCGGGACCACGTCGTTCACGCGGCCGTCATCCTCGGGTTCCTGCTGTATCCGCTGGTCTACGAGGCGCTGCTGGCGACGCCGGCCGCGCCGTTCGCGGAGGCGTTCCTCCCCGCGATCACGTTCATGGTCGTGGTGTTGTACATGGGGCTGTTCGCGATGAGCTTCGACTTCGTCAGCGGCTACACCGGCTACCTCTCGTTCGGCCACGCGGCGTTCTTCGGCACGGGCGCGTACTTCGTCGTCCTCGCCGCGAACGGGCAGGTGCCGGGGGTCCCCGGTGGGACGCCGTTCATGATCACGCTGCTCCTCGGCGCCGTGCTGGCCGGGGTGCTCGCGCTCGTCATCGGGTCGGTGTCGTTCCGGCTCACGGGCGTCTACTTCGCGATGATCACGCTCGGGTTCGCGCAGGTGATCTACGAGCTGATCCGGTCGTGGGGGTACGTCTCCAGCAACCCGACCGAGGGCGCGACGGTGAGCGGTGACGCGCTCGCCATCGGCGTCCCCTACGTCGACGCGCTGAGTCTCGACGTGGGGCGGCTCACGGGCGAGAGCGTCGAGAACCTGCTCGGGCTCGGGATCGACCTGTCGGCGACGGTGGTCTCGTACTACGCGCTCGGGGTCGTCGTGGTGGTCTGCTACTTCGCGATGCAGCGGATCATCCACTCGCCGTTCGGGCGCGTGATGATCGCGATTCGGGAGAACGAGGAACGGGCGCGCGCCGTCGGCTACGCGACCTACCGGTTCAAACTGGCCGCGTTCGCCATCAGCGGCTTCTTCGGGGCGATCGCTGGCGGGGTCTTCGCCGCCTACTCGCGGTCGGTCGCGCCAGACGGGACGTTCTACTTCCTCGTCACCGCCGACGCGCTGATCACGACGATCGTGGGCGGGTTCGGCACCCTCGCTGGCCCGATCTACGGGACCCTGTTCAATCAGGGGTTAGCGGACGTCCTCTCCACCGAGAGCGGCGGGATCGCGACGCTGCTGCGCGAGGGACTCCCGGCGAGCGTCCTCGAAGCGGACCTCTTCGGGGTCAGTCTGGAGCTGTTCGTCAACACCGCGGTCGACGGGCGCGCCCCGCTGTACCTCGGGATCGTCTTCGTGCTGTTCGTGCTGTTCGTCCCGAACGGCATCCTCGGGACGCTTCGCGACCGGCTCGGCGGCACCGTCGGGAAGCGGCTCCCGGACTACCTGCGGCGCTATCGGAGGTAGCGTTGTGGGGCGCGGGCCTACCGGCTCGAACTCTGCGGTGTCAGTACGCACAACGGCGACGAATCACGATGCGGACACACGACACATGATCGACACCACGCGACGCGGCGAACCGAATCGAACGCGACGTGGGGGACACCGATGACCGTCGGTATCACCGGAATCGGGACGTACGTCCCGGACGAGATCATCACGGGCGAGGCCATCGCGGCCGAGAGCGGTATCCCCGAGGAGGTGGTCGTCGAGAAGATGGGCGTCCGCGAGAAGCACGTCTGCCCGCCCGACGGCGACCACGCGACCGACATGTCCGTGACGGCGGCCGAGGCCGCGCTCGCGGACGCGGACGTGGACCCGACCGACCTCGACGCCGTCGTCTACCACGGATCCGAGTACAAGGACCACGTCGTCTGGTCGGCGGCGGCCGCGATCACCGACCGCTTGGGCGCGACGAACGCCTACGCGACCGAGAGTTACACGCTCTGTGCGGGCGCGCCGATCGCGTTGCGACAGATGACCGCGCAGCTAGAGACCGAGCCGATCGACACCGCGCTGCTCGTCGCCGCCAGCCGCGAGGAGGACCTCGTCGACTACGGCAACGAGGACAGCTCGTTCATGTTCAACTTCGGCAGCGGCGCGAGCGCGTTCGTCGTCGAGGCGGCGGACGACGAGGCGTCGGACAACGGGGTCGAAAGCGATCCCTTCGACGGCCGAGCGCGGGCGACCGTCCTCGCCAGCGCGGCCGAGACCGACGGCTCGTTCGCCGACGACGTGGTGATGCCCGCGGGCGGGTCGAAGCGCCCGGCGAGCGGGGAGACGGTCCGCGAGGGGCTCCACACACTCGACGTGCCCGACCCCGAGGGAATGAAGGAACGCTTGGGGCCGGTGTCGCTGCCAGCGTACCTCTCCGTCGCCGACACCGCCTTGGAGCGGTCCGGGTTCGACCGCGACGACCTCGACTTCGTCGCGCTCACGCACATGAAGCGGTCGTTCCACGAGCGCGTCCTCGACGAGCTCGGCCTCGACCCCGCGGGCGACGGCTACTACCTCGACGAGTACGGCCACGTCCAGAGCGTCGACCAGGCGCTCGCGGTGGAGCGCGGCGCCGAGACGGGTCGGCTCAAACCGGGCGACCTCGTCTGTCTGCTCGCGGCCGGGACCGGCTACACCTGGTCCGCGACCGTGCTCCGGTGGCGAGGCTAACCGCTTATAAATAGTTGACTGTGGGTCGGTGGCGGATACCTCCGAAACCTCGACCGCTCGCTTATAAATGGCTGAGAGCGGATCGGCGACGAACACCTCCAAAGCCCCAGTCGCGAGGACTCGCGCGGCTCGTTGCGCGCCTCACTCGGTCGCTCCGCTCCCTCGTTCCGGTGTCGGCGGCGGCGGCGCCGCCGGCTTTCCGTGGCGCGTAGCGCCACGCTACTTACGTCGCCGTGCTTCGCCCTCGCGACTGCCCCTTTGAGTCCCGCCCCGCACAGCACCGAAGCCTCACGCCTCCCCAGCCTCGTCGGCCGGTCTCCGCTTCGCTCCGACCGGCCGACTCCAGCGAGAATCGAAGATTCTCTGGCAGCCGGCGGCTTCGCCGCCGGCGACCTCGCGCGTGCGACTCGCGCCCTGTGGGCGCTCGTCGGCACGCGCCACCTCCCCCTCTTTTCGTTTATTTATAAGCCGTATTGGCCGAGCGTCCGCCGTCGTGGGTCACTCACCGCTTCCGTGCGGCACCGACAACACCGTCGCCTCGCCCGAGAGGACGCGCTCGTCGCGCTCGGGGACGGTCGCGGTGGTCTCGACCGCGAGCCGGTCGTCGCCCAGGTCCTCGGTGACGCGGACGGTCGCCTCGACCGTCTCGCCGGGGAAAACCGGCTTCTCGAAGGACAGGTCCTGCGAGAGGTAGACGATGTCGCCGGAGAGCCGCGCGAGCGCGCCGGAGACGACCGCCGCCGACAAGATTCCGTGCGCGACGCGGCCGCCGAACATCGTCTCGGCGGCGTACTCGTCGTCGAGGTGGATCGGGTTCTCGTCGCCGGAAACGGCCGCGAACGTCTCTATCGTCTCATCGGTGATCGCTACCTCGTGGGTCGCCGTCTCGCCGACCGTCGCGACTGGCATACCGATCGGTCGCGCCGTCGGGCCCTCAACCCCGTGGTTCAGCCTCGAACCCGCGTCGGCACGCGGCCGCGACGCGCCCGGAGGCGTCCGTCGGTCAGTCGTCCGCCGGCGCGTCGACCACGCCGGCGTCGGTGGGGTTCGCCCCGCCGTACTCCTCGACGAGTTCGTCCAGCCGCTCGGGGTCGTCGGCGTGAGCGAGGGGCTCTTCGGCGGTCTCGCAGTCGGCCTCGACCCCCAGCCGGTCGCAGACGCGGTCGACCGTCGTCTCGGCCATCTGCCGATAGGTGGTCAGTTTCCCGCCCACGACGCTGTACAGCCCGGCCGCGCCGTCGCGCTCGTGGTCGAGCAGCGTGAAGCCGCGCGAGATGCCGCGACGGTCCTCCCCCGACTCGTCGGGCGCGTATAGGGGTCGGACGCCCCACCACGTCCGAACGGTCGGCGCGTCGGCAACGGCGGGGAGCATCGCGGCGCACTCCTCGACCGAGCGCTCGACCTCCCAGTCGGCGCGCTCGTAGTCGTCGGGGTCCGAGACGGGGACGCTCGTCGTCCCCAACACGACCTCGCCGTCGTGGGGCACGACGATATCGCCGTCGTCGGGGTCGCGGCACCGGTTCAACACGGGGCCTAACCCCTCGTGTTCCACCGAGACCATCACGCCGCGGCTCGGCGCCATGCCGACCTCGACGCCGGCCATCTCCGCGATCGAGTCCGCCCACGCGCCGGTGGCGTTGACGACGACATCGGGCGAGAGCGCCGCGTCCACGTCGCCGCCGACGCGGACCGATTCGACCGCGCCGTCGCGGACCGTCACGTCCTCGACCGGCGCGTGCGGGTGGACGGTCGCGCCGCGGCGCTCGGCGTCAGCGGCGTTGGCGGCGACCAGCCGAGAGGGGTAGATGACGCCGTCGGGGACGCGGAACGCCTCCTCGACGTCGTCCGCGAGCCCCGGCGCCGCCTCGCGGGCGGCGTCGGCGTCGAGCCGCTCCGTCTCGATCCCGACCGCCTCGCAGGCCGCGACCTTCTCCTCGAAGTAGTCCGGGTCGTCGCCGGCGAGTCGGACGAACAGGCCGCCCGTCTCGCGGACGCAGGCGCCGGCGATATCGCGGAGCGTCCGGTTCTCCTCGATGCACTCGCGGGCGCCCTCGGCGTCGGCCTCCGCGTAGCGGGCCCCGCTGTGGAGGAGGCCGTGCGAGCGCCCGGAGGTCCCGCTCCCGAGTCCGCCGCGGTCGACGAGCGTCGCGTCGACGCCGCGCGCGGCCAGGTCCCGGGCGATCCCGGTCCCCGTCGCGCCGCCGCCGATCACGAGGGCGGTCGGACCGTCGCTCACGCGGCGGTCACCCCGGTTCGGACCCGACCGCGTTCCGCGGCGCGACGCCGTCTGCTCGGCTCGGTGTCGAACATGCGATCGGTACGCGCTGCGGTCACTTGAGGCTGCCGTCGGACATGTACGAAAACCAACGTTCCAACGGCTCTGTAGTCGGAATATCGGTTATCCTGAAGCGAAGGAGAACGGGACTATCAGCGCGAGCCGCCGGCGTCTGCGGGGCAGGTGTCGACGCCGAGCAGGGCGTACAGACCGCAGGTCCCGGTCGCGGCGGTCGCGAGCATCGCGAGCGCGACGACGCCGAGGACCGGGGCCGCGAGCGCGGGGAGGGGCGCGGCGCCCGCGAGGGTGGCTATCGAGGCGACGCCGGCGAGGGCGCCGACCGCTGTCCTGACTCGCTTGTCCGTCGCGCCGACGTTTTGTGTCATAACGCACAATACGACGCACAACCGTATGAAGCTTTCCACCACGGGGGCACCGCCCGCCCTCCTCGGGATTCGACCACCCGTTCACCCGAACTCGTCGAGGCCGGTCTGGGCGGACTCGTCGGCGTCGCTCGCGCCCGACCCCGCCGGCTCGCCGTGTTCGGCTGCGATCGACCGCGCGCCCTCGATCCCGCCCGAGAGCGACGCGCGACGCGCGATCTCCTCGTCACCGAGGCGCGTGGCGGCCGCGTCGAAGGCGTCACCGTAGCGCTCGCGGAACTCCAGGCGCGCCCGCTCGTAGTCGACGACCCGGCGCGGGTAGTCCGCGCCGACCTCGACGCCCGCCTCGCGCTGGACCGCGAGCGGCGCCTTCTCGGGGGCGTCGAGGTGTGCGGCGGGCAGCGGGTCGAGTTCGGGGACCCACCGTCCGATGAACTCCCCGTCCGGGTCCTGATCGCGCACTTGCTTGCGCGGATCGTACAATCGCAGCCCGGGGCGGCCGACCAGCCCGCACTGCGACTGCCATTGCGTGTAGTTGATCGCGGCGTCGCCGTCGATCAGGTGCTCGTAGAAGTGGTCGGCGCCGCCGGAATCCGACCAAAATCCATTTGTGAAATCCCTACAAAAAGGCCCGTGAACTGAGCCCTCCGCTACGGTATCGCGCTGATCGTCGGACTGTCCGTCACCGGTCTCGTGGCGCGATTCTCCCCCGGTGACCCGTTCGTGACCGCGGCGATTTTTCCCGTCTGCGCGGCGGCGACTTCGCTTGTCGTTTCCCATCGGAAGACGTGGCGGGAAACGTCGCGCGGTGAGACGAATCGGCGGGCGCGGTTCCGAGGGGCCATGGGCGCCGGCGTCGAGACGTTCACCACGAACGTCATCGCGAACATCTCCCTTGCGGCCGGCGTCGCGACGCTCGGCCTCATGCTGTTCGGGATGGCGCTCGGTCTCGCGGAGTTGGACCGCGTCTCCGAGTCGTCACCCGTCTGAAGGTGTCGGAACCATCGCGCCACGCGCGCATCGACTCTCCGGGAAACGTTCAAGACGGTTCCGCCGCCCGTTCTACTCGGATGTCAGAGACCGAGGAACCCGACGTACTCCGCGAACTGGCGGAGCTTCCGACCTTCTCCAGTCCCCGAGTGTCGCCCGACGGCGAGACGGTCGCGCTCTACTACGACGCGACCGGCCGCAACGAACTCCACCTACTCGACCCGGCCGACGGGTCGCTGACCCAGCTGAGCGACGGCGACGTGCCCCGCTCGGTCCGCGCCGGGTTCGAGTGGGACCCGAGCGGCGACCGCCTCTTCTACCACCGCGACGAGGGCGGCGACGAGCAGCACGACGTGTGGGCGATGTCGCTCGACGGCGAGAGCGAGCCGGTCGTCGAGATGGACGGCCAGACCTACCTGCTGGACGCGGGCGAGGACGGCGAGACGCTCCTGCTCGGCTCCAGCCGCGACGGGCAGATGAACCTCTACCGCCACGACCTTCCGAGCGGCGAGACGGCGAAGCTCACCGAGTACGAGCGCGCCACCGGGTCGGGGCAGCTGTCGCCCGACCGCGACCGGATCGCGTACGCGACGAACGAGACCGACGCCTACGAGAACGAAGACGTCTACGTCGCTGACGCGGACGGCTCGAACCCCCGGAACCTGAACGTTGGCGAGACGGGCGCCGAGGCGGCCCCGGTCGACTGGGGACCGGACGGCGGTCGACTGCTCGTGAGCGACAACACCACCGACTTCGGTCGGTCCGGGGTCGTCGACCTCTCGGACGGCGTCGACGGGGCGACCGTGACGTGGTTCGGCGGCGACGACTCCGAGGAGTCCCCGAGCCACTTCCTCGACGGCGGCGACCGCTTCGTCGCGAGCCGGACGCGCGGCGCCGTGACGGTCCCCGTGGTCTACGACGTCGAGACTGGCGAGGGCCGCGAACTCGACTTCCCGGCCGGCGTCGCCGGCGTGCTGGAGGGGCGGCTGACCGACGACCGCCTGCTGGCGACTCGGACCACGTCGAGCCGGCGCCCGGAGCTGGTCGCGTACGACCTCGAAAGCGACGCCACGGAGACGGTCTTCGAGGCGGAGTACGGCCCGTTCGACCCCGACGACTTCGTCGAGCCGGAGACGGTGTCGTTCGTCTCCGACGGCGTCCCCGAGACCCCGGCGCGGGCGGTCGACCACGACCCGTACGAGGCGTTCGAAATCGAGGGCCTGCTGTTCGACTCCGGCCGACGCCCCTCGCCGCTTATTATCAACCCGCACGGCGGCCCGCGGCACCACGACGCGCGGCGGTTCAGCTACCGGGTCCAGTTCCTGCTGTCGCGCGGCTACTCCGTGCTTCAGGTGAACTACCGCGGCTCCACGGGGCGCGGCCGCGAGTTCGTCGAGGAGCTGTACGACGACTGGGGCGGCGCCGAGCAGGGGGACGTGGCGGTCGGCGCCGAGCACGTCCTCGACGAGTACGACTGGCTCGACGAGGAGCGCGTCGCCGTGTACGGCGGCTCCTACGGCGGCTACTCCGCGAACTGGCAGCTGGTCCAGTACCCGGACCTGTACGCCGCCGGGATCGCGTGGGTCGGCGTCAGCGACCTGTTCGACATGTACGAAAACACTATGCCGCACTTCCGGACGGAGCTCATGGCCAAGAACCTCGGTGACCCCGACGAGAACGAGGCGCTCTACCGCGAGCGCAGCCCCGTGACCCACGTCGGGAACCTCGACGCGCCGCTCCTCATCGTCCACGGCGTCAACGACCCGCGGGTGCCCGTCTCGCAGGCCCGGATCCTCCGGGACGCCCTCGACGACGCCGGCTTCGAGGCGGGCGTCGACTACGAGTACGAGGAACTGGGCGAGGAGGGCCACGGCTCCGGCGACATCGACCAGAAGATCCGCTCGCTGGAGCTGCTCGACGACTTCCTCGACCGACGGATCGGCGCGGAGCGGACCGCGGTCGCGTCGCTGGACGACTGAGGAGGCAGTAGCGCCTCCCGGTCTAACGGTCGTCCGGTAAACGCGCCGACCGCGGACTCAACAAATATATCTTGGTCGCAGAAAGAAATATGTAGTTTTGTCTCGTCGTGCGAGGTATGGCAGATGAGGCGCACCGCGACGACCCGCCCTCGTTCGAGCGACCTTTTGAGAACGAAGACACGAAGGGGCGCGTGTACGGCGCGGTGTTACATGCTCGGGAGCCGATGACCGTCTCCAAAATCGCTGAGCGGGCGGACTGCTCGGACGAGTCGGCGCGGGCGCACCTGTCGTTCTACGCCGACCTCGGCATCGTCGTTCGTCACGAGGGGCGGCCGGTCCGGTACGAGCGCAACGACGACTACTTCGAGTGGCGGCGGGTGAGCGAACTCGCGCGCAAGCACACCATCGACGAGTTACGGGTCCGCGTGTCCGAACTGACCGACCGGATCGAGGGGTACCGCGACGAGTACGACGCCGACTCGCCCGCCGACGTCGACGCCCTCGCGTTCGACGCGCCGCGGATCGACGACGTGTACGCGGACCTCGGCGACTGGGCCACCGCCCTCGAGGCACGCCGCCTTCACGAACGCGCTCGGCGGAAGGCGGCCGGATCCGCGGTCTCGTCGCACGGCTGACGATGGCACCGGCAGACGACGGCGCCAGTCCCGCACCGATAGACCGATCGGTGTTGGAGCGGATACGGTCTCGATGCGCCGGTAGTCGCACCGTCGAGTCCGCGGAGTTACTCGAAGCGGGGAACACGCACCTGCGCGTCGAGTTGTCCCCGGAGTACTACCTGAATGAGGCGGCCGCTCGGTTCGAGATTCGCTGGTACCGCAACGACGACTTCGCCGTCCACTACCAGGAGGACCGACGGGGTACCGCGTGGAAGTGTCGGTGGGACCGGCACCAGAACGCGCACAACTCGCGGGACCACTTCCACCCGCCGCCGACCGCGGGCCGCACCGACGCGCGGGACGCCGAGTGGCCCTCGGACCACCGGGACGTGATTCGGATCGCCTTCGATCGAGTGGAGGATCGTATCGAGACGCTGTGGGGGCGACGGTAGGGTCCGTCTTCACCCGACGAGCAGTTCGATCGCCCCCGGAAACGCCATTCCGATCCCGACGACGCGCGTGAGTGTCACCTTCCACTCCGCGGGTTCGACCTCGGACCACGCGCCCGCTTGCTCCCGATCGAGTCGAGTCGCTCTTCGAACCGGGCGAGCCGGTACGGCCAGACGGCCTGCGGGATCCCGAACGCGAGGAGGAAGAGGGCGAGCGCGGGGTACACGGTTGTGCTTGATCGAGTTCGCTAGTGACCTCCTCCTCGCCGTAAACGGCGAGGCTTCCCACGGCACTACACCGCTGGGTTGGGATATTTGCTGGTTCACGGCCTGTCGGCATGACAGGCCGATGGCGGGGCCACACCGCCGTTACTCCTATCCCGGCAGGGGACTCGGAGTTATCTTGACCGAGACACCACAGCGGTTCGAGAGTGTGTCTCGAACGTTCTGGGCCTCGGAGTCCCGATATTGTGCATTTGAGTGGGCGGTGTGACCGCCTCGGTGTACGTCATGCTACGATACACTATTAGTTAAATATCCGTATTGTTGCTGAACGTAGGTTGTGGAGGCGATGTCGGATTCACGCCCGCCGTGAACGGCGGGATTCTCTCCTCGAAGAAAGATAGGCCTTCTGGGGGTCGTTCGAGACGCGCGTCGAGGCGGTCAGGGGTCGACGGAGATGCGCCCGGTTGACGCCCCTCTGCCGGATCGGTGTCGGAAAGAGGAAACGTCGGTCAGCGACCGCGAGCCTCGCTTACTCGCCCGTCTCGATCGGCGCGCCGATGAGGTTGCCCCACTCGGTCCAGGAGCCGTCGTAGTTGCTGACGTCGTCGTAGCCGAGCAGCTCGTGCAGGAGGAACCACTCGATCGACGAGCGCTCGCCGACCCGGCAGTACGTGATCGTCTCCCCGTCGCCGTCAGCGCCGGCGGCGTCGTACAGCTCGCGGAGCTCGTCCGGGCTCTTGAACGTCCCGTCGTCGTTCAGCGTGGTCCCGATCGGCACGTTGCTCGCGCCGGGGATGTGGCCGCCGCGCTGGGCAGTCTCGTTGAGCCCCTCGGGAGCGATGACCTCGCCGGAGAACTCCTCGGGCGAGCGGACGTCGACCATCGGGATCCCCTCTTGGATCGCTTCGTCGATGTCGTCTTTGTACGCGCGGATGTCCTCGTGGGGGCCGCTCGCCTCGTACTCGCGGGGCGTGAAGTCGGGCTCATCGGTGGAGAGCGGGTAGTCGTTGTCGACCCAGTACCCCTTCCCGCCGTCGATCACGCGGATGTCGTCGTGGCCGTAGTACTTGTAGATCCAGTAGCCGAACAGCGCGAACCAGTTCGGGACGCGACCGCCGCCGTACACGACGACCGTCGTGTCGGCGTCGATGCCGCCCTCGCCGTTTCGTTTGGCGAAATTCTCCTTCGAGACGATGTCTCGCTCCGTCTCGTCGGTGAACACGGCGTCCCACTCGAAGTTCAGCGCGCCGGGGATGTGGCCCTCCTCGTAGGGCGTGTACTCCGACTCGTCCGTGACGGTCGGGTTGTTGATCTCGACGAGCCGGTGATCGGAGTCGTCGTCTTGGAACGCGTCGAGGTTCGATTCCACCCAGTCCGCCGTGACGAGTACGTCTTCGGGCATCAACATCCGTTAGGCACCCAACCGGTTTTGAAGGCCCGATAACGGTGGTCCTTGCCAGCGTCTCTGACGCTCCTCCCGATTGCGACCCGTGGACCTAGCGGATCACCGTCACGGGAACGCTCGCCTTGTCGACGACGCTCTTCGCGACGCTGCCGACGACCTGCTCGCGCTCTTCCGAGAGGCCGCGGTGGCCGACGTAGATGGCGTCGACGGACTCCGCGGCCGCGTGATCGGTGATCGCGTCCGCCGGGCGCCCCGTGAGCAGTTGGGTCTCGACGGTGATCGGCTCGTCGACCGCCTCCTCCGCGACGCCGCGGGCGCTCTCCAAGACGCCCTGTCCGGCCTCGACGGCGGCCTCCTCGCCCGGGAGGATGATCGTCCCGTCGACCAGCTCCGAGTCCGGCGTCAACACGTGGGCGATCTCGAGCGTCTCGTAGAACGCGACCGCCTGTCGCGCCGCGTACCGGACGGCTTCGTCGCTCTCCGTCGACCCGTCGGTCGCAACGAGGTAGCTCATACGCGGAGATGGGTCCGAGGGACACATAATTCCTGCCGGGCGTTCCCGCCCCGCGACGGCGCGGTCCGACTATCTCCCGTCGCCCGCTCCGGGTCGAACCCGGTCCCCCTCGGAGGCATGTATCGCGTCGAGCACCTCTTGGACCCGCGTCGCCTCGACGAAGGAGACGAGGTCGCCGCCGTCGCCCTCGACCGCCCCCGCGAACTCCGTCAGGAGCGCGCGCACCGTGTCGCCGCGCTCGTCGACCAGCGTCTCCTCGTCCCCGCGGCCGCGGTTCCGGATGAGCCGATACCACTCCGTCAGCGACAGCGACGCCTCGTCGCCGCCGACGGTAATGTCGTTCGCCCCCTCGCCCTCGTGGTCGCAGAGCAGGTCGATCGTTCCTCGGACGCCGTCCGCTCGGAACGTGCCGACCACGTCGTCCTCGTAGGCCTCCGGTCCGGAGTAGCCGACGTCCGCGGAGACGGCCTCTATCGGACCGAACAGCTCCTGAACGCCGAACAGGAAGTGCGTGCCGACCTCGCGCAGCGGGCCGCCCTGCTCGCGCGACTCCAGCCACGTCACGTCCTGCCACTCGCGGGGCCACTCCGGGAACCGGAACCGGAGTTCGACACGGCGCGGCTCGCCGACCTCGCCCGCGGCGATCGCCTCGCGCAGGCGGACGAACCCCGTCGTGTAGCGGAACGGGAGGTTCACGGCCGTGACGCGGTCGGTCTCCGCCGCGAGCGAGACGAGTTCGCGGCCCGTCTCCGCGTCGGCCGCGATGGGCTTCTCGCAGATCACGTGCCTGTCGGCCGCGAGCGCGTCCGCGACCACCTCGCGGTGCGCGAGCGGCGGTACGCCGACGTACACCGCGTCGAGGCCGTCGGTCTCGACGAGCGAGGCGTGGTCGGTCGTCGTCGCGGTGCGGTCGGTGCCGTGGTCGGCCGCGAGCGATGCGGCGCGCTCCGGGTCGAGGTCGCAGGCGGCGGCCAGTTCGTACCGGTCGTGCTCGTCTATCGCGGCCGCGAGGCGGTTCCCGATGACGCCGCAGCCGACGATACCGATCTGTATCACGGCCGTCGAGAGCGGTCGGACGCGCTTGTAGCTTCGGGAGTCGGAACGGATTTGCGACGGATCCGCGGGGCGGCTCCGCCCGGCGGCCGCCGGTTCAGGCGTCGTCCAGCGGCCGCGCGGCCATCTCGCCCCACGGCTCGAAGCCGCGGCGGTCGTAGAATCCCTGCGCGCGCTCGTTCGCGGGGTCGACGTCGAGGACCATCCGGTCGAGCGGGAGGTCCTGGTCGGCCGCGAGCGCGAGCGCGGCGTCCAGCAGGTCGTCCGCGACGCCGGTGCCGCGGTGCTCGGGCGCGACGTACAGCTCGTTCAACACCGCCGCGTCCCAGACCATCGCCAGCCGCTCGGGAAGGACGAAGACGTAGCCGACCACTTCCTCGCCCTCCGCGGTGCCCTCATCGCTCGCCCCATCGTCGACCGCGACGGTCACGCACCGGGGGTCGTCGTCGACGCAGCGGTCGACCCAGCGGAGCCACCGCTCGCGGTACGCGTCGGTGAGCTTCCCCTCGTAGGCGGCCGCCTTCCCCTCGCCGCCGGTGTTCGCGCCGAGACCGCGCTCGAAGGCGACCTTCGACGCGTACAGTCCCTCCGCGTCGCGCTCGCGGTCGTACGGGCGGATCTCGAGCGTCATTCCCCTCCCTCCAGCACGAACTCCGCGAGCGTCGGGACGAAGGTTCCGATGTCGGTCACCATCCCGATCGCCTGCGCGGAGCCGCGGTCGAGCAGCTGGGTGACGGTGGCGGGGTCGATGTCGACGCAGACGGTCTTCGTCGTCGACGGGAGGCAGTTCCCGACCGCGACGGAGTGGAGCAGCGTCGCGAGCATGATAACGAGGTCGGCGTCGTGGGCCTGCTCGCGGATCGCGTTCTGCGCCTCGACCGCGTCGGTGACCGTGTCCGGGAGCGGGCCGTCGTCGCGGATCGACCCCGCGAGGACGGTGTCGACGTCGTTCGCGACACACTCGTACATCACGCCCTCCGTGACGATTCCCTCCTCGACGGCGGCCTCGACCCCGCCCGCCCGGATGATCTCCGAGATGGTCCAGATGTGGTGTTTGTGGCCCTTCCGCGGGTGTTCGAGCGTCTCGACGTTCATCCCGAGCGAGGTGCCGTAGATGGAGCGTTCGAGGTCGTGGGTGGCGAACCCGTTGCCCGCGGAGAGCGCGTCGACGTAGCCCCCCGCGACGAGATCGGCGAGCGCGTCGCCCGCGCCCGAGTGGATCACGGCCGGCCCCGCGACGACCATCACGTTACCCCCCTCTTCTTTCACCGCGCGCAGCTCCGCTGCGACCTCCCGGATCGTCGACTCCGAGGGGCGCTCGGCGGAGACGCCGCCCTGCATGAAGCCGAACGCGCCGCCGCCGCTCCGCGGGCGCTCGGGCGGGTTCACGCGGATCCCGGACTCGTCGGTCGCGATGAGGTCGCCCGCCTCGACCGCGTTGAGCGTCTTGGTGTAGGCGCGCGGGGAGCCGTCGACGGCACCTTCGGGGTCAATAACCAGCGCGCAGTCCATCTCGATCCGCTCGACGTCGATCCACTCGCCGTCGTACAGCACCTCTGTCGGGTGGTTGGTCGTCGAGTAGAAGTCCGGCGGGACCACCTTGTCGGCGGGCGCCGCGACGAGTTCCACCTCGGAGGGGTCCTCTAACACCGCCCCGTTCTGGTGGAGTTCGTGGAGGATGTCCCGCAGCGTCTCGGGGTCGTCCGCGGAGACGGTCAGCCGGCAGTACGACTCCTCGGTCTCGTGTTTCCCGACGTCGAACCGCTCGACGTCGAACGAGCCGCCCAGGTCCATCACCGCGCCGAAGCAGCGCTGTATCGTCCCGCTGTCGATGATGTGGCCCTCCAGCTCGACCGTCCGCGAGTGGGTCATACGGGGGCGTCGCGTCGACGGGGGAAACGCGTTTCCCTCGCTCTGTTACGACTCTTCAACGGAGAGGAGTCCGACGTATCTCTCGCGCGGTACGGAAACGCCGGCGAACGGTAGCGAGGAAGGATGAAGTAGTGTTGTTGTTCGGTTGTTTATAAATCGGATTGTGGTGTTGCCGTCGGCTACTTATCCGTGAACGACGGCGCGGTGACGATCTCGAAAGGGTCAGCCGTTCGCTTATAAACGGCTACCAACAGATCGGTGGAGAACACCGCTGAAGTTCCAGCCATCCACTTATAAATGAGTGTCAGTAGATCGACCGCGAACACCGCCAAAGCCCCAGCCGGGAGGGCGCCGTACGCTCGCTGTGCTCCTCGCTCAGTCACTTCGTTCCTTCGCTGCGGTGCTTACGTCGCCTACGGCGCCCTCCCGGCTGCCCCTTTGAGTCACACCCCGCCCCGCACGGCACCGCGCCTCACACCTCCCCAGCCTCGTCGGTGGTCCTCCGCTTCGCTCCGGACCACCGACTCCCTCGCGCGTGCGGTGCGCGCCGCGATGCGGCGCTCACCGGCACGCGCCACCGCCTCAGATCATCCCGAGCGCGGTGAGGATCTGGTTGCCGAAGATCATCGCGATCAGCCCGGCCAACATGACGAGTCCGGACGAGACCGTGATCGTCCGCACCGCGGCGTGTCGGTCGCTGATCGGGACCCGGCTGATCACCGCCTCCGCGACCATCCGGAGGATGCGGCCGCCGTCGAGCGGGAACGCCGGGAGGCAGTTGAAAAGCGCCAGCTGGATGTTGATCCACCCCGACCAGAAGAGGAGGTTCGCGAGCAGGAAGACGCCGCCCCCGAGCGCCGCGAGCGGCCCCTCGACGACGAAGAAGTTGGTCAGGTCGCCGGTGAACCCCGCGAAGTTGAACGGGAGCCCGAACAGGCTGCCGAGCGGGAGGATGAGCGCGACGAACACTAAGCCGAGCGGCGAGTCCGTGATCCCGCCGAGCGGGAGCCCGTCCGCGGCCTCCTGCCCGCCGTCGCCGCCGAGCAGTTCGAGGTACGCGCCGGCCGGGTACTCGGTGACGCCGACGTCGTCGAGCGCCAGCCCGCTCGTGCCGGGGAAGACGCTGACGCCGATGAACCCGCCGTCGCGGTTCGGGTGCGGGTCGAGTTCCACGTCGTAGGTGTCGCGCTCGCCGTCGCCGTCGTAGACGGTGACGGGGACGGTCTCGCCCGGCTCGCGCTCCCCGAGGACGGCCGAGAGCGCCTCGTTGTCGACGACGCGCTCGCCGTCTATCGAGACGACCGTCAGCGGTTCGCCAAGCGTCGCGCCCGCGTCGTGGAGCGGGCCGTCCTCCTGAACCCCGACGACGTACGCGCCGATCGGCGCGTCGGAGACGGTGACGGCGCCCTCGTCGTCCGCGGTCTCGACGCCCGTCGCGTTCTCGGCGCCGGGCGCGTCGCGGACCTGATCGAGCACGGTCTGGTTGCCGGTCACGGTCAGCGTCGCGCGCTCGTCGCCGCCGACCGCGGCGAAGAAGTCCGACTCGGTCGCGACCGGGTCGCCGTTCACGGCCGCGATCGTCACCGGCTGCTCCTCGATGGTCACCCCGAGGGGGTTGCCGCCGGCGGAGCCGACCACCTGTAGCTCGCGGTCGACGGTCAGCGTCTCCCGTGTCTCCCCGTCGTCGACGGTGAGCGCGACGGAGTCGCCGGCGTCGGCTATCGCGGACTCGAACTCGCCGCTCGTCTCGACCGGGGCCCCCGCCACCTCGACGATCCGGTCGCCCTGCGAGAGGTCGGCCGCGGCCGCGGGGGAGTCGGGGTTCACCTCACCAACGGCGTAGCCCGCCGCCGGCGAGATGGCGCCGACGACCGGACCGAAGAGGAGCGCGAAGACGACGACCGTGAGCACCGTGTTCGCGGTGACGCCGGCCGCGAACATCCGGGCGCGGGCGCCGCGGGAGGCCTCCTGCGTCGCCTCCTCGTCCGGTTCGACGAACGCGCCCACCGGGAGCAGCGCGAAGAAGACCAGCCCCATCGAGTCGATGTCGATGTCCTCGACCCGACAGAGCAGGCCGTGGGCGCCCTCGTGGATCACCATCGCGCCGGCGAGGCCGGCGACGATCTCGGGCGCGACCGACAGCGGGAGGAAGTCGTTGACGCCGGGGATGATGAGGAAGTTCTGCGGCTGCTGGATCGCGGAGGGCTGCGCGTTCGTGAACGCGGACATCGCGGACGAGAGGATGAGCGCGAACGACGCCACCATCGCCACCAGGGCTCCGCCGAGCCCGAGGTTCGCGACCGCGCGCCAGAGCCGCTTCGGCGCCGCGAGCCGGCCGAGGAAGGCGCGTCCGCGGAGGGTCCGGAGGGTCAACACCGGCCCGGAGACCCTGAACGCGTCCGGGAGGGCCCCCCTGTTCCGCAGCCACATCGCGACCGCGGAGTAGGCGAGGACCCCCGTCAGCACCCAGAACAACGTGTTCATTACCGACCCCTACGGCTCGGCCGTCCCTAAGGGGTTCGGTTCCGGGAACCCTCGGCCCGGCCGCGCCCGCGCCGCGGCGGACCCCGGTTCGATCGGGAGGACTGATAGGCGTCCCGCTCGTGTGCCGAGACATGACCGACACAGGCCGACCCGGATCGACCGACTGCGACGCCGCGCGCCCCGATTCGTCGGGGCCCTCCGAGCCGACCGAATCGCGGGGCGACGGGTCCGGGAGTTCCGGGCGGTCGCTCGCGCCGCTCATGGGAGCGGTGTACGTCGTCGCCGGGATCGCTCACTTCCTCGCCCCGAAGCGGTTCGCGGAGGCGGTCCCGCCGGCGTTTCCCCGCCCGGTCGGACTGGTGTACCTCTCCGGGATCGCGGAGATACTCCTCGGGGTCGGCGTCGCGCTGCGGCGGACCCGTCGCGCGTCGGCGTGGGGGGTCGTCGCCCTCCTCGTGGCGGTGTTCCCGGCGAACGTCCACCTCGCCCGCCGCGAGGTCCTGAGCGACCTCGTGCCGGACCGACTCGTCGGACCGGCGCGGCTCGCGGCGTTGGTCCGGCTCCCGTTTCAGGGCGTCCTGATCGGCTGGGCGCTGCGGTACGCGCGCTCGGACGACGACCCGGCGTCGGAGGCGGAGGCGTAGCCGGGCGAGCGGGGACCGCGCGGCGCCGCGAACTCAACACCCAAGTACCCCCCGGCCCAACCGTGGTCCATGATCGCGCTCATCGACTTCGTCTCTCGGGTGGTCGGAGACATCGGTCGGTTCGTCGACATCTTCCTGAACGACCTAATCTTAGGCGCGGGCGACCCGCTGTCGGCGCTGCTCGTCGTCGTCGGACAGGTGATCCTCTTCGGCGCCGTCGCCGCGTTCGGCTACGCCGCTGTCGGCGCGCTCCTCGGTGAGATCGGCGTGAACCTCCCCTCGCTCGGCGGTCGCGGCCGCTCAGAATAGCCGGGCCCGCGACTTCGCTCGATCTCAGACCCCGCTCCTCAGTCGTCGTCTCCCGTCGCCGGCCGCGGCCCCGGGCCGCCCGCCGGACCGCCGGTCGTGTCCGCGGGCGCGCCGTCCCCGCTCGGCACTTCGAACTCGGTGAGCCGCGCCAGTAGCTCGTCGGACTGGTCGGAGAGGGTGTGAACCCGCCCCGTCACCTCGGAGACGGTCGCGGTCTGTTCCTCGGCCGCGGCCGCGACGGTCTCCGCCTCGGTCGCGGTCTGTCCGCTCACGGAGGCGACCCCGTCGACCATGTCGACGACCTCCTGCGTCGTGCGCGCCTGGTCGTCGGTCGCGTCGCTGATCTCTTGGACCGTCTCGTCGACGGTCGTCACGTCCTCGACGACCCCCTCGAACTCCCGCAGCGTCGACTCGATCGTCTCGACACCCTCGGCCACCTCCGCCTCCATCGCCTCGGCGTCGGCCGCGGTCTCCGCGGACGCCCGCTGGACCTGCTCGATGCGCCCGGAGATCTCCGCTGCGGACTCGCGCGTCTCCTCCGCGAGCGACTTCACCTCGTCTGCCACGACCGCGAACCCGTCGCCGGAGCCGTCCGCGCGGGCCGCCTCGATGGAGGCGTTCAGCGCGAGCAGGTTGGTCTCCTCCGCGATCTCGTCGATCACGGCCGCGATCTCGTCGATCTCGCCCACCCGCTCCGCGAGGTCGGTGACCGCGGCGGCCGTCTCGCCGATCCGCGTCTCCAGCGTCTCCAGCTCCGCGATCGCCTCCGCGGCCTCCTCGCGGCCGGACCGACCGCGCTCAGCGGCGTCGCGCGCCGTCTCGGCCGCGTCGTCCGCGCTCGCCGCGATCTCTTCGACCGTCGCGGACAGCGTGTTCATCTCGGCGGCGATCGCCTCCAGCTCGTCGGTCTGTTCGGCCGCGCCGTCGGATATCTCCTGAACCGAGCCGGCCATCTCGCCGCTCGCGTCGTCGACCTCGTCCATGCTCGCGCGCACGTCGTCGGCGGTGTCGGCCACGTCGGCCGTGAACGCGCCGACGTCGCCGATCGTCCCGCCGAGCGTCGCGACGAGCCGGTTGTAGTTGTCGACGAGCTCCGCGTACCGCCGCTCGTCGGTCGCCAGCGCGTCCTCGTCGATCGTGGCCGTCAGGTCGCCGTTCTGGGCGCGCTCGGCGGCGTCACCGAAGGCGTCGACGAGGGCCTCCAGCTCGGTGGTGTAAGCGGCGAGGTTCCCGGCCATCTCGTCGAGCGACCGACCGAAGGAGCCGGGCACTTCCTCGTCGAGCGCCGGGTCGTCGAACTCCTGCGCCGCGAGCGCCTCCGCCTGCGCGGAGACCGTCGTGAGGTAGCCGCGGACCTCGTCGAACGCGCCGACGAGGCTGCCGATCTCGTCGGGCTGAGTCGGGTCGAGCGCGTCGCCGGCCTCCCGGTCGTCCCCCTCGATCTCTCCCGCGGCGATCGCCTCCGCCTCGCGCTCTAACGCCCGAATCGGACCGGAGAAGTCGCGCCGGACGATGAGCAGGGTGTTGTAGATGGCGACGACGGCCCCGAGGAACAGCGCCCCGGAGACGACGTACGCGGCGGTTCCGGAGACGAGAAACTGCGTGAGGAAGATGCCGACGGTGACGAGGAACTGGATGCCGACGGCGGTGACGACCTTGCGCTCTATCGATTCCGTGACGTTGAGCGCGTCCATCGTCCGCCAGAGGAGGGCCTCGTACCGCCCGCGTACCCCCGGGCGGCGCTGCCGTGTCGTAGACATGATCGGGTCTCGATGAGAACGGGTTATGAATCCCTCGGCAGCGTTATCACGAGCGATTCTCGATTGTCAGGGGGCGAGAATCCGCCGACCGCACGAGCGTCGGCTGCGAGACCAAGCGGGACCGATTCAGAAAGGCCAACGGGACAGATCAGCGAGGCTCGTCGCGCCCGATCAGAACAGCCCGTCGACCGCCTCGGCCGCGAGGTCGACGGCCGCCTCCAGGTCCGGGCCGAGCGGCGAGCCGACGACGAGTCCGTCGGCGTGGTCGGCCACGGCGGCAGCGCGTTCGCGCACGGTCTGGGGGGTGCCCGCCATACAGAACGCGTCGACCATCTCCGGGGTCACGCGCTCGAAGGCGGCCGAGAACTCGCCGGCGGAGACGCGGTCGCCGATCTCCGAGGCCGCGTCCGGGTCGATCCCGTGACGCTTCAGGACGGGCGGGGCCGCGCCCGCGGCGATGAACGCGACCGGCGGACGGGCGGCCTCGCGGGCGGCGGTCTCGTCCTCCGCGACCGAGACGGCGGCGTACGCGACGAGGTCGAAGTCGCCGCGGTCGTCGGGGCGGTCGGAGAGTCCGTCGTCGACCTGTTCGCGGGCCCACGCGAGGTCCTTCGGGTGCGAGCCGTTGTACAGCAGACCGTCGGCGTGCTTCGCGGCCATCCGGCACATGTGCGGGCCCTCGCCGCCGACGTGGACCGGGATTGCGGCGCCCTGCGGCGGCTCGTAGTTGAGCCCCGCGTCCGCGGCGTCGAAGGTTCCCTCGTGGTCGACGCGCTCGCCGGCCCACAGCTTCTGGGCCGTCTTGAACGCCTCCAGCACGGGGCGGAGGCCGCGCTCGTCTGCGAGTCCGAGATTCGCGAGCGTCGAGGGGTCGCCCGGGCCGAGTCCGAAGACGGCGCGGCCCCCGGAAGCCTCGTCGAGGGTGGCGACCTTCGAGGCGAGCGTCACGGGGTGGGTCTCGTAGGGGTTGGCGACACCCGGGCCGAGCCGGACCGAGTCCGTGGCGGTCGCGAGCCGCGAGAGGAACGCCCACGGGTCGCGGTTGTTGTAGTGACACGTCGAGTAGACGGCGTCGTAGCCGGCGTCCTCGGCGCGGACGCCGAGGTCGACGAGGCGGGACAACTCGTGTTCGGGGGTGAGTTCGATACCGAGCATGGTTACTCCTGAAACTCCCACTGTCGGAGGGCCTGTCGCACGAAGTCGCCCTCGACGTCGCGGAAGTGATTGTCCGAGCCGTCGTGGTCGCCGAACGCCCAGTCGCGGACGACGACGACCGGGGTGCCGCCGGCGCCCTCGCCGGCGACGAGGTTGGCGGCCGCGGCGAGTTCGTCGATCACGTTCTGGACGGTGACGCCCATCTCCCGGCCGTCGCGGTCGCGCTCGCCGCGCCAGTCGCGGCTCGCGGGCGTCCCGGCCCACCCGATCGCGACCCCGCGCTGGCCGTGTCGGAACGGGCGGCCGCAGGTGTCGCTGACGACGACGCGGTCGGCGGCGAGCCCGTCGCGGATTCGCTCCGCGCTCTCGGTGGGGCGCTCCGGGAGCAACAGCAGGTCGCCGTCGGGGACGTTCGACCGGTCGATCCCGGCGTTGACGCCGATGTGTCCGAAGCGGGTCGCGGTGAGGAGGAAGGGGGCCTCCATGATGAGCTCCGTCGACTCCTCGATGACGGCCTGCGCGAAGCGTGGGTCTTTCTCCTCGCCGGCGACGTCCGCGAGCCGGTCCGCGACCTCCTTTGCGCGCGGGCTCGCCGGGAAGTCGTCGAGGTCGAAGACCCGTCCCTCGGCCTTCGAGACGACCGTGCTGGCGACGACGACGACGTCCTCGGCGCGGACGTCGACGCGCTCGTCGATCATGGCCGCCAGATCGTCTCCCTCCCGGATTTCTGGGAGGTCCGGGACCGCGAACAGCTCCATGCAATCACCTGCGCGGCGACGAGGAAAAACCCCGCCGGTACCGGGTTGGCTTGACGCTACCTAGGGCCGAGCGGCCGGAGCGCGAAGACGAATCCATCTATCAGATAGTTATTTCGATATATCTACGTGGAACGTGAATACTCTTCGCAATACGGTGAACGAATATTAGGTGATACGCTGAATATCGATTTATTTGGCCAAACAGTTTTCTGCGGCGAGCGGCGACCGCCGACCGCGATGCGAGACCCAACGAGCGACGACGAATCCGAGCCGATAGAGACGCGGACGCGCGTTCCGTCGAAAAGCGACGACTCCGAGCCGATCGCGACCACGACCCGCGCCCCGTGACGGGCCGCGGGCGGTCGTCTCGTCTATTTTTCCGCCGAATCCGTCCGCACCGCTTATAGGCGGCTCCGTCGAACCCGGGGTGTGGAACTCCACGTCCGGTACGAGGGCGACGACGACCCCGACAAGTGCACGGCCCGGAAGCTCTCGCGGTTCGACCTCGCGGAGCTACACCGCTCGGACCGCGCGACGCCGTACGGAGTCGTCCTCAACCCGCACGCCGAGCGGGCGCTCTCGCCGGCGGACGCCGACCTCGCGCGCGAGAACGCCCTGGTCGCGCTCGACTGCTCGTGGGAGTCGGCCGGCGAGAAGATGTTCTCGCTGCCGGGCGAGCACCGCGCGCTCCCCTACCTCGTCGCCGCCAACCCCGTGAACTTCGGCCGGCCGATGCGGCTCACGACGGTCGAGGCGTTCGCGGCCGCGCTGATCGTTCTGGGGGAGCGCGACCGCGCCGAGCGGGTCCTGTCGAAGTTCACGTGGGGCGAGACGTTCCTCGAACTCAACGCGGAGCCGCTCGGGCGGTACGCCGACTGCGAGGACTCCTCGGAGGTCGTCGCGATCCAGCAGGAGTACCTCGACCGGGGGTAGCTCTCGCCCGTCTCGAAGCGTCCCGCGCCGATACCGGCACCGAACGGGGTCGCGACAAGCCTTTTGCCTGAATCGGCCGTACGAGCGATCGATGGTATCCACAGGCGACGCCGCACCCGCGTTCACCGCGACGGTCGGCACGAGCGACCACGAGCCGTTCGACCTCGACGACGAGATAGGCGACGGGCCGGTCGTGCTCGCGTTCTTCCCCGGCGCGTTCACGCCGCCGTGTACGAACGAGATGATCGCGTTCCAGGAGCGCGCCGACGCGTTCGCGGAGGCCGGCGCGACGCTGTTCGGGGTCAGCGCCGACTCGCCGTTCTCGCAGGGCGCGTTCCGCGAGGAGCACGGGATCGAGTTCGACCTCGTGAGCGACATGGCCGGCGACGCGATCCGCGCGTACGACCTCGAGATCGACATCGCGGACCTCGGGCTTCACGGCATCGCGAATCGGGCGGTGTTCGTGATCGACGACGACGGTCAGGTCGTCTACGACTGGGTGGCCGACGACCCGACGAACGAACCGGACTACGACGCGGTGCTCGACGCCGTCGAGAGCGCATAAGAAGTAGCTGCTCTCGGAGTAGTTGGTTCCGTTGCCGTTCCAGTCATTCTTTTGTGAAACGTCGAGGCACTCGTAGTGATATCCTTCTTCAAGCTCCCGACCGTTCTCTTATAAATGTCTGCTGCTGGATCAGCAGAGAACACCTCCAAAGCCCCAGCCGCGAGGCGGGCGCACGCTCGCTGCGCTCCTCGGTCGCTCACTTCGTTCGCTCCCTGCGGTGCTTACATCGCCTGCGCCCACCTCGCGACTGCCCCTTTGAGTCCCACCCCACCCCGCACAGCAACCGCACCTCACACCTCCCCAACCTCGTCAGTCGCCCTCCGCGTTGCTCCGGGCGACTGACTCCAGCGAGGGACCGAAGGTCCCTCTGGCAGCCGGCGGCTTCGCCGCCGGCGACCTCGCGCGTGCTCCTCGCGGCCGCCTTCGGCGGCCCCTCGGAGGCACGCGCCACCGAAAAAGGCCCTCCTACGACTCGGTAAATCGCACAATCTCGAAAAACGGTCTCACTCCCCGACGACGCCGCCGATGGCGCCCGCGAGCGCCGAGTCGACCGCGAACAGGAGCGTGAGGAACAGCCCGACGACGAACACGCCGGCACCGCCGAGCAGGCTCCCGAGCGGCCCGCCGGCCAGCCCGACGAGGCTTCCGAACGCGGCGAGGACGAGGGTCACGGCGACCCCACTCACCGACCCCGCCAACAGGCCGTGCCAGAACCCGGAGAGCAGGCCGCCGCCGGCGAGGTAGCCCGCGACGAACCCCCCGACCAGCCCGGCGGCCGCGTGTCCCACGACCGGGACGGCCGTCGCCAGCACGCCGGCGATCAGCATCACCGCGAACCCGTACCCGACGGCGCGCCAGTCTGTCATGGCCCGCGGTAGCCGACCCGTGTATAAATACTCGCGGGTGATTTGCTATTTATAGTACCAAATTTAATAACTATTTATAAAACATCGGCCGAGAATGGTAGCCGAATTAATAACGCTGCGACCGGTAGGGGGAGGCAATGAGCGCCTCACGCGAATCGACCGGTCCCGACGACGGGGCGACGGACCGTCCCGAGGGAGGAACCGCCGACCGCTCCGACGGCACGAAGCTCCGGCTGGCGGTGCCGGACATGGACTGCTCGTCGTGCGCCGGCAAGGTCGAGGGCGCGCTCGACCGCGAGGGCGTCCTCTCGGTCGATACGCGGCCGACGACCGGGGTCGTCGTCCTCACCTACGACCCCGACACGACGGACGTCGAGGCGCTGACGGCGGCCGTCGAGGGCGCCGGCTACGCGGTCGCGGACGCCGAGTCCGACGGCGTCGCAGACGACCTGTTCACGAGCCCCCGCGCGGTCGCGACCGCGGTCGGCGGCGTCTTCCTCGCGGTCGGACTCGCCTTGGAGTGGCTGCTCCCCGGGCTCGACCCGACGTTCGCGACCGTCGGCGGCGTCGGCTTCCTCGGCCCGTGGGCCGTCACCGGCGCGTCGGTCGCGTACCTCGTCGCCGTCGCGGTCGCCGGACCGCCCATCCTCCGGAACGGCTTCTACTCGCTGCGGGGGCTGAGCCTCGACATCGACCTGCTGATGAGCGTCGGCGTCGTCGCCGCGCTGCTCGTCGACCTCCCGTTCGAGGCGGCGACGCTCGCGGTGCTGTTCTCGGTCGCGGAGCTGCTCGAACGCTACTCCATCGACCGGGCGCGGACCTCCCTGCGCGAGCTGATGGAGCTGTCGCCCGACGAGGCGGTCGTGATCCGCGACGGCGACGAGGAGACGGTGCCCGTCGAGCGCGTCGCGACCGGCGAGCGGCTGGCGGTGCGGCCCGGCGAGCGCGTCCCGCTCGACGGGGTCGTCCGCGAGGGGTCGGGCGCGGTCGACGAGTCCCCGATCACCGGCGAGTCCGTCCCGGCGGAGAAGGAGCCCGGCGACGAGGTGTACGCCGGCTCGATCAACGAGGCCGGCTACCTCGAGGTCGAGGCGACGGCGGCCGCGGAGGACTCGACCATCGCGCGGGTCGTCGAACTCGTCGAGGCCGCCAACGGCGAGGAGACGCGCGCCGAGCGGTTCGTCGACCGCTTCGCGAGCGTCTACACCCCGATCGTCGTGGCCGGGGCGATCGCCACCGCGACGCTCGGGCCGGTCCTCCTCGGCGGCGGCGCGGAGACGTGGTTCGTCCGCGGGCTCACGCTGCTCGTGGTCGCGTGCCCGTGCGCGTTCGTCATCTCGACGCCCGTCAGCGTCGTCTCCGGGGTGACCGCGGCCGCCCGGAACGGCGTCCTGATCAAGGGCGGCGAACACCTGGAGGCCGCCGGCGACGTCGACGCCGTCGCGCTCGACAAGACCGGGACGCTCACGCGCGGCGAGCTGTCGGTGACCGACGTGGTCCCGCTCGGCGGCCGCGACGCGGGCGACGTGCTGGCGTGCGCGACCGCCATCGAGCGCCGGAGCGAGCACCCGGTGGCGGAGGCCATCGTCGCGCGCGGCGAGGAGGCCGGCCGCGAGTCCGACGGCGAGACCGCGGTCACCGGCTTCGAGGCGCTGACGGGCGAGGGCGTCCGCGCCGACCTCGACGGCGAGACCCACTACGCCGGGAAGCCCTCGCTGTTCGAGGAGCTCGGCTTCGACCTGAGCCACGCCCACGTCCGGTCGGACGGCGGCGTGGTCCGGGAGCGCGACGGAGACTCGAAGGCCGCCACCGAACCCGAACCCTGCGACCACGGGCAGTACCTCGACCTGGCGAGCGAGACGATCCCGCGGTTACAGGCCGAGGGGAAGACGGTCGTCCTCGTGGGGACCGAGACGGAGCTGGAGGGCGTCATCGCGGTCGCGGACACCGTCCGCCCGGAGGCGGCGTGGGTCGTCGACCGCCTCCACGAGCTCGGGATCGACCGCGTCGCGATGCTGACCGGCGACAACGAGCGGACCGCCCGAGCGATCGGTGACCGCGTCGGCGTCGACGAGGTCCGCGCCGAGCTGCTCCCCGACGAGAAGGTCGCCGCCGTGCGCGAACTCGCGGCCGAGACGGAGGGCGGCGTCGCGATGGTGGGCGACGGGATCAACGACGCGCCGGCGCTCGCGGCCGCGGACGTCGGGATCGCCATGGGCGCCGCCGGCACCGACACCGCCATCGAGACCGCCGACGTGGCGCTGATGGCCGACGACCTGACGCGGCTCCCGTACGTGATCGACCTCTCCTCGCGCGCGAGCGAGACGATCCGGACGAACATCGGCGCCTCCCTCGCCGTGAAGGCGGTGCTCGCCGCCGGCGCCCCGCTCGGCTACGTGAGCGTCGCGATGGCCGTGGTCGTCGGTGACATGGGGATGAGCCTCGGCGTCACCGGGAACGCGCTCCGCCTCGGGAACGTCGAGCCGGCGGAACCGCCGGAAGCGGGGGCGGAATCCGCCGAATCGAGCGCGTAGCGGGGCGAAGCCGGTCTCCCCGTAAGCCGCCCTCCCCCGCGTCGATCGGCTCCGACCGCCCTCACGCTTTTTATTCAACCGGCGACAAGCCGACTCGTATGCCCTCCGAGAGCGGAACCGCTTCCGCGGCCGCGGACGCCGTCGATTCCGCCGAGCGCGTCCTCGCGGACGACGACCGGGACGAAACCGGCGACCGCGACGAACTCGACGACGGCGAGGAGACCGAGTCCCGCGACCGCGAGGCGACCGCCGACCGCGGGGCGACCGCCGACCGCGACCCGATCGAGTGGGGACCGGTCCGGCACGACCGGATCCGGTCGCTCGCGGCCGGGGCGACGGTCGGAATCGTCGGCGCGGTCCTCGTCGGGGTCGCCGCCGTCGTCGCCGCGATGGTCCCGCGGGTCGCGGCCGGGGAGATCGCGCTGCCGGGCGTCGGTCTCGGCGCGGGGGCCGTCGCCGCGGGGGTCGCGGTCGCGGTCGCCGTGACCCTCGCACCGGCCCTGTACCTCTGGTACCGCGAGACCTCGGCCGACGAACTGACCGGCGCTCGGCTGCGCGAGACCATTGGGGCGCTCAGCCCGGGCTGGACGCTCACCGGATTCGGCGGCGTCGTCGCGGTGATGCTGGCGCTGCCGACCGACTTCCTCCCCGCCTTCTGGTCGCTGTTCTGGCTCGTCTGGTTCGTGCCGGCCGTCGTCCAGTCGTCGGGCGTGGGCGTGCGGGTCGACCTGACCGAGGGGACGGTCGAGCGGACGTATCCGAGCCAAGAGCGGACCCGGAGCGACGACCTCGGCTCCGCGGTCCGGACGCGGCGGATAGACCTCCCGTGGACGACGCTGTTCCTGCTCGCGTACCGAGGGAACGCGTGGTACCGGTCGACGCCGTGGCTGTTCGTCCCGTCCGGCCGGGCCGACGAGGTCGAGTCCGCGCTCGACGCGGTACTCTCGGAGAGCGACGGCCCGGACCGTGCGAGCGTCCCCGAGCGGGTCACCCTCGCCGTCTTGGGGTCGTTCTCGCTCGTCGTCGGTCTCCTGATGACAGTCGCGGGCGGCGAGGGGGCGGGCGGGCTGGCGCTGGCGCTGCTTTCGGCCCCGTTCTCGGTCCTGTTCCTCGCGCTGGCCGCGCGGCTGTGAGCCGGCTACGCGCCCGCGTCGCGGTCCCTCCGCGACACCGGACGTGACACCCCCTATCACGCGACTCATATACCCGCGTCCCCTAGGTCGGGTATGGACAGACAGCGCCTCGAAAGCGCGCTCGACGACGAGTTCGGCGGGACCGAGGCCGAGCGGCGCGCCGTCTCGCGGGCGGCCCGCGACCTCGTCGACTCCGAACGGCCCTCCGAGGACCGCGGCCACGGCCTGACCGTCACCGGCGTGATCGGGCACCTGGAGGACGCGCCGGACGGCTCCTCGCTGGTCGAGCGGTGGAACTGGTGGATGGGCGCGCTCGACGCCGCCTACGGCGGCTACGACTACTTCACGGTGCGGTTCGTCGAGGACGACGAGGCGACCGGTCTCCGCCGGTGAGGCGAGGCGGAGCCCGGTCGTCGGCCGCCGACCGCGTTCGGATCGCACGGTAACGACTCGCAGCCGTCCACTTTCACTTTCACTCCGCGGATGGCTCGCTTATAGGGGCGTTCCGGACCGATTCGGAGGTATGAGCGCAGTCACCGCCGACCGACCGCGGTACGCGACGCCGACGCGCGTGGACGTCACCGACTGTCGAACCGACCGCCTGCCCGAGCGGGTCAGAGCGAACCGCGTCGACGGCAGCGAGGTCCACCTCGAACGCCGCGGCGGGCGGACGTTCCTCGTGACGCGACCGACGGAGTGACCGTCGGGTCGAAACGGTAGCGCGAAAGAGACCGGTCACCGCCCTCAGTCGTCGGCCGTCAGTCCCGCCCGCACGAGTTCGCCGTCCCCGAGTCGGCTTTCGAGACCGACGCCGAGCGTCTCGTTCGTGCGCGCGATCGACTCCGCGGCGCCGACGTCGGTCGCCATCGCGCGGATCGCGTCGACGTTCTCGGGGACGACGTCCGCCTCCTGGTGGACGTTCTGGAAGAGGTACAGGTCCCGCCCCGTGACGCTTATCGACTCCTCCCAGACGCAGTTCTCCCAGAGGTCGCCGCGGGGGCGGCCGGCGTCGGCGGCGTACTCCTTCAACGCGCCCGCGCCGTCGATGCCGGCGGCCTCGGGGACGAGGAAGATCCGGCCCTCGTCGGCGAGGAGGTCGCGGACGGCGGCCGGGTCCGGGTCGGTCGCGAGGGTGACGTTGACGCTGTGGGTGTGCATCCCCGTGACCGGCGCCTTCAGCGCCGCGGTGTCGACCGCGACGTCGGGGAGGACCTCGTTCACGTCCGGGCCGTGGTGGGAGGGGACCGTCGCGGGGTCGGGGACGATGTCGTTTATCGGGCCGCGGTCGGTCTCGCTCGGGTCGCCGCCGCGGCGCACGAGCGTGACGCGCGCCTTCTCGACGCCGAACCGCTCGTCGAGCGGCGCGAGCAGCCGCGAGAGCGCGGTCGTGTTGCAGGAGACGACGCGGACCGTCTCGGCGCCGCGGGCGGCCTCGAACCGGCCGCGCGCGTTGAACGAGGTCTCCGCGACCGCTGCGTCCTCGCCGCCCTGGAACACCGCCGGGGTGTCGTGCGCCTCGTAGACGGGGGCGTTGCGCTCCCCGATCCCGGAGGGCGCGCAGTCGACGACGACGTCGACCGCGTCGAGTAAGTCGGTCAGGGTCCCGGAGAGGTCGACGCCGGCCGCCGCGAACTCGTCGGCGCGGTCGTCGACCGCCGCGTACAGGTCGTAGCCCCGCCGGGTCGCGGCCTCGACGCCGTAGTCCGGCGACGCCTTCGTCACGCCGACGAGATCCATGTCGGGCTGGGCAGCGACGGCGTCTGCGACCCGTTTCCCGATCGTGCCGTAGCCGTTGACGCCCACGCGTGTCATATCCGCTCGTCTCTCGGGCACCGACATAATGTTTTCGAGGAACGCAAAATGAAATTAACTACCCCACGAGTAAGCTGTCGGTTAATTCGACGCCGATCGGCACCGGACGTAAATAATTCAATTACGGAATAGAGTAAAAACGGCGATGACAAGGCCTAACGCCCGTCCGTTCGGAGACGCGCACATGGCAGCCGACCTCTCGGAGGGCGCGGCGACCGCGGTCGAACAGTGTCTGAACGTCTCCCCGGGCGAGTCCGTCGTCGTCGTCACCGACGACGCGCGCGAGCCGATAGGCGAGGCGCTGTACGCGGCCGCGAGCGCCGTCACGGACGACGCGACGATACTGCGCTACCCGCCGGCCGGGCAACACGGGACGGAGCCGCCGGCGCCGGTCGCGGCCGCGATGCGGGAGGCGGACGTCTTCCTCGCGCCGACGACGAAGAGCCTGAGCCACACCCGCGCCCGCGGCGCGGCCTGCGACGCCGGCGCGCGCGGCGCGACGCTCCCGGGGATCACGGAGGCCGTGTTCGCGACCGGTCTCGACGCCGACTACGCCGCCATCGACGCCGCCTGCGACGACGTGCTCGAAGGGGTCGCGGGCGCCGACGAGGTCCGCGTCACCGCGCCCGCCGGCACCGACATCACCTTCGGGACCGGCGACCGCGAGTGGCTCGCGGACACGGGCATGGTTCACGAGCCGGGCGACTTCTCGAACCTCCCCGCCGGCGAGGTGTTCGTCGCGCCCGAGACCGCGACCGGGACGTTCGTCGTCGACGGGACGATGATGCCCCACGGGCTCCTCGACGACGACCAGACGCTCGCCTTCGAGGTCGAGGACGGCCTCGTGACCGACATCTCCGACGACGCGATCCGCGCCGACGTGGAGGCCGCGGCCGACGAGGTCGGGGACGCGGCGTACAACCTCGCTGAGCTGGGAATCGGGACCAACGGCGGCGTCGAGGAACTGGTCGGCTCGGTCCTCTTAGACGAGAAGGCGGGCGGCACCGTCCACATCGCCATCGGGGACAACGCCGGCATCGGCGGCGAGACGGACGCGCCGCTCCACCTCGACGGCATCATCCGGAACCCGACCGTCTACGCCGACGGCGAGCCGATTGACCTGCCGAGCGCGTAAGGCGGCCCAGAACGAGAATCTAACTTTTCAGTTATAAATGAACGAGGCGGTGGCGTCGCCGGCGGCTCTGCCGCCGGCTGCAAGAGGCGCGTCGCGCCTCCCTGCGTGCCGACGAGCGCCCATCGGGCGCGAGTCGCACGCGCGAGGGAGTCAGTCGGCCGGAGCGTAGCGGAGGCCGACTGACGAGGCTGGGGAGGTGTGAGGTGCCGTGCGGAGCGGTGCGGGGTGGGACTCAAAGGGGCGGCTGTGAGGCGGGCGCAGGCGACGTAAGCACCGCAGGGAGCGAACGAAGTGAGCGACCGAGGAGCGTGGTTCGAGACGCCAAAGGCGTCTCGCCATCACGAAAGGCGCAAAGCGCCTTTCGAACGACAGCGAGCGTGCGCCCGCCTCACAGCCGGGGATTTAGAGTGAGCCGCCGCCGATCCGCCCCCGACCATTTATAAGCGATCGACGGGAGATACGGTGGATCGCAACACCCGATCGACGACCTATTCGACGACCGCGAGCGCCACGCCGTTCACGTCTCGAACGCCGACCACCTGGTGGCGCCAGCCGTCACCAGCATCCACGCAGAGCGTGCCGGCGTCCGTGACGGCGACCGAGACGCCCGGGCCGTAGCCGAGCGCGACCGCCGTCTCGTCCACCGGAAGCTCAGCGACCGCCCACGTCTCGCCGTCCCACTCGCTCCCGCCGGAGTGAACCAACAGGTCGCCGTCGACGACCGCCATCGCGTGGCCGTCGCCGTCGCTCGCGACCGCGTCCGCGGCGCGCTCTCGCGCCGTCATCCACCCGTTGCCGAGCCAGTAGAGTCCGGAGCCGGTCGCCGCGAGCGGCATCCCGGCGCCGGCCGCGTCGCGCGCATCGTCCAGCCCGACGTCGACGAGGGTACCGTCGGTGACCCGGTACACGCCGTCCGCGGCCGCGACGAGGGACGCGTCGACTGCTCGCGGATCCGCGACAGTTCCGAGTCCCGTCGTCGACGCGACCGCCGCCCCGCATTCCTCGAACGCGACGCGCTCGACCGTCCCGTCCTCGCGGGCGACGATCACCCCCTCACGACCGCCCGCCGCGCCGACCGCGACCGCCGGGTCGTCGTCGACGAGCGCGAAGTCGGGGTCGTCCGCCACCGCGGCGACGGAGAGCCCCCCGGGCGTCGCGGCGGCGACGAGGTCCGGCGCGTCGCCGCACGCGAGGACGGCGACGTCGCGCGCCGGGTCGCGCGAGACCATGTCGAACGCGCCGACCTTGTCGGCCGACAGCGAGACGCGGACAGTCCCGGCCGCCGTCGCGACGTAGGCGTCGGTGCGGCCGGCGCTGCCCGCGTACACGCGCTTTTCCTCGATCGAGATGTCGTCCTCGGCGGGAGCCATCGCCCGGGGATTCACCGGCGGGAGGCATAAGCCCCGCGCGGCGCGGCCACAGTCTTCCCCCGCGCGGCGCGGCCACAGTCTTCCCCCGCACGGCGCGGCCGCAGCCCTCCCCAGCGCGGTCGCGACCTCCCGGACCCCGGCGCGGCCGCGCGTTCCGACGACCCGAGAACGCCCGCGCGTTCCGACGGCCATTTGGTCGCCGCCGACCTACCGCGGCGCGTGCAATCGGTCGCCGCCGACCTCTCGACCCTGCTCGCGGACGTGGTCCCCCGGCTGGCCCGGATCACGGCGTTCATCGCGGGCGGCGTCTTCGCCGCCAACGTCGCCGTCGCGTTCGGCTTGGTCCGGTACGTCGCCGGGATCGCGGGGTGGCTCACCCGGCCCGCGAACCTCCCCGACGAGGTCGGCACGGCGATCCTCACGACCGCGGCGTCGACGACCGCGGGCTACGCCACCTTGGCGGAGTTCCGCGAGTCGGGGCTGCTCGACGACCGAGCGACGCTCGTCGCCGTGGTGATGAACACGTTCTTCGGGTTCGTTCAGCACGTGTTCACCTACTACGTCCCGGTGTTGATCCCGATCCTCGGGGTCACCACCGGCGCTGTCTATGTCGGCGCGCGCGCCGGTATCGCGCTGCTCATCACGGTCACGGGCGTGCTCGCGGGCGGCCTCCTCCTCTCCGAGGCGAACGTCGACCGGGCCGCGCTCGACGACGTCGACGCGACCGGGCCCGAGGACGACGACCGCACCGACCGGGAGCGCGTCCGCGACGCCGCGGGGAAGTCGTGGAAGACGCTCCGCCGGATCGTCCCGCGGCTCGCGGTCGTGTACACGCTGGTCATCTGGCTCGTGACGGCCTACGACGTGGCGGCGCTGACGAGCGTCGCGGAGCCGATCACGGGCGTGCTGGGGTTACCGGGCGAAGCGGTGCCCGTCATCGCGGTGTTCACGCTCGACACGACGGCGGGCGCGGCGACGCTCGCCGGGACGGAGGCGGGCACCTTCACCACGCGCACCGCGGTCGCGTCGCTGCTCATCGGGAGCATCCTCTCTTTCGCCGTCTCGACGTTCCGCCGCTCGATCCCGTTCCAGTACGGGATCTGGGGCGCGTCGTTCGGCACGAAGGTGATCGTCGTCAACACCGCCCTGAAGCTCGTCTTCATCTCCGCGACGGTCGCGCTGCTGCTCGCGCCGGTGTGGTGAGGCCGCCGGTTCCGAGGAGCCGACGGCCGCGGCGACCGACCGCGGACCGCGTCGCCCGAATCAGTAGGTTCAACACCGCCGCCGACGGATCGGCGCACATGGCGCTCGAAAAGGACGTGGACTGTCCCGCGTGCGGCGAGACCCGTTCGTTCTACCGGACCGCGGCGATGACGCTCCACTTAGGCGAGAAGACGAAGTGGCGCTGTCCCGACTGCGGCTACGGCTACGTCGAGATCGACGGCATCGACACCCTGCCGGCCTGACCGGACCCTTCTCCCCGTCCCTCGCTTCCGACGCTCCCGCAAGGCTCACTAGCCCCGCGGCTGAGGCGGATGCATGAACCGGACACGGCGGCGGTCCGCGGAGGCGATACCGCGTGGTCGGTGAGGCCCGCGAGCCCGAGGGCGACGTCGGCCCGCTCGACGGGCTCACGGTGCTGGACCTCTCGCGCGTGCTCGTCGGCCCGTTCTGTACGATGCAACTCGGCGACCTCGGCGCGGAGGTGATCAAGGTCGAGCGTCCCGGGCAGGGCGACCAGACCCGGACGTGGGTCCCGCCGGCGTTCAGTAAGGGCGACGCGGACGGGGGAGACGGCGAGGGCGCCGCGAGCGCCTACTACGTCAGCGTCAACCGTAACAAGCGGTCGGTCCAACTGGACCTCACCACCGAGGCGGGCCGCGCGGTCGTCCGCGACCTCGCGCGCGAGGCCGACGTGCTCGTCGAGAACTTCCGGGTCGGCAAGACCGCGGGGTGGGACCTCGACTACGCCGACCTCGCGGAGGAGAACCCCGGACTCGTCTACTGCGCCATCTCCGGGTACGGCGAGTGGGGGCCCGACCGCGACAGGCCCGCCTACGACATCATGATGCAGGCGCGGGGCGGGTTCATGTCGTTCACGGGCGTCGAGGGCGGTCCCCCGGTCCGGATCGGGGTCGCGCTCGCGGACGTCGGCGCGGGGATGTACGCGACGCAGGCGGTCCTCGCGGCGCTGCTCGAACGCGAACTCGGGGACGGGCGCGGGCAGAAGATCGACGTGAGCCTGCTGGACGGGCAGGCCGCCTGGACCAGCTACATGGCGACGAACTACTTCGCCAGCGGCGACGTGCCGGGCCGCATGGGGAGCAAACACCCGAACATCGTCCCCTATCGGGCGTTCGAGACGGCGGACGACTACGTCGTCGTCGCCTGCTCCTCGGACCGGTTCTGGCCGCCGCTCTGCGAGGCGCTCGACCGACCCGACCTGCTGGCCGACGAGCGCTTCGAGACGAACGAGGGGCGCGTCCGGAACCGCGAGGTCCTCGACCGCGAGTTAGAGGAGACGTTCGCCGCGATGACGACGGATGACGCGGTCGCGGCCCTCGACGCGCACGACGTGCCCGCGAGCCGCGTCCGCGACGTGAGCGAGGTGTTCGAGGACCCGCAGATCGAGGCGCGCGGCATGCTCGCGGAGGCCGAGCACCCGACCGCGGGCACGGTGCGGTTCCCCGGCTCGCCGATGCACTTCTCGCGGACGCCGACGACCGTCCGCCGCCACCCGCCGGCGCGTGGCGAACACACGGAGTCGGTGTTACGCGAGTACGGCTACGGGGACGACGCGCTCGACGAACTGCGGGACCGCGGGGCGATCTCGGAACGCTCTGAGTGAGATAAAAAAGTCAGCGCGACCGGTACCGTCTCGTCAGTCGTCGTCGTTCTCGGCCGTGATCGGGTCGTTCTCCTCCTCGGTGAAGCCCGCGGACTCCTCCTGACGCTTGCGCGCCTCGGGGTCGAACTCGGCCTCGATGTCCTGATAGCGCGGGACGAAGGAGAGCTCGTGGTGGCTCTCGGTCTCGTGGCCGATGTACCGCTCTTCGAGGTCGAACTGCGCCTCCTCGTCGTTCTCCGCGATGTTCGCGAAGTCCTCGTAGGCGGCGTGAGCGCCCGAGTGAAGCCCGTACAGCGTGATGAAGATGTACTGGTAGCCCAGATCGCCCAGCTCCTCGAAGGTGAGCGGGTCCTCCTCGGCGCCCCACTCGAACGAGGAGGAGTAGTTGAAGGCCAGATCCAACTCGGGGTGGGTCTCGTGGATCGTCTCGGCGTACTCGACCGCGTCCTCGCGCGACGGGTCGGGCATTTCCGGCCAGACGAGGTCGACCCCGGCGTCGGCGTAGATCCGGCCGCGTTCGAGGTGCTCCTCCCAGTCGCCGTTGGCGGAGCCGTACGCGTCGGTGCGCGCGATGATGACGGTGTCCTCGCTCTGCTTGGCGTCGACGGCGGCCTCGAACCGCGAGCGGGCCTGCTCGCGGGAGACGATCTGCTTGCCCGCGATGTGGCCGCAGCGCTTGGGGGAGGTCTGGTCCTCGATGTGGATCGCCGCGACGCCGGCCTTCTCGTACTCGCGAACCGCGCGCCGGACGTTGTGGACCCCGCCGTAGCCGGTGTCGCAGTCCGCGATGACGGGGAGGTTCGTTGCCTCGACCATGCGCTTCGCGTTCTCGACCATCTCGCTCATGGTGACCATCTCCAGGTCGGGGAAGCCGAACTGGCCGAGGACGGTCGAGTAGCCGCTCATGTAGGCCGCGTCGAGGCCCGCCATCTCCGCGAGGCGGGCGTCGAGCGCGTGGTAGATCCCGGGCGCGAACGTGTAGTCCTGCTCCTCGAACAGCTCGCGGAGCCGGCGGCCGGCCGGGTTGTCGATATCTCTCCGAAAGACGTCGTCGTCGAGTTCGTTGGGGTTCATCGGATTACTGCGTGGTGGCGTCGTCTGCGGTGCGGTTCGCCGTCGCCCGTCGCCCGTCGGCGCGGGAGCCGTTGGTACCGTGTCCGCCGGCGGTGTGGCCCGCGGGCGCGAACGTCGTGGCGTCGGGTCGCGGGCCGTCGCCGGTCCCCGCCATGGGGACGGCGCGACGGAACGACCCCTCGGATCGGGTCGAGCCGTCGCTGGGGCGGCGCGTCGCGTTCGCCGTCATCGCGACCCCCCGTCCGTCCGCGTCCGCGAGGCGGGACGCAGGTCGGGGACGAGCGGGGCGTCGCGCTCGCCGTCGGTCGGCGGGCGCGCGGACGCGCGGCCCTCGGTTCGCGGCTGCGGGCCGGGAGACTGGGAGCGCGTTCCCGTCGCTCGGCGGGTCGTGATCGTCGGGACCAGCGGCGCGCCCGCCTCTTCGGTGAGCGGGGTGCGGCCGGGGACGGTCCGCGGAGGTGTAGTCGTCTCGGGCCGGTCGGCCGAGTCGGTTGAGTTCGTGTTGGTCGAGGCCGAGTCGGTCGATCGAGCGGTCGTGCGGTCGGTGCGTCGGGTCGTGTCGTCGGGCGTGTCGTTAGGTGTCGTCATCGGGTCGTGTGGGCGGTTGCGGCGGTCGTCTGGTGGTCGGGTCTGTGCGTGTGCCTGCGTGCTCGGATACGGGTACTGCCATTGCGACCGGTACAAATCGAAGGGCGGTAATAAACATAATGATTGATAATGATAATATTCGTTATGTTGTTTTATTTGGTTAAATGTTTCATGACAACACGCACCACGGATCGGGGTCGATCTCGACGGGAGCAAAGGTGTCGAGTTCGGGGACGACGCCGGCTCGGACCGATCGCTTATTGGCTCCACGCGCGGAGCGTGGGGTAGTGAACGAGCGCGACGCCCTCCGAGCCATCGCGGCCGACCTCCCGCACGCGGGCGACGACGCCGCGGTCGTCGACGGGACGGTCATCACGACGGACATGCTCCACGAGCGGACGGACTTCCCGCCCGGGACGACGCGGTACACCGCCGGCTGGCGCGCGGTGGGCGCGTCGCTGTCGGACGTGGCCGCCACCGGCGCCGCCGCGAGCGCCGCGGTCGCCGTCTACGCCGACGAGGGGTTCGACCGCGAGGCGCTGACCCGGTTCGTCGCGGGCGCGGTCGACGTCTGCGAGGCGGTCGACGCCGAGTACGTCGGCGGCGACCTCGACGAGCACGTCGAGTTCACGACCGCGACCACCGCGATCGGCGACGTGACCGACGCCGGCCCCGTCACTCGGAGCGGGGCGCGACCGGGCGACGCGCTCTGCGTCACCGGCGAGTGGGGGCGGTCCGCGGCGGCGCTGCGGTTGTTTAAAAGGGAAGGCGACGAGTACGTCGAGCGCGCCAACGAGCTGTTCCGGTTCACGCCGCGCGTGGCCGACGGGCTGGCGCTGGCGCCGAGCGCGACCGCGATGATGGACTCCTCGGACGGGCTGGCGCGGTCGTGTCACCAGCTCGCGGAGGCGAGCGAGGTCGGGATCGAACTGGAACGGGGAGCGGTTCCGGTTCACCCCGCGGTCGAGGAGGTGGCCGAGGATTCGGCGGAGCGGTTCGAACTCGCGGCGCACTTCGGCGAGGACTTCGAGTTGCTCTGTACGGTGCCGGAAGAGGAAGTGGAGGTAGTCGAAGGGGCGTGTCCCGCCGGGCTAACGCGAGTGGGAACCGTGATCGAGGAGCCCGGCGAGGAGGAGCCGCGCGTCCTCGCCGACGGCAAACCTCTGCCCGACCGCGGCTTCACGCACGGGGACAAGTAAGTCGGCGAAGTTCCAGCCGCTCGTTTATAAATAACCAACTGCTGCTCGGCGGCGAACACCGCCGAAGCCCCGGTCGCGAGGCGGGCGCACGCTCGCTGTCGCCCGAAAATCTCCGATTTTCGGGATGACGAGAGTGCTTCGCTCTCTCGAACCACGCTCCTCACTCAGTCGCTCGCGCTGCTCGCTCCTTCGTTGCGGTCCTTACGTCGTCATCAGAACGCTTCGCGTTCTGATTGGCTCACGAGAGCTCCGCTCTCGTGAACGCCTGCGCCCGCCTCGCGACTGCCCCTTCGAGTCCCGCCCGGCACAGCACCGCAGCCTCACACCTCCCCAGCCTCGTCGCTCGCTGCTCGCGGTTCCACCGCTCGCAATCGAGGTGCTCGCTTCGCTCGCACCTCGCACCGCTCGCACCTCGCACCGCTCGCACCTCGCACCGCTCGCGACTCCCTCGCGCGTGCGACTCGCAGCCTACGGCTGCTCGTCGGCACGCAGGGAGGCGCGACGCGCCTCTTGTAGCCGGCGGCAAGGCCGCCGGCGACGCCACCGCAGAAATGTACTGCTTCTCGCGGCTTCTACCGCAGGAACTCGATCGCGGCGCCCTGCCCGAAGCCGACACAGAGCGTCGCGAGGCCGCGCTCGGCGTCGCGCTTTTCCATCTCGTGGAGCAGCGTGACGGGGAGCCGCGCGCCCGAGGCGCCGAGCGGGTGACCGAGCGCGATGGCGCCGCCGTTGACGTTATAGATGTCCTCGTCGATGCCGAGTTCGCGGCGCGCGTACTCGCATTGGGACGCGAACGCCTCGTTCAGTTCGACCAGGTCGTAGTCGTCGATGTCGGTGCCGGCGCGTTCGAGGAGCCCGCGGGTGGCCGGCACCGGGCCGATCCCCATCACGGTGGGGTCGACGCCGGCGACGGAGTTCGTGCCCACCTCCGCGAGCACGTCGAGGCCGTGCTCCTCCGCGAACGCCTTGCTCGTCACGACCGTGAGCGACGCGCCGTCGGAGATCTGCGAGGAGTTCCCGGCGGTCACCGTGCCGTCGCCGGTGAAGGCGGGCGAGAGGCCCGCGAGCTTCTCGGCGGTCGTGTCCGGTCGGATCCCCTCGTCCGCCTCGACCAGTCCGTCCTCGGTCTCGACGGGGACGATCTCGTCGTCGAACCGGCCCGATTCGGTCGCCTCCGCCGCGCGCTGGTGACTGCGGGCGGCGTACTCGTCTTGCGCCTCGCGGCTCACGTCGTACTCCTCGGCCACCTTCTCGGCGGTCATCCCCATCTGCAACTGGAAGATGTTGTACCGCTCGGAGAGCTCCGGGTGGAGGTGCTCGTAGGAGTCGCCGTCCATCGGGACGCGGCTCATGTTCTCGACGCCGCCCGCGATGATACAGTCGCGGTTGCCCGCGGCGATCGCGTCCGACGCCGAGATGACCGCCTGCATCGAGGAGGCGCACCAGCGGTTGATCGAGGTGGCGGGGACGGACTCGCCAAGCTCCGACAGGAGGGCGATGACGCGCGCGACGTTGTTGTCCTGCTCGGTGCGCTGCTGGGCGACGCCCCACATCAGGTCGTCGACGTGGTCGCTGGTCAGCCCCGTCTCGTCGAGCGCGTGGTCGATGAGCGTCGTCGAGAGGTCCTCGCTGCGGACGTCCTCGTAGACGCCGCCCTCTCTCCCCTGCGGCGTTCGGTAGGCGGCCGCGATCACCGGCGTGGTCTCGTCTGTCATGAACGATTACAGGCGAGTCGCCGTATTAAAACGCCGTGGAACGAGCGAGAATCGATCCGAAGTTTATCGTTTACTCTCGAGCAGGCTCTCGCCGGTCATCTCGGCGGGCCGGTCGCGGTCCATTAACTCGAGCAGCGTCGGGGCGATGTCGCAGAGCGACCCGCCCTCGCGGACCGTGCGCCCGCCGTCGTCGCCGTCGGACGTCAGGTAGACGAACGGGACGGGGTTGTACGTGTGGGCGGTGTGGGGGTCCTCGGCCGTGCCCATGTCGTCGGCGTTGCCGTGGTCGGCGGTGACGACCGCGTGCGCGCCGGCGTCCGCGACCGCGGAGAGCAGCCGGTCGAGCTGCGCGTCGACGGCCTCGACGGCCTCGACGGCGGCGTCGAAGTCGCCGGTGTGGCCGACCATGTCCGGGTTCGCGTAGTTCAACGCGAGCAGGTCGGGGTCGTCCGAGGCGATCGTCTCGACCGCCTCGTCGGTCACTCCGGACGCGGACATCTCCGGCCGGAGGTCGTAGGTCGGGACGTCCGGGCTCTCGACGATAGTCCGGATCTCGCCCGGGAACTCAACCTCGCGGCCGCCGTTGAGGAAGTAGGTGACGTGCGGGTACTTCTCCGACTCCGCGATCCGGAGCTGGGTGCCGCCGGCGTCCGCGACGACCTCCCCGATCGTGTTCGCGGGGATCTCCGGCGGGAACGCGACCGGGAACTCGAACGTCTCGTCGTACTCCGTCATCGTCGTCATGCGGATGTCCGGCTGGTCGAGTTCGAAGTCCCACTCGGGCCGGGTGCCGGTGAGCATCCGGACCAGCTGCCGGGCGCGGTCCGCGCGGAAGTTGAAGAAGATCACCGCGTCGCCGTCGTCGAGCTTGCCTCGATGGCTCGATGAGCGCTGCCCATCGGCGTCCTCGAGCGCGGCCTCGCCGGCGACGAGCGTCGGCTCGACGAACTCGTCGGTCTCGCCGCGGGCGTGCGCCTCGCGGGCGGCCGCGACGGCGCTGTCGGCCTCGTGGGGCGCCTCGCGGGCGACGACGGCGTCGTACGCCTTCTTCGTCCGCTCCCAGTTCTCGTCGCGGTCCATCGCGTGGTACCGGCCCGTGACGGTCGCGACGTGGCCCGTCCCGCGCTCGTCGGCCTTGGCGGTCACGTCCGCGAGGAACTCGTCGGCGATCTCCGGGGCGGTGTCGCGCCCGTCGGTGAACGCGTGGCTCGTCGCCGGGACGCCCGCGTCCGCGGCGGCGTCGATCAGCGCGAGCAGGTGCTCAACGTCCGAGTGGACGCCGCCGTCGGAGACGAGCCCCATGAAGTGGACCCGGCCCCCGGTCGACTTCGCGTGGTCGAGCGCGGCCGCGACCGCGTCGTTGTCCGAGAGCGACCCCTCGGCGAGCGCGTCCGTGATCCGCGTGTACGCCTGCTTCACGACCCGCCCCGCGCCGATGTTGAGGTGGCCGACCTCGGAGTTGCCCATCTGTCCCTCGGGAAGCCCCACGCGCCGCCCGTGGACGACGAGGCGGCCGTCCGCCCCGCGCTCCGTCGCCGCGTCGAACGTCGGCGTGTCGGCCGCCTTCACGGCGTCGCGGCGGTCGTGATCGCCGAGTCCCCAACCGTCGAGGATAACGAGTGCCGTCTCCATACGACCCGTTTCGCTCCCCCGACTAACTACCCTTCGCTCCGGCCGACCGGTCGGTGAGGACCACGCGACCCGTCGCGGCCAGTCGTGGCGTGGGAGTTGCGGATTCCGTCGATAGCGTGTGTGACCACGCGCCAGATATATCGTCTTCGTGTAACTATCCGATATCCTTATTATCCGGAAATCAAACAATTTTCGCATGTCAGACTCGGTCCCTCCGATAACTCGTCGTCGACTGCTACAGACCGCGGGAACCGGAGCCGCGGTATCGGCCGGCTTGACGCCCTTTAGTGGAGGTGTTTCCGCACAGGACGGTAGCGAGGGACTCGTCTTCGAACAGCAGGAATCCGACGGGGACTCGATTACTGTCGCGTCGGTGTCGGTAGAAAGTGAAGGGACGCTGATGATTCAGGATCAGGCCGAGAGCGACAACACCCTGTTCGCGATGAAGTCCCTTCCGGCCGGAACGGACGAGACGGATCTGGTCGTCGAGTTGGACGAGCCGCTCGGAGAGACGCAGGTCGTCGAAGCCTGGCTCTGGGACGGGCCGGCTCACGAATCGGAGGTTATCACGGTGAAACAGGCGCTGGTCGCCGTCGGAGAGGAGCTCGACGAGACGATCGGGATCACCCTCGTCGAGGCGGCCCCCGAGTCCGGATTCAACTACCCGTACTACCTCTTCAGCCCGATCGACCGGCGCGACGGTCGCATCCCGATGCTCGTCGAATCGAACAACACGGGGACCGCGACGGACGACTTCGAGGAACACAGGTCGGCGGCGAAGTCGCTCGTCCGTCGGGGGTCGTCGCGTCCGATCAGCGAGGCGCTCGGCGTGCCGCTCTTGGTGCCGGTGTTCCCGCGTCCGGCCGAGGAACCGGTGGACTGGTCGCACTACACGCACCAGTTGGACAGGCAGACGGTGGCTATCGAAGAGGGTCCGTTAGCGCGGATCGACGAACAGCTCCTGCGGATGGTCGAGGACGCGAAGGACCGGTTGGCGGGCGACGAGTACGCGTTCACCGACGAGATCATGCTCAACGGGTTCTCCGCGTCCGGGAACTTCGCGGACCGGTTCACGGCGTTACACCCCGACCGCGTGCTGTCGGTCACCGCCGGCGGACTCAACGGCATGGCGCTGCTCCCGCACGAGGAGTGGAACGGGCACACGCTGGAGTACCACGTCGGTGTCGCGGGGCTCGAATCCCTCACCGGAGACTCCGTCGACGTCGGCGGGCTCGCCGATGTGAACCAACTGCTGTACATGGGGGTCGAAGACACCAACGACACGATCCCGTACGACGACGCTTGGAGCGAGGACCTGCGGGAGTTAGCGCTGGCGGTCTACGGCGAGGACATGATCAACGACCGGTTCCCCCGGTGCCAGCGGGCGTACGACGACGCCGACGTCGAGGCCCAGTTCAGGATATACGACGACCGCGGGCATCGCCCCGCGGACACCGAGGACCTCGTCGAGTTCCACCGGCGGAGCCTCGCCGGGGAGGACGTCAGCGAGTTCGGGGAACGGCTCGGGACAGTAGCGGACATCCAGGCCTCGCCGGCTAACCCCCGCACCGGAGACGCCGTGACGTTCGACGCGAGCGACTCCCGACCGAACGTGGGCGAGCTCGTGAGCTACTCGTGGGAGTTCGGTGACGGGCAGACGGCGGCCGGTGAGACCGTGACGCACGCGTACGAGGAGTCCGGTTCGTATCGAGTAACGCTCTCGGTGACGAGCGATCAGGGGACGACGGGGGAGACGACGCGGGAGATCACCGCCCGAACCTCGGACGACGACGGCGACGCCGAGGACGCCTCTGCCGAGTCGGCGGTCACCGCGTCGTTCACGGTCTCCCCGAGCCGGCCGTCGGCCGGAGAGGAGGCGGCGTTCGACGCCGGAGCGTCGAGCGCGGAGACCGGCGAACTCATCAGTTACACGTGGGACTTCGACGACGGGGATACCGCCGCGGGCACCGACCCGCGACACGCGTTCAGCGACCCCGGCACGTATCGAGTCACGCTTTCGGTCGTGAGCGACGACGGGGACTCGGCGGAGACAACGAACAACGTCACTGTCGAGGAGGCGACGGCCGACCCGCAGACCGAAGACGCCGACGGGTCCGACTACTCGACGCCCGGATTCGGGGTTCCGGGGGCCCTCGCAGGCATCGGCGGAGCGGTTCAGCTGCTTCGGCGCCGACTGGGCGAGGCGGGCGACGACCGGTCCGACTGATCCGGCGCGGGTAGATCACCCTTTTATATTGTCGACGCTAACCATACGTTAATGGACTCCGCGGTACTGCTCGATCTCCTCGGTAACGAGAACCGGCGGCGCATCCTCCGGCTTCTCTCCACCAAGCCCTGTTACGTCACGGAGATCTCGGAGTACCTCGACGTGAGCCCGAAGGCGGTGATCGACCACCTGCGGAAGCTGGAGGAGGCCGGTCTCGTCGAGTCGACGACGGACGACCAGCGGCGGAAGTACTTCCGGATCGCGCGCAGCCTCCGGCTGGAGGTGAGCGTCTCGCCGTACGGGTTCGGCGCGAAGAGCGCGTACCCGGCGAAGAACAGCCTCGACATGTCCGGGCGGTGCCCCCACCTCTCGATCGAGGTCCCGGACGGGTCGGGGACGACCGGCGACCTCGCGGAACTGGCGGAGGAGTTCGCGCGCCTCCAGGACCTCGACCGGGAGCTGTCGCTCGCCCAGCGGTGGGTCCAGGGCCGCGTCGAGGACGCGCTGGCCGAGATCGACGAGCGGCTGGGCGGGCAGGCCGACAGCCGCTTCTTCGCGACCGTCATCGCCGCGGTGGTCGAGACCGACGGGACGCCCGCGGCGGTGGCCGACGAGATCGGCGCCCGGGAGTCGACGGTTGAGGATGCCCTCCGCCGCCTCTCCGACGTGGGCGTCGTCTCCCGCGACGCCGACGGGTACCGGGTTCGGTAGCCGGTACTCCCCCCGGAGCGAATCCAGCGAACGCGACCGTTTCCGGAACCTTTTGGCACGGCGCCGGGAGAGGGCGGACGTGAGCCGTCTCAGAAACCTCTCGCTGTTCTTGGTCCTCGCGGCCGCGTGGGGCTCGGCGTTCGTCGCGATCAACGCGGGGCTGGCGTACTTCCCGCCGGTGCTGTTCGCGGCGTTCCGGTTCGACGTCGCCGGCGTCGCAATGCTGTCGTACGCCGCGTACGCGGTCGACGACCCGATTCCCCGCGGCCGCGACGCGTGGGCGGAGGTCCTCTCGGGCGCCGTGTTCATCATCGCCGCCTACCACGCGTTCCTGTTCGTGGGCGAGAGCGACCCCGCGGTGACCAGCGCCGTCGCGGCCGTCATCGTGAGCCTCTCGCCGCTCTTGACCACCGTCTTCGCGCGCGCCTTCCTGCCCGCCGAGCGACTGACCGCCGTCGGCGCGCTCGGACTGGGGATCGGTCTCGTCGGCGCGGTCGTCCTCGCGAACCCGGACCCCGCGAACCTCGCCGGGGGCGGCACGGGCGCGAAGCTGCTCGTGCTGCTCGCGGCGGCCTCGTTCGCGCTCGGCTCCGTCCTCTCTCGGGCCTCCGAGGCCGACATCTCCATCGAGACGATGGAGGCGTGGTCGATGCTGCTCGGCGCCGGTCTCACCCACCTGGTCGCGCTCGCGCTTGGCGAGTCGGTGGCCGACGCGGTCTGGAACGCGGAGTCGCTGCTCGCCTTGGGCTACCTCTCTATCGTCGCCAGCGGGATCGGCTTCCTCATCTACTTCGACCTGCTCGACCGGCTCGGCCCGATCGAGATCAACCTCGTCTCCTACGTCGCGCCCGTGTTCGCGGCCGTCGTCGGCTGGCTCGTCCTCGACGAGGGGATCACCGCCACGACGGTCGCCGGCTTCCTGATCATCTGCGTCGGCTTCGCCCTCGTGAAACGCGACGCGATCCGCGACGAGCTGCGGGCGGCCGGCGTGGTCGGGTAAACGACGCGGCTCTCCCCGCTCCCCGGCGACCCCGCCGCAACCGTCTTGTCGGCGGGCCGACGACGCTCCGGGCATGAGCGCCGCCGACCGGATCGATCCCCAAGCGAAGCGCGCCGCGGCCCGCCAGTCGCGGATCCCCCTCCCGCACGGCCGCTACAAGCTGCAGCTGCTCCGGCTCCTGACCGACCCCCTGGCGCGGTTTCAGAACCGGAACCCCCCGAGCGTCGGGGAGACCGAGTCGATGACGGTTCCGGGTCCCGCGGGCGAACTGGACGCCCGCCTGTACCTCCCCGACGCAGAGCCGCCGCACCCGACCGTCGTCTTCTTCCACGGCGGCGGGTTCGTCCTCGGGAGCGTCGAGACTCACGACCGGCTCTGTCGGTACCTGACGCGGGAGAGCGGCTGCGCGGTCCTCTCCGTCGAGTACCGGCTCGCGCCCGAACACCCGTTCCCGGCCGCGGTCGCGGACGCGTACGCCGCCGTCGAGTGGGCCGCTGACGCGACGGAGCGCCTCCGCGGGACCGGTGACGTCGCGGTCGCGGGCGACTCCGCGGGCGGCACCCTCGCGGCCGTGACCGCGCTCATGGCCGCCGAGCGCGACGGTCCCGAAATCGCCCACCAAGCCCTGCTGTACCCCGGGATCGGCGTCGACACCGAGCAGGAGTCGGTGCGCGAACACGCCGGGACCGTCCTCTCGCGGGCGGACATCGAGTGGTTCTCATCGTGCTACTACCGGAACGAGATCCACCGGCGGAACCCGTACGCCGACCCGATCAACGCCGGCGACCTCTCCGGCGTCGCGCCCGCGACGGTCGTCACCGCGGGCTTCGACCCGCTCCGCGACGGCGGGAAGGCGTACGCGGAGAAGCTGGTCGCGGACGGCGTGGCGACGCGGTACGAGAACTACCCGTCGATGGTTCACGGCTTCATGACGATGCGGGAGGTCGACCGGGCGCGCGAGGCGATCGCGAGCGTCGGCGCGGACCTTGCGGACGCACTCGACGCGTGACCCCGTCCGGGTCGGCGCTCGCCGTCGCGCGACCGCCGAGTCGGCCCGCCTCGGTGTGCGACCGAGCCCCGCACCGGCGGGAGAGTTTATCCGGCCGACGACGATCGGTCTCGTGTGTTCCCCGAGACCATCGAGACGGACCGGCTGCGATTGGAGGCGAGGGGTCCCGAGGCGGTCGACCTCGACGAGTGTTACCGGGTCTGCTCGTCGGACCCCGGCATCGAGGAGGTGACCGAGCACGTCACGTGGGGTCCCCATGAGACGAAAAAGGAGACGCTGGAGTTCCTCGAACGCGGCCGCGAGCGCTTCGAGGACAGCGAGGCCGCGACCTACGTGATCCGTCCCCGCGAGGGCGAGGACGGCGCGGGCGAGATAGCCGGCTTCGGCGGCTTCGACGTCGACTGGGAGACGCGAACCGCGAACCTCGGCGTGTGGCTCCGGAAGCGGTTCTGGGGCCGCGGCTACTCCGGCGAGCGCGCCGCCGCGCTCGTCGCGGTCGCGCTCGACGACCTCGACCTGGACGTCGTCGCCGTGAGTCACCACCCCGACAACGAGGCGTCGCGGCGCGCCATCGAGCGGTACGTCGACCGCCTCGGCGGGCGGCGCGAGGGTCGCCTCCGCAACACGCTCGCCTTTGCCGACGGGAGCGTCCACGACGAGGTGCGGTACACGATATCGCAGGCGGAGTGGCGGGAGGCGACCGACTGAGACGAGCAGAGAACTGCGCCGGAAACCGCTCTCGCCGGCGGAATTTGTCGATCGGCGCCGCACGGTACGTCCCAACAGGCACTTACCGCGTCCGAAACGATACCGGGCGCATGTCCTCGTCACCGACCGGCGCGACGGCCGCAACGACAGGCTCGGACCAGAGCATCGCCCGAGACGCGATCGGCGGCGCGGTCGCGGGCGCCGCCGCGTACCTCCTCGGCTACCTGACCGTCTACCTCACGCAGAGCGGCCGGATCGAGGAGGGGCTGTCGGGGCTGAACTTCCTCGCTGAGCTGTTCGGCGGTGACCCCATCTCGGCGTGGCAGGTGTCCGGCTGGCTGTTCTACAACGCCCACTTCGTCGAGACCGCGTCTCCCGGACTGCTCGGCGGCACGGAGTCCCGGAACCTCCTCATGCAGGCCGACGGGGGGTCGTTCCTGTTCGTCGTTCCGCCGCTCCTCCTGCTCGTCGCGGGCGTCGTCGCCGGCCGAGTCGCCGGCGCGCGAACTCCCGCCGAGGGCGCCCGCTCGGGAGCGCTCGTCGCGGCCGGCTACCTCCCGCTCGCGGTCGTCGGCACGTTCCTGTTCCGGTACGCGGTCACCGGCGGCGGGAGCGTGGCGCCTGACATGGTCACGGCCGCCCTCCTCGCCGGCGCCGTCTACCCCGCCGCCTTCGGTGCGATCGGCGGGACGGCCTCGTCGCTGTTGAGCGGCTGAATCCGAGACCCCCTTCGACGGCTCTCGCCTCAGTAGTCTCCGTCCTCGGGGTCGAAGCGGTCGCCGTACTCGCGGACGGGGTCGACGGGCTGGCCCTCGTCCGTCTCGGGCGCGACGTAGTCGACGAACGACTCGACGTCCGGTTCGCGGACGCGCACATCGACGTCGATCTCGCCCAGCTCGTCCGGTTCTCCGACCGCGAAGTTGACGACGCCTTCGAGCGCTGCCTGCTTTTTCAACGAGAAGGCGAACCCCTCGTCGGTGCTGTTCTGCCGGAAGACCCGGCGGGCGGTGTCGAGGATCTCCTGTTCGTGGAGGACGTCGGAGAAGGCGTCGAGGCTGTGCGTCTCGGAGACGAGCCGCCCGTCCTCGTGGACCGGCTCCGCGTCCGGGAAGACGTTCTCGACGGCGTCCGCGACGCGGTCGGTCACCTCGGTGTCGTGGACCGGCGTCTCGATCCGGACGTCGACGCTGTAGATCACGCGCCCTCACCCCCGGCGTCGGCGGCGTCGGTGGCTTCGGCGGCGTCGGTGGCTTCGGCGGCGTCCGTGCCGTTCTGGTCGGCCGCCTCGACGCCGAGCACGTCGCGGACGCGGTCGCGGAACGCCGCGAGGCTGTCGGTGTTGTCGATCTCGACGTCGGCCCGTTCGAGGGTCTCCCCGAGTCCGAGTTCGATCTCGCGGTCGTCGCGCTCGCGAAGCGCCTCGAGGTCGGAGTCGGAGTCGTCGCGGCCGCGCTCGCCCAGCCGCTCGGCGCGGACCTCGAACGGCGCCCGGATCGCGACGAGCGTGAAGTCGTTACCGAACGCCTCGCGGAAGCGGTCGAGTTCGACGGTCGACCGGAGACCGTCGACGAGGACGGTACCGTCGTCGCGGTCGCTCTCGGCGGCGGCCTCTCGAATTCGGGGCAGGGTCCGGGTCGCGATGGCGTCGTCGCCCTCCTCTTCGCGGAGCGCCTGCGCGATCCGGCCGTGGTGCTCGGCGGGGTCAAGGTCGCGGCGGCGACACTCGGCGCGGATCACGTCGCCCATCACGACGACGGGGATGCCCGCCGCCTCGGCCACGTTCGCCGCCTCCCCCTTCCCGCTGCCGGGGAGACCGACGGTTCCGATGACGTTCATTACCGGGCGCTACTCCGCTCGCGGACTTAGGTCTGCTGTTGGCGCCTCCCGGGCGAGGGCGGACCGCCGCGCTCCCGACGGGACCGCTGCGCGACCGGACTCCGGATCCCCCTAATCTCTGGATCCTTCCGGACCGCTCCCGAGCGCTACGTACTCGAATACATAATCTCGTAGCGTTAGTATAAAATTATTTAAACTACCCGGCGGATGATGTGGCCGTGGCTGACGTGTGACAGTACGGAAACGTATTCCCCTCGCGCTCGCTCTCCGGTCTCGGGGGCCTCGTTTCTCACGGCTCCGTTCGGACGGTGGAGAGTCGCGACGGCACGCGACGGCCGCGGACGATTCATGCGACGACGAACACTTATCACGGGAGCGGCGGCCGGCGGTATCGGCGGCATAACACTCATCGGCACGGGCGCGTTCGACGCGGCGAGCGCGGAGCGGACGGCGACGGTGAACTTCGCGGACGACGAGGCGGCGTACCTCGGGCTGGTCTCGAAGAGCGCGTACGCGACGACGGACGGCGACGGCGAACTCGCGCTCGCGTTCGGGGACGTCTCCGGCGACGGCGACGGCATCGGGCGCAACGCGCAGTTCTTCTTCGACGAGGTGTTCGCGATCGCGAACCAGGGGACCGAGACGGTCTCGATCACCGCGACGAGCGACACCGACGCGTTCGACGGCGAGTTCCGACTCTACCCCACCGGCGACCGGGACGGCACCCTCGACGACCCCGACAACGCCGTGGTCTTGGAGACCGGCGCGGAGCAGTCGGTCGGCACCCACGTCGAGACGGGCGACGTCGACGTCAGCGAGGAGCTCGACATCGACATCACCATCGAGGCGGCCTTCGAGGAGGGCGACGACGAACCGGACGACCCCGAGCCGGAGCCGCCCGAGACGATCGACTCGATACAGTTCCGTTCCACGGCGAGTCAGATCGCGGCCGACGGCGAGAGCGTACTCACCGACGAGTCGGTGATCGCGGTGACTGCTGCCGACACCGCCGCGAACAGCGACGAGAACGGTACAGACCCGGTCATATACGAAGACAATCCGATTCCGCTCGTATCGATCGACGGGGACGTCCCGGTCGCGGGACTCGGAACCATGCAGTCGCTCGACGACGAGAGAAGCGACTTCACCACCGGTGTCGAGGAGTTCGTGTTGAACCTGATGGACGATCTCATCGGTTCGGGAACCGTCCTCTGGGACGAGAGCCACGGACAGTTCTGGACGCTCGAAGACGACGGACCGAACTCGTTCGGTCAGTTCGTCGACTACGTTGACGATAACGGGTACACGCTCGAAGCGACCGACGACCTCGAAGCCGATCTCTCCGACGCTGACGGGGTCGCGATTGGGACGCCGGCGGAGGGGTTCACCGCGAGTGAACTCGACGCGCTGAGCGACTTCGTCGACGACGGCAGCGGCGTACTGCTCTTCGACCAGCGCTCTTGTGTAGCACATTGTTGATTTCAGAGAGTGGCTTTGACGGCATGTTTGAGCGCTTCTCGTCCAGGTTTGCGGTAGAGTTCTCGTCTGAGTTGGAACGCGCGGAAATACTGTGTGAGACGATCTTTTGAGATGCCTCGATGCGGCGAGAGCCACCGTCGCGCCAGCGACGCGTGGCTCTCGCACGTGTTCACGTGAACCGTCTCATCGGCGTACTCACCGTCTCCGTGAACGACGTATTCGCGGTCGAATGTTTCGTCTTCTGTAAGCGGATCGTACGCGCAAAATCCGTCGGTATAGACGGTGAGAGGCTCCTGCTGGCGGTCAGCCAGCAGGAGCCGAATCGTCGATTCGTCTGCGGATTTCGCTGGCACAACGTACCGCTGATCGGTGCCGCGATCCACGAGTACGAACACGGGCGGTTTGTCTTGCTCATACGTCCCGCGCCCGCGTCGACAGAGACCGCGAGAGCGCGACCAGCGGTCGCGCTCGCGGCCTTTCAAGCCGGCTGAGACGTAGAACTCGTCAATTTCGACTGGTCCGACGAGCTCGAGTGACGGCGCGTCGAGCGCTTCGCGAAGCGCTCGACACGCCTGTGGATCGTTTTGTAGGTGACCTCGATTTCGCACTGTAACTGCTGAGAGTCGTGTTAAACCGCAAAACGCGTAGATCGAAAACAGCCACTTGCGGAGCGCGATCTTCGAATGAGCGAAGATCGTGCCGGTTTTATCGTTGAACGTGCGGCCGCAATCCTTACACAGATACCGCTGAAAGTGCCCGTAGCTGCCGTTTCTGACCGTTCGGTCAGAACGGCAGCGAGGACAAGAAACGCCGTCACCGAGCCGCTGCCGCTGATGGCGGTCGACCAGGACCGCCCGGTGGTCGCGTTCGGCTTCCCGTTCGCGCAGAACGGGCTCACGTTCGGCGAGTACGGCAACGAGGAGGTGCTGTTGAACGTCCTCGACGAGTACGCGGACTCGGAGACCGTGCTGTGGGACGAGGGCCACGGGCAGTTCTACGACCTCGACAGCCACTCGGCGTTCGCGGACTACGCCGAGGACAACGGGTACAGCGTGGAGGCGACGAGCGACCTCGAAACCGACCTCTTCGGGTCGGCCTCCGCGGTCGTGATCACGTCGCCGTCGGATTCCTTCAGCGGGAGCGAGATCGACGCGCTCGCGTCGTTCGCGGACGCCGGCGGGCTCGTCGTGTTGATGGACCAGTCCGATTTCAACGACTTCGACGCGACGGACAACCTCAACGCGTTGGCGAGCGGGGTCGGCACGCAGATCCGGTTCAACGACAACCAGGTGATCGACGAGGAGAGCAACGCCGGCGCCGAGTTCGTGCCGTGACGAGCGACCTCGACACCGAGACGTACCCGGGCCTGTTCGCGGACCGGGAGGGGCTCGGGATCGAACTCGACCCGAGCGAGGAGTACGAGGTCGAGGTCGTCAGCGTGGCCGACGGCGACACGGCGGACGTCCAGTTCGACATCGGACTGGTCGACACCGTCCGGATCCTCGCATCGACACGCCCGAGACGGGCGACACCGACGAGCGCCTCCAGGAGTACGAGGGCATCGACGACGCGCAGGCGCTCAAGGACAAGGGAGACGGAGCGACGGACTACGCGGAAGACGAGCTCGAAGTCGGCAGCACGGTCACCCTGTCGTTCGACGAGAACGAGGGGCTCCGCGGGAACTTCGGTCGGCTCCTCGGCTTCCTCGAACTCCCCGACGGAAGCGTCTACAACGCGAAGGCCATCGAGGACGGCTGGGCCCGCGTGTACGACTCGGGCCTCGCGAACCACGACGCGTACTGGACCTCGAACGCGCCGCCCGCGACGCCGGCGACGGCATCTGGGAGATATCCGACTTCGAGGGGACGCCCGTCGTGGGCGACGGCCCGGTCGACAAGCTGTTCGTCCCGTTCGCCTCCTCGGTCGCGACCGCGGACGGCGACATCGCGGGCGACCGCGTGCCCGTCGCCGCCGAGGGGGGCGACCCCTCGTCGGCGTCGACGAGGCGAACAACGTCGCGCTCGTCGGCGGCCCGCTCGTCGAGGAGAGCTTCGAGAGCGGCGAGGGCGGCCCCGGCATCGAGCCGTACGGGAACTACGTCTTCCTCGCGAACCTGATCGACTCGCTCGCCGCGGAGGGCCGCGAGGGCAGCGTCGTCATCGACGGGGCCACGGCCAGTTCGCGGCCGACTACGCGCTCTCCGCCGAGGACGCCGCCTACTTCCAGCGCTACCTCGAAGGGTTCGCGGTCGAGTTCGACGGCAAGAACGACTTCGACGACGACCTCGGGCGCGACCTCGCCGAGGCCCGCGCGGTGATCGTCACCGCGCCCGACGAACTCGGGAGCGATGAGGTCGCCGCCATCGAGGACTTCCGCGACGACGGCGCGGCGCCGTGATCCTCGCGGGCGCCGGCGCGGACGCCGCGGCCGACGCGCGCGACAACCTCGATTCGCTCGCCGCCGACCTCGGCTCCGACCTGCGGACCGGCGACGCGGTGACCGACGGGAGAACAACCTCGGCGGCGACCCGACGGTCCCGACGACGACGAACTTCGACACCGACTTCGACCTGTTCGACGCCTACGGCGACGGCGACGGCGGCTCCGGGAGCTACCTCGCGGTCGACGAGATCGTCTACGACCCCGAGGGAGACTTCCTCGAGGACGAGTACGTCGCGTTCGTCAACGGGGGCCCTGACGCGATCGACCTCACCGGCTACGAGGTGTCCGACGCGGCCAACAACAGCTACACCTTCGACGCGTCACGGTCGACCCCGGCGATACGGTCACGCTGTACTCCGGGACCGGAACCGACACCGATGACACGGTGTACTGGGGGCGGCGCGCCGGTGTGGAACAACGGCGACACGGTGTTCGTCGACGATCCGGACGGGAACACGGTCGTCGAGTACAGTTACTGAACGCGGTCGACTCGGGCAATTCCCGACGCGAACCGCGGGCGTTTTTTAGACTCGGGGGATCAGGATTGATGAGGGCACGTAGCTCAGCCCGGATAGAGCGTCGGACTTCTAATCCGATGGTCGTGGGTTCGAATCCCACCGTGCCGCTATCTGCGAGCGAAGCGAGCAGTAGCGGCACAGGGATTCGAATCCTATCAGTCGCGCGCAGCGAACGTAGTGAGCGAGCACGTCTGATTTTGGTTCGAATCCCACTGTGCCCGTACGCCAATCACCGGTAAGACGCTCCACTCAAATGGAGACATGACTTCGTCTGTCGCGGCGAATCATGGACTTCATATGATGTTTGGCCTCTTTGAGGCTCATCAGCTATTGAACACTCTTTCTCGTAAGGATTAAATCAGGGATAAATCGGCTACTCACTTTTATCTCTAAGCAGGATACGGGGAAAGGTGATTATAGTGAGAAACCCTGTTCTGTGAATGGTAGATTGAGCCCGATCAACACCAAATATATTCTCTAGAGGGGTTAACCCAGACAGAGGATTAAATACGATTCCACATCAAAAACCGTAGTGTTACTTCTTGCTATTATCTCATTGGGACAGTTACTGAGGAGAACTTATAGTGAACATTTTGGAAGCGGACCCCCACCAGTCAATTCTCAGCTGAACACCTCCCTTGGACAAGGGAATATTTTATCACGGAGGGGAAGAGAAAAGCAGATAGACACAGAATATGGTCGTCTTCGATACGGAAGACGAGCGGAAAATTCTCCGTCATATTACCGACGGTTTAGGTGCGGCTATACACGCTACTGATGCAGCCTTTGGTACAAATGTATCTGATGAATTCCGTAATGAGCGGGATTCGGACAAATAAACTCATACAACAGGCTGTCAAGGCGGCTGATCTACCAGTCCTCTGGAGTTGGTTTAGATACGGTCAATCCATAGCAAACAGCGTGGCAATGGGGCGCGAAGTAGGTTACGAATCACTTTCGGAAGCAGGTGAAGAAACGGCTGCTAAAGACGCCCATCCCAATGCCAAATCAAAGGGGTGGTATCGAGATTTCTTTATTGAAGATGTTGAAATTGGTGGCGTTACTGGAATTAAAGCAATTTGTGAGATTCCACTCAATGAGTTCCTTGAAGCAGCGTATGAAGAAGCTCCTGATGAGCACCAACCGCTCTACTTAGCAAACCTTGAGATGCAGGAGATACTTCGTGAGATTGCACTATCTGATGACTGGCACGAACAAGATCCAGATGGAGAATTCTATCAAGATGTTTGGGACGTCTCTCGACGGTTCCAGCGTGAGCTCATCCTCCATGATGAATTGCCTGTCTCTGACACACAGACAATCTCTCAGTATCTCAGGCTTCTACGCCAGGCAGTTGCCGCGACGTGCGCGGTGAGTAACAATAATCTCACAAGTGATCACACTAGTGAACTGTACAGTCTCGCGGAGATATATCACGATCCAATTTGGAAGCTACCAGCGATGCGTATCTCTAGTCTAACTGTCCACGGCCGAAATAAACGAAATAACGGACAGAATACCGCGAGAAGGCTGAGGATCAACTTCAAGATGATGTTGAAGATCAGATAGAAACGCTTCGATCCTCCTTGAAAAACCAGAACTTGATTCAGTCTCGGGAGGACTGGAGTCTTTCGAACCAGGAACTACAGTCCAGAACACGTGAGTCAGAATCCGCACTTCAGTTAAAAGTGCCTGACGAAATTTTCTTAACGACGGCCCCGATATACGCTCACTTTCGACTTACATCTCCAGCAAACGCGGATGGAGATAGCACAATCGAAAATTCAGATTACCTCTTACGTGATTTTGATGGAAGCCGATATACTGCACCTCTCGCAACCACTCTAGTAGATGAGAGATACTTCACGCAGAAATACTATGATGCACTAGTACAGGAATTCACATACTTAGACGCGATGTTGGTCGATACAGAGGAAGAAAATAGGGCAGATATTCTGGATGATCCATTTAATTTTGAGAGTTTAATAAAAAATATGATTTAGAACTCGGTCGTCTTGACCGGCGAATATTCGAACGTGAAACAAACGCATGGATTGAGAGTGCAAAAGAGAATGGATTGAAAACAGTAATAGACCATATCGAAGATTATCTAACTGGTCAGGTAACAATCAGTTCCCATGCATCTCAACGGCTTCGACTTCGCACGATCGGAATTATGAAGATACAGTTTAGCACCATTACAAGACGAATTTGGAGAATGGGGCAGTGCTGGCGTGTGCTATCAACTGGTATAATATGAACGCAGAAGGTCTAAATTTTACAGATATCTATCCAATAGTCACGACTTGTAGTTCGTGTGAATACGATCGCCGATCTAATTAATGATATACTGAGAGCAAGCGACGACCCCATCGCACTATACTCCAAATTTGGTGTGTCCAGAACTCGATATATAGCTTGCTAGTCTGGATCTGCAGTATATAACGGTAACTGTTCCTCATCAACACCCTCTGTTTTCTCCAAGTTCTAGAAGGAGTTCTGTAACTTGCGGTTCAAGTCGTGTTTTGAAATATCGTGTGTCTTCGGACTTAAACTAGGATCAACATCAATCTCTGGATGATTTCCTGGGTCATCATATGCTCGCTTTAGTCGTGAAATAGAAACTTTCCACTTCTATCTATTTCTGGTGTGCTTCCGTATAATGATCCATCAATTTAGTAAAAAGAGTATCAAGATGTGCCAATGGCTCGTGTCCTCGTATTGGTAGACTGCTGTCGGAACCTCCGATCTTCAATTGATTCTGTCCCATCAAGGTGTTTACACTCAATGGCGATCCTCTGCAACAATGAAACAGCTTGAAGTTTCCAGTGTATCCTCTCTTGCTCTCTTTCTTTTTTCTCTGACGCCAAATGCTGAAGCTTGCTGTTGATATGCAACCAACAATAGCGATCACGCCTGGTGCAATTACAGACGAACCAAGAACGGATACAAGTGTGGGAATCTCTGTCATTTGAGAGACAGTAGTGGCTATTCCGAGTCCAACTGTAATTCCCAAAGCACCACCTAGTACTCCGGAAACTATATGAGTTGTTCCAGTTTGGCTCTTAGATTGATTCATTTGTCTTCACAAAAGAGGAATACATCTTTATGACTGATTTACAATGTATCATTTAATGAGTTAACACAGATTCATATTCCCATATAGTCACGATTTTACCCCGGTATTCTCCAATTTCGTGGTTTCTTCAGGCGTGAGTATTTTGTTGGTTCCGCGGGTGGGTGTCATATACCGAATTAATTGCGTTGGTAATATAAATCTCAGCACGATTGTGACTTAACATCAGTCCGCCGCGACGGCGTCCCCAGGTACTTCTCGTTGAGTTCGTACTCGCCGTCGTCGCCCTCGACCAGGTACTCGCCGTAGTAGGGCACGCGGTTCGCCACCACCTCTCGAACGTTCCGCTATCTCCTCGCGGGTCATCTCGCCCATGAGCGCAGGTCGTCGTTGCGGTTGAGACAGCCTTTTAAATAGCCCTCGTGGGTGACGCGGACGCGGCCGCAGTTGGCGCAGAACTCCTCGTTCTCGACGGGGTCGACGATTTCGACCATCCCGCCCGTCTCGTCGTCGCTCCTCGCCGACGAAGTAGCGCTTCGGTCGTGCATCTCGCGGTGTTCGACGCGGTCCGCTTCCTCCGCGAGCCGTCGTGGACGCGCCCGATATCGACGTTCCACTCGGGCTTGCCGTCAGCTCCGGCATGTACTGGATGAGCTGGCTGGAGCCCTCGTTGTCCGCGACGTGGTCGACCATCTCCTCGACGTAGCCCGCGGTGTGCGTGAACACGACCATGTTGAGCTTCACGGGGTCGAGCCCGGCGTCGACGGCGGCTTTGACGCCTTCGAGCACCTTCTCGTAGGCGCCCCTTGGTGACCTCCGCGAAGTCGTCCGGGTCGAGCGCGTCCTGCGAGACGTTGACGCGGTCGAGTCCCGCGGCCTTCAGGTCCGCGGCGCCCGGGGAGGAAAGTGCCGTTCGTCGTCATCGAGACCTCCATCGAGTCGGGCGTGCGCTCGATGATCTCTTCTAAGTCCTGCCGGAGCATCGGCTCGCCGCCGGTGAACTTCACGGCGTCGACGCCGTACCCCTCGACGACCTCCAGGAAGCGGACCACGTCGTCCGCGCTCATCTCCGACTCGCTCGGCTCCATCGGCCCGCGCGTGTCGCCTAACCCCTCGTTGTGACAGTAGACGCAGTCGAAGTTACACCGGTCGGTGAGCGATATCCGCACCCCCGTCACTTCCCGTCCGAAGTCGTCCGCGAGTGGCCCGGCCATGGGAGACAGCAGCCACTACGCGCGCTTAAACGACCGGGTCTATCGTGAAGGTATGTAACTCTCACCGGTTACGTCCCGGCCGCCTTCCCCCCGCCGACCGATTACGATTCCGACATCGCGGTTCGGTGGGGGTCGGACCGCGCCGCCGCCGTCACAGCGACACGCGAAGGCCGTCGGCCGCGGTCCGCACCTCGCCGTCGAAGCCCGCCTCGCGGACCCCCCGCTCCATCTCGCGCTCGCGGCCGCCGGTGTGCGGGTAGAGGTGCGAGAGGAGGAGCGTCCCGATCTCCGCGCCCGCGAGCGACTCCCCGAGGCTCGTCGGCCGCGGGTGGTTCGACACGTCCACGTCGTCCGGGAACGAGCAGTCGTGGACGAGGCAGTCGGCGCCGTCCGCGAACCGCGCCATCCCCGCGAACGCCTCGGTGTCGCCCGAGAGCACCAGCGGCCCCTCGGCCGCCGGCGCGTCCGAACTCGGCGGCGAGAAGCGGTACGCGAACCCGTCCATCGAGTGGCGCGTCTCGCGGGCGGTCACGTCGAACCCGCCGGCGGCGAACGGGCGGGACGCCGACACCTCGCGGACCGCGAGGTCGATCCGGCCGTCGAGGTAGTCGTGGACGTCGAGGAGGCCGTCGACGAGCGACTTGGTGCCCGCGGGACCGACCACTTCGAGGTGTTCCTCGCCGGCGAGCCAGCGCGCCTTCAGGAGCGGGAGGAGCGCGGCGACGTGGTCGAGGTGGTGGTGGGTGAGGAGGACGGTCGAGACGCCTTCGTAGCCGGTGTCGGTGCCGGCGAGCCGCTGGAGGACACCGCTGCCGCAGTCGACCAAGAGGGAGCGGTCGCCGTCGTCGAGGAGGTACCCGGCCTGCGCGCGGTCGGGGACCGGCATCGCGCTGCCGGACCCGAGGACGGTGAGTTCCATGCGGACGGGTCGCGTCCGGATCCACCTAATTGGCTCGGCCGCGCGGAACCGGACGACCGCGGTCGGCGTCGGCCGGGTCCGGCCCGGCGGCGGGACTACTTTATCAGGAACACCGGCACCGACGCGTCGTCGGCGACGCGGTCGGAGACGCTCCCGAGCGACCGGATCCGCTCGCGCGGCGACTTCCCCTCGGGGCTCATCACGATCACGTCGATGCCGTTCTCGTCGGCGTACGCGACGATTTCGGTGTCCGGCGTGCCGTGGGCGATGTGCGTCTCGACGTCGAGACCGGCCTCGGCGGCCGCCTCGGAGACGGTCTCGACCGCGTCTTCGCCCTGCGCTTCGAGGTCCGCGACGACCTCGTCGTGGAGGTCGCCGGAGTTGGCGGCCGCGATCCGCTGGTCGACGACGTACAGCGCGTGGACCGTCGCGCCGTGGTCGCTCGCGAGCCGTATCGCGTGGTCGAGCGCGCGGTCGACCGCCTCGCTTCCGTCGGTCGGCACCAATATCTCGTCGTACATGCGCCAACGTTCGCCCGGTACCGGCTTAACGATGGGGCCTCGGTACAGGACTCTGAAAGCGCTATCCGCCGCGCCAGCGGCCGCCGATCTCCTCGCGCCGCATGCTGTCGGCCTCGCCGTCGCGGAAGACGCTGACGCGGCCGGTCTCCTCGCTCAGCGTCACCGTCGCGACGACCTCCGGGCGCACGGAGGTCTCTATCGCGCTCATGTGGCGCGACCCCATCCACGGCTCGTAGCTCACGTCGTCGACGAGGTCGGCCTCCTCGTCGCGGGTGCCGAGGTCGCGGAACCGGACCATCTGGGTCTCTATCTCGCCGTCGACCGCGACGACGATCCCGCCGTCCTGCGTGACGCTCACCGATTCCGCGGCGGCCGCGAACCCTCCCTCGTCGAAGACGGACGAACAGGCGTCGCGCGGCCAGCGGTTGTCGCCCATCGGGTCGGCGTACGCGCCGTAGTCGCTGTCGCCGATGACGGCGAAGTACAGCCCCGGCCCCTTCACGTGCGGTTCCTCCCACCCGTCGAAGGACACGCTGACGTGTCCGGCGCAGTAGGTCAGCCGGTCGACGACCTCGCGCACGCGCTCGTGGTCGCCGTAGTCGATGGCGAGGCCGCTCATCGCGGTCGCTCCGCTCGGTTCGGTCGTCCGCCGCGGTTGCCGCCGTCGGTCACGACCGAAGGGACGAGCCCCCGGTATATAAGGGCAGCCGAGTACGTCGGGGTCGCGATCCGCGGTCGGGGTCACGGACGGCGGGCCCGCTCGCGCCGCGCTCGCTCCGGGCGCTCGCTACCGCCGCCACTCCGTGAACAGCCGCGTGTCGAACCGGTCGGCGCGGACGAGACCGACGCCGAACGCGGCCGCGACCGCGGCGGGCAGGGGGTTCCCGAACCAGACGTTGATCGAACCCCAGAGGATCACGAAGCTCACCATATCGTCGAGCATGAACTCGCAGTCCCGGAGCCGCTCGCGGATCGCCGCCGCCGCGAAGGCGCGGTCGAGCGTGACCACCGCGACGACCGCCGACAGCACCCAGCCCGCGTAGTTCGAGAGGGGGACGCCGTAGAACGCCCCGCCGCCGAAGTTCCAGAAGCCGAGCGACACCGCGCCGGGGTCCAACACCACGTCCATCGCGACGACGACCGGGATCACCGTCGCCAGCCGGACCCACACGCTGTCGGCTCGCGGCCCGAGCAGCAGCAGGCACAGCAGGTAGGCGTTCATCACGAGCGGGATGAAGAAGACGGGGAGCGCCACCGGCACGCCCCCGAGCATCGGCCCGAGGTCCACCGTGTACGCGAACTCGCCGTACGGCCACCCGGTCGCGACGCCGACGGATTCGATGAGGTACGTGTACGCGATGAGGACGCCGATCCAGCCGAGCGCGCGGCGGTCGACCGTCGGCAGCACGCCGACGACGAGCGGCGACCGCATCACGAGCACGCCGAACAGCACGAACCACGGATGGAACGCGAACGGCTCGGGGATCCAGCCCTCGGCGCTGCCGACGAGCGCGATAGCCCCCACGAGCGGGAAGACGACCGCGATGGTGAAGCGGTTCTCCCGGACGAGCCGGTCGAGCAGCGCCTCGGCCTCGCGGCGCGTGTCCGGCGCGCGTTCGCGGAGCGCGTCGAACCCCGACCCGGTCGTCGTCGTCGCGGCGCCGCCCCTAGACTCGCCGCCGACCGACCCCGCCTCCGGCGAGCCGCCCTCCGCCGACCCGCCGCCGTCGGCGTCGGTCACGGCAGCGCCTCCCAGAGCGGGTACACCCGCCAGAGGCCGCCCATCGACAACAGCGTGCCGACGACGGTGTTCAGCGCCGGGAACCACCAGTAGGCGCGGTCGACCGACACCGACGAGCGCGCGACCCACGCGACGAAGACGGGGTACACCCCGAGCAGCGCGCCGAGCCGGGGGTCGACGAGCCAGAAGCCGGCGGCCGCGGCGGCCCACGCGGCGAAGCAGTAGGCGTACGTCCGCCCCTCGCCCAGCACCGTCGCGGTCGTGTCGATCCCGGCCGCCCGGTCCGGCTCGATGTCGGGGATGGCGGAGAACGTGTGCATCCCCATCGTCCAGAGCCACGCTCCGGCGAGCGCCGCGAGCGGCGGGTGCGCGCCCGCGACCGTCGCGTACGCCGCCGCGCCGGGGAGCGCGTACAGCCCGTTCGACAGCGAGTCGAGGAACGGCGTCGTCTTGAACCGCGCCGGCGGCGCGCTGTAGCCGACCGCCAAGACGAGGAACCCGAGCAGGTACGGCCACGCGACCCGGGGCGTGATCGCGAGCGTCGCGAGCCCGAGGAGGCCCGACGCGACGACCGCGGCGACGACGAGCCGGCTCCCCCGCCAGCGCGCCTCCCGGTCCTCCTTCTTCGGGTTCAGCTCGTCGATGTCGGCGTCGAACACGTCGTTGACGCCGTAGAGGAACACGTTCGCCGGCACGAGGAAGTACGCCGCGAGCGTGACCGTGACGGGCGTGAACAGCCCGCTCACGGCGTCGATCCCGTAGGTGACGCCGACCGCGACCGGTCCGGCGAGGTAGAGCCAGAAGCGCGGCCGCGACAACACCAGCAGGTACCGGAGCCCCTCGCTCCCGCTCCCGGCGGATCGGTTCTGGTCGCTCACGGCGGTCATCACACGTCGTCGTCGGCCATCGCTTCCGCGGTCAGCCCCCCGCTGATGAGACACATCGGGACGCCGATGCCGGGCGTCGTCGTCGACCCGGTGAAATAGAGCCCGTCGACCGCGTCGGAGGTGTGCGGCGGGCGCAGCAGCGACGTCTGGGTGAGCGTGTGCGCCAGCCCCAGCGCGCTGCCCGCGTAGCTGTTGTACCGGTCAGCGAAGTCGTCGACGGAGAACGTCTCCTCGACGACGACCCGGCCGCGGAGGTCGGTGTCGGTGTTCGCCGCGATGTCGTCGATCACGAGGTCGCGGTACCGGTTGCGGATCTCCGGGGTGTCGGCCAGCCCGGGGGCGATCGGGACCAAGGCGAAGAGGTTGCTGTGTCCCTCCGGCGCGACCGTGTCGTCGGTCTTCGAGGGGACACAGAGGTAGTAGGCGGGGTCGTCGGGCCACTCGGGGTCGTCGAATATCTGCTCGAAGTGCTCGTCCCAGTCGGTCGGGAGGACGAGCGTGTGGTGTTCGAGGTTCGGCACGTCGCCCTCGACGCCGAGGTATAACAGGAACGCGGAGGGGGCGTACGTCCGCGACTCCCAGTACTCCTCGGTGTACTGCCGCTTCCGCTCCGGGAGCAGCTCCTGCTCGGTGTGCGCGTAGTCGGCGTCGGAGACGACGCGGTCCGCGAGGTAGCGCTCGCCGTTCTCGGTGTCGACCGCGAAGGCGCCGTACCGCCCCTCGATCCCCGTCACCTCCGCGTCGGTGACGAACTCGACGCCGAGGTCCTCCGCGAGCTCGACGATGCCGTCGACGACGGCGCCGATCCCCCCGTCGGGGTAGTAGACGCCCATGTTGTAGTCGACGTGGCTCATCAGGTTGTACAGCGCCGGCGTGTTCGTGGGTGAGCCGCCGAGGAAGACGAGCGTGTACTGCATCAGCTGCTGGAGCTTCGGGTGGTCGAAGTAGTCCTCGACGTGCCCCTGCATCTTCCCGAGCAGCGAGAGGCCCCACGAGTAGCGCAACACGTCGGTGTCGACGTAGTCGCGCAGCCGCGGCCGGTCCTCGTAGACGAAGTGTTCCATCCCGATCTCGTAGGTCCGCTGGGACTCCTCCAGATACGCGTCGAACGCCTCGCCCGCGCCCGGCTCGTACGACTCGAATATCTCTCGGTTCGCCTCGCGGTCCGGCAGCACGTCGACCTTGTCCCCGTCCTTCCAGAACACGCGGTAGTGGGGGTCGAGCCGCTCTAACTCGTAGAACTCGTCGGGCGACCGCCCGAAGTGACCGAAGAACCGCTCGAAGACGTCCGGCATCAGGTACCACGACGGCCCCATGTCGAACTGGAAGCCGTCGACTTCGAGCCGGCTGGCGCGGCCACCGAGCTGCTCGTTTTTCTCCAGTAGCGTGACGTCCGCGCCGGCGTCCGCGAGGTAACAAGCCGTCGAGAGTCCGCCGAATCCGCCGCCGATAACGACGACCGACTCGCCGGCAACGCTGTCGATGTTCGGGACCACGTCCATATGAGATCGTACGGGCGGCTCCGGTATAAATCCGGCCAGACGCGGCGGCGGAGCGTCCCTGACACGTTCGGGGAACCCGGTCGCGACGGGGGAGAGGCGACGCGTCACGCGACGCGGAAGCGACGCGGAGGCGACGCGGAAACGGTTGGCCGGGCGACCCGAGTCGGACGGCGCTGAACCGAGTGGATACGACTAAGTTGCGGCCGCGCGTACCGGTTTCCACATGGATCTGACGGTCGCGATCACCGGAGCAACGAGCGGGATCGGACGAGCCGTCGCGGAGGCGTTCGTCGACGAGGGGGCGTTCGTCGCCGTCTCCGGACGCGACGGCGCGGCAGTCGATCGGACCGTCGCGGCGCTGAACGGCGAGGGAGACGACGCGGAAGGCGGAGACGAGCCCTCTGAGGGGGCCGACGGCGGCGAGCGCGGCGCCGCCTGGGGCGACCGCGTCGACGTGCGCGACGAACTCGACCTCGAACGGTTCTTCGAGCGCGTCGCCCGCGAGGCCGGCCGGATCGACGTCGCCTTCGCGAACGCCGGCGTGTTCCACGGCGAACCGGGCGAGCGACCGACGACGGAGGTCACGTACGCCGACTACGACGACACGATGCGGACGAACGCGCGCGGCGCGTTCGCCACGATACGCGAGGCGGTCCCCCACCTGGCGGACGACGCGCGCGTCCTCGTCCCGTCGGGCGCCGTCGCGGCCGAGTCGAAGCCGGGCATGGGCGCGTACGCGGTGTCGAAGGCGGCCGCCGAGGCGGTCGCGCGCGGCTTCGCCGCCGACCTCGACGCGACCGTCGGCGTCGTCGACCCCGGCCTCGTCGCCACCGACCTCACCGGGAAGGAGCGCGCCCGCGACCCCGAGAGCGTCGCGCCGCTGTTCGTCTGGGCCGCGACCGAGGCCCCGGCCGAGGACCTGAACGGGGGACGGCTCGGGCTGCGGGAGTGGAAGACGGCGACGCGGTAGCGGAGCAGCCGGTGTCCGGGCGCGAGCGCGTTCCGGCCGCTGCCGGCGCTCGCCCGCGCCGGATCGCAGGCCCCGGCGCTCAGACCCGCGACACGCGCTCGTCGACGTCGACCGCCGGCGGGTCGGCCGCCGTCGACGCCACCGCGTCCATGAACGCGGTCCGGTAGCTGGCCGGGCCGGCCGGCGACGCCTCGGCCGCGCGCTCCCCGGCGAGCCCGTACGCGGTCGTCGCGACGAGGGCCGCCTCGGTCGCCGCCTCGACCGGTCTGTCCGCGCGGGAGACCAGCGCGGTCACCGTCCCGAGCGTGCTCGCGAGCATACAGCCCGATCCGACGAACGAGCCCATGCGCTCGTGGCCGACGGCGACCTCGTACGCGCCGCCGTCCGGGCCGGCGACGACGTCGACTTTCCCCGACGCGACGACGGCCGCGCCGGTCTCGCTCGCCAGCGCCTCTGCGGCGGCCGCGACGCCCGATTCCTCGCCGACGGACTCGACGCCCCGGACCGTCGCCTCCTCGCCCGCGAGGCCGCGGATCTCCCCGGCGTTCCCCTTGATCGCGTCGAACGCGACCGCGTCGAGGAGCCGCCCGACCGACTCGACGCGGTGCGGCGTCGCGCCGTAGCCGACGGGGTCGAGGACGACCGGGACGCCCGCCTCGTTCGCCCGCTGGCCGGCGTCGACCATCGCGTCGACGTCCGGGCGGCTCGCGGTCCCGGTGTTTATCACGACGGCGTCGGCGCCGGCCGCCATGTCGCCGGCCTCGGCCGGCGCGTCCGCCATCACCGGGAGCCCGCCCCAATGGAGGGTGACGTTCGCCGTCTCGCTCGTCGTCACGGCGTTCGTGAGGTGGTGGACGAGCGGCGACGCCTCTCCGACCGCCGACAGCGTCCGCCGGAGGCGGTCGGCGTCGAACCCGGCGAGCGGGTCGTCTCCGTCAGACATCCGCGACCGCCCCCGCGAGTGCCGCCGTCGCCGCCTCCGGGTCGTCGGCCGCCGTGATCGCGGACAGGGCCGCCACGCCGGTCGCGCCCGCCTCGACGACGGGCGCGGCGTTGCTCGCGTCTATCCCGCCGATCCCGATCACCGGGAGGTCGACCGCGTCCGCGATCGCGGCGATCCGCTCGGTGCCGACCCCGTTCCGCTCGTCCGGCACGTCCTTCGAGGCCGTCGCGTACACGGCGCCGACGCCGAGGTAGTCCGCGCCCGCGGCCTCGGCTTCCCGCGCCTGTCCGACCGTCGAGGCCGAGACGCCGACGACCGCCGACTCGCCCAGCCGCTCGCGGGCGACCGACACCGGCAGGTCGGACTGCCCGAGGTGGACGCCGTCGGCGTCGACGGCGGCCGCGAGGTCGATCCGGTCGTTGACGAGCAGCGGGACGTCCGCCTCCGCCGTCAACTCGCGGAGCCGAAGCCCCGTCTGGTAGCGCTCGCGGTCGGTGTGCCCCTTGTCGCGCAGCTGGACGACGTCGACGCCGCCGTCCAGCGCGGCCGCGACGACCTCGGTCGTCGTCCGCCCCGCGGAACGGCTCGCCGCCGTTACGAGATACGCCTGCCACTCGTTGATATTCACGTGTGATATCGGGCGGTGGCGGCGTGAAAACGGTTGCGTTCCGAACGTCGGGCGCGTCGCTCGACTGCGACCGGGGCGGTCGCGAGTCGAGCGGGTGCGCCGGGACGGACAGACACAAGCCGACGCGACCCGTACCGTGATCAAATGCTGTCCCGGCTCCGGAACGGCGCCGCTCGCGCCGGCGAAGCGGTCGCAGCCGCGCTCGACCGGGCCGGCGTCATCGACCGGTCGCGGCTGGACGAGACGATGGGCCTCGCGTGGCCCCGGATCGTGACCGGGTTCGCGATCATGTCGAAAAACACCGTGGACCTCGCGGTGATCGGGCACGCGGTCGGCGTCTCGGCGGTCGCGGGGATGGGGTATGCGTTCGCGTTCTGGCAGTTGGCGAAGTTCGTCTCCATCGGCCTCGCCGGCGGCACCGTCTCGCTCGTCTCGCAGAACTACGGCGGCGACGAGCGCGGGCGGGCCGGGCTGGTCGTCAAGCAGTCGCTGATCGTGGCCGCGCTGCTCGTCGCGCCCATCGTCGCGGGCTACGTCCTCGGCGCGGAGCGGTTGGTCGGTCTCGTCGGCGGCGATGGGGCGGCGCTGTCCGCGGGGACCACCTACCTCGTCGTCACGGCGCCCGCGCTCGCCTTCGAGTTCTTCAACATGATCGCCAGCCGGACGTACGCCGGCGTCGGGGACACCCGCACCCCGATGGTCGCGCGCGCCGGCGGGGCGCTGTTGAACGTCGTCCTCACGGCGTGGCTCGTCCTCGGCGCCGGGCTGGGCGTGTTCGGCGCCGGCCTCGGCACCGCGGTCTCCATCGCCGCGGTCGCGCTGGTCCTCGCGTGGGGGATGACCGGCCGGTCTTACTTCGGCCGCGGCGCCTCGCCCGTCCCGGTCGGCCGCTCCGGGCCGTGGTTCGACGCCGGGTTGACCCGTCAGCTGCTCCGGGTGTCCGCGCCGCTCGTCGCGCGCCGGGTGGCCGAGGGCGTCGTGGTGTTCCCGCTCCTGTGGATCGCGTCGTCGTTCGGCTCCGCGACGGTCGCCGCCTTAGAGGTCGGCCGCCGGGTGCGGGCGCTGCTCGGCTCGTTCAGCTGGGGGTTCTCGATCGCCGCGAGCACGCTCGTCGGCCAGCGGCTCGGGGCCGGCGAGGAGTCGCTCGCGACCGCGTACGGCCGCGACGTGATCGCCCTGTCGGCGGTCGTCTACGTCCTCGCCTCGGCCGCGGTGATCGCCGCCGCGGCGCCGATCGCCGGGGTGTTCGTCGACGACCCGACCGCGGTGGGCGCCACCGCGGCGTTCGTCGTCGCGGCCGCGGTGAGCGCGGTGCCGCTCGGCGTCGACGGATCGATCACCGGGTCGCTGCGCGGCGCGGGCGACACGCGGTGGCCGTTCGTCGCGTCGCTGATCGGGCTGTACGCGTTCGCGCTCCCGGTCGCGCTCGTCGGGCTGGTCACGCCGCTCGGCGTCGGCGGGCTGTACGCGGCGCTGGTGGCGGAGAAGCTCGTCCCGGCCGGGCTGAACGGCTACCGGTTCCGGTCGAACCGCTGGCAGGCGGTCAGCCGACGGTATCGGCCCGACGCGGGCGAGGCGGAAGAAGAGGTGGGGTGACCCCCGACGCGCTGCGGTCTCGTCTCGAAGCGCAGGACGCGGGCCGCCGGTCGCGGACGGGCGACCTACTCGCCGTCCGCGACCTCCTCGACCATCTCGACGCTCCCGGTGAGCTGCCGGTGGACGTACGGCATGTCGATGCCGGCCTCGTCGAACGCCTCCTTCACCGCGGTGACGTACTCGGACCGGACCCGGACGAAGTCGCCGCGGTCGGGGTCTTCGATCCACCACCGCGACTGGAGCCCGACGGCCGAGTCACCGAGTTCGACCACGCGGACGGAGACGCCCGGGTCGTCGAGGATCTCCGCGTGCGCCTCTGCCTTCTCGACGATGATGTCGGTGGCCTCCTCGATGTCGTCGTCGTAGCCGATCCCGAAGACGAACTTCTGTCGGAGCGTATCGTAGGCGACGGGGTTCGTCACCGCGTTGTTCGCGAGGTCGCCGTTCGGCACGGTGATGAGCTCGTTGTCGAACGTCCGAATACGCGAGACCCGCAGGTCTATCTCCTCGACGCGACCGGACCGGCCGCCCCACTCGATCCAGTCGCCCACCTCGAACGGCCTGTCCTTGAGGATGAACACGCCGGCGACGAAGTTGCCGAGGAGGTCCTGCGCGGCGAAGCCGACCGCGAGTGCGATGGCGCCGCCGAACACCGCGAACGCGGAGAGGAAGCTCCCGTAGCCCCCCACCGCGAAGCCGATCGCAATCGCCGCGACCCAGACGACGGCGTTGAGCACGTTCGTCCCGAGGCTCAACACGGCCTCGTCGAACCCGCGCGACCTGACGACCCGCCGAAGCCCGGGAATCAAGACGAGCTTTCCGAGCAGCAACACGACGACGAAGCCGGCGACGAACCGGAGCGCCGTCCCCGCGAGCGCGCCCACGTCGACCACGTTCGTGACCGCGTCGAGCTGTAAGGGATACATCGTCCCGTCTTTGCGGCGACTATATAAAGAAGCTACTGGCGGCGCGGTTGTTTACGTCCGGTTCGACGGCGGAGTCGATGGGTCGCCGGCCCGCCGGTCGCTCCGGGCCGCGAGCGACGGGGTTCGCGCCTCAGTCGCTCCGGACGGCGAGCGGCCCGTCGCCGCGCGCGACCGCGCGCAGTCGTCGCCCGTGGACGTCGTCCGCGGCGACCCGCTCCCGGACCGCCGGCGGGATCCACGCCTCGCGGCCGTCGGGTTCGGGGGCCGGGTCGACCCCCGCGGGTCGGATCCCGTCGGGGAGGTACCGGGCGTACGTTGGGAGGCGTTCGCGGAGCGGCACGCCGCCGGCGTCCGCGACGGCCTCAAGTTCGCGGAGGTCCGGCCACTCGTACGCCGGGTTGATGTAGTCGTCCGTCACCGGCGAGACGCCCCCGAGGTCGTCGATACCGCAGTCGACGAGGTCGGCGGCCGGCGAGAGGTTCGGCGGCACTTGGACCGACACCTCCGGCGGCAGCGCCGCGCGGGCCATCGCGACGACCCGGCGCATCGTGTCGAGGTCAGGCCTCGGGAAGTCCGAGCGCTCGTTGGGGACGACGTTCTGCACGATCACCTCCTGAACGTGGTCGTGCCGTTCGTGGAGCGCGCGGATCGCGAGCAGGCTCTCGGCCCGGTCGCGCCACGCCTCCCCGATGCCGACGAGGATGCCGGTCGTGAACGGGACGCCCTGCCGCCCGGCCGCGCGGACGGTGTTGAGCCGCTGGCCGGGCGTCTTTCGTCTGCCCCCCGAGTGCGCGTCGACGTCGGCCGTCGTCTCCAGCATGACGCCCATCGACGCGTTCACCTCGCGGAGGTCGCGGAACTGCGACTCCGTGAGGTCGCCCGGGTTCGAGTGCGGGAGCAGCCCCTCCTCCAGGGCTATCTCGCAGGCCCGGTAGAGGTACTCGTGGATCGAGTCGAACCCCCACTCCGCGAGCGTCTCGTGGATCTCGGTGTACCGCTCGTCGGGGGCGTCTCCGAAGGTGAAAAGCGCCTCCGTACAGCCCGCGTCGGCGCCGACGCGGCACTGGTCGCGCACCTCCTCGGGCGACAGCAGCGACGCCTCGCCGGGGACGTCGTAGTAGGTGCAGTACGTACAGGTGTACCGGCACGCCGTGGTGAGCGGGATGAACACGTTGCGCGCGAAGGTCAGCCGGTCGGCGGCGTCGACGTCGGCGGGGCGGACCGAGAGCAGCCGCTCGACCGCCCGCTCGTCGACCGTCACGTCGACGTCGTACTCGTCGGCTCCGGCGAACACGCCCGTCACTCGCGGTCGGCGTTCAAAAAGGATCGCGGTTCCGGATCCCTCGATGACACCGGATCCGGTTACGTCGGCGCCGGACGGCGGGAGCCAGCGATTTCGAGACTCACTCCCGGGTGACCGCGACGCGCCCCTCGGACGCGTCGAGCGCGAAGCCGGCCTCGCGGAGCCACGTCGCCGCGCGCCCCTCGCCGTGGACCAGCACCTCCGCGAGGTCGTCGGGTTCGTCGACGTCGGTCCCGAGCCGGTGGGAGTCGACCGCGGCGAACGCCGCGCCGACCTCGGCCGCGATATCGCGGTGGTCGAGGTACGACGCGCCGTGGTAGTCGACCCGGAACTCAGGATGGGAAGCGACGAACGCGTTCGTTCCGCCGCCCCGCCCCGGCGCCACCGCGACGTCCGCGTCACGGCCCGCGTCGAAGAGTCGGCCGAGCGCCGCCGGGGTGGCGAGCGCGAGGTCCGCCATCACCACCGCGACCGGTTCAACGGCTGTTCCGCGTTCGCTGTCCGCTCCCAACCGCGCGTCCAGCGCCGCGTTCACGGCGTCCGTCAGCGGGCGGTCGTCGACGGTGACCGGGCGGTCGACGTCGACCGCGTCGGTCGCGAGGACCCGCGGCTCCCCGCCGGCGGCGGCGACCGCCTCCAGCACGTCGTCGAGCATCGCCCGCGCGAATTCGCGTCGCTCGTCGGGCGAGAGGACGCCCGAGAGCCGCGACTTCGGGCGGTCAGTCGAAAAGGGAACGATGACCTCCATCGCGAGCGGCGGCTGGCCTAGAACAGGGATTCCAGCTCGTCGCTGTCGTCGCTGACGAGCTCGTCGAGGTTCTCGTCGCTCTCCTCGCGGATCTCGTCTAAGTTGTCCTGCGCCTCGATGGCGACCTGCTGGAGCTCCTTGATCCGCGGGACGTTCGTGACGCCCGCGAGCAGGATGACGGTCGCGACGAAGCCGGCGCCGCGGTACGGGTAGTCCCCGCCCCGGACCTCCATCGAGCCGGTCTGCTCTTCGAGCCACTTGCGGCCGCGCTCGATACCCTTCCGGTTGAGGTACTCCGGCGGGCCGGCGAGCACGAGCAGCGCGCGCTCCGCCCCTTCGATCTCACAGGGGAGCGTGAGCCGGCCGAGCGCCGCCTTGCGGACGAGGCTGGTGATCCGGTTCGTGGTGTGTGCGCTGTCGAGCTCCTCGTCGTCCCCGTCGTCGCGCAGCCGCGAGAGCAGGCCGCCCGAGGAGCGCTCCTCGACCTCCTCCTCCGCGTAGCCGACCGTGGAGACGCCGCCCCCGGAGAGCGTGTTGATGATCTCCGAGGAGTCGACGACGCTCTCCGCGACCTCCTGGCCCTGCTGGATCTCGCCGGCGCCGAACAGGATGCCGAACCGGCGGACGATCTCCTCGTTGATCTCCTCGTAGCCGCCCTGAACGGACTCGCCCGTCTTCCGCCACGCGTCGTTGTCGAACACCATCAGGTTGTCCACCTCGCGGACGAACGTCTGGAACGAGCGGGCCGCGTTGAGGGTGTAGATGCCCCCCTCGTCGCTGCCCGGCAGAATTCCTAGCCCGTAGACGGGTTCGGTGTAGATCCGCTTGAGGTGTTTCGCGAGCACCGGCGCGCCGCCGGAGCCGGTCCCGCCGCCGAGGCCGGCGACGACGAGGAACGCGTCCACCTCGTGGACCGGGATCGAGTCGATCGCGCCCTGGACCTCGTCGATGTCCTCCTCCGCGATCTCCGCGCCCAGTTCGTTGTCCGCGCCGACCCCGTGGCCCTTCACCCGGGACTGGCCGATGAGGACGCGCTGGTCCTCGGCGATGTGTTCGAGGCCCATGAGATCGGCCTTCGCCGTGTTGACGGCCGCCGCGGCCCGAACGATCTCGGAGCCCGTCCGCTTATCGTACTCCAAGAACTTGTCAACTACTTTACCCCCCGCCTGTCCGAATCCGATCATTGCGAGTTTCATCGTGTGCTCCCTCCGCGTTTGAAATGAACAGAGCGTGATCTCGTATATAAGCCTTCGGTTGGCGTTACCAGCGTTGAGATTAGGGCAGTTGACACGTTCGATCTCCGGCTCATCGGATCCCGAGGTGTTCGCCCAGCGTCGTCAGGTCCGCCGGGTCGGCGTTGAACGCGCCGACGTCGTTGTCGGCGGTCGTGTTGTCGAACTTCAGCGATCGGTACTGGTCCGCCCCCATCGGGAACCCGGGGACCGCGCCGAGGACGGAGAGCCCGATCTTCGCCAGCGGCATGGGGAGGGGAACGATCGTGACCCCCTTCTTCTCCGCCTCGTAGACGAGGTCCGTCACCTGCCGGAGGGTGAGCACCTCCGGGCCGCCGATCTCGTAGGTCTCGCCGGCGTGCTCGTCGTCCGTCACCGCGGCGGCGATCATCGGGACGAGGTCCTCGACGTGGACCGGCTGGAACCGCGTCTTGCCGCCGCCGGGCAGCGGGTACAGCGGGACGCCCGGCGCGAACATCCCCTTCAGCCGCTTGGTGAACGAGACGAACTCCCCGCCCTCACCGAAGACGACGGACGGCCGGAAGATGGTCCAATCGAGGTCGCTCTCGCGGACGATCGTCTCCGCCTCGCCCTTCGCACGGATGTAGGCGGTGTCGCCGTTCGGGTCCGCGCCGAGCGCGCTCAGCTGGACGAACCCCTCGACGCCGCCCGCCTCGGCCGCGCGGACGAGGTTCTCGGTCCCGCCGCGGTGGATCCGGTCGTGCATGCGGTTGCCGCCGTCGGGCTCGAACAGCGGCGAGAGCGCGACCAGGTTCACGACCGCGTCGTGCCCCTCGACGGCCGACTCGATAGAGCCGTAGTCGGTCACGTCGCCGGTGACGCCGGTGACGCCTTCCGGCGTCTCCTCGGGCGAGCGGGAGAGCGCGGTCACCGCGTGACCGTCGGCGGCGAGCGCGCGACAGAGGTACGATCCGATAAAGCCGGTCCCGCCGGCTACCAACACTTTCATGCGATCCGCATCGCGCGGAAGGCCCCTAAACCTACCGCGGCGTCTGACGTTCGCGAGATCCGACGAGTCGGCGGCCGGCGCCGACGCGAGCGGCCGGAATCACTCCTCCTCGGGAAGCGGGACCGTCAGCACCGGCACGGGAGCCGTCCGGAGCGTGCGCTCTGCGACGCTCCCCAGCAGATACTTCCCCACCCCCGTCCGGCCGTGTGTCCCCATCACCACGAGGTCGACGCCGGGGTCGCCGACGTACGCCCGGATTCCGCTGGCGGCCGAGGCGGCGACTTCGACGGCCCCGACCGACTCCAGTCCGGCGGCCTCGACGCGCTCGACGCCCGCCGCGACCGCGGCCTCGGCCTCCTCGGAGAGGGCGTCGACGTGGTCTCCGACGCCGATGCCGCCGGTGTCGACGACCGAAAGGACGTGGACCGTCGCGCCCGCGCGCTTCGCCGTCGGGACCGCACGTTCGATCGCCGCGGCCGCGGTCGGACTCCCGTCGGTCGGGACCAGCACGTCCCCGTACGGGTACGGGACCGTCTCGTCGCCCGGCCGTAGCGCCAACACCGGCACCGGCGACCGCCGGACGACGCGCTCGGTGGTGCTGCCGACGACGCGTTCGACGCCCTGCCGCCCGCGCGTCGACATCGCGACGAGGTCGGCGTCGACCTCGTCGGCGTACGCGACGACCGTCTCGGGGACGCCGCCCTGTCGGACCGCCGTCTCCACGTCGACGCCGCGCTCGGCGGCGCGAGCGGCCGCCTCCTCGACGATCGACTCGCCCTCCTGCTCCAGCACGTCGACCACGTCGCCGCCGATCCGCGTCACGCTGTCGCGGGTCGTGTCCGCGACGTGGAGGACGTGGACCGTCGCGCCGTGGTCGGCGGCGACCGCGAGGACGTGCTCGAACGCCGCCGCGGCCGCGTCGCTGCCGTCGGTGGGGACGCAGATCCGGTCGAACATACCGGCACCGTCGCGGCGCCGGGTGAAAAACGCTCGCGTCGTCGCGGCCTCGGCGGGTCCGGTGCGCGCGAACGCGTCGCGGAGCCCCCCGAGCCCCGCCGCGACCCGGGTCGTTTATTCCTCGCGGCGGCGGAACGCCACCATGCTGATCACGCTGGAGGGGCTCGACGGCAGCGGCAAGACGACGGTCTGGGAGGCGCTCCACGACGTGTACCCCGGCGCGACGTTCACCCGCGAGCCCACCGACAGCTGGTACGGCGAGGCGGTGGGCCGCTCGATGGGCGACCCGGAGGCCGACCCGCTCGCGGAGCTGTTCCTGTACACCGCCGACCACGCGAACCACCTCTCGGAGAGGGTGCGGCCGGCGCTCGCGGACGGCGACCTGGTGATATCCGACCGCTACTCCGACTCGCGGTTCGCCTATCAGGGGGCGACGCTCGCGCGTTCGGACGCCGAGATCCAGCGCCCGCTGGAGTACGTCCGCGGGATCCACGCCGCGTTCTCTCGCCCGCCGGACGCGACGATCTACCTCGATCTGGACCCGGAGACCGCCGCCGAGCGCGCCGGGCGGACGGACAAGTTCGAGCGCGACGGCTACCTCGCGGCCGTGGCCGACAACTACGAGCGCCTGATCGACGCCGACCCCGGGCGGTTCCACCGCGTCGACGCGACGCGGTCGCCCGAGGACGTGATCGCTCGCGTCGAGGATATCGTGGCGGAACTCGTCGAGCGCTGACCCGCTCGGGAACCGTCTCGTCAGCGCGTGTCCGGCAGTTCGTACTCGTCGGGCGACGGGACGTAGAGGTAGTCGATCGCGGCTCCCAACGCTAGTGGCAGCCCGATGAGGAGCGCGAGCAGGATCGTCGGGCTGCCGACGTTGATCCCCGTCCCGACGCCGAGCGCGCCCGTGAACACGAGCGTCGAGACGAGCAGCAGCAGGGGGGTCAACACGAGCGTGTACACGACGGTACCCCACGACGTCGAGAGCTGGATCCGGAAGAACCGAGTCGCGACACCGGCGAGGAACGTGTGGAACGCGACTAAGGCGAGGAGGCTGCCGAACCCGAACAGCGCGAGCATAGTCGTCGTACGGACCCGCGACACTTCCCGCTATCGGCCGCAGCCCGGACCGCCGTCGCTCGCCCCCGGCGGACCGCCCTCGGACCGACCCGCCGACGCTCAGACCGGGCCGCCGCCGCCCTGCTGTCGCGCCGCCGAGAGCAGGTTCGAGACCGGCTCCGTGTACTCGTATCCGGGGATGACGCCCTGAACGTACGTCCCCTCGACGAAGTCGATCAGCGCGCCCGCGTCGTCGACGCCCCGCCGCTCGTTGATGTCGGTGAGCGCGTAGGCGACCGAGATCTCGTCGCCCTCGCGCTCGATCGCGGGGTCGAACGCCCGGTCCTTGCGGGTGACGCCGCCGACGTCGACCGCGCGCCGCTCGAACGTGTCGGCCCAGCCGTCCTCGACGACGTCCGCGACCCCGTCGGCGGTGACCGCGGAGAGGGTCGGGACTCGGACGGTGACCGCGAACCGGATCCGGCCCTCCTCGGCCGGCTCGGCGCGGACGCGCCCGTCGAACGCGGTCGTCGTCGAGACCCAGCCGTCGCCCTCGCGCTCGAAGGAACCGTGGTCCGCGAACGCCCGCCGGACCCGGCCGGGGAGTTCGTCGCCCACGGGGCCGTCGCCCGCGGAGTCGTCGGTCGAGTCGGCGCCGTCGGCGGCCTCGGCCTCGTCGTCGGTCTCGCTCATACCGATCCGGAGGCGACGCGGCCTGAAAAGCCGCTCGCGTCGATCGCGCGCTCTCGGCCGTCATCGTCGACCGGCCGCTCCCGTCGTCGACCGGCCGCTCCCGTCGTCGATACGGGCACTCCGAGCCGGTACGTGGGACCCTTTTGTGCGTCGACCGACGAGACCGGGCATGGCAGACACGTTCCGGTCCACGGAGGGACTGATCGACGCGCTCGCGGACGCGGAGTTCGACCGCCCCCCGGCGCTCGTCAGCAACGCGCACATCACCGGACTCGGCGTCGCTCGCGCGCTCGACGCCCACGGCGTGCCCGTGATCGCGCTCGACCGCGCGGGCGGCGACGCGGGCGACGCCGGCGACGGTGGGGCCGAGACCCGGACCGTCACCCACGACGGGCTGGCGCCACCGTCGGACGCGGTCGACTACGCCGGCGCGGTCACGTACCCGCTCGACGACCTCGACGGGTTCCGCGAGGACGTGGAGGCGGTCCTCGACGCCGCGGGCACGGAGGCGGTCGCGTTCGGCTGTATGGACGAGTGGGCGCTGTCGTACGCCGAGGCCGACCCCGACGGGGTCCGGCTCCCCTTCGCCGGCAGCGAGGCGCTCGACGACGTGTTGAACAAGTCGGAGCTGTACGCGACCTGCGAGGCGCTCGGCGTCCCGTACCCGGAGACGTACCGGCTTGAGGAGACCACGGCCGCGGGGACTCGCGAGGCGGACGCCACGGTCGACGAGGCCGCGGCGGCGCTCGGCTTCCCGCTGGTGGTGAAACCCGAACTCAAGCGCGACTTCGAAGAGGCGTTCGGCACCAACGTGATCGAGGTCGCGGACCGCGGGGAGTTCGAAGACGTCGTCGCGGCCGCGAGCGAGGAGGGCATCGCGGTGATGGCCCAGAAGCGCGTCGACATCGCGAGCGGGAAGGACCACTCGCTGGCCTCCTACGTCCCGCCGTCCGGGACCGACGACGCGCTCGCGGTCGTGGGCAACGCGGCGGTCCGATACCCGCGCGACTTCGGCACCTCCTGTCTTGTCGAGACGGCGGACGAGCCGGCCATCGAGGAGCGCGCGCTCGCCGTCCTCGACAACGCGGGCTACCACGGGATCAGCGAGGCGGAGTTCGTCTACGACGAGGCCCGCGAGGAGTTCCTGCTCCTCGACGTCAACACCCGGCCGTGGAAGTGGATCTCGATGCCCGTCGCCGCGGGCGCGAACCTCCCGATGGCCGCCTACGCCGCGGTCACGGACGCCGAGTACGAGTCCGCCGGCGTCGAGCCGACGCGGTGGGTGTACCTCCGCGACTACCTCTCTCTTGTAGCGGGCGACGACGTCTTCTGGGACCAGCTGTCGGCGGCCGACTGGCGCCGGCTCGTCTCCGGCGCGTTCGAGCGCGAGGCGGACCTGACGACCGGCGTCTACCGCCCCTCCGACCCGGGCCCGGCCGCGAAGCTGTTCGAGACGGAGTTCGTCGACCGCGAGTACTACTGCTCCTGTTAGGTCGGTGCTGGCCCGAACGAGGGGCGTCGATCACGCCCGATCGGCGCCCGAGCCGTCCCCGACGGGGACCTCCCAGAGGAGGATGGCCGCCGCCCCGACGACGAGGACGGCGCCGCCAACGCCCAGCGCAAACAGCGGGGAGACGGCGTCGGACACGACGCCGCTCCCGAGTTGGAACGGGACGACCGCGAGACCGCTGACCATCGCCATCGCGCTCAAGACGGTGGCACGGCCGAGCGACTCGACCCGGTCGTTGATGTACTGTCCGGCGAACGACCGGGTGACGTCCGACACCCCGCGGATCAGGAGGAACGTCGGGAGGGCGAGCACCGGGACGAAGTACATCCCGATCAGCGCGCCGCCGACGGCGAACGGGAGGAGGAGGAACCACGTCCGCAGTCCGATCCGTTCCCTGATAGCGCCCGTGTAGTAGGTGAGCACCGCGCCGACGAGGCTGTACGCCGCGTAGAACCACCCCAGAAGCGATTCGACCTGCGACTGCCGGAGGCCGAAGTCGAGGACGACGGTCTCGAAGATCGGCTGGAGGAATACGAACACGAGGTACGTGACCGCGGCGTACAGGACGTAGTAGTACAGCAGGAACGACCGCAACCGACGCCGAGAGAGGACGTCTCTCACGATGCCGACCGTCCGGCGGAGGCTCAGGTCCCCCGCATCGGTCTGCTTGTACGTCTCGGCCTCGTCGAGCGTGAGCAGTACCGGGACCCCGAGGCTCGTCACGCCCGCCGCGACGAACCACGGGTACGAGAGGTCGACACCGCCGAGATACCCGCCGAGGATCGCCGCGACGGCGCCGACGGCCAGCGCCGCCGACTCCCCGCGCCCCCGAACGCGAGCGAACTCGTCCTCGGAGAGGTCGTCGGTGAGCGTGTCGTAGAGCCACGCGTCCTCGCTGCCGGAGCGGAAGTTGTATCCCAGCGACCAGCAGACGTAGAACCCCGCCAGCGGGAGGAACGAGTTCGACAGACCGATCCCGAGGAGCGTCACGGAGATGAGCGCGGTTCCGATGAGGAGGCTGTTGCGTCGCCCGACGCGGTCGCCGATGTACCCGGTGGGTATCTCACCGAACAGCGTCGTCAAGTTGTACAGCGCCTCCAGAACTGAAATCTGCGTGAAAGAGAGCCCCTGAGCCAAAAAGAAGAGGTACATGATCGGCCGATAGAACTCGACCGCTTTCGTCGCCTTATATACGTAGTACTTCAGGATGTCTCGGGAGAGAGCACCTCCGAGATCGTCACTCCTGCTACCGGCCATGCGTGTCCCGGCAAATGGGGCGTCGACGGGTGTATCCTGTTATTACGGAGTCCCCGATCGGAACATACGCCGGCGTATCTGGCCGGTACCCTCGCGCGACCGAGCGTTTCGCGGGGCGGTCGAGGAGGTCCCGGTCCGCCGGTCGACGCCCGGCGTTCGGCCGGCAGCCGAGGCGACGCGCTGGGCGCCGGTCGCGGAACACAACGTTTAGCGCGCCCGCCGACGCAGGGCGCGTATGGGCTTCTTCGAGACGCTCGCGGACCGGATCGACGCCGTCGACAGCGTCGTCTCGGTCGGCCTCGACCCCGACCCGAGCCGGCTCCCCGACACCGTAACCGACGCCGACCTCCCGCGGTGGGCGTTCAACCGACGGATCATCGACGCGACCCACGAGCACGCCGCCTGCTACAAGCCGAACGCCGCCTTCTACGAGGACCCCGACGGCTGGCGCGCGCTCCGCGAGACCGCCGCGTACGCCGAGGGGAAGGGCGTCCCCGTCCTGCTCGACGCGAAGCGCGGCGACATCGGGAACACGGCGCGCCGCTACGCCGAGGCGCTCGACTGGGTCGACGCGATCACGGTGAACCCGTACCTCGGGCGCGACTCGCTCCAGCCGTTCCTCGACCGCGCGGACAAGGGCGTGTTCGCGCTCTGTCGCACCTCGAACCCGGGCGGCGCCGACCTCCAGGACCTCGAACTCGCCTCCGGTGAACCCCTCTACCAGCGCGTCGCCGCGCTCGCGGACGTCTGGAACGCCAACGACAACGTCGGCCTCGTCGTGGGCGCGACGACGCCCGAGGAACTGGAGACGGTCCGCGATATCGTCCCCGAGATCCCCTTCCTCGTGCCCGGCGTCGGCGCGCAGGGGGGCGACACCGAGGCCGCCGTCGAACACGGGCTCGCGTCGCGGCCGGACCTCCCGGTCGACGTCGGCCTCGTGAACTCCTCGCGCGGGATCATCTTCGCCGGCGAGGAGTCGAGCCGGCCCGACGACGAGGCGACGTACTTCGGCGCCGCGGGCGACGCGGCGAAGCGGCTCACAAAGCGGCTGAACCGGCACCGCTAGGCTCGCGTGCCCTTCGGCGCCCGCTACCCGCGCCCGGCGGCACAGCCGGAACAGGCGCGAGCGGTCTCGTCCCAGTGGTCGTCGCAGACGGCGCGCCCGCAGCGGTCGCAGGCGTGAGTCGCGCTCGCCGCCTCGCAGACCTGACAGAGTCCCGTGAGGCTCACGGCGGCGGTAGGGTCGCACGGCTTATCAGGATCGGGGGCGAGCCACGGACATGCGCCAGTTCGTCGTCGTCGGCCGCGACGTGCCCACCGATCCCGACGCCGTCTCGCTGTCGGACATTCCGGGGGCCGGGCGGCTCGACCTGCTCTGCCGGTGCGTGAGCGCCGGCGTCTTCCTCTCGCACGGGATCCGCGAGTCGGTCCGGGTCCACCTCGTGATCGCGGACGAGTTCACGGTCACCTTCGATTCTGACAGTCTCCGCCACCTCCACCCCGACGAGCGCAACGTCGCCGCGCGGGTCCGCGACGCGCTCGCCGCGAAGGACGAGGCCATCGGCCACATGCCTGCGGACGTCTCGCCGGGCGTCGAACTCCGCCGGATGGGACTCGACGCGACGCTCGACCGCCTCGCGGGCGAAGACGGTCGCGGCCCCGACGGGACGCTCGTCCAGCTCCACGAGGATGGCGACCCGCTCGTTGACGCCGAGTCGCCGACCGACCCCGTGTTCGTGCTCTCGGACCACCACGACTTCGCGCCGGAGGAGGCGGACTCGATAGCGGACCGCGCCGAGCGACGCCTGCGCGTCGGCCCGGAACTCCTCCACGCGGACCACGCCGTCACGGTGGTCCACAACTGGCTCGACACCGACGGGTACGCCGACTACTGACCGCGAGACGGATGCCGACCGAACCCCCCGACCGCGAGACGACCACCGCGCCCGATACCGACCCGCGCTTTTCGGTCCCGCTTCGCGGAGTCGCCGTCGACCCCGAGACGCGCTGCGCCCACTGGGACGACCCCGTCGACGTGGTGGCGCTCCGGTTCGGCTGCTGTGAGACGTACTACCCCTGCGACGCCTGCCACGACGCGGCCGCCGACCACGAGGCGGTCCCGTGGCCCCGCGACCGCTTCGACGAGCCGGCGGTGCTGTGCGGCGCCTGCGGGACCACCCTCACCGCCCGGGCGTACCTGGACAGCGATGACACCTGCCCCGCGTGCGGCGCCGCGTTCAACCCCGGCTGTCGGAAGCACCGCGACCGGTACTTCGAGGTGGCGGGGTCGGACGGCGGGCACGACAGAGACGATTTATAAACGATTGCGCGGTGCGGTGGCGCGTGCCGGTGAGCGCCGCGGCGCGAACCGCACGCGCGAGGTCGCCGGCGCTACGCGCCGGCTGCCAGAGAATCTTCGATTCTCGCTGGACGCGGTGAGCGCTCGGAGAGCGCGAACCCCGAGGTTGGGGAGGTGTGAGGCTGCGGTGCGGTCGCGGTCGGGCGGGACTCAAAGGGGCTGGGGCTTTGGAGGTGTTCACCGTCGATCCGTCAGCGGACATTTATAAGCGGGCGACTGGGCCCTTGGTGGCGTCCGTAGGTGCCGTCAGTTCACCCGGATGTCATCGACTGCCACCCTGACTGAACTGCTCTGATCGCCCCCCTTTCGGAAGGATTAAAAGAACGAGCGGCCTTCTGTCGAGTGCGGGCCGGTGGGGTAGCTTGGTATCCTTCGGCCTTCGGGTGGCCGTAACCACGATTCAAATTCGTGCCGGCCCACTACCCCGTTATACTTTTTCCAGCCTCTACTGACAGGTCTTAGCGGCTCTACGGGGTGGTCTCTGTGAGCCTCTCCGACGGCTCAACCGGGACTACCCTCTCTGCTGACGGTCCGGGCGAGTTCTGGTGCGGGCTCTGTAACCAGCGGTGTACTCGTAACTCGTCGAGCGGCGTCGAGTACGGCCACGCCCTGGACTGTCCCGCGCGTCCCAGCGAGCTCTCGAATCCCGACGAGAAGTGAGCCGGCCAGCTGCGCGCCGGTCCACCTCCCCACGGCTCCGGCACGATCTCGTTCGCTCCCTCGAGGCGAGCCCCGTCAGTCTCTCCAAGCGGTCGGCGACCTTGTGGTCCGTGAGGTCCGCCGGACGCGGACCGAACGGCGCCGACCGCGCACAGGCGACCGAAGGTCGCCAAACGAGCGGCGGTGCTGTCGCGAAGCGGTCGCGCACGTTCGGAGGTGAACGATGAGCGCGCCCGACGAGCCGGCCGCGTCTTGGCCTTCCAAGGAGACTAACTCTGTAACGGCTTCTCTCACCGGATTAGAGGATGACGCTGATCCGATCGTCGAACGTTTGAGCGAGTTCGCGACCGAGTACCCGCACCTCGCTGACCTTCCGCTCTCGGAGGCGCACGGGCGGAAGCTTCGCCGCATTGTCACGGAAGCCGACTGGGAAAAGGAGTTCGTCGATCCTGATCACCCGCTCGAAGATTCGTTCGCCGTCGACTCGCTGCGCTCTCGGTCCGCCGGGACGTGGCTCGACGCGATTCACGCGTTCCTCCGCGCCCACCACGAGTACAGCGGGATGATGGCCCGCTTCGAAGATCGGGAATCGGGCGACGAGTTCGACGTACCGCTTGCCGACGCGTGGGGGAAAGAGTACAGCAAGAAGCAGTACGCACGGGCCCGCGCGCTCCAGCGACAGATGTCCGGCGGAAAGCGTCCATCCGGTGGCGAAGCCGCTCCTGCGTGGGATGACCCGGTGACCGTGATGCTCACCCTGACCGCCTCGTCGGTCCCTGACGGCGATCGCCTTCCGCCCGTCGAACAGATGGACGCGATACACGACGCCTTCAGCTACGGCGGCGTTCGCGACACGCTCCGCAACGTGATGGAGTATCACCTAGACCTCGACTCGGAACAGTGGGGCTACTGGCTCCAAGCGGAACCGCACGGAATGGGCGCCGCTGCGGCCCCCGACAAAGACGCCGGCCTCAATGTCTGCTACACTCATATTCACGTCGGCGTCTACTTCGACGGAGTCGGGTTCGGTGACCTCCGCCCGGTCGCTTCCGAGTTCGAACGGGTGATCGACAAGCATCTAGAAGTCTGCGACCCCGCCGGCTGGTCGGCGCACAACTACGACGCGATCGACGACTACCTTCAGGAAGACGACGGCTGTATTTCGATGAACGCAGACGTCGGGAACCTCGGTTCGTACCTCGCCGCGTACATGGGCGGCTACACTGAGGACTTGCTAGACAAGCCGATCGAGTACATCGCGTGGGGCGCGGTCTACTGGTCGGCTGCCCGCCAGCGGACCACCCGCTCGCAGACTGTGAATCAGGCCATACGCGCCGATCGATGTGAACAGCGTGCGGAAAACGAGGAGTCTGGGCAGGTCGACGCTCACGGCGAGCGCATCCGTTGGGACGACGGCCGTGGCGCCGATGTTGTCTGCTCCTGCTGTGGTTCCCCGTGGACTGTCGACCAGGACCAGCTCGACGGGCCGCCTGAGACTGAATCCGCGTTCGACGACGATCTTCGTTGGGCCGCTGACGCAGCTGCTCCGGCGCCGGAACCGGAACAGGACCGATCACTCGCCGAGCGGTGGCCCAGTGCCGACAGCGCATGGTCCTACGGAGAATCCCCGCGAAAGTCGTTGATACGCGACCGCGTTCACGATTACCTCGACATACAAGGTAGAGACGTATCCCTTCCCTCGATACTGGCGCATCTGAACATCGACCCGTCGTATAGAGAGTTCGTCGGTCAGATTCTAGATGGTGAAATGGAACCCGACTCCGAGGCGTTCGATCGACGTTCGACGGAACCCGTGTTCGGCTACGAGCTGAAAGCGATCGTCGACCGCGATGGGAACGAACACGAACCGTGTGGCGGCGGTGTCGACATGGTATCACTAGAACTGCCGATAAACAATGTTATCCAGAATACTCGGCTCCGGAACGACCTCGCTCAAGGTGAAGTATTCCGCGACGCTCGAACTGGGGTAGCGAGTCACAGCCGGAAGATAATTGCCGCTGGGTTCGTTGAAGACGGGATTACTGATCCTGAGGTTGTTGAGCGGCTTCTGATCATCAACGACTACCACGTTTCTAATCCATCAATGGAACGGAACAAGCGACGATCTTGTATGGTTCATCCAACTGAGAAATGACCCTACAACAGTAATTATATTAAAATTCTTATATTATATTTAGCATTACCGGAACACAAATGGCATAATCACCAGAGAGTAAAACAAAGTGTAGATTATTAGCACACTAACTTCAGTAACTGCTAATATGATAACGGGGAATTTCAGTATTGTGTCATCAGTTCAAGAATGGCCGTATTGCCCGATGTAAATTGTCCGAGGCTTTTTATTTCCATGTCGTAATGTACAAATATGTCTTCAGTTGTCGCAGTAGACGCCGCAACTAAGAGTTCTGGAAACCAACGCTGCCTAATTGGAGTTGCCCTTGTTTTGGATGATGTAGAGGAATTTCGACAGCATTATTTTGAGGTTATTAACGACATTTATGATGAATATGACATCAATAGAGAAAATAGGGTAATCAAATCAGACCATCTTAGCAGAAATATCCCATCGTACCGATTGGGTGACGCAAGAGAAACTATTGGGGCAGAAATCCTTGATACGGAATCGATTGAACGTGTTAATACTACTATATGCTGGTACGAGGGCCATGTTGAAACTCCTATTGGCTCGTTCAGTGGAGGACAATTCATCAATAATTTTGTAAAATCGTACTTCCCAGTAGTAACGCTCTGGAGATACCACCGGTCTCAATTCGATTATAATCCTACTGAGACAGCACTACTGGATAGTTTTACTGGCAAAATAACGAAGTCATGGAAGTATGTGGGAAACAAGTTTGATTTTGATATTGTACCAAAGGGAGATCTAACTTATCCTGAGCTATCTGCCGCGGATATCATAGCATCAGCGCTTGGCGGAATTCTTCCTGATGATGAACCCTACACCGAATACGACCGCCACGTGGATGGATGGCTACTCACTAGACTTCCAGATACCGATAACCAATACGTCGAGACAGATTATATATATCACAACTCGGATGACTGGGTAGTTGACCACATCAAACCACACAAATATGATGTACGCCCACACCTCTCCTATCCTCATCCAGTAATCTTCATTGAAGAGAGTATTTTGTCTGGGAAAGATAGAGAAGCAATTGATCGGTCTCAATTAATGGGGTATCTGTGTAACGTCGCACGGGAAAGGGGTGGGTGTGTAACCAAGTTTAACGTGGAGAATTTCCCATTCACTGTCCGAGATGGTGATTATATTGTTTACAACCCTGTGCGACCAGAAAAGGCAAAAACACTCCAAAATCTTCATCCCAGTAAGGAGATAACGCTTATCGATGCCAGTGAAGTCTCTGACAAGTTTTGAAAGGGGTATGATTTAAGCAGGCCACGCCCGTTAGGGTGTCAGCCTGTAATAGGCGATACAGGACACATATTGAAAAAGCTGACGACTGAATTCACCGTGTAGATAGAACAAACTTCTGCGGAAGCCGATTAATCATCTCAATAATTGGCTTCTTGGTCGGTATACTGCCAGAAATACGTTTCATCGCCACGCATAGATCAGATTATCGGTGGTTTTGGATTTTAGATCAGTGACTACTGTTCAACCACTTTCACCGAGCCTTGGCTGATACTATACCTGATTTCTTCCCCGACAAACAATTGGAGATGTCGACTGAAAACCCGACGCCGCCTGACGGTTACGAACGGTTCGAAGGAGAATCACCGGAGTCCGATGTTCCCACCGTGGAACTCGGCCCGGGTGACGTGCTGGAAGGGCTCGTACTCGACCTGACCGAAGGTGAGGGAGAGTACGGCCCCTGGTACCGGCTCAAGATCAAGGACGAAAGCCGCGGGGTCGTGCGGTACTTCGCGAAGGACGAGGTGAAGCGCGCAGCTGCGCAGGACCGCATCGAGGTGGGCGAACAGATCTGGATCGCGATGGCCACCGACGAGGTGACGCTAGAACGCGACGACGGCTCGACGCACGACTACCATCCGACCAACTGCGCGTTCCCGGGTGGTGACTGATGGCGTCGTCGTACTCGCGGACGATGTCCGACACGCTCTCGGACTACACCCACCTGCGGACGCTTCCCGCGCTGCTGTCGGTCGTGTTCGTACTCGCCGGACTCTACCAGTTCGGTGGGATTTCCGAGGTGATGATCACCTGGCTCGACTACGCGCTGACCGCCCAGCACGCCACGTTCATCTCGCTCGCCGCGTACCTGATCGCGTTCGCCAGCAGCGAGACCAAACAGTTCGACAGCTACGAACGCTGGGAACAGATCGCGATCGCGGCTGGTCCGCTCGTCATCATCGGCTACCAGTACGTCCCGCAGATCGCGGACATCATCAACACGAGCAGTAACCTCGGCCCGATCCTCGCGTTCCTCGTGACGGTCGTCGCCTGGGGCGTCGCTGTTCGGTAACCACCCTCGACCCTCAACTTATGAGTTCCAACCATGACGACCCGACTAGCTGTACCGCTTCGAATCGCCCTCCTGATGGGCCTACTGTGGGCGCTGACGGTTCTGATACCAACGGCCCTGCTCATCTGGGCCGCCGGACCTTCGTGAAAGGTCTCGGCGCAGCTGGCGCGACCGCCGTCGGTCTCTCGCACGACCGCGGCTTCGCGCAGGACGCAGAAGCGATCGCCCCGCTCATCGCTGGCGCTGCCGTCGCCGGTTCTGTCGGCGTCGGCTGGGCGCTTCGAGAGTTCGAGGTCGTCGGTTCCGACGCGCCACCCGAGGGCCTGACTGCCGACGCCCTCAAACAACAGGTCTACCAAACTGCTCGGACTCGGAAGTCCACGAACGCCTCGACCATCGTCGACAACGGGAACATCCTCGACGGCGTCAAACACAACGCCTACACCGAAGCCAAGGTCGCTGCTATCGAGGAACTGAACGCCGGTTCTTCCGAGTCCGACGTACTCGACGCGGCTACTGTCGCGATTGACGCCTACGAAACGACGGTCAAAAAGAACCTCCTCAAGACGTGGAATGAAGGCGCGAACGAATTTTTCTCGATCAAGAGCCTCGCTGAAAGTCACTCCGACGTTGCTGTCTCGGATGTGATCACGCTCGGTGCCACGCACGAGGATGGTAGCGGCGAAGTCGTTACCACGATGAATAGCGTCTCCGAGAACACGCTGTCTCACGAGTTCCCTGACGGCTCGACTATCGATATTATCGAGATAAACGGCTACAAGCCTTCTTCCGGTGCTTCTGCCGAACAGAACTTCAACGTCTCTCCCCTCGGTGCCAACGTTTCCGGCCTCTCCTACGGTAAGGCTTTCATCGAGGTCAGTAGCGGTAGTGATACTGTCAGATACATGCTTCCTCCTCGCTGGACGAGCATCTGGTCTGAAATGAACACGACGTTCCAAAACGTCCGCGACGGTATCTCGACGTGGGTAACGAACGTCTACGGCGACGTTCAAACCGGCGACATCGAGATCTCCGACCTCGTGACGCCTCGCGAACGCGCTTCCATGATGGCCGAGGGGGAAGGCACGAGCCAAGCGATTGCCGACCTGATCGCGCTCAACGTCCCGGTCGACGCGGAACGCGAGGCGACGATCACCATCGACGACACCGGTGCGACGCTGCCGGGGACGTTCGCGCTGACTGACTCGTCGGACGGTCCGATCGAGTCGGGTCAGACGTACGACCCGTCGTCGTTCTCCGGCGACGTGTACTTCACCACCGACATGAGTCTCGTCGAGGGCGACTGGTCCGCGATCAACACGAGCGTCGACGGCGGAACCATCACCATCACCGCGGAACCGTACGCGGAGACTGCCGTCGAGGTCACGACCACCGCCGGAGAAACCGTCTCGGTCCCTGCTGGTGACTGGTCCGCGGTCGACGGCTCTGAGGAGTGGACGTACGACGCCTCGGGCGACCTCGACACCAACATCACCGAAGTCGACTCTGCGCGCTTCGTCTCGACCGCCACGGAGACGCAGTACGAGACGCTTCAACTCGACGGCTCGTTCACCGTCGACAAGCTCGTGAACGAGCAGTCCGGCGAGGAAGTGACCTCGACGAACTTCGAGAACTCCGAACCGCAGAACGACTCGAACTACGTCTCGCAGGAGGAGTGGGAAAACCTCGAAGAGCAGAACAAGAAGCTCATCGAGAAGTACGAGAACTCGCAGTCCGGTGGTGGTATCGACCTCGGGCAGTTCGACATGTTCGGCCTGCCTGGCGAACTGGTCGCTGTCGGCGCCGCCGCGCTCGTCGCGCTCGGCGTACTCGGCGGCAACTGACCACCATGTTCTCCCGATTTTTCCTGATCGCGGTCGTGGTAGTGGCGTCGCTGTCCGGCGCTGTCACCGCACAGGACGCTCCGAACGCGACCGCCGAGAACGCGACGGCTGGCGAACAAGTCAACACCTGCTCGAAAGAAATCACCTCGACGCTCCGACTCTGCTCGGCCGACTACGTCGACGGCGAAGCCGTGCTGCTGCTCGACTCCGACACCCGCGACCGGGTGACGGTGACCGAGGCGGTCGCGCTGACCGAGTCACGCGAGCTGCGCCGAGACTCGTTCATCGTCGACGGGAAGACCGAGATTCGGATGCGCGTTCAACCGTCGAACGGCCGGGCCGGTGTGACGATCGACGACGGGACCACGCTCTACGGCGTCCCGCTCGAAACGGCCTCGACCATCGTCGCCGGTCCGTTCACCGCCAGCGACGCGCAGGCGGCCGGTCTCGGCGGCGGTGTCGGTGTCGCCGTTGTGACCATCTTCATCGTGGCAAAGGTCGTCTACGGCCGCAGCGAGGAACCTGAGAGGTTAGCATGAGAGACGCACCAGAACCCCGACCCGAGCCGCCCCGTCACGTGAAGATACTCGACTGGCTCCACAGCCACGCGCCTGAACTCGCCGTCGGCGTGATCGCGCTCGTTGGCTTGTCCGCGATTGTCGGCTTCGACCTCGAAGTGCCGCGCTTCTGGTACGTGTTCGGCGTCGCCGCGGTCGGCCTGTCGCCGCTCGGGTTCCTCGTCGGGAACAAGGTCGTCTCGTGGCTCTACAATCCCGCGTGGGTCTACTTGATCGACCTCGACGCCCGCGTACTCGACGGCGGGATCTACCGGCTCCCGCTCGAAGACTTCCGAGAGCTCGAAATCCTCGACGACGACGAGTTCGTCAACTCGACGTACGACCTCACGCAGCTGTCTCCCAACCTCTACGTCGGGAAACAGGTCGACCTCGAAGACATGACCGTCGTCGGCACCTGGCGCGGCACGCTCGATGATCGGGAACTGACCCGCGCGCTCCGCGCCGTCCACGAGTGTCGCGGCCAGCTCCAAGACGACGCGCAGCGAGGATTCATCCTCGAAAGCTCCGCGTTCGTCGTGGTCCGGCGCGCGACCCGCAACACGGTTGAGCGCATCGTCGAGCTGTTCGAGGACGGCTCGCTGCCCGACTCCGGCGAAGGGATCGAGCGCGCCGTTGACCAGGAGCTGAAAGATTTCGGCCTCGACGACGCCTCGGACTCGGACCTCTCCGACCTCGTCGACGACGAGGCGATCGACGAGATGGACCACAAGTCGGGATTCGACTTCTCGACGCCCGAGGAACCCGACGCCGACCGGAACGGACACTCCGAATCCGCCGAGGTGAGCGCGGATGTCTAACTCGGACGAGGGGATGCTCACCGCGGCGAAGCTCGCGGAACAGCTCTCGGGCCGCATCGAAACGGATCGGAACCTCGACCCGCGAGCGGGCGCGATCGACCCGGATGACGTGTCGGCGTCGGTGTTCCTCAACGACCTCGACGCCGAGATCGTCGAGGACTCCCAGCTGCTCGATCTCGTCGACCGGACCCAACAGTCGCGGAAGGCGTCGGAAGCGATTCGGTCGGGGAACTCGCTGCTGCTCTCGCATCTCGTCGGTATCACCGAGCAGGACCTCGACGGCTCCGCGCTTCGGCTCCCGCTCCAGCTCGACGACGCGATGACGAACAACGACGCGACGGCGTTCATCGGCGGCGCCGGGAACCCGAACACGGGGAAGACGAACCTGATGGCGCTGCTGGCGGAACTCCGCTCTGCGACCGTCGACGACCTCCTCGTGATCTCGAACTCGCGGACGTGGCCGCTCACGGACAAGGTGGTCACCAGCGCGCACGACCTCGCGGTGACGTGTATCGAGCATCGCGACCGGCCGAAGTTCGTGTTCATCGACGAGGGGTCGACGCACTTCGACGCGCGGACGAACTCCTACGAGGTCGCGGCGCAGTTCTCTCCGCTGGCGAAACGGATGGCGAAGGTGAACGTCGACGTCTTCGGAACGGTATTCCACACGGGCAAGGACTGCCACCCGGAGCTGAAGCGGCTGTTCACGACGGCGTACTTCAAACACTCCAAGAAGGAGGTCGATTTCTTTGCTGACTGGCCCGCTGACGCTGACAAGCCGACGAACCAGCTGTTCGGCGGGACCGTCGAAAACCTCGAACCTGCGACCGCGGAACCGGACCCAGACGACGCGGCGCCGTGGAACTGGAATCTTGAACCCGACCTGTTCACACTCGACCTCGACTGGCCGAATCTGCTTTCCGAGTTGCGAGAACAAGGACCCGATTAGACCCGTTTACGAACTGCTAGCACGAACTGCCTGTAAACACCGATAATTGCCCCTGCATATCCGGCCTTCATAATCTCCCACAAATCTTCACCGGTAGAAACTTGAGAGGCTACAAAGGTTGTTATTATAACAATAATAAGTGGAACAATAACGGTGGATGTGAGTATACCCCAAATCACAGACATATAGTGGTATGTTCGGCTGTCCGATGTGTTTTCTGCTAAATGATATGAGATTGCTTTTGGAAGTGCCCAGAGAAGGTCTAATAATAGGAAGAACACGGCAGCAGAGTATATTGAGGTTAAAACTCTCACACCAAATGTTTGATCACCTGTTCCCACCCCGAGACCTAGAGGGTTAAGAATAGAATCGGATACTGGTTCAAAAATAATTCCAAATGGGAAAATATGAATAATTGCCATATATAAGTGTGACCACCGTAAGAACTCCTGCCCATTCGGCAAAGCGTCGCACAGAAAAAACATTTTCATCACTCTCTGGTACGTTCGAAAGGATAATCTGCTCCTCTCCATCCTCATTTTGTTCGAACATATGAACGCACATTACGGGATGTTACATAAATTATACGCGAATTCAGATACTAATGTAAATATAGTGGTTTCGAGTAATGGGGATCCACAACTTGTCCCTGGTCCCACTAAACGAGACAACCCCCGCTAACCATTACATGAAACTCAAGATTTCATTTCGTGACCACGCACAGCGTGACCAATCTCGTCGAGGCCGCTCTCCTTCGAATAGAACTCGTACGTCTTGTTCGGTGTGAACACCTTTAGGCTGGCTCGTCCCATAAACAGCCCCTGAATCCACGTTCCGAGTCCGCTAAGGACGAATATTCCGACAAACAACCATCCCAGTTCACCAGGGACCATCGCGCCAATCTCCAAAAAGAACCGCACGAACCACACGACGATTCCGAGTAGGACACCAGCGAGGCCGTATCCGAGATACCGCATCGGATAGCCCTTATCCCTGTATTCGATCGAGTTCACCCCTTTCAACGAGATGTCGGTAACGTCGTTTCCGTTGATGTAGACCAGCCGATAGGGAGTACAGGCGAGCGTTCCTTCGCTCGAATCGATAACCGAATCCGGATCATCAAATGCCCCGATCTTCGCCGTCGCCTCCTCTTTGTCAATGAGGTAATCGTTCAGTCTCACATATACCGCTCAAATACTTAGAAAATAAAGCTACCTCATAGTTGAAGCAAAGTGATAATCGCAGCGAAACACGGTGATCCACCCACCGACCCACCCACCCCTGTTAGTGGGCGGGAGCCTGCGCGGCCCCTCCTTGTGGGGGGTCGCGCAGCTTACAGAAACCCGATTGAGACTACTGCTATTGTAGACGAAATCCCCACAAGGGTTGAGAAATATGAAAACAACATAAGTCTACTTGACTTCTTGATTTTTGATTTGTTTTGGTTGATGGCATTAGCATATGTGTCTTTTACCGAGTAGAAATTCTCGTTCAAATCTTCACGAGGATCCAGTTCATAAACAGAGTGACTATTCATACCAATTGTGGGATTTATTGAGTGGTACATGGATATTGACAAAGTGATAGACAAGACGAAGAAAATGAGCGGAAGAGCCAGCCCTATGGTATTTAAATCAGCTACATTTACTCTGCCGATTCCAAATGCCGCTACCAAGATACTTAGACAGATTAGATTCAATTTCATTATCTCAATGTAATTATTCTTTTGTTGCCTCAATAATTCTATTTGATGATCGAGAGATCTGCGTCCCTCGTTTATACCCAGCTCGCCAATCAGTCTCTCTTTTTCCCCAACAGCAGAGTCTTCTGATTGAGAGATTTCTTTTTCAGGATTCCTTTCAGCCATGATCAGTAGCAACCCCACGATTGTCCCCCCACCTGGGCAAGTGACCTGCGTTAAGATCTCCACGAAGATACGCCAGTCCCCAAGTCGTTATTTCGTACATGTCTCCATCTTCAATGACTGGAGCAACTAATTCTCGTTCAATCAATTGCCAACATCGTTGCTCAATGTACTGCTCATCAGCGTCGAGCTGTTGAAATTCTAACTCGGCTGCCATCGTCGAGGAAGATGCCCACGATTCTTCCTTCAAATGTTCAAGTATACGCTCATCCACGGGGTACATCCACCGGCCCATCCGACGCATCTTACACATTTAGGCCTCGTCTTGAGTCTCACCAGCGTCTTCACTCGTCGATACCTCTGCGTTCCCGTTCTCTGCCGCGTTGTATTCCCCCTTGAGATACGCTTCTCCCTCGTCGGTGAGCGTGTACATCCCGTTCCCGACCGCGTACAATAGTCCGTGATTCGCGAGTTTCCTGCTCCGCTGGCCTACGTACTGCGAGCTGTACGGAATCCGGGGATGCTCCGCGATCTCGGAGACGGACATGTAATCCTCGTCGGACTCGACGAACAGCTCCAGAATCCGCTCGTCGAGGAGAACCATCCACTTCCCGGATTTTCGCATACTCGCTATCGAGGGCGCGACATTATATAATCCGAGATAAGAAACTTTCGCTACAGGGACAAACTATATTTTGGTAGCCTCAGAATAGCAGGTCGTGATGGACGACGATCCCCGACTGATCGCGGCGGCCGACGCTCGCGATCTCTCCAGCTGCGAGGTGTGCGGCGCCTCCATCGACCCCGAACCACCGGACGGGTTCACTCGGTACGCGCGACAGGTCGCGGGCTACCTCGACCACTTCGCTGAGGCGCACCCGAATCATCCGATCCTCGACGCCCCGGAGGGCTACCTGTGAGCTTCTACGATCGCCGCGTCGTCTCCGTCCGCTCTCCGAACCGAATCGAGTGTAAGGGATGTAACGAGCCGTTCCACTTCCTGATCGGCTCCGCCCCCTACCGTCTCGGGATGTGCCGCGACTGCGCTCCCGATGAATGGCTCGACGAGTACAAAGGGAGATACAACCGATGAGCCGGGACCGCTCCCGCGACCCCGGCGACCTCCACCCCCGGGAGGCAGTTACCCGCTACCTCCGTCGACGACGGTCCGACTCGACCGACGCCAGCGTCAAGTCGTGGAAGTACCGGCTGAAGCTGTTCGTCGAGTGGTGCCAAGGGATCGGCGTCGAACGCGTCGGTGATCTCCGCGGCTACGACCTCGACGAGTACTACGAGCTGCGCAGCGGGGCGGTCGCACCGGCGACCCTCGAAGGCGAGATGTGGACGCTCCAGAAGTTCACCGAGTACCTGGAACAGATCGGCGCCGTCGACGACCTATCCGATTCGGTGCGGGTCCCCGACCTCGACCCGTCCGACCGCGCGAACTCTGAGAGCCTGTCGACCGAGGCGGCGCTCTCGCTGCTCAACTACTACCGGGATTCCGACGTTCACCGGGCGACCCGGCAGCATGCCTTCCTCGAACTCGCGTGGCACACCGGCGCGCGGCAGGGCGGTCTCCGCGCCCTCGACGTTCACGACGTGTACCCCGACGAGGGATACGTCGAGTTCCATCATCGCCCCGAGACGGGGACCCCGCTCAAGAACAAACAGCACGGGGAACGTGCGGTCGCGGTCCCCGACGTGGTCGCGACCGTCCTACGGGAGTTCCTCGGGAACCGGTACGACGTTCGCGACGACCACGATCGGCAGCCCTACCTCGCAAGCCGATACGGGCGGCCGACCGAGAACACGGTCCGCACCTGGTCGTACGTCGCGACGCTCCCGTGTCTTCACTCGGACTGCCCGCACGGAAAGGAGCGCACCAGCTGCGACTACACCGAGATTAAGCACGCGAGCAAGTGCCCGTCGTCTCGGTCTCCACACCGGATTCGCACGGGCGCGGTGACGTGGATGCTCAACGCGGGGATACCTCCCGAGGTCGTCGCGCAGCGCGTGAACGCCTCGGTTCAGACTATCCGCGATCACTACGACTGGGCGACCGAGTCCCAGCGGTGGTCTCGCTATCACGACCAGATGGACAGCCGTCGCGAACACCTCCAGAAACTCGACTTCGACGATGAACTTGATTTCACCACCCAGTAACATGAATCGAGAAATAGACACCACCGAGCGGGCCGTTCAAAGCCCTAAATCGCCGTCGTGCCGGCCCACTTCTCCCGCATCCGTGTTACCTCGACGAGCGACGGCGCTCCGTCCTCCAGTCACCGAACCGGTTGAGTGTCCCGAGTCCGAACCGATCCGTGATGCCAACCGACACCGTTGCGGGCGTCGACTGGGCGGGCGGCGCGTGGCTCGCGGTCGTGTTCGACGGCGACAACGAACCAGCGGTGCGCCTCGAACGCGACCTCGAAGCGCTGTGGAACGCCGGCGTCGACCGAATTCTGGTCGACGTGCCGATCGGACTCCCCGACGACCCCGAGACCCTAGCCGCCCGCGAGACCGTCGACTCGGCCGCGCGGTCGGCCGCCGAGCGTCCGAGCAGCGTCTTCCCCGTTCCGTCACGAAGAGCATGCGAGGCGGCGAGGGACGGCGCGGACTACGAGACGGTGAACGAGCGGAACCGCGCGGACCTCGACAAGGGGCTCAGCCGCCAGTCGTACCACATCGCGCCGGCGGTGGGCGAGGTGGACGCGTTCCTCCGCGCGGACGAGTCGGCGCGGGAGCGCGTGTTTGAGGCGCACCCGGAGGTGTGCTTCCGCGGGCTCAACGGCCGGCGACTCGACCACTCCAAGACCGGGGCGCCGGGCGTGGGCGAGCGACTCGGCGCGCTTGACGGTCACCTCGACGAGCCGGCGGCCGCGCTCGGGCGGATCTGCCGACGACTCGCTGACGCGCCCGCTGCCGCGGGCGGTGCGGACTCCACCGACGAGGTGGCCGCCGCGGTCGACGCCGCGGACCCGACCGTCGACGACGCCGTCGACGCGCTCGGGCTGGCGGTCGTCGCGCGCTACCCAGTTGACGACCTCCGGTTCCTACCGAGCGGCGCGGACCACCGGGACGGCGAGGGAGTTCCGATGCGGATGGCGTACTGGAGCGCGGAGCCGCTGGCGTGAGACGCGCCGGGACGGCGGGGGTCGCGGGCGCAACGGGGGTGTGGAATCCGGTCGTTGGTAAGCTTCAAGTCCCTCTGTCACCCGCTATCACCTGAATGAAACTCTTCTCCTCGCGGGCGGACCGCCGGCGGGGGATCGCGGCCGCGGTCGGCGTCGCGATTCTCGCGGTCGGGCTCTACGTCCTCGTCAGCCGCTACGCCGGCTTTCTCACCGACTCCGAGGCCCTCCGGACGTGGCTCGACCAGTTCGGCGTCTTCGCCCCCCTCGTGTTCATCGCCATTCAGGCCCTCCAGGTGATCGTCGCCCCGATCCCGGGACAGGTCGTCGCGCTGGTCGCGGGCTACCTCTTCGGCCCGCTCGCGGGCACCGTGTACAGTCTCACCGGCGTGCTCATCGGCAGCGCGGTCGCCTTCTCGCTGTCGAAGCGGTACGGTCGATCCTTCGTGGAGCGGGTCATCCACGAGGACGTGATCGAGCGGTTCGACGGGTTCGTCGACACCGTCGGGATCCCCGGGCTGTTCGCGTTCGTCATCATCCCCGGCCTCCCCGACGACGCCATCTGCTTTTTGAGCGGACTCACCAAGTGGTCGCTCCCCACCTTCATCGGCGTCATCGCCGTCGGCCGGCTCCCGGCGTACGTGCTGACGGTGTACGCGGGCGGCGAACTCGCGAGCGGGCGGTTCCTCTCCGCGATGGCGCTCGTCGCGCTCGTCGTGGCCGCGTCCGCGGTCGGCTACTACAAGCAGGAAGCGGTCCGCGACCTCGTCGCGCGCGTCGAGCCGCGGCTCCCCTTCTGAGGCGCGTCGAGGCCGGCGTCGGTCGCCGGCGGGCGGCGCTCCCGCGTTAGCCCCACGTCCACTGGGAGTCGAGCACGAACCTGTAGACCCCGCTGACGAGGATCGCGACCACGTTCGCGATCAGGTACATGATCTCACCCCACTCGACGAGCGCGGCGAGCACGCCGATCTGGATCGGGATCGCGGTGCCGCGAACGAGGTTCGTCTTCAGCAGTCCGGAGAGGTACTCCGAGACGCCGGTGTTCCGGCTCGCGCGGAACGTCCACGCGTTGTTGAGGACGTACGAACAGATGATGGTGATCTCGATGGCGATCGTCGCGCCGAGTATGTAGTTCAGCTCGGCGGTGTCGACGAACAGCCACAGCAGCGCCAGCTGGAGCCCCGCGGTGAGCGCGCCGACGACGACGAACCGCCGCATCTGGCCGGCGACCGGCCCGGTCGCGAGGTTGCGAAGCGTCGCTCGGATCATCACTTGTACCCGAGCGCTTCGAGGCGGGCTTCGAGGTCCTCGTCGACCTCGTCGTCGCCGTCCTCGCCGCGCTCGGCGGCGGCCGCCTCCGCCGCCGCCCCGCGCTCGCGGAGCAGTTCCGCGTGCGCGTCGACGACCGGCTGAAGCCGGTCGATGACGGCTCGCTCCCGGTCGTCGGGGTCGACCGCGAGGTTCTCCTGTTGGGTCGGGTCCGAGGGGCGGTGGTACAGCTCCCGCTCGCCGGCGTCGACGTTCTCGATGTACGTCCAGTCGTCGTCGCGCGCGCTGACGAGCAGGTCGCCGTCGGACAGCGACCGGGGGATCGGCTGCTGGGTCACGTCCTCGCCCCGAACGGTGACCGAGACGACCGAGTGATCGGCGGCGCCCTCGCCGGAGTCATCGGAGACGCGATCTTCGCCGCGGAGCGCCGGCAGGAGCGAGTCGCCGTGCCACTCGGGCGCGGGGTCGACGCCGAGCAGGTCCGCGACCGTCGGCGGAATCGCGTCGAGCCCGACGTGGCCGTCAACGCGGCCGCCGTCGCGCCCGGGCACGTCGGCCACGAACGGGACGTGGATCAGCTCATCGTACAGCTTCGGATAGTGGGCGAGGTGACCGTGTTCCTGAAACTCCTCGCCGTGGTCGCCGGCGAGCAGCACGGCGGTGTCGTCGCGAACGCCGGCGGCGTCTAGGCTGTCCAGCAGTCGCCCGATGCTGGCGTCGACCTGCCGGACCGTCGCCTGGTACAGCGTCCGGAGTTCGCGGAGGGTCCGCTCGCCCACTTCGAGACCGAGGCTCGTCCGGGCGTGCGCGTGAAGCATCTGATGGGTGCCGACGATGCCGTCCGAGACCTCGCGGATGTACCGAGGCGCGGGCACGTACGGGGTGTGCGTGTCCATGTAGTGGACCCACAGGAAGAACGGCTCGTCTGTCTCGTCGACGAACTCGGTCGCGGCGTCCTCGACGTCGAACATGCGCGAGGCGTCGAGGAAGGGCCGGTCGTCGCTGTCACCGCGGAGCTTCGACCCGAGGCGGCGGAGCGGGGAGGACGCGAGTTGGATCCACGCCTCGACGGTCGGGTGCGCGGCGAGGTACCGGCTGTAGACGCTGGACCCGACGCTCGTGACGAACGGTTCGAACTCGTCGAACCCGTCGGGATACCCCCAGTGGTCCGTGAGGAACCCGTTCGCGGCGTTGAACCCGCCGGTCGCGATTCCGGCGTCGGAGAGCGCCTCCGCGAGGGTCACCGACTCGTCGACGCCGATGTCGCCCGTCCGGGCGAACACCGGCTCCGAGGCGAGGATCGACGGGAACGAGAAGGGCGTCCAGTTGCCGGTCGCGAACGCGCGCTCGAACACGGTGCCGCCGTCCGCCAGCGCGTCGATCACGGGCGAGCGGCGCTCGGCGTCGTACGGGGAGACGGCGTCGGCGCGCAGCGAGTCGACCGTGACGAGAACGACGTTCGAGACGGCCGCGTCGTCGCTCGACGCGCCGGGGTCTGCGGCCGTCCGGGTCGACGAATCGGATGTCATGAGGGTACGCGGCGAATCCCCCGCGGTCCCGCTCGCGACGAGCGGTCCACGGAGAATTACGAGTGTACCTGAGCGCGGTCTGCCAGCGGCTTGAGGATTTCGATCGCCCGGACGCGCGGTCGAGCGTAGCTATTTGACCGTCGCGGCCCTCGTGTCGGCCATGCGCGATGCGCCCACGGGCAGCCCGGTCGAGACGGCGGCGCTGCCGGAGTCGGTCCCCGACGACGAGATTCCCGAGTCGATCCCCGCCGAGTCCCGAGCGGTCGAGGCGAACGGCGTGACGCTCCACGTCGTCGAGGCCGGCCCGGAGGACGGGAAGCTCCTCGTCTTGCTCCACGGCTTCCCGGAGTTCTGGTACGGCTGGCACGAGGCGATCGCGCCGCTCGCGAACGCCGGCTACCGCGTCGTCGTCCCTGACCAGCGCGGCTACAACCGCTCCGAGAAGCCGCCGGCGGTGCGCGACTACCGGATCGACGAACTCGCGCGCGACGTCGTCGGCCTGATCGACGCCTACGACCGCGACGAAGCGGCCGTCGCCGGCCACGACTGGGGCGCCGCGGTGGCGTGGTGGCTCGCGCTTCACCACGAGGAGCGGCTCTCGGAACTCGTCGCCCTCAACGTCCCGCACCCGAGCGTCTTCGAGCGCGCGCTCCGCACCTCGTGGGACCAGCGGCTCAAGAGCTGGTACGTGCTCGCGTTCCAGTTCCCGAAACTCCCTGAGACGGTCGCGAGCGCCGGGAACTGGCGGCTGGCGACGAACGCGTTGCGCGACACGAGCGCGCCCGGCACTTTCACCGACGAGGACCTGCGCCGGTACCGGCGAGCGTGGAACCGCGACGGCGCCTTCGAGGCGATGGTGAACTGGTACCGCGCCATCGTCCGCGACCGCCCCGAGCCGGCGAAGACGGAGGTGTCCGTCCCGACCCTCGTCATCTGGGGCGCGCAAGACCAGTTCCTCGCGCGCCGGCTAGCCAACGAGAGCGTCGAGCGCTGCGCCGACGGTCGCCTGCTCGCGATCGAGGAGGCGAGCCACTGGGTCGTCCACGAACACCCGCACCGCGTCGCGGACGCGATCGCCGACCACGCCGACCCGCTGCCGCCCGGCGCGCGGGAGTGACTCGGGATCGGTGTCTCGTGGTCGACCACTTCTTCCACGCGTCCGTGTTACCGCTTCGAGACCGGTAAGCGGGTGATTCCGGGCGTTCCTCGGGCTTCTCGCGACCCGAGCGAGCCACCGCGCCGAATACTGTCCTTGCGCTGCCGCCACAACGGTTATATCTGCCCTTCACTAAAGGACAGATATGAGCAAGCACTTCGAAGACGCACGGTACTACCTCGGTCGAGCGGCGGAACACGCGAAGGCGGGCGTGGTAGAGGAGCTAGAGCCGGTCGAGGCCCGGGTGAAAGAACTCGTCGGCCGCGAAGAGGAGGAACCGGAACCCTCGCGGCTGGACGCGCTCCAGGCCGACCTGAAAAAACTCGAAGAGCGCGCCGAGGGCGAGGCCCGCGAGGCGGTCGCGTCCGCCCGGAAGCGCGTAGCCGAGTACCGCGGCAAAGACGCCGCCGCGGAGTAACGCTTCCGGGGCGCACCGAGCGCTGGAATCGTCCGACCGACTACCCGATCGGCGCGTCGCTCGACGGCCCCGCCGACGCGGACGCGTCGATCCCGATCCGATTTTCCGCGGGCACCACCGCGTACTCGATACCCGCGTCCTCGAACAGCGACCGCGCCCGTTCGATCCCCTCCTGTGTGTCGACGGCTTCCGCCCGGTAGTGGCGAATCGGGTGTCGGATCCACGACGGCTCCCAGTGGGCGTACACGTCCGTCGTCGAGCGGTCGCTCCCGGCGTACAGCGCGAGGTGGAGCTGGTGGTCGCTCGCGAGCGCGCCCTCGGGATACCGCACCCAACTCGCGACGGTCGTCTCCGGCGGCGTCGCGTACGCCCGGTACTTGAGCGAGGAGATGAGGTTGCGGACGAACCCAAGCCGGTGAAGCTGTGCCTCGACGACCGGGTACGGCTCGCGGAGCGTGAACGCGTACTGCTCGCGGGGCGTCTTCCGCTCGGCGTAGCGCCCGACGAGCGACAGCGGCGCGTGAAGGAGGCTCGCGACGCCCTATCGGAAGCGTTCGAGGTAGCGGAGTTCGTGGGTCACGGGGGCGATCCGGGCGGGTGCGGCATGAACGATTCGGCGGAAGGTAACTCTTAAGTCCGGAGGTCGGATACCTCGACATGAGCGGGTTGGTGGTCTAGCCAGGTTATGACGGCTCCTTCACACGGAGCAGGTCGGCGGTTCGAATCCGCCCCAACCCATTTAAATACTTCCTCTCGATGAAGTAGCAAATCGCATGACGGGGAGGCTCTCGCCTTCCACCCCCCTCAGCAATCCACCAAGTCACCGGCTACGTTTGTCCCAAACCGCCATACGTGGCGGGGTTCACAAGGAAATAGTGTCTACAGGCAGTAATATCACGCCGTCAAGTGGGCCGAGAGCACGGGGAGGGTCTCCACCGTCGGCCCTCGGAATCACGGTCGCGGGGCTGCCCGTTGCGGTCTGGATGCTCAACCGGCTACCGTACATCGCGCCATGATACCGGTTGGGCGACACCAACGATTACTCTCCGGTCTATACTGACCGGGACGAACCGCTGATCCGTTGACCTGATCGCTGGTAGATCACTCCTCAAACGACGTCGGATCAAACGGCGTCGCGTGCTCCCAGTAGTCCGAAAGCGTCTCTGTAGCCCAGGCGCGAACCGCCGGGTCGTCGGTGTGGATCGCCGCGCGGAGGATTCCACCCTCGTCGCGAACGAGTAGGTACACCGTGTCGTCGGCGATAGTGACTGAAAGCGGTACGTTCCCGTCGGCAACTCGGATCGCTGCGCTGTCGTGGTTGCCGAGTGCTCGCACCCGTGCCCAAAGTTGATCCTCGACTGCGAGGGCTTCGAGCGTGCTCGACGAGAGCACGGCCTCGAACGTTTGTTGCCCTGCGGTGACGCGACCGTGAGCCGTCGCGAGGCTCTGCTCGTTTAGCGTATGCGAGACCGCACGCAGCGTCTCCGCCCCTTCCATGCCCTCAAGAACACGCTGAAGAGGCGCACTCGGTCGAGTCCGACTCGGCACCGTGACCGTCGCGTCGGCAAGATGACGGAGGTCGAATCCGAATTCCGCTGTGGGGAGGTACGCGACCACGTCACGGAGTTTCCCCTCGGTTTCCAGTACTGCGACGAGGTCGTCGATCCCGTCCGCCACCAGCTCCCCCGTGGCGGTCGCGACGTATTTTCTTCCTTCCCGCGTAACCCACGACCGCTCGGCAAAGTCTTCGAGGATGCGACCGAGCGTCGCTTGTGACGCCCCGGTCGTCGCCGCGAGTTCTCCTCGAGTGTGGGGCCGGGCCGCCAGCAGCCGTAGTACCTCGACGCGGTTCGTTGAGCGCGCGAGAAACTCGATTTCTTCGAGCGGCGCCTCCATACGAGCTTCAAGCCCCTTGCGGATAAACCGGCTTCGCTCCCCGCGTGAATTTCACGTTATGAAATGCTGTCACGGTGGGCGAACGTTTCTCAACGTCGAATATTTTCTGAATTTCGTTATACGTCTGGGGCTCCTTCGTTGAATTGTGACTGAGACGCTGCCTCCAACTGCCAGTTCGTGTGACAGCACGGCCGGGGTGTTGCGGTAACATGTTCACTCGACGGTCTGCCGCGTTGTTTGTCGTTTCTGCGCTGTTGTTTGGCGGGACGTTCGTGGCGGCGAAGGCCGGCCTCGCACACCTGCCACCGCTGTTCTTCGTCGCCGTTCGCTTCGATATCGGGGCCGTCGTCCTCGTCGCGTTTGCGGTGACGCGCCTCTCGCGTGCGGAGCTCCGCCCGCGGACGGTCGGTGACGTCGCCGGGATCCTCGCGACCGGCGTGCTGGTGATCGGGCTGACGAACGCGCTGCTGTTCGTCGGGCAACAGTACGTGACGAGCGGAGTAGCGGCCGTCATCTTCAGCCTGAATCCCATCCTGACACCGGTGTTCGCCGGCTTCCTGCTCACGAACAGTCGACTCTCCGGACGTGGCGTCGTCGGGATGGGGCTCGGACTGCTGGGTGTCGTCCTCGTGGCCAACCCGTCGCCGTCGGCGCTACTCGGTGGTGGACTGGGTGTCCCGCTCCTCTTTACCGCCGCGGTGACGAGCGCGTTCGGTGCGGTGGCGATTCGCCGTGCCGATGCGACGTTGTCGAGCACCGCACGTACCGTCTGGGGGGTTCCGCTGGCTGCCGTCCTCTCGCACGCCCTCAGTATCGGCGCCGGTGAGTCCGTGGCCTCGCTGTCGATACCGCCCGTCGCGGTCGTCGCGTTGCTGTACGTCGGTGTGTTTTCGGGTGCGATCGCGTACCTCGCGTACTTTGCGTTAATCGACGAGACCGACGCGACTCGAGCGAACCTGTTGTTCTACTTCGTTCCGATCGTATCGACGGTAGGCGGATGGACGCTGCTCGGGGAGACCCTTTCCGTGCTGTCGATCGCAGGATTTGGCGTTATTTTCGTCGGCTTCCTGCTTGTCAGCGGCCTCTCTCTCCGCCCGTCGACGATTATTCGCTCTGTGGCCCCGGACCGGTTCGTCGAAGACAGATCCGCTTAAAGGGAGTAGCCGCTCGATCGGTGTTGGGGTAGTTCTCTCCGGCGGCGGCCACGGGACTGCCGCCGATCGGAGTTAGTTGACGTCGACGATTTCGACGTCGAAGGTCAGCGTTTCGCCGGCGAGACGGGGGTTGAAATCCACTCGGACGGTCTCCTCGTCGACGTGAACGACCTCGCCTTGGCTCCCGTTCTGGGCCTCGAGATACGAGCCCTCTTCGGGGGTCTGGCCGCCGAGCATCTCTCGGAGCTCCTCGGTTTCGAACTCCCGAACGTTCTCGTCGTTGGGCTCGCCGTACGCCTTCTCCGGCGGGATCGTCAGCGTGTCCGTCTCCCCGGCTTCGAGTCCGATCAGTCCCTCTTCCATCCCTTCGATGACCTGCTCGGCACCGATTTCGACCGTCAACGGCGCGTACTCTCGGTCGGGCTGGGCCTCGGCAAGGCCGGTCTCCTCGGCGACAGACTTCCGGGAGGTGTCGAACACCGTGTCATCGTCGAGGCGGCCCGTGTACTCGAGCGTCACGGAATCGCCGGTAGCTATCGTCATACGAACAGAAGAGGCCCCACACGGAAAGCTTACGTCATTGAGAGGTCCTCGGCGCGCTCTGAACGGAGTCCACTTTCCGGCCGGACACGTCATCAGCGAGGCGGTAACCGTCGTCCGGCTCCGAAAATCCGCAGACCGAGGAGTGGCACACGTCAGCGAACTACAGGAGTCGGCCGCTGCGGATCGGGCTCGTTTGTACGCACCGGAGTGGCGGTCGAAGCCGCTGAAGTGGAGTAGCGGTGGGTGACGTGATCGCTGGTCCGTTCGCGGTTGAGTGGACCCGTGTGGTGACGGCAACACCAGAAACCAGAGCGACGGTCGATCCAACACCCGCGCCGACGTTGGGGGTCCATGCCGCCGGCACCGACGCTTAAGCAACGTCAGATCGAAGCACCGCGCATGCGACGGCAGTTCCTCGGTGCGGTCGGCGTTCTCCCGACGGTCGCTCCGGGCCGGATCGTCGACGTATCCGAGTCGATCGCGCTCTCGAACCGTCGGGGTCGAAACGGAACATGACCGACGATCTCTCCGACCGCACGATCCTTCTCACCGGCGGAACGAGCGGATTCGGACGGGTGGCGGCGGTCGAGCTCGCAAGACGGGGTGCGACCGTCGCAGTCGTCGGCCGCGACGAGTCGAAGGGGGCAGCCCTCGTCGATCGGTCCGAAGCCCTCGCCGGAACGATCGCGTTCCATCAGGCCGACCTCGCGTCCCAATCCACCGTCAGATCTCTCGCATCAACCGCGAAACGCGAGTACGACCGGATCGACGTCCTCGCTCACAACGCCGGACTCTCCGCCGGATCACGGCGTGAGAGTCCGGACGGAATCGAGCTCACGCTCGCGGTGAACCACTTGGCTCCCTACCTCCTGACGTACGAATTGCTCGACCACCTCCGTGACGCGCCCGCTCCGCGCGTCGTCGTTACCGCGTCGGACCTCCATCGGCGGGCGACACTCGATTTCGACGACCTCCAACTGGCGGACGGGTACGACTCGCTCGACGCGTACGCCCGCTCGAAGCTGGCGAACGTCGCGTTCGCGGTCGAGCTTGATGCTCGGCTCCCGGACGACGCCGCAGTCACGGTCAACTGCGTTCATCCGGGGTTCATCCCGTCGACGGACCTGTTCCGCGAGGCGTCGCTCCGGACGCGGCTGCTGGTTCGGATCGCCGGGCTGGTTCCGGGCGTCGCCACCTCGAAGCGGGCGGCCGCCGAGCGCCTCCAAGCAGTTCTCGTCGACCCTCGGTATGGCTCCGTGAGTGGCCAATACGTCGGCGGCGATGGTCCCGAAGACCCCGCGCCTGAGGCGACGAACCGAGCAGTTCGACGGCGGCTCTGGCGAATGAGTGCCGAACTAGTCGGCATTACACCCGACTGGCCGACTCCGGGCTCCGACTAGCGTCATCCCGCCTGCCTCTCCGCTGCCGACTACGTACGACTCTCGACACGCAGTATATACGGGTGCGAGCCTAACTGGTGGTAGATGCGGTGGGATCCACGACCCGCGCTCCGGCGACTCTCGAGGCTGGTGACTCCAATGACGCTCACGCAAACACAGATACGCGAGTACGACCGTCGCGCGACGGACAGCGCGGAGACTGCCACGGCGACGTTCGGAATCGGCTGTTTCTGGGGGCCCGACGCCCAGTTCGGTGCGATGGACGGCGTCGTTCGCACCCGCGTCGGCTACGCCGGCGGGACGAAACTCGATCCGACGTATCACGCGTTGGGCGACCACACGGAGGTGGTCCAAGTCGAGTTCGACCCCGAGACGGTGGCGTACCGAGAGCTCCTGAGTCGGGTGTTCGAGTCGCACGATCCGCGACGCCAGGCCGGAAAGACACAGTATCAGAACGTCGTGTTCGCCGGGACGGAAGCCCAACGGGCAGTCCTCGACGAGTTTCTCGCCACGCGAGGGCTCGCTGCCGACGGGATCGGAACGCGCATCGAACAGCTCTCTCGCTTCTACCCCGCTGAGGACTACCACCAGAAGTACAAGCTCCGGTCCGTCTCCTCGCTCGTGGACGCGTTCGAGGAAGCGGGATATGGCGACGAGGAACTGCGCGAATCCCCGATCGCTGCCAAGCTGAACGGGTACGCCGCCGGACACGATGTCGGCATTGACGAGGAGCTGCCGGCACCCGATCGCGGGACCGTATAGGCACCGCTGGTTCGGTGGCGACGGACTGCGCCGCCGACAGGGTCCGGCCGGGTAGCGACTCCGGACTTCCGGCCTTGACATCCTCTCCCCCCTGAAAGGCGAAGATTCCCACGGCACCGTGCCGCTGGGTTGGGATGGTTACGGTTTGTAGACGCCTCGACGACGGCTACTGGCTGTGCCAACCAGCCGTTACTCCTATCCCGGCATGGGATTCGGAGGTACTTCTTGCTGACTCAGCCCTATTTCGGCACGGAAGAGGGTGTCTTCCGCTTGAAATTAGGGGATCCCGATATTGTCCGATTAGTGGGGCGGGTAGACCCCCTCAGTTGCGCTTGAATACGATCTCAACCTAATTAAATATCCGTTCGGCACGTCGAACGTAGCTCGTAGAGGGGTTGTCGGATTCATCCCCGCCGTGAACGGCGGGGCTCTCTCCTCACACCTGCGTAAGGGTCACGCTTGCGCTGCTCACTCGAGAGGCGCCCGCACCGTCGGTACCGTGTCTCCAGAGTGAAGCGGCGGCCGCTGGGAGGACCCGTGCGGGTTGATCGACCCGTAGGTTTTCACCTGTCACGCGATAACGGATCTGTGTGTCCAACGACCAGTCCCATCAGTCCGCGTCCGGCCTCGACGTGCTCGTCTCCGGCGGATCGATGGGGGGACTCTTCACCGGGATTGCACTCAAGCGGTCGGGTCACCGGCCGACGATCTACGAGCGGTCGGCGGGGGCGCTCGAAAGCCGCGGCGGCGGAATCGTCGCCCAACGGAACATCCGCCGGTTTCTCAGCGATCACGACATCGTTGACCCGGACGAGATCACGACCCGGTCTCACGAGCGCCGGTTTCTCACGGAGTGCGGGGACGTCGAACGCGCCGCCTCCGAGACGATGGTGTTCACGTCGTGGGACGCGCTCTACCGACAGCTCCGAGACGCCTTCTCCGACGAGCGGTACCGAACTGGCACAGCGGTCACGGGCGTGACCCCGGAGACGGCGACCGTGACGATCGATGACGGGTCGGAACGGTCGGCGGACGTGGTCGTCGCCGCCGAGGGCGGCCGGTCCGCGACGCGTGAACAACTACGTCCCGACGCGGACCCGGAGTTCGCGTCCTACGTCGCGTGGCGTGGCGTCGTCGACGAAGCCGCCCTCCCGGCCGCGTGCGTCGAGGCGTTCGACGGGACGTTCACGTTCTTTCAGGGGGCCGATCAGCTCGTCCTCGCGTACTTCATTCCGGGCCCGGACGGCGAGACCGAGCCGGGGTCGCGTCGGCTCAACTGGGTGTGGTACGACACGCTAGACGGGCGGGACCGGACCGCGATATTCACGGACACGAGCGGGAGCGAACGGACGTTCTCCGTCTCACCGGGTCGGTTGCGCGAACCGGTTCGGCACCGACAGCGCGAGCGCGCAGCGACGCTCCCGCCCGTGTTCGAGACGCTCGTCGGTGAGACGCCGGATCTCTTCGTCCAGGCGATCTACGACCTGACGGTCCCGTCGATGGTCGCGGATCGGGCGTGTCTGCTCGGAGACGGCGCGTTCGTTGCCCGTCCGCACACGGCGGCGGGGACGGCGAAGGCGGAAGGGGATGCGACCGCGCTCGCTGACGCCTTCGCGAGCCACGAATCGGTCGACGAGGCGCTCGCGGCGTGGGACCAAAGGCGCACCGAGTACGGGAGCACGCTCGTCGCCCGGGGGAAGCGGATGGGTGACGTTCGGCTGAACTTGGACTGACCGACCGGGCCGCGAGTCGAATACGGCTGCTCGATTCAGTACGCACCCTGTTCGTTTCGACGTGTTTCAGCGGGGTCGGAGTCGGATCTCACCGGTCCCTGAACTCCACCGTGTAGCCGTTGTCGCGAAGCGCTTCGACGAGGTCGTCTCCGCGCTCGATCGTGAACTCGTGGAACGAGTTGGTGGGGCTGTCCGCCGAGTACAGCTCCGAGTCGATATTATCCGGGATCTCGTTCTGATGGGTATCCTCTTGGACGACGACGGGCTGGCTGGGAACGCGGGCAGAACTGCTGTCTTCTGTCATTCGAACATCTCTCTTTGCGGCTATTCGGCTATTTGAATTCCGATCCCGACTTCTGTCGAGACGGCCCTGCGACGCGACCGCAGGCGCCGAAACGGGACTACCGTAGTCGGCCGGGTCCCTCGACTGCGATACGGTGACGGCCGAAGCGGCACTTCGCGCCCGACGCTCTCCGTCGGGACTCGCGTCGTGTGACGTATGGATATCGTTCGAGCCCGCGGCGTCCTCTGTGGGATCGCCTGTGGGGACGCGCTCGGCCGACCGGTCGAGTTCATGCCGGCCTCCGATATTCGCGCCGAGCACGGACGGCTCGACGAGGTGATCGGACACGGCACGTGGAACCAGCCAGCCGGGGCGATCACGGACGACACGGAGCAGGCGCTGTGTATCGCGCGGAGCCTCGCCGAGCGACGCGAGTTCGATCCGGCGGACGTCGCCGAGCGGTTCGTCACGTGGTACGACACCAGGCCCTTCGACATCGCGCCGATGACGGCGAAGTCGTTGAGCCGGCTCAAACACGGTGACGAGTGGGACGGATCGGGCCGGCACGTCTGGGAGAACAGTCCGGAGAGGCAGAACGCGGGCAACGGGAGCGCGGCTCGACCTCGACGCGGACCGGTCGCGCCCGTTCCTCCCCGACGCGAGCCGTCTCGGTAGCGCTCAGTAGCGTTCCCCCGCGGTACGGGGGCCACATAGTTCGTTTTATGCCGGATCTGCGCGTCCCCGAAGCCGATGGAGGACACCGACGACGTCCGGCGACGGTGTACGCTCGCGGCGGCGCCGAACCGCGACGGAGCGGTGACGCTGTACGGGTCCCACGGACGGAGCTATCAGGTCGTCGACGCCGGCGAGGACGCTCGCGAGCGGCTCGGGGAACTCGGCCGCGGGGACACCGTCACGGTCGTCCTCGAACGGGTCCGGTGTCGCGGGGACGGGTGGCGTATCGTCCGGTTCGACGGGACGACACCCCGCGGCCACCCGCTCGGCCGACCGGATTCCGTCTCGACGGACGGGCGCGTCGACGAGCCGGAGTCCTGAGTCCGACGCGGCCCGGTCGACCGAACCTCCCTCGCCGCCGGACACACCGTTTTCACGCGTCGACCCGTACCGTGAGTATGACACGTACAGCAGTCGTCGCCGGCGTCGGTCCGGGGCTCGGGGAGTCGCTCGCGCGGAAGTTCGCGGCGGAGGGGTGTCAGGTGGCCCTGTTCGCGCGCTCGACGGAGTACGTCGAGGACCTCGCTGACGACCTCCCCGATCCGGGCGAAGGGCTCGCGGTCACGGTCGACCTCACCGACGTCGAGGCGGTCCGGGAGGGGTTCGAGACCGTCCGCGAGGCGTTCGGTCCGGTCGACGTCCTCGTCAACCACGCGAGCGCCGCGTCGTGGACCGGGTTGATGGACACGACCGTCGAAGCGTTCGAGGAGGCGTGGGCGGTCAACGGCCGCGGCGCGTTCGTCTGCTCGCAGGAGGCGGTCGACGACATGCTCGGCACCGGCGGCGGCACGGTGATCTTCACGGGCGCGACCTCGGCGGTGCGGAGCCGCGGCGGGGCGATCGGGTTCACGGCCGCGAAGTTCGCCGCCCGCGGGATGGCGATGGACATCGCTCAGGAGTTCGGCGGCGAGGGCGTCCACGTCGCGCACGTCGTGATCGACGGGCAGATCGACTCGCCCGGCGCCCGCGAGCGCCAGCCCGACCGCGAGGCCGAGACGTCTCTCGACCCCGACGAGCTCGCGGAGACGTACTGGCACCTCGTCGAGCGGGACGACGTCGGCACGCAGCCGTTCGAGGTCCACGTCACGAACGGGCCGAACCCCTCGGAGTTCATCTGACGACGGGGCGGCCCGACCTCACCAGTCCCGAGAGACGGGCGTCTCGCTCGCGTTGGCGTTCTCCAGCAGCCACCCCACGGCCGCGTCGAGCGTCTCGTCGTCGGTCGCGGTCACCTTCAGCCGGTTGTGCTCGGCCTCGCGGTCGGGGTAACAGCCGACGGCGACGTCGAACCGCTCCGTCGCCTCCTCCAGCGTCGCGATGATGTTCGACTCCGGCTCGACCGTGTAGCAGAACCGCGAGCGCCGGTCGCCCGCGAACTCGTCCGCGACCGTCTCGAAGGTGGCCTTCAGCTCGTCCGGAATTCCCGGCATGACGTACACCCCCTCGATCACGCAGCCCGGCGCGAGTCCGGCCTCGGTCACCAGCGGGCGGCTCCCCTCGGGGACCGCCGCCTCGGCCTCGACGTCGACGTCGAACTCGCGGTCAGGCACCTGCTCGCGGATCGCGGCCAGCCGGCGCTCGACCGACTCGCGCGTGAGGTCGGTGACGACCATCTCGCGGTCGAACGCGTCCGCGACCGCCTCCATCGTCACGTCGTCCGGGGTGCTGCCGAGGCCGCCGGTGACGATCACGGCGTCGAAGGCGTCGGCGTACTCCCGGACCCGCGCTGCGATCTCAGCCCCGTCGTCCGGGATCGAGAGGATCCGCGGCACGGCGACGCCGCGCTTGCTCAGCTCGGCGGCGAGCCAGTTCGCGTTCGTGTTCACCGTGTCGCCCGAGAGCAGTTCGTCCCCGACCGTGATCAGCGCGACCTCCATCGAGCCGGGGTAGGGCCGGGCGACGGATGTACGTTTCCCGCCGCGGTCGGTGACCCGAATAGTAATGAGTGACCGCCGACTCTGTGACGAGGTGACACGCGACACCACGCGCCGCGCGGTCCTCGCGAGCGTCCTCGCCGCTGGGACAGCCGGGCTGGCGGCGAGCGACGCGGCCGACCTCCTCGACTCGTTCGCCCCGCTGTCGGGCGGGGCGTGGGACGCGGCGGACCGGTCGCTCCCGGAGACCGTCGAGAGCCCGCACGGGGCGGCGACGGTCGCCCGCGACGAGTTCGGCGTCCCGCAGGTCGAGGCCGACGCGGAGCCGGCGGCGTACTTCGCGGTCGGCTACTGTCAGGCGGTCGACCGACTGTTCGCGATGGACCTCCAGCGGCGGGTGATGCGCGGCCGGCTCTCCGAGGTGATCGGGGAGGCGACGCTCGACGGCGACGAGTTCAACGTCGCGATGGGCTTTGCCGACGCCGCGGAAGCGACCTGGGAGGTCGTGGCCGAGACGCGCGCCGGCCCCCTCGTCGAGGCGTTCGCAGACGGCGTCAACGCGGCGATCGACGACCTCCCGCTCCCGTTGGAGTTCGAGCTGATCGGCTACGAGCCGGCGCCGTGGACCCCCGTCGACTCGATGCTGATGGAAAAGCAGATCTCGTGGACGCTCACGGGCGATTTCGGGGAACTGCGGCGCGCGCTCGTCGCCGACCGCCTCGGAGCCGAGCGCGCGGAGACGCTGTTCCCGAGGCGGTACGACCACGAGTACCCGATCCTCGACGGGACCGAGACGCGGCTCGGGGAGGGGCGGGAGTCCGCGCGCCGGCGGAAGGCGGACGCCGGGGAGGAAGCCGACCCCGTCGCCCCCGCCCTGACCGACTGGCTCTCCGGCTTCGAGTCCCCGACCGGCGTCGGCTCGAACAGCTGGGTCGTCTCCGGCGACCACACCGCGAGCGGGACGCCGATACTCGCGTACGACCCGCACCTCTCTCTCCAGGCGCCGCCGCTGTGGTACGAGCAGTCGGTCGACACCCCCGAGCGGTCGGTGCGGGGGGCGACGTTCTCCGGGGTACCGTTCGTCATCGCGGGCGCGAACGGCCGCGGCGCGTGGTCGTTCACCAACCTCGGCGCGGACGTGCTCGACTGCTACCGGTACGAGATCGACGACGCGGGCGACCGGTACCGGTACGACGGCGAGTGGCGCCCCTTCGAGACCGACGAGCGCGAGACGATCCCGGTCGCCGGCGGCGAGGACCGGGAGATCCGGGTGCGCCGAACCGTCCACGGTCCGCTGATCGAGCGCGAGGGGCGGACGGTCGGCGTCGCGTGGACGGGCCACGCCGCGACGCGCACGACGGCCGCCATCGAGGCGTACGGGCGCAGCGAGGGGGTCGACGACCTGCTCGCGGCCACCCGAGACTTCGACCTGCCGACCCAGAACCTCGTGTACGCGGACGCCGACGGCCGGACGCTCTACTTCGCGACCGGTCGGCTGCCAGTCCGCCGGATCGACGGCGAGGTCGTCGACGGCGACCGGATCTTCGACGGCTCCGCCGGCGAGGGGGAGTGGGAGGGGTTCGAGCCGTTCGGGGAGTCCTCGTGGGCGGGGTTCGTCCCCTTCGAGGAGAAGCCGCACGCGCTCGACCCGGACGCGCTCTCGACGGCCAACCAGCGCCCGATAGACGACCCGACCCACTACGTCGGCGTCGGCTACGCGACCCCGTACCGCGGCGCGCGGATCGCAGGCCGGCTGGACGACCGTATCAGCGGCGGCGCCGCGACGGACCCCGACTTCCACCGCGACCTCCAGAGCGACGTGCGAGACGGACGTGCGCCCGAACTCGTCCCCGAACTGGTCGCCGCGGTCCGCGACCGATCCGACCCCGGCCAGCCGCTCGTCGACGCCGCCGACGCCCTCGACAGCTGGGAGTACCGGACGGACCGCGGCTCCCGCGCCGCGCTGCTGTTCGCGCGCTACCTGCCGCGGCTCCGCGAGCGCGTCTTCGGTCCCGCCTTCTCTGACGCCGACCTCGACGAGTCGTACTACCCGAGCGACTGGACGCTCGCGCGGCTCCCCGGCGACGACCCGCTGTTCGACGGGCGCTCGCGCGGCTCCCTCGCGGTCGCGGCGCTCCGGGACGCGCTCGACGAAATCGACGAGGCGGGGTGGGAGGCGTACGGCGACTACAACACCACCCGGGCGATGGACCATCCGCTCGGCAGCGAGGCGCCGTTCCTGAACTACGACGAGCGCCCGGCGGACGGCTCGCCCGCGACCGTGAAGAACTACCGCGTCGAGTCCGCTGTCGGGTCCAGCTGGCGGATGGTGGTGCGGCCGGGAACGGACGCGACCGCGGTCCTCCCGGGAGGGAACTCGGGCGACTACTTCTCGGAGCACTACGACGACCAGCTCCGCCGGTGGCTCGACAACGACCAACGCCCGATGCCGCTCGGCGCCGGCGGCGATCCGGTGACGCGGTTCGAGCCGTCGGCGGAGGGGTCGCGGTGAGCGGCGCTCCCGAGTCGACCGCGTCGGGCTCGCCCCCGCCGTCGGAGTCCCCCTCGCTCCGCGACCGGGTCCGGACCGAGCCGCGGCCGCACGCGGTCGCGCTCGTCGCCGCGCTCGCCGTCGGCGTCGCGCTCGCGTCGGTCCACTGGCTCGGGCTGATCGCGGCCGGCGCGCTCGCGTCGCTCGTGGCGCCGACGGTTCGCAGAGGGGCCCTCTACGCGCTCGTCGCGGGCGCCGTCGTCCTCGTCGCGTTCGCCGCGTCGCTCGGGTCGGCCGCCGGGGCGGTTCCGGAGATGCGGCCGGTCGCCTACGTCGCGGTCGGCGCGGGGCTGGGCCTCCCGCTGTTCGGGTCACTCGCGCGCGCCGTCGCGCCGTGAGTCAGTCGAGACGCTCCAGGTCGGTCACCGTCTCGTCGCTCTCGACGTCCCCCGTGTTGCGCGTCTCGCTCGGCTCGAAGAGCAGGATCTCTGCCTCCGGCTCCGCGACGGGTCGGTGTTCGGTCCCGCGCGGGACGACCGTGAACTCGCCCGCCTCCAACACCGTGTCCGCCTCGTCGCGGAACTCGATCCGGAGCCGGCCGGCGTTGACGAGGAACAGCTCGTCGGCGTCCGCGTGGCGGTGCCAGACGAACTCGCCGTCCGCCTTCGCGAGCTTCACCGCCTGCCCGTTGAGTTCGCCCGCGAGCCGCGGGGACCACGTCTCCTCGAACGAGTCGAACGCCCGCGAGAGATTCACCTTCTCCATGCCCCCGCTCGCCGGCGGAGCGGTAAAGTCGCTGTCCACCCGCGGCGAGGGGCGAGCCTCGACGAGGGATCGCCGGCGACCGCGCCCGCGACCCGGTCACCCGCAAGCCGGGCGGACGCAAGCCGGTCGGTCGCGGGCAGATATATACCGCTCCGGAGCGCTCCGGACGGCTCGGCCGCCCGCGATACCACTCATATAAGGGTTTACGAGCGGTCTGGGCGTGGCGTGGCGTATGGCAGCGACTCACGCGGACGGGGGGAGCGATCCGATCCGGGCGGCGCGGGCGGAACTCCGGGTCGAGCGGCGCCGAGTCGTCGACGAGCGGGAGGCGTTCCGGGCGTTCCGCGGCCGCGTGTCGTCGATCCCGAGCGAGGGCGGAAGCGCCGGCCCGCCGGGCCCGGGCGCGGCCGACGGGTTCGCCGGCGTCGGCGGCGCGATGGGCGGCGCGGTGGGAGGCGGGACGGGGAGCCGGCGGGACGCGTCCGCCGCTCCCGGCTCCCGGCTCGTCGCGGTGCGGGACGCGTACGAGGCCACGGTGATGTCGGTCCCGCACTACGAGGCGGAGTACGACGACACCTACGAGCGGAGCGTCGCGGCGGAGCTGGGTCCCGAACTCGCGTACGCGCTCACCCGGACGAGCAGCTTCCACGAGGAGTACAAGCGGTCGCTCCTGAGCGCCGCCGAGACCGTGGTCCAGGAGCGCGAGGCGTTCCTCGACGCGCTGGAGTCGGAGACCGAGTCGGTCGGGCGCGCGGGCTCCCGGCTCGAACCGATACGGACCGAAATCGACGCCATCGACGAGGAACTCGACGGCCGCCCCGACGCCGCGTCGCCCGACGCCGCGTCGCTCGACTTCGGCGCGCTCGACGCCTGCCGGACCCGGACCGAGGCGCTCCGAGGGGACTGCGACCGGATCGCGGCCCGCCGCCAGCGCGCGCTCGCGGACCACGAGCGGCGGCTCGCGCTGGGGGACGAACTCGACCTGCCGGCGTACTGCTATCAGGACCTCGACGTCACCTATCCCGTCCTCGCGGCGGTCGGCGCCGTCGGGGACCGAATTGAGGCCCTTAAGCAACGAATCGAGACGGCGATGGCGCGGGCCCGCTGATCCGTCGGCTTTAGCTCGGACGTGAGCGGAGTGAGTAGTTATAAGCGGGCGAGCGGTGCTGCCGTCGTCGTTTATAAGTGATATCGGACCGCCGAGAACTCCTCCGAGGCCCCGGTCGCTCGGTTATAAGCTGTTGAGAGCGGATCGACGACGAACACCGCCAAAGCCCCAGCCGCGAGGAGGGCGTACGCTCGCTGCGGTCCTCGCTCGGTCGCTCACTCCATTCGCTCCCTCGCTGTGGTCCTTACTTCGCCTACGCCCTCCTCGCGGCTGCCCCTTCGAGTCCCGCCCCGCCCCGCACCGCCCAGCACGGCACCTCATCCCTCCCCAGCCTCGTCGCGGCCGCCCCTGGCGGCCGCGACTCCCTCGCGCGTGCTGTCTCGCGGCCGCCAAGGGCGGCCGCTCGCAGGCACGCGCCGCCGCGTGTATTTATAATCGACGTTGCTGCCGCTCACGATCAGTTATAAATCGTATCGCCTCCGTCGACGGGGTCCCTCGACGCACCCCAACCCGGTAACACCCGTGTCCGCGCCGATTCAAGTCCCTGCGCGGCGTAGACGGGTGTATGACGGACGAATCCGAGAACGGCGGAGACGGACGAATCCGAGAACGGCGGAGACGGACGACAGGACGGCCCGACACCTACCCCCGGAATCCACCACGTGACCTGCGTGGCGGGCGACCCGCAGCGGAACCTCGACTTCTGGGTCGAGACGCTCGGCCTCCGGCTGGTGAAGCAGTCGATCAACCAGGACGACCCCGGGACGTACCACTTCTTCTACGGTGACGCCGAGGGGAACCCCGGCACCAGCATGACCTTCTTCCCGTGGACGAACCTCCCCGACGGCGAGGTCGGCGCCGGGCAGGTCTCCCGCACCGCGTTCCGCGTCCCCGAGGGAAGCCTCGACTACTGGGAGGAGCGGTTCGACGAGCGCGGCGTCGACTACGACGACCGCGAGGAGCGCTTCGGCGAGACGGTCCTCCCTTCCGCGACCCCGACGGCCTCCCCGTCGAACTGGTCGCCGTCGAGATACCCGACGACGACCCGACGACGGCGTGGACCGCGTTCGTCCCCGAGTCGGCCGCGATCCGCGGCTTCCACTCCGTGACGCTGTGGCTCGACGACGCCGAGCGCACCGAGGGGCTCCTCCGGACGATGGGACTGGAGACGGAGGCGACCGAGGCGGACGTCGGAACCGGGAACGACCGTACTCGCTTCGCCGCAGGCGGCGCCGTGGGCGAGTACGTCGACGTCGTCGAGACGGACCGGCAGGGGAGTTCGGGGCGCGGCACGGTCCACCACGTCGCGTTCCAGACGCCGACGGACGCCGACCAGTCCGGGATGCGCGACGCGGTGGCGTCGATGGGACTGCGCCCGACCGAACAGATCGACCGGCACTGGTTCCGGTCCGTCTACTTCCGGGAGTTCGCCGGCGTCCTCTTCGAGCTGGCCACCGCCGACCCGGGGTACGCGAGCGACGAGCCGCTGGACGAACTGGGCGAGCGGCTGGTGTTGCCGGGGGGGTTCGAGGACCGCCGCGAGGAGATCGAGTTCGGTCTCGCAGACGTGACGATCCCCCGTCCGGACGCGGCGTTCGCGGCGAACCGCGCCGACTGAGCGCGCCGACGCTCTGACCGCTCCGAGCGATCTTCCGCTCCCGAGGCCGTTCCGTTCGAATGCGCGGCGTCGAACCCACGCTCACGACGGGAGACCTCGGCACGCCGGCGGTAAACGATCGCCTCCACCTCGGTCCGGCATGGCCGCGGGACCGAGGCGGTCGTCAAGTTAATGATTTTCCATGCCGCATGCTATCACATGCCATGTAAAATCACCTGTAACGAGTGCGACCTCGACCGGTGGGTCGAGGACTGCGTGACCGCTCATAAGTTGGCGAAGGAGCACGAAGCCCGCTACACCGACCACTGGATCACGCTTCAGGATCCGCCCGAGAACGACGCCGTCCCCGGGCACAGCCAGCAGTCGGGGTCGGGGTAGCCGTGACCGAGAACGCCGAGAGAGAGGCGTGCGCCTCCACGCGGTGGCGGACCGGGTTCGCCGCGGCGGGCGAGTCGAGCCCAGCGCGGGACGGCGTCGTCGCATCGTCGCGGCCACCGTCGCGCGCAAACGCTCCGCCGTCGACCCCGCCGAAGAGTGACGGCCGAGCGGCCGAACGGTGACGGATGAACGAACCGGTGTTCTGCTTCGACAGGGACAGGACGGTGGACGTGCGGCCGCCGGAGCGAGGGCGGGCGGTGCCGCTCGGGTGGGTCCAGTACTACGCGCACCGTACGGACCACGACGTCTGGGCCACGGGCAACCCGCGGCTCTGTCGCGAGGCGGGGGTTCCCTCGCCGCGCGAGGCCCGAGAGCTGCTCGTCGCGGCCGGGCGCGAGCCGGTGGCGGCGTACGACCGGATGAACAGCGGCCGGATCGACCGGCTTCGGCTCCTCGAACAACTGTACGCGGCGAGCTACGACCGGGAGGTGCGGTTCGTCGTGGTCGACGACACGGACGTCACCGAGTACACCGACGGGCGACCGTGGACGTACCACGGCCCGACGGAGTTCGTCGAGGCCGTGGAGAACGGGGCGTATCCGGCACCGGACCCCGGAGCGGTTCACGGGGATCCGTACGGCGATCCGGAGCGCGGCGACCGCTACCGAGCGCAGTTGGAGAGGTTCGAACGGCGCCTCTCGGAGTGAGACGGGCCGTCGGCTCCGAGCGCGAACCGTCGACGGGCTGGGTATAAGTGGCGAACCGCCCTGTGTTCGGCATGGAATACCAAGCCGACCCACACGCGGACCTGCCCTTCGAGGAGTGGAAGCGGACGAAGCGACTCCAGCGGCCGGCCGATCCGTTCACCGTGCGACGGGTCGACCCCGACCGGATCGGGCACGTGACCGTCTACACCGACACGGTCGACAAGGCGCAGGACGGGGAACGACATCCCGTGTTCACGCCGTCGGACGCGCGGTTCGCGGGCTTCTTCCGCACCGCCGAGGCGGGGGCGGTGCGCCGCGGGGAGTGGGACCGGCGACTGCTTCCGTTCGACGAGTACCTCCCGTACGTCGGCCTCCGCCGACACTTCGTCGACGGCGTCGACTGGGACGACACGCGGTACTACCGGAACATCGTCGACTGTATCACCGGCGGATCCCCGCTGTGGGGCTGTGAGACCGAGTCGGAGTTCCGCGACCGCTGCGAGGACTTGGACCGGCTGTACGACCGCATCGACCGCGAGGGGTACCGACCGGCGAGCGAGCTGCGGGACGGGAGACTCCGCTACGACGAGATCGCCGTCAACGTCGGGCGCGACGGACACCTCCTGTTCAACGACGGCAAACACCGCCTCTCGATCGCCAAGTTGCTCGACGTGGACAGCGTCCCGGTTCGGGTGATCGTCCGCCACCAAGGCTGGGTCGCCGACTCGGACCGCGAGTTCCCGTCGGAGTGAGTCTGCGGTCGCAGTCGGAATTCGAGCGGTTCCCGCGGCCCGCTTCGGCACGCCCGACGCGACGGTCGTCCAGCGGACACTCGGCCGCGATGAGAATCGGTCAGGCGTAGCCCAGCTCTTCCAGCCGCTCGCGGATCGCCGGATCGACCGAGGTCGTCCCGTCACCGTCGCGGTTGTCGGGAACGGCCTCGCGGCGCGCGGCCACCTCCTCTCGCGGGGCCTCGAACGGCGACGCGCCGGTCTCGATCCACCCCTCGTCGCTCTGGAAACCGTAGTAGCCGTCCGCCACCAGCCCCCGGTACTCGACGTCGACGGCGTCGATCGCGTCGGGCGCGTAGCCGCGTTCGCAGAGCGCCTCGCGACGCATCGACGCGATGCCGTTGTACTCGGTGAGGTACGTCGCCCCGCGCTCGTCGTCGGCCGCTCGGAGGTCGCGGCCGCGGCGGTCAGGCTCGGTGCCGTCGGCAAGCGCCAGCACAGTGTGGTAGACGTCGAGCAGCGAGACCGGGGCGTCCACGCGCTCGTCGGAAAAGTCCGGGCCGGTGACGACCAGCGGGACGTTCGTCACTTCGGGGTAGAGGCCGTACCCGTGCTCCCAGACCCCGTGTTCACCGAACAGCTCGCCGTGGTCACCGAGGGTGACGACGTAGTCGAACCGCGCCGACAGCGCCTCGAACGCGTCGCGGTAGACGTCGCTCAGATATCGCACGCAGTCCTCGTACGCGGCCCGCGCTCGGTCCGGGTCCGGCCCCGCGTGCTCGCGGTCGACTCCCTCCGCCAGCGCCTCGTCGGGGTCGTCGAACCGGTTGCGAAGCGTCGTTTCGAACGCCGGGCCGAGGTCGTACGGATCACCCGACCGATACGACGCCGGGGGGCGGTACGGCTGGTGTGCCTCCATGAGGTTCGCGAACAGGAACGTCGGCTCCGAGGGCGACAGCGACCGTGCCAAGTCGCGGAACCGACCGGCGCCGTCGTCGTCGTCGCCCAGCGGGGTCCCAGCGACCGCTTCCGCGAGGCCGAACCGGAGCGATCGCCCGGTGTCGTAGTCGCCGCGCAGCGCCGCGGCCGCGCCCGTCAGGTACGCCAGTCGCGGGTGTTCGTGTTCCTCCAGGTGTCGATACCAGTTGAACACCGACGCCGTCGGGTACTCGATGTCGCGAGTCCCGTCGAACTCGTCGAAGCCGCGGTCGTACCCGTACGCGGGCGAGATGTTAATATTCGCCGAGAAGGCGCGCGTCCGGTACCCCGCCGCCGAGAGCTGTTCGGCGAGGGTCCGCTCGGACGTCGAGAGTGACCAGTCGGCGACCGTCACGTCCGCCTCGCTTGGGTACATACCGGTGAACAGGGAGGCGTGCGCGCCGCCCGTCCAGTGGCTCGTTGAGTACGCGGCGTCGAACCACGTGCCCGGGAGCCACTCGAACGCCTCCTCGAACGCGTCCGCCCGGACGGTATCCAGCACTACGACCGCGATGTTCGTCACGTTTGCGTGTTCAGGCTGGCGCGGATATATATGCCACGTCGGTCCGTGCCGGCGTTCCGGCCGGCGCGCGAGAGAGACGTGTCGACTGCCAGCGATACCGATCCAACATATAGGGGTACGTTTTATTTAATTCGGTGTCTTATAACGGTTAGTAGTGACAAATACCAGAGACACCGTTCGTATCTCCGTCGTTCAACTCGACGAGTACGGGCCCTGGACGGTCGAACCGTCACCGCGACGGGAAACGGACTTACAGGCGCTCCAAGCGCGTCTGTACGCCGACTTCGCCGACTTCGTCGGCCGCAGCGACGGCTACGCGTTCTTCAACCGCTTCGACAACATGCTCGGCATCGCCAACGGCATCGATGTCGCGGAGTACGAGCGGTTCCAAGAACGCGTCCGCAACCGATACCCGATCACCGTCAGTATCGGCGTCGGAGAGGGGAAAACGCCGGTCCGCGCGGTGGAAGTGGCGAGCCAGCAGCTCCAAGACGCGGGGAGCGCGCAGGACCCCGACCGGCGGGAGGTCCTCAGCGCCGGGGACACGAGCGGCTCGTCCGGTCACGTCACCATCGCACACTTCGATATCGTCGGCGTGACCGAGTCGTTTACCGACACGGAACACGCCGCGACGGCCGGACTCGCGATCCAGCGGTCGATGCTCGCGCTCAAGCAGCGGCTCCTCTCCGAACACGACAGCATCGCCCAGTTCGTCGGCGGAGACAACATGATCGCCGTCTGTCCGCAGTTGAGCGAGGACGCGTTCGGCGACGTCGTCGACCACGTGTACGACCAGACCGGCATCGAGTACCAGGTCGGCATCGGCTCGGGACCGACGGCCCACGGCGCGGGCGACCGGGCGAAGGAGGCGCTCGAACACTGCCGGGAGACCGGGACGAGAGTCCACGAAGCCACGACGATACAGCAGCAGGCGACGGATGACTGAACGGGCGCTCGTGTTCACCGACGAACGGGAGGTCACCGTCGAGGAGACTGAGGCGACCGACCCGGGCGCGAACGAGGTGACGGTCGACGCCCACCTCTCGGCCATCAGCTCGGGGACGGAGCTGCTGGTCTACCGCGGTCAGGCACCGTCGGGTATCGCGGCCGACTCGTCGTTGGAGACGCTGAACGGCGATCTCTCGTTCCCGCTCCAGTACGGCTACGCGTTGGTCGGCACCGTCGTCGACGCCGGAGGGAACGTCGACGACGCGTGGGTGGACCGAGAGGTGATCGCCTTCCACCCCCATCAGACGCGGTTCACCTCCACGACGGACTGTCTGACTCCCCTACCGCCGGATATCGAACGGCGAGCGGGCGCCCTGTTCCCGTCGGCCGAGACGGCGACGAACTTCCTGCTCGACGGCGCACCGAAGCTCGGCGAACGGGTGGTCGTGTTCGGCGCCGGCGTCATCGGCCTCTGCACGATCCGCCTGCTCGCAGAGTTCCCGCTCGACTCGCTGGTCGTCGTCGAACCGCGGGCCTCGCGGCGCGACTTGGCCCGGGAGTTCGGCGCCGACGAGGCGGTCCCGCCGGCCGACGTCGACGCCCTGTTCGAGTCCGTCGGCGACGGTCACGCGGACCTCGTGTACGAGCTCTCGGGACGACCGGACACGCTCAACGACGCGATAGACGTCGTCGGGTACGACGGCCGGATCGTCGTCGGATCGTGGTACGGGTCCAAGCGGTCGGATCTCCAGCTCGGGGGGTCGTTCCACCGCGACCGCGTCGACCTCATCTCGAGCCAGGTGAGCACGATCGACCCGTCGCTGCGCGGTCGGTGGTCGAAGGACCGCCGCACGGATACCGCGCTCGACGCTCTGCGAACGATCGACCACGAGGCGCTGATCACCGACGTGATCCCCTTCGAGCGGGCCGGAGACGCCTACGAACGACTCGACGAGGCGCCCGATGGAACGATTCAGGTGCTGCTCTCGTACGACTGACATATGCCATCCAACAACGACTCTGACACGCCAGACGGAGCGCACAGACTGATGGTCAAACGCGAGTTCATCGCGCAGCACTTCCTGACGGTCCCCGACCCGGAGCCACCGGAGGGAGACGTTCACAGCCACCGGTTCACCGTGGAGGTAGAGTTCGCCGCCGACTCGCTGGCCGAGTACGGCTACCTCGTGAACATCAACGAGGTGGAGTCGCTCCTCGACGATATCGAGGGGCGGTACCGCGACGCGCTGCTCAACGATCTGCCGGAGTTCGAGGGGCTGAACCCGAGTGTCGAGCGCTTTGCCCGCATCGTCTGTGACCGATTCCGCGAGGCCCTCTCGGGTGATAATCCAGACGAGGTCACGGTCCGCATCTGGGAGGACGACCTCGCGTGGGCGAGCTACCGGACGGCGATATGAACCACGCGCAGATCCGATACCTGGAGGCCAAACGCAGCGTCGACGAGCGCTCGCGGTCGCGCAGGGTCGCGGACCGACTGTTCGAGGCCCTGCCGGAGTCGCCGACGGTCGGCGAGGCCGGCGCGGGGACCGGGACGGCGGTCCCGTGGCTGCTCGAACGGGGGGTGACCGGGGGGTCGTACAGAGGGATCGACCTGTCGCCGACCGTGATCGCCCACGCGAAGCGGACGCAACCGGCGGCGCTCCGGTACAGAGGGTACGACGTCACCGACACCGAGACCGGCGGCACCGTCGGCGATTTCCGGTTCGGGTTCGAAGTGGGCGACGCGCTCGAAGAGCTCCGGGGGCACAGCCACGACCTCGTCGTCGCCCAGCAGTTCATGGATCTCGTCCCGCTCGAGTCGGCCGTCGACGCGCTGACGGCGGCGGTCGGCGGGGGCGGCCTCGTGTACTGCCCGCTGACGTTCGACGGCGTGACGGTCTTTCAGCCGGACCACCCCGCCGACGGCGAGATACAGCGAGCGTATCACGACGCGATCGACGCCGACGCCGACCGCGAGACGCGCGCGGGGCGGCACCTCCTCGATGAGTTCCGCAACCGGGCCGGATCGCTGCTCGCCGTCGACGCCTCCGACGCCATCGTACGGCCCCGAAACGGTGGGTATCCCGCCGACGAGCGCTACTTCATGAGCTGCCTACTGGACTTCGTCGAGGAGTCGGTCCCGCCGGAGGCGACCCCGGCAGTCGGCGACTGGCTGTCGGCGAGACGTGACCAGCTGGCGGACGGGCGCCTCTCGTACGTCGGACACCGGTACGATTTCCTGTACCGAACGTCGGACGAGGAGACGTGAAACGGCGGGCGGTCCGGGGGGCCACCTCACCGCCGCAGACCGATCCTTCTAATCGCGGGCGGCCGAATCCCCCTCCATGACGGAGGACCTCGGCACGCCCGTGCTGGACGACCACCTCCACCTCGACCCGCGACACGGCCGCGGGGTCGAGGCCGTCGAGGAGTTCGCTCACCTGGGTGGCACCCACCTGCTCGTGGTGAACAAGCCCTCGTGGCTGCTCGGCGTCGAGCCCGACGAGCCGGCCGACTTCCGGGCCGTCTTCGAGGAGACGCTGGAGACGGTCGCGGCCGCGACGGAGGCGCTCCCGGGGCGCGCGTGGCCCGTTCTGGGCGTCCATCCCGGCCTGATCAGCCGGCTCGTCGACGAGCGCAACTTTTCGCCCGAGGCGGCCCGCGACCTCATGCGCGGCGGGCTGGCGGTCGCGAGCGAGTACGTCGCGGACGGCGACGCGCTCGCGCTGAAGTCCGGGCGGCCCCACTACGACGTGAGCGACGCGGTCTGGGAGGCGTCGAACGCGGTCACGCGGCGCGCGTTCGAGTTGGGCGCCGACGTCGACTGCGCGGTCCAGCTCCACACCGAGGCCACCGAGGACCTGACCGGCCTCGCGGCGGTCGCCGACGAGGTTGGCCTCGACCCCTCGCGCGTCGTCAAACACTACGCAGCGGGGGAGCTGGCCGGCGTCACGCCGAGCGTGATGAGCGACAAGGACCGACTGGAGCGCGCCGCCGAGGCCGGCGAGCCGTTCCTGATGGAGACGGACTTCGTCGACGACCCCGACCGCCCGGGGATGGTGCTGGGCCCGAAGACCGTCCCGCGGCGGGTGCGCTGGCTGCTGGCGGAGGGGTACGACGAGGCCGTTCGGCGCGCGCACGTTGAGACGCCCCGCGACGTGTACGGGATCGACACCGAGGCGACGCTCGACCGAGCGCCCTGAATTCGGGATTCACGCGGGTGAGACCCTATCTCGGGCGGCGATCGATAGGAAAGGCATTTGAGTAGTCCGGGCGACGTACGGGACATGACCGACGACGACGCCGTTGAAACGTTCTATACCGACGAACGCTGGCAGAACTGGCTCGAGCGGCTGGCCGAAGAGGAGCTCGACCCCGAGAACGAGGACTCCGCGCGGCTCCTCCTCAACCTCCAAGACGACGCCGCGATCGCGGTCGTGAAGGTGCTCGCCGCGTTCGACGAGGACCGCATCGACGAGGACCGCGCCGTCGAGGAGATCCACGACATCCGCGACATCGTCCTCGACGACGTCGAGTTCGACGACGAGGACAAGGCGATGCTGATCGACGGCGTCCAGACCTCGCTCGTCCCCGTCTTCTACGCGGCCGAGGAGTACGTCGTCGGCGGCGTCGTCGACGGCGACGTGAGCGAGTTCGTCCGCGCGGCCGCCGAGGCCGAGGAGGGCGACGACTTAGACGCCGCGCTCGGCTACGTCGTTCAAGCCGGCACGCGCGTCGTCGACGGCGAGGAACTCGACATCGAACTCGTCGAGGACCTGGAGTACGGGCTCGTCTCCGAGTGGGTCAACGGCCTCGACTCCCTCCAGTCGGCCATCGAGGACCCGGAAGTCGTCGAGGAAGAGGACTGACGGCGTCGGCGGATCCGCCCTCGCCGGGTCGATCGAGGTGAAGCGTTTTCAGCGCACGTAGCGTCCGGTCCGTATGGTGACTCTCGCTGCCGGACTGGCGATCGCGCTGCTCGTCGTCTGGACGGCCAGTTCGTTCGTCCCGCTCGTGCCGGGCGGCGCCCTCGCGGCGCTGACCGTCGTCGGCTACGCGTACACCACCGGGTTCGCGGAACCGAGCCTCGCCGTGGTGGTCGCGCTCGTTCTCGTCTCGCTGCTGGCCTCGGCCGCGGACCTCGCGTCGGGAATGGTCTCCGGGCGGCTCGGCGGTGCCTCCACCCGGACCGTCGTCGTCGGGACGCTGGTGGGGATCGCCCTCTTGATCCCGCTCGGCCCGATCGGGCTCGTCGTCGGACTGGGCGGCACCGTCTTCCTCGCCGCGCTGAACGAACACGACGGCGACACGCGCGAGGCCGCTCGGCAGGCGGCCTACGCCGTGGTCGGCGCCCTCGCCAGCGCGTTCGTCCAGGCCGTCCTGCTCGCCGGCGTCACGGTCGCGTTCGCGCTGGCGGTCCTCTGATCCCTCTTCACGCCGCGACGGAGAACAGCAGCAGGTTGTGCGCCGCCGGGCCCAGCCCCATCGCCGCGACGAACCCTAAGAGGAGGTACCCCTCCCCCGGCGTCTCGCGGACGTACGCCGCGAACAGCCACGTCACGGCGCTCGCGACCGCGAGCTTCACGAGGAGGAACAGCCACCCCTCCCCAAGCACCGGCACCGGCGGAATCCCGCCGAGTTCGAGCAGGAACCGCGAGACCGGCGTCCGCTCTCCGAAGCCGAGCTGGGTCGTCCCGACCGCGGTGGAGACGCCGTCGAGCGCGTGGCCGAACACCGCGAGGGCGCCGACGCCGCCGGTGACCGCGGTCTCGGGGCGGAGCCGGGTGAGAGCGCCCCAAGCGACGCCGGCGACGAGGAGACTGAGCGCGAGCGCGACCCCCGACCACCCGGCGCCCTCAGGGGAGACTCCGGTCGAGGCCGCGACCGCGACGACTGGGACGAGACAGAGCACGCCGGCGGCCGCGAGCGCCGAGGCGACCCGGTCCGGGTGGACGGCGTCGGCGGCGAGCCACGCCGCGCCCGCCAGCGACCCGGCCGTGAGGTAGACGGTCGGAGAACCGGCGAGCGGGGAGAGCAGCGGCGGGAGCGCGTCGACGACGTAGAGGACGTGGGCCGCGGAGCCGAACGCCATCCACGGGGCGAGCGCGAGCACGCGCCGGGCGGTGACCGGGGGTCGACGGCGGCGGAGCGCGGCGACGACCCCGCCGGTCGCGAGCAGGACGGTGAGGAGGTACGGCGCGGGCGGGAGCGTCGTGCCCGCCGGGAGGAGGCCGCCGACCATCAGACGGACAGCACGGGCTGGCTCGCGTACAGGAGGACGTACTCGGCGGCCTTCCCCAGCACCTCGCCGGGGTCGCCGGAGACCGGCTCGCGCGGGACGACGATGAAGTCGGACTCCAGCTCCTCGGCGGTGTCGAGGACGACGCTCCCGGGGTGGACGGTCTTCACCGAGGTGGAGAAGCCGTACGCGATGGAGTTGCTGTGGGGGACCTCGGCGGCCTCCGCGCGTCGCGCGACGGAGTCGGTGAACGCCTCGGAGTCGTCGGCCACCTCGCTCTCGTCGACCACGCCGTGGTCGATGGCCCGGACGACGTCCTCGTCGAGCACGTACAGCGCGTGGACGCTCGCCTCGTACTCCGCCGCGAGCGCGATGGCGTAATCGACCGCCTCGTGTGACTCCTCGCTGCCGTCGACGGGCACGAGGACGAGGTCGATGTCGAGATCGGTCATACCCGAGTCGTCGGCGGGGGAGGTCAAAAAGCCCGCCCCAACGCCGCGACCGCAGCGGTCTCAGTACCCGGACAGCTCCCGCTGGCCGGCCTCCCGGCGCTCGGCGGGCGGGACGTTCGTCGCGACGATCTCGTCGACCGCGTCCCGGTTGTCGCCGTCGCTGTTGATCGCGCGGGTCGCGTCCTCGCGGTCGACGCGGAACCCCGCCTCGTCGTACGCGTCGTACATCACGCCGCTGTTCGAGAGCACGACCCACACCCCGGCCTCGTCCAGTTCGCCGGCGACGTCGAGCAGGCGGCGCTGGTCCTCGCGGTCGAACCCCGAGGCGCTGTACTCGTTGAACTTCGCGGTCGCGCTCATCGGCTCGTACGGCGGGTCGAAGTAGACCAGATCGCCCGGCTCCGCGGCGTCGAGGACGTACGCGAAGTCGCCGTTACGGAGCTCGGCGTCGTCGAGCAGGTCGCTCGCGAGCCGGATCCGGTCGCGCTGGACCCAGTCGGGGTCGGCGTACCGACCGATCGGGACGTTGAACCCGCCGTCGGCGTTCTCGCGGTAGAGTCCGTTGTAGCAGGTGCGGTTGAGGTAGAGGAGGAGCGCGGCCTCCTCCAGCGGGTCGAACGCCCCCTCGTACGGGCGGCGGTTGAACCGCGCGCGCTGCTGGTAGTAGTAGGCGTCCACATCGCGGCCGCGCGCGGTCTCCTCGGCGTGCGGGAGGGCCGGGTCCGGGTCGCTCTCGGGGTCGTCGAACGCCGCGAGGCGGTCGATCAGCTCCTTGGGCCGGTCGCGGACCTGCTCGTAGAAGTTCACGAGCCGGGGGTTCGCGTCGTTGACCGTCGCGTCGGCGGGCTCTAAGTCGAAGAAGACGGCGCCGCCGCCGAGGAACGGCTCGTGGTACCGGCCGAACTCGGCCGGAAACCGAGCGTACAGCTCGTCGAGCAGCTGCCGCTTCCCGCCGGCCCACTTCAGGATCGGCTCGGCCATCCGTCGGGTGTCGCCCGCGCCCGGGGATAAACGTCCCGGGCCGCGTCCGCCGCGCCCGTCCACTCGTCTCTCGGGTCGCGCGGTCGACCGCTCAGTCGTCGTCGGACTCCGGCAGCGGGAGGCCGTCGACGTGGTCGGCGGCCTCCTCGAAGTTCGGGCCGGGTTCGATGGTGCCGGCCTCCCGGTCCCACTCGATGTAGCCGGCCTCTTCGAGGGCCGGGAGGTGGGTTTCGCGGAGCTCGGCCGCTATCTCCTCGGCCCGTCCGCGAACGCGCAGATCCGCGACCGTCTCGACGGTCCCGTCCGCGAGACCGGCGACCACGCGCCTGCGCTCCGGCGCCGCGACGACCGCTGGATCGGTGGTGCGAGTGTCGATTGACATCGTGTGTCTATCCGTATCTACGGGAGGTATCGAACCGAAATAAAAGCACCGGCGAGCGCACGCGGACATCGGTCCGCGCCGCCGACCGAGCGCGGCGTCGAGGCGGGTCCCGCGAGCGGCGCGTTCGCCCTCGGAGAGCCCCGGACGCGGGGGCCGATCGATGCCGCGTTCGGCGTAAGTCACAGAAGTGTGAGAAGTATACCAACGAGTACCATGGTACAGTTTACACCTCATTAACAACCGTTTTAGAACTTCTAGCAGGATGGTGTGTGGTACCGATTCTCAGAACTTATTTGGAAAGTGAAAGGTTTTAGTCGCCGGAGTTCGTACGGAGTAGTATGAATCGAGACACCACCGCTACGGGGGCGCGGCGCCGACCCGTTGGCTCCGAATCGCCGCCCGCCGCCCGCTCGTCGCTGGGGACGCTCGCGTACCTGGCGCTCGTCGTCGTCCCGTTCGTCGCGCTCGCGTACCCCGTGCCGACCGTCGCGCTGCTGACCGGCACCGTCGCGCTCGCCGTCCTCTCGCGGTCCGTCCTGCGGACCCTTCGCCGGCGCAGCGGCCGCGTCCGGACGCTCACGCTCCCCGGACTGGGGACCGTCGAGTACCGCATCACGACGAACTGAACGCGCGAGCGACCGACCGCCGGTCGGAACGCCGCCGAGCCGCCCTCGAAGAAAAATCGCAGCCGCCGTGCGACCTGCCGTCCTTCTCAGACCCGATACGCGACGCGCTCGCCGACGTCGAGTCCGTTCGCCAGCGCGGCGTGGAGTCGCCCCTCGCCCGCGACCCAGTCACCGAGCAGGAATAACCCGGCGTCCCGCGCCGAGTCGACCGGGCCGCGGTCGACGCCCGCGTCGGGGTGCGCGTAGCGCCACCCCTGATGGTCGGTCCACGCGGGGTCGGCCAGCCGCTCGTCACCGACGATGTTGGCGGCGTGGTCGGCCAGCGCGGCGACGTTCTCGGCCGGGTCGTCGTCGTAGTGCGCGTCGGACCACGCGTCGCTCGCCTGAACGACGAGCAGCGTCTCGCCGTCGGGGACGTGGCCGGCCTTACACTCCTCGCGAGATATCCAGCCGACCGCGTGCTCCTTGTCCGTGTTGACGAGCGCGTAGTAGGGCACGTCGAGCGCGAACGGGTAGTGTAACACCGCGGTCCAGACGCTGCCGTACTCGACTCCGCCGACCGCCTCGACGAGCGTCTCGCGGAGCGGGTCGTCCCACTCGGCGGTCCGGAGCAGTTCGGCGGTCTGCGGGGCCGGCGGGTTCATGAGGAGGACGTCGAACGGGCCGTGCGTCTCGCCGTCGGCGTCGTCGAGTTCCCACTCACTGCCTGCCTCGACCCGCCGAACCGTCTCGACGCGGGTCCGGCGGTGGACGGTGGCGTCGGTGCGGCCGAACAGCCGCTTCGCTATCTGGGTGAGACCCCGGCGGTAGCTCCACTTGTGCTCGTCGGCGTCGCGGCCCGGCGACACCGCCTCGTCGGCCTCGAAGGTGTACACCGGCTCCGTCACGTCGACGAGCCCCTCGTCGTCGAGCGTCTCGGTGATCAGTTCGACGACGCGGTCCTCGTCGCTCTTCAGGTAGTTCGCCCCGTAGTCGTACGTCAGGTCTTCGTGGCGGCGGGTCGCGGCGCGCCCGCAGAGCCCGCCGGACTTCTCCAGCACGGTCACGTCCGCGTCGGGCACTGTCTCGCCGATGACGAACGCCGCCGCGGCCGCCCCCGCGCCCGCGCCGACGATGCCTACGTCTGTCACACCGATCCTTCGGGTCCGATCCACTTAATCGGTCGCGTCCGACGGAGTCGGCGGCGAAAGCGGCGCGGCGGACGGCGAAGAGCCGACGGACCGGACGGCGAAAGGGCGGAAGTGTGAGGTGCGAGGGGACGGTCACCCGTCGTCCGGGCCGACGACCATGACCGGGGCGTCGACGCCGCGCCGGACGCGGCCGGGGACCGGGTCGGGGTGCAGCAGCCGGTCGATCCCGGTTCGGCGGGCGGACCCGACCACCACGAGGTCGGCGTCGTGCGCGGCGGCGAAGTCGATCGCCTCCTGGTGCGGGGCGCCGTAGCGGAACCACTTCTCGACGTCGACGCCGGCCGCCGCGCCCGCCTCCGCGGCGGCCTCGACGACTTCCTCCCCGGTCCGCTCGCGGCGCTCGACGACTAAGTCCCAGCCCTCGGTGGTGTCGACGACGTACAGCGCGTCGACGGTCGCCCCGTGAGTCGCCGCGAGGCCGACGGCCGTCGACACCGCCGCCCGCCCGGCGGGGTCGTCGGTCGCGACGACCAGCACGCGCTCGAAGCGCCCCGCCCCGGCACCCGTCACGGCGGTGTCGGTACGGGACCTCCTCGCGGTTCCGTCGGTCCGGTCGATGGCGTCGATGTCGGTTGACATGAGTTTAGCTCTGAGCCGTCGATCTGACGACTCGTGTTTGAATATCGGTACGGACGGATCCATCTTAACAATTTTCGACAGGATAGACAATTATCATAATTTACTACGAGGTGCGACCGGTCGGCTGGCCCGGACGGCCCGTCTCGGGATCGCTCGGTGGCCACGGGAGGACCGCGGCGATCCGCGCGGAGCACCCCGAACCGCGGAACGACGTGAACTCCGGAGAACTCTGTTCGAAACATTCGCGGCGTAAATCCGACCGTCCGATCGGTCCTTCGTCGAAATTACCTGTAACAACCTATTACACTACTCGAAATCAAGTCGATTAGTATTTCACCGATCTGTATTATGAGCAACCTTTTGTAAACCAATAAAGCACTCAAACTCGTCGTCCAATGAGAAAATCGAACGAAACCTGAGAGATTCGTCGGAACGACGAGGGCGAACGAACGAGTCGGAGCCGACCGGCGTACGGTCCGTCACCGCGGACGGGGGGTGAACGTCGTGCTGCCAGTTGACCCGACGTACGCCGCGCTGGCGCTGTTGCCGCTCGCGCTGCTCCTCTTCACGCTCGTCGTGCTGCGCTGGCGGGCGCACGAGGCCGCGTCGGTCGGGATGTTCGCGGCGGCCGCGGTCGCGCTGACCGCGTACGGCATGCCCGCGGAGGCCCTCGCCGTCGCGAGCGGCAAGGGGGTGTGGGACGCGGTGTTCGTCCTCTACGTCATCCTCCCGGCGCTCGTCTTCTACCACGTGATCGACCGGGCCGACGGGTTCGAGGCGCTCCGCACTCGGATCACCGAGTTCACAGACAACGAGCTGTTCTTAGTGCTGGCGTTCGGCTGGGTGTTCGTCTCGTTCATGCAGTCGATATCCGGCTTCGGGACCCCCATCGTCGTGGTCGCGCCGCTGCTGCTCGCGCTCGGCGTGAAGCCGGTGTACTCGGTCGCCATCCCGCTCATCGGCCACGCGTGGGCGAACACCTTCGGCACGCTCGGCGTGGCGTGGCTGGCGCTGGTACAGGTCACGGAGATGCAAAGCGTCGCGGTCACGGCGCTCGCGCTCGCCGTCCTGCTGTGGATCCCCAACCTCGTCGCCGGGTTCTCGATCGCGTGGATCTACGGCCGGACGGAGGCGGTGCGGTACGCTGCCCCGATGATTCTGGTCATCTCGCTGATCCACGGCGGCGGCCAGCTGGCCGCGGTGACCGTCATCCCGCCGGAGTTCGCGAACTTCTTCGCGGCGACGGTCGGGCTGCTCGCGCTCGCGCCGCTCGCGGCGTGGGACCGGTACGCCAGCGCCACCGACGCGATCGGCGAGCGGCTCGTGATGGCCGAGGAGCGGAGCCCCGCGGCCGGCGCGGACGGCGACGGGACCGCGGTGGCCGACGGCGGCGCGGCGACGCCCGCCGACGCGGCCGAACACGACGACGACCTGATGGGCCTCCCGCTCGCGGCGCTGCCGTTCGCGGTACTCGCCGGGATCGCGTTCGTCACCGCGGTCGTGACCCCGCTCGGGGACGCGCTCGGGAGCCTCCAGGTCGGCTTGTCCTTCCCGGAGATATCGACGGGCCTCGGCGTCGTCACCGAGGCGACGGCGCCGTACTCGCCGTTCTCGCCGCTGTCGCACCCGGGAACGTTCCTGCTCGTCAGCGCGCTGGCCGCGTTCCTCGCGTACCGGCGCGGCGGCTACTACGAGAACGCCGCGACGCGTGCCGACGCCGACCGGTCCGGCTTCACGCGGGCGGTACTGGCGACCGCGATCCCGGCGTCGATCGCGGTCATCTCCTTCCTCGTGATGGCGAAGCTGATGGACCACAGCGGGCAGGTGCTCGTCCTCGCGGAGGGGGCCGCGAGCGTCGCGACGCCGAACACCTACGGGTTCCTCTCGCCGCTCATCGGCTCGCTTGGCGCGTTCATGACGTCGAGCAACACGGCGTCGAACATCCTGTTCGGCGGGCTCCAACAGCAGACGGCCGCCCAGCTCGGCGGCCTCTCGGAGGCGCTGATCCTCGGCGGCCAGAGCGCCGGCGGCGCCATCGGGAACGCGATATCGCCGGGGAACGTCATCCTCGGCACGACCGCCGCCGGGGTCGTCGGCCGCGAGGGCGACGTCCTCCGCGTGACGATCCCGTGGGTCGCCGCGGTCGGCGCGCTGGTCGGGCTCGCCATCGTCCTGTTGAACGCCGCCGGGCTGCTGGGGGTGGCCTGAGATGGGCGTCCTCGACCGGTTCGTCCTGGCGTTCGTCCTGATGGCGCTGTCGCTCCCGCTGATCAGCTACGGCGCGTCCGCCGGGGTCGCGGCGCTGTGGGTCGGCGGCCTCGCGATGCTGGCGGCCGGCGGCCTGATCCCGCCGGCGGTGCGCTACACCGCGGCGGACCCGGACGCGCTCTGAGGGTCCGCCACACCGGGGACCGATCCGGCCGCGAGTCGACGCGGTAAGTACGGCCCCAACGACGCGTTTTAATCGATCAGTCCGAACAGTGTCGGTACGAACGAGCGCGGCGCGACGGACCGCCCTCGGGACGCGGTCGGAGCACACGACATGACACCGAACACCACCACGCGGCCGACGGACGGAAACGATGGGTGAGGACAGCGACGAAGGCGGGAGCGCGGTCGACGAGGGCGAGGTCGGGGGCGGACCGGCCGACGGCCGCGACGGCGAGGCGGCCGGCGGCGTCGACTACGCGGCGCGGGCGGCCGAGGTCCTCGGCTTCTCGCGGTGGTGGCAGATCGCCGCCGCGGCCGGGATGATGGCCGCGGTGAGCCCGTACCAGTACGTCTGGTCGTCCATCGAACAGCCGCTCGCGGACAGCCTCGACATCGCGCTGCCGGCGCTGGGCGCGGTGTTCTCCTTCTACGTGGTGTTCCAGTCGCTCTCGCAGTTCCCCGCCGGTAAGTGGCGCGACAGCCGCGGGCCGGGCGCGCTCACGTTCCTCGCCGCGCTGCTGGCCGGCGGCGGGTACATCGGGCTGGCGTACGCGACGAGCCTCTGGCAGCTGTACCTGCTGTACTCGCTGGGCGCGGTCGGCGTCGGCATCGTCTACACCGTCGCGGTCAACACCGCGGTCAAGTGGTTCCCCGACCGGACGGGGCTGACGACCGGCGTCGGCACGATGGCGTTCGCGGCCGGGAGCGCCCTCGTCGTCCCGTACGTCCGCGCGAACGCGACCGTGTCGGCGTACAGCGACGTGCTCCGCAACGTCGGGCTCGGAATCTTGGTCGTGACGCTCGTCGGCTCGTTCCTCCTGCGAGACCCGCCGACGGACTGGCTGGATCGGCAGAACGGCGGCGACGACGGCGACGAGGCCGGCGACGAGGGACTCGCGGCGTCGATCCGCGGCCGCAACTACTCCACGCGGGAGATGCTCTCGACGTGGCAGTTCTGGCTCCTGTACGCGATGTTCATCGCGATGGCGAGCGCCGACCTGATCGTCATCGCGAACGTGGTCCGGTTCGCGGAGAACTTCGGGCTGGCGGCGCTCGTCGCGACGCTCTCCGCCACCCTCCTCCCCGTCGCCGCGGGCGTTTCGCGGCTGATCCTCGGCGAGGCGATAGACCGGTTCAGCCGCAAGCGCGTGATGGCCGGATCCTTCCTCCTCGCCGGGCTGTTCCGGATCGGGCTGGTGGGCGCCGGCGAGGCCGGAAACGGCGCCGTCTTCGTCGCGTTCGTCCTCGGCGCGATGTTCTTCTCCTCGCCGCTGTACGTCTTCTTCCCGTCGCTCCTGGCCGACTACTACGGCGCGGCCAACTCCTCCGGCAACTACGCGGTCCTGTACACCGCGAAGGTCGGCGGCGGCGTCTTCTCCGGCACCGTCGCCGGCTACCTCGTCGCCACGCTCGGGTGGACCCCGACATTCACGCTGGGCGGCGGACTCGCGCTCGCGGCCGGGCTGGCGGTGTTCGCTCTCCGGCCGCCGAGCGGGTCCGGACTGAAGACGGGGGGGCCGGCGGCCACGGACTGAGGGCGCGGCGGGTCACGGCGCGGTCCCGACCACGGCGTAGAACGGGTCCCCGCTTGGGCGCTCCGCGATCCGTTCCGAGGCCGGGAACCCGCCGGCCGCGAGGTACCGCTCGACGAGGTCGGCGCGCTCGTCCATCGAGGCGGCCCGCCACGCGCGGACCGCCTTGGTCGGGAACATCCGGTTCGAGAAGCTGACGACGGCCGTCCCGCCGGGCGCGAGGACCCGGGCGAACTCCGCGAAGACGGCTCCCGGGTACTGGAGGTACTGGACCGACAGCGCACAGCAGACGGCGTCGAAGGCGTCGTCGGCAAAGGGGAGCGACTGGTCCCGGTTCAGGTCGCTGACGACGTGCTCGTCGAGCCGGTCGTTGGCGGCCAGTTCCGCCTCGTTGAGTCCGTGGCCGACGACGCGTTCGTAGTCCGCGTCGGGCAGGTGCGAGACCCAGCTGCTCATCGCGTCGAGGACGCGGTCGCCGGGGTCGGTCACGGACGCGTACAGCGCGGTCAGCCTGTCGAGGAAGGCGTCGTCGGCGTGGGTGACGAACCGCGGCTCGTCGTAGAACGCCCCGTCGGGCCGGTCGTCCCGCTTGCGCCGGTCGCGGTTGGAAAGGACGGTCGTCACGGTACCGGAACACGGGGCGCGGGAAGTAAGAGGGCGTCGCCGGTGGCCCCCGAGCCGCGGTCCACCGGACGGCTTTTTGCGACGCGCGTTTTACCAATTGGTAATGAACAACGCCGCCAGGGCCGACAGCGGCCTCTTCCACGCGCCGCGGTCCGACGTCTTTCAGAACCAGGGGACGTTCCGCACTCGGTTCAATTTCCCGGGCCGGAACCTCCCGGACCGCGACGACCACGGGTACGGCCCGCTCTCGACGGTCGTCGAGTCGTTCATGGACCCCGGCACGCTGATCCGGATGCACCAGCACCGCGACGAGGAGATCGTCTCGTGGGTCCCCGCGGGCGTGATGCGCCACGACGACCGCGAGGGCAACGAACTCGTCACCGACTCCGAGCACCTCCTCGTGATGAACGCGGGCGCGGGGTTCTGGCACGCCGAGGAGACGCTCGCGGACGACCCGCCCCTCCGGATGCTCCAGATATTCGTCCGCCCGCAAGAGACCGGCTTGGAGCCCGGAATCCAGCACGGGCCGCTCCCGGACCCCGAGCCGAACGCGTGGCGTCGCGTGTTCGCGCCCGCGGGGTCCGACCACCCGTTCACCGTGCGCAACGCGGTCGACTGCTACGACGTCCGCCTCGACGCGGACGCAGGGGCGACGCTCCCCGAAATTGAGGGCCGCGACGCCTACGTGTACGTCTTCGAGGGGGACGCCGACGTCGACGGCGTCGCGCTCGACGAGACGGAGAGCGCCCTGTGGACCGGCGACGGCGCCCCGCCGACCGTGACCGCGGGCGACGAGGGCGCGACCGCCGTAGCGTTCCTCATCGACCCGGACGCGCCCGTGACGCGGCAGGGGACGATCGGGCGATAAGGGACGGCGGGACCGACTTCGGGAGTGTGCGAATCGCGGCTGCGGGAGCGATACGGTATTTAAATATTCGCGAGCGGCGGCGACAATCGCTTATAAAGAATGGTGCGGCGGCGCGTGCCTGCGAGCGGCCGCCCTCGGCGGCCGCGAGACAGCACGCGCGAGGGAGTCGGCGGTCCGGAGCGAAGCGGAGGACCGCCGACGAGGCTGGGGAGGCGTGAGGCTGCGGTGCTGTGCGGGGCGGGACTCAAAGGGGCAGCCGTGAGGCGGGCGCAGGCGACGTAAGGACCACAGGGAAGGAGCGAGCAGCGCGAGCGACCGACCGAGGACCGCAACGAGCGTGCGCCCGCCTCACGGCTGGGGCTTTGAAGATGTCCGCCATCGATCCGTCAGTAGCAGTTTATAAACAAGCGGTTGTGACTTCGGAGAGGTACCCCGTAGAGTCGCTGTTTGTTTATAAACGACCAACAGAGACGACCAATTCAACTTATAAATCCTCATCGAGTCGGAAAGGCTCAACTCCCGGCCCGACGAACCCCGAGCCATGCGCACCCCGCTCGCGGCCGCCGGACTCGTCGCGCTCGGCGTCCTCCTGATGGCGAACCCCCTGTTCCTCCCCGTCTCGGTCGGCGAGCCGAACCCCGCCTACACGCACACCGTTCAGCCGGTGACCGATGGGTCGGTCGCCGGCATCGAGTCGCCCGCGACCGGCGCGGGCAACGGGACCGACGGAGACAGCGGGTCCGACGGAGAAAACGACTCCAATGCCTCGGACGCGGTCGTCGCGTACGCCGACCTCGCCCCCGACGCCCGCGAGGCGTTCGACCGTGCCCGCGACGCGCCGGAGGGCGGGTTCGGCGTCGAGGACCCGGCCGAGCGCGTCGACTCGCTGCCGTACCCGACCGAGCCGACGCTCGGGGACGGACTGCTGATCGTCGAGTACGGCGGCGAGCGGTACGAGTTCTGGACTCGGACCGTCGAGCGCGAACCGGGCGCCGTCATCGCGCAGCGGGTCCTGCTCCAGCCGGCCGCGTTCCTCGGCGGGTTCCTCGCGGTCGTCGCCGGCGCCGCGGTCGGGCTTCGGGGACGCCTCGGCGGCCGCTAACCGGTCGGTCCCTCGCTACGACCGCGACCCGCCGTACCGCGCCGCACTGCGGCCGCGACCCGCCACGACCACAACTCGCCGCGACCGCGACCCGACTACTGCGGCGTCGGCTGGCCGACCGGCTCGGGCGCGTCGCCGGCCTCGATCGCCCGGCGTGTCGCCTCACCGATCTCGACGAGGTGACACAGGGGGTTGCCGGGGTAGACGACCGGGTTCTCCAGGAGGCCGATCAGGAGGCCGGTGAAGGGCGCCTCGACCGCGACGGCGTCCTGCTTGAACGGGTTGGTGATCGTCGCGATGCGCTCGCCCTCGCGGACGAGCGACCCGCTCTCGAAGTGGGTGTCGACGATGCCGCCGGAGTCGGCGCGCAGCCACGTCTTCTCGCCCGCGCCGGCGACGATGGTGCGCCAGCCGGGCCACCGCACCGTGTCGGTCTCCAGCAGGCCGTACTCCGCGAAGACGGATCGGACGCCGGCGAGCGCGTCGTCGATCAGCGGCCGCTGGAACCGGTGGGCCTCGCCCATCTCGATCGTGATCGTCGGGATGCCGTCGGCGGTCGCCTCGCCGCGGAGGGTTCCCCCCGGGCCGTCGCTGTCGATGACCACCTTGGAGCCGAACGCCAGCGCGAGCCGGTGGACGCCCTCGTCGGTCATGTCGGCCCGGACGTGGAGCATGTTCGTCCGCCCGCGGGTGGAGGTGTGGAAGTCGAGCCCGAAGTCGCAGGGCGCGATGAAGTTCTCGTAGATCTGGTGGGCCATCCGCTTCGAACTGGTCGACCCCCGTTTCCCGGGGAACGACCGGTTGAGGTCGCGGTCGTACACCGGGAGGTACCGCTGTTGGGCGAGGAAGCCGGGGACGTTGAGGACGGGGAGACAGACCAACGTGCCCGCGAGCGCCGAGAGGTCCCACTCGTGGGCGACCTCGCGGACGACCTCGATGCCGTTCAGTTCGTCGCCGTGGGCGGCCGCGGTGAGGAACGCGGTCGGCCCGTCGCGCTCGCCGTTGACGATGGTGACGGGGATCCGAACCGGGTCGCCGAGGTACGTCTCGCTGATGCCGTAGCGGATGTTCTGCGTCTCGCCGGGCGGCACCGCCCCGCCGTTGTACGTGAACGCCCGGTCGTCGCTCATGCCGGAGCGGAACACGGCGGCGGCTATATATATGGCGACCCGCGAGCGGGCCGCTCCCCCGACGCGTCTCCCCGTCCGCTCGGGGGCGAGACCGATCGGTCGAACTTTTAGGAACCCCCACGCAGGGACGCGTATGAGTTCGGACTCGGTTCGGGTGGGAGTGCTGTCGCTGCACAACAGCAAGGAGACGAAGGCGATCTGTAACGCGGTCGAGGACCTCGGCCACGAGCCGGTGTGGCTCCGCGAGGAGAACGCGGCGGTCAGCGTCGAGGACGGCGACGTGTCCGTCGAGCCCGCGGTCGACGTGATCGCGAACCGCCTCCTCTTGTCGAACACCGACCAGCCCGCGGAGCTACTGGGGCTGGCGGCGACGTTCGAGCGCATCCGGCCGATGCTGAACGAGCCGAACGCGGTGCTGGCGTCGATCCACAAGTTCGCCACGGCCGCGACGCTGGCGGACTGGAACATCCGCGTGCCCGACGCGCTGCTCGCGCTCTCGAACGACCGGCTCAACGAGGGCCGCGAGCGGTTCGGGGACGTGGGCGTGTACAAGACCGCGATCGGCACCCACGGCGGCGGGACGTGGAAGGTCGACCTCACGGAGCGGGTGAACCCGAAGGTCGGGAACCGGCAGGCGTTCCTCCAGCAGCTGATCGACCGCGACGACGAGAAGCACCGCGACCTGCGGGTGTACGTCGTGGGCGACGAGATAGTCGGGTCGATGTACCGCTACGCGCCCGAGGGCGACTGGCGGACCAACGTCGCGCTCGGCGGCGCGGTCGAGGACGCCACCGACGACATGCCGCAGGAGGCGGCCGACACCGCCCTCTACGCGGCCGAGGTGATGGGCCTCGACTACGCCGGCGTCGACCTCGTCGAGGGGTACGACGGCTGGTACGTCCTCGAAGTGAACCCCACCGCCGGCTTCAAGGGCCTCTTCGAGGCGACCGGCACCAGCCCGGCGCCCCACATCGCGAAGCTCGCGATCGAGACGGTCGGCGGCGAGGTGGACGACGAGGCGGTCGAGCGGGTCGCCGCGACCCTCGACGACTCGCGGCCCTCCTGCGCGCCGGCGCCGAAGCCGACCTCGACCGAGCAGCCCGACATCGGCTACATCGAGGAGGTCGTCGTCACCGGCACCTCCGGCTCCACGCAGGCGCTCGCGAAGTCGGACACGGGCGCGACCCGGACGAGCATCGACACCCAGCTGGCCGCCGAGATCGGGGCCGGCCCGATCAAGAGCATGACGCGCGTCAAGTCGGGCAGCGTGAAGGGGGGGAAGGCCCGCCCGGTCGTCGACCTCGTCATCGGCATCGGCGGCAACCAGCACACCGTCACCGCGAGCGTCGAGGACCGCGGCCACATGGAGTACCCGCTGCTGCTCGGCCGCGACATCCTCACCGACTACCGGGTCGACGTGCGCCGGCGCGCCGACACCGACGAGGCGGAGCGCGACGAGGCGGGCGAGATCTTAGAAGAGGAGGAGTGACGCCGGCGGATCGCTCTCGAATCGAACGCCGGAGCCGTCTCAAGAAGTTATAAGACCGAGGGTGTCAATGGCACGGCACATGGTGAAGAGCACGGTTCGGTTCCCCGAGTCGGTCGTCGAGGAGATCGAATCGCTCGTCGACGAGGGGCAGTTCGAGAGCAAGTCGGAGTTCTACCGCTTCTCGGCCGACTACGTGCTCTCCCGGACGCTGGACGAGTACGACCCGGAGACGATCGACTACGAGTCGATCGAGGCCGAGGTGATCCCGCAGACCGATCGGGAACTCGGCACCGACGGCGACGCGGAGGGGCCGCCGTTCTTCGAGTCCGTCGCGTTCGTGCGGAAGCTCGCGCTCCGCGGGAAGTTCAGCGACGCCGAGGACTTCATCGACCACCAGTATGTCCCCGGCGACCGCCACGCGGTCCTCCTCGAGGAGATCCTCCGGCTGTACCGCGAGGACACACCGAGCGACGGGCGGCCGCCGGCGCCCGAGCGCGAGCAGGAGCCGCCGACCCGGAGCCGATAGCCCGGTCGGCGCCGCGTGCGCATGAACGTCGTCACGCTCGAACGGACCCGGACCTGTATCCGGTGTCACGAGCGGTTCACCGAACCCTCCGGAACGGTCACGCGGATCTGTGACGACTGTCCGGGCCGCAGGCTCGGGGCGGCCGCCGGCTCGGCGGGCGAGAGCGTCGTGGGACGCGCCCGCGAACGGACGTGTATCCGCTGTGAGGAGTCGTTCCTCGAACTGCCGGGCGAGGTCTCGCGGCTCTGTCGGTCGTGCGACCCGGACCACGTCGTCCTCGACTGACGCCGAACCGCCGACCGGTCAGGACTCGTACTCGGCCCAGACGTACCGCGTCCCGTAGCTCCGGTAGGGCCGCCACGCCGCCCCGATCTCCCGCATCTCCGCGCGCGACAGCTCCTCGCCGTCGTTGTAGATCCGCTCTATCCCCTTCCGCACCGCGAGGTCCCCGAGCGGCAGCACGTCCCCGCGGCCGAGCGCGAAGATGAGGTACATCCGCGCGGTCCACGCCCCGACGCCGCGGATCTCGGTGAGCCGGTCGACGACCGCCTCGTCGCTCACGCCCGCCAGCCCCTCCCGGGTGAAGTCGCGCTCGCCGTCGCGGAAGGCGGCGGCGACGTTACGTAGGTACTCGACCTTCGTGCCGCTGAGTCCGGCCTCGCGCAGGGCCGCCTCGTCGGCGGCGAGGACGCGGTCTGGCGTCGGCGCGCCGCCGAGGACGTCCACGAAGCGCTCGCGGATCGCCGCCGCGGAGGCCGTCGAGAGCTGCTGGTTCACGATCGAGGTACAGAGCCGGGCGAACTCGTCGTCCGCGGGCGCGACGTCGAGGGGGCCGCGCCGGTCGACCAGCGCCGCCATCGTCGGGTCCTCGCGGAGGGTCGCCGCGACGGAATCGTCCATGGCGGTGGGCGGGACCGCACGCACGAGTGCGATTCGGTTCCGCGCCGACCCGGCGGCCGCCTCGGTGCGCGTCGTCCCGCCCCTTCCTCACCGCGATAAACTCACCGCGCGTTTGGCGTTTGGAAGATGGAAAGGTTCAATCATGACGGTTCCGACCGTTCGGGTATGCAACTCGAAGACGTCCAGCGCGTGGTAGTGCTCGGCGCCGGAAACATGGGACACGGGATCGCGGAAGTGGCCGCGCTCGCCGGCTACGACGTGTCGCTCCGCGACATCAACGACGAACTCGTCCAGAAGGGGTACGACCAGATCGAGTGGTCGCTCGGCAAGCTCGCGGAGAAGGACCGCATCGGCGGCGACGAGGCCGACGCCGCGCTCGACCGCGTCGAGGCGTTCGTCGACCTCGAGGACGCGCTCGACGGCGCCGACGTGGTCGTCGAGGTCGTCCCCGAGAAGATGGCGATCAAGAAGGACGTGTACGACGAGGTGGTCGAACACGCCCCCGACGAGGCCGTCTTCGTCACCAACACATCCAGCCTCTCTATCACCGAACTGTCGGAGGTCACCGACCGCCCCGAGCGCTTCTGCGGGATGCACTTCTTCAACCCGCCGGTGCGGATGGACCTCGTCGAGGTCATCTCGGGGAAACACACCTCGGAGGACACCCTCGACCTGATCGAGGGGCTCGCGGAGTCGATGGGGAAGACCCCGGTCCGCGTCCGAAAGGACAGCCCCGGGTTCGTCGTCAACCGCATCCTCGTCCCGCTGATGAACGAGGCGGCGTGGATCGTCGAGTCCGGCGACGCCGATGTCGAGACGGTCGACTCCACGACGAAGTTCGGCATGGGCCTCCCGATGGGGTCGTTCGAACTCGCGGACCAGGTCGGCATCGACGTGGGCTACCACGTGCTGGAGTACATGCACGAGGTCCTCGGCGACGCCTATCGCCCGTGCCCGCTGCTCGGTGAGAAGGTGGAGGCGGAGACCCTCGGGAAGAAGACCGGGAAGGGCTTTTACGACTACGAGGACGGCGACGGCGCCCAGATCCCGAGCGACGCGCTCGACGAGGAGATCAGCCGCCGCCTGCTCGCGGTGATGGCCAACGAGACGGCCGGCCTGATCGGCAACGACGTGGCCGACGCGGACGACATCGACGAGGCGGTCAAGCTCGGCGCCGGCTTCCCCGACGGCCCGGCCAAGCTGGCCGACGCCGAGGGGCTCGACGCCTTGGTCGAGACGCTCGACGACCTCGCGGAGGAGACGGGCGAGGCGCGCTACGAGGCGGCCGACTACCTGCGCGAGGCCGCCGAGTCCGGCGGCTTCCGCGGCGGCGCAGACGGGGGGAGCGGCGACGCGGACGCCGGTCCCGAATTCGATGTCCTGAACGTCAGCGTCGACGAGCGGGTCGGCCACATTGAGATCGACCGCCCGCACCGGATGAACACGATCAGCGGCGAGGTGCTCGACGAGCTGGAGACGGCGATCGACCGGCTCGACGCCGACGACGACGTGCGGGCCATCCTGCTGTCCGGCGCGGGCGACCGCGCCTTCTCCGCGGGCGCGGACGTCCAGAGCATGGCCGCGGGCGGCGCCGACCCGATCCACGCCGTCGAGCTCTCCCGGCAGGGCCAGCGGACGTTCGGCAAGTTAGAGGAGTCGGACAAGCCCGTGATCGCCGCCATCGACGGCTACTGCCTCGGCGGCGGGATGGAGCTGGCGACCGCGGCGGACATGCGGATCGCCTCCGAGCGCTCCGAGCTGGGCCAGCCCGAACTCGACCTCGGCCTGCTCCCGGGGTGGGGCGGCACGCAGCGGCTCGCCCGGATCGTGGGTGAGGGGCGCGCGAAGGAGATCATCCTCACCGCGGACCGCTACGACGCCGAGACGATGGCCGACTACGACTTCGTCAACGAGGTCGTCCCGGACGACGAGCTCGATGAGCGGGCGCGCGAGCTGGCCGAGAAGCTCGCCCGCGGTCCGCCGATCGCCCAGAAGTACACGAAGCGCGCGATCCACGCCGGCCGCACCGACAACGAGGCCGGACTGGAGGTCGAGGCGATGGGCTTCGGCCACGTGATGAACACCGACGACCTCATCGAGGGGGTCACGGCGTTCATGGGCGACGGCGAGCCGGAGTTCGAAGGGAAGTAATAGGCGAAAGGGTCCGCCGTAGTAGGGATCATCGCGTCTCCGACTACGCATTTATAACTGAGTGATCACGGAGTCGAAAAGAACGCCACCGAAGCCCCAGCCGCTCGGCTGTACGCTACTGTTTATAAACCGATGATCAACACCGATACCACCGAAGCCCCAGCCGCGAGGCGGGCGCACACTCGCTGCGCTCCTCGGTCGCTCACTGCGTTCGCTCCCTGCGGTGCTTGCGTCGTCTGCGCCCGCCTCGCGACTGCCCCTTCGATTCCCGCCCCGCACCGCTCCGCACAGCACCTCACGCCTCCCCAGCCTCGTCAGTCACCTCCGCTTCGCTCCGGCGACTGACTCCCTCGCGCGTGCGGTTCGCGGCCTGCGGCCGCTCACCGGCACGCGCCACTGGAAATTTGAGGTTCCGATCCGCGGTCCAGTCGCTGCCGGTTATTTAAAAGAAGTCGCGGTCGCTGGAAACGACGGTCGCGACCGAATTCGACCTTAGACGTACCCTTCCTCGACGAGCAGTTCGCCGTTGAGCAGCGAGGCGCCGGCCGCGCCGCGGATCGTGTTGTGCGCGAGGCAGTTGTACTTCGCGCCGGCGTCGGTCGACTGGACGCCGCCGGCGACGATGCCCATCCCGTCCGCGTACGTGCGGTCGAGGCGCGGCTGCGGGCGCTCCGGCTCGTCGTCACCGAACACCTTGATCAGCCGGTCGGGCGAACTGGGGAGGTCCCCGGCGCCCTCGAACGAGCGCATCGCCTCGCGGAGGTCCTCGGGCGACGGGTCCGCGGCGAACTCCGCGAAGACGTTCTCCAAGTGCCCGTCGAGCGTTGGGATCCGGTTGCAGGAGGCGGCCACGTCGGCGCCGTGAAGACTGACCTCGGCGCCGTCGAACTCGCCCAGCAGCTTCCGCGACTCCGTCTCCATCTTGTTCTCTTCGCCGCCGATGTGCGGGATGGCGTTGTCGATGATCTCCATCGAGGTGACGCCGGAGTAGCCGGCGCCCGAGACGGCCTGAAGCGTCGAGACGCGGACGCTTTCGAGGCCGAACTCGTCGATGGCGGCGAGCGTCGGCACCATCGTGATCGTCGAGCAGTTCGGGTTCTTCACTAAGGCGCCGTCCCAGCCCCGCTCGTCGCGCTGGACCTCGATCAGGTCGAGGTGGTCGGGGTTGATCTCGGGGATGGTGAGCGGCACGTCCGCGGCCATGCGGTCGTTCGAGGAGTTCGAGGAGACGACGTACCCCTCCGCTAAGAACGCCGGTTCGACCTCGGCGGCGACGCCGGAGGGCAGCGAGGAGAAGAGGAGGTCCACGTCGTCGTCCGCGATCCCCGCGGGCGTCGTCTCCGCGACCTCCATCTCGGCCACGTCGTCGGGGATGGGCGTGTCGACGCGCCACTTGGCCGCCTCGCGGTAGGTCTCCCCCGCGCTCTCCGAACTCGCGGTGACCGCGGCGAGGTCGAACGTCGGGTGGTCGTCGAGCAACTGGATGAATCGCTGGCCCACGGCGCCCGTCGCGCCGAGGATGCCGACTCGGACTGACATTGCGCGTGGGTCCGTGACAGGGACGTAAGTGCGTTCGGATAGGCGTCGATACCGCCGGTCGCGGCCGGCGTCGCACTCGCGAGCCGGCGCGATCCCGCCACGGTCCCGCGATCGGCCCCGTTAGGCAACGCATTATAAATAGGGGAGCGTGGTACTGCCGCGCTATGTCCGAGTTCGGGGTACTCTCGATTCTGCCGCCGCTGCTCGCCATCGCGCTGGCGATCGTTACCCGTAAGGCGATCCTCTCGCTGTTCCTCGGCATCTGGTCGGGGGCCGTGGTCTACACGGGCGGACTGGGGATCGTCCAGACGTTCGACTGGATCGTCGCGGCGATCGTCGCCGACGACGGGTTCCAAGCGACGATCCTCGTGTTCACGCTGCTGCTCGGCTCCGGCGTGGCCATGGTGTGGAACCTCGGCGGGACCTACGCCGTCCGCGACTGGGCGATCGAACGCCTCGACACGCAGCGCAAGGCGGGGCTGGCCGCGTGGGTCCTCGGAGTGGTCCTGTTCTTCGACGACTACGCGAACACCGCCATCGTCGGCTCGGCCATGAAAGACGTCTCCGATCAGCTCCGGATCTCCCGCGAGAAGCTCTCGTACGTCGTCGACTCCACCGCCGCGCCCGTCGCCACGCTGGGCATCTCCTCGTGGGTCGCGTTCCAGCTGTCGCTGATCGACGACGGGTACGCGGAGGCGGGCGTCGCGGAGGCGAACCGGCCCAGCACCTTCGAGGTGTTCCTCTCCTCCATCCCGTTCAACATGTACGCGATCCTCGCGGTCGCGATGGTCGCCATCGTCGTGCTGTGGGGCCGCGACTACGGCGAGATGCTGACGGCCGAACACCGGTCGTGGACGACCGGGCGGGTCACCCGCGAGGGCGCGGACCCGATGCAGGACGTGGCCGGGGAACTGGGCGAGCCGCCGGCGTCGACGCCGCGGCTGATCAACTTCTTCGCGCCGGTCGCCGTCCTGATCGCCGTCACGGTCGCGACCGCGTTCTGGTCCGGCGGCTTCGCGCCGACCGGCTTCCTGTCCGACCTCCTCGCGGCCGAGTTCGCGAGCGCGGGCGACCGCCTCTGGGAGGCGGTCATCGGCGCCGACTTCGCGACCGCGCTGATGATCGGCGCGTTCGGCATGGTGCTGTCCGGGTTCGCCCTCGGGAAGGCGTACCGGATCTTCGGGTTCGGTGACGCGACGGAGTACGCGGTCGACGGGTTCGGGATCATGCTCACCGCGGTGTCCATCCTCGTGCTCGCGTGGGGGATCGGCGAGGTCATCTCCGCGCTGGAGACGGGGCAGTACGTCGCCGAGGCGACGGTCGGGACGGTGCCACGGCCCGTGCTCCCGGCGCTCGTGCTCGTCGTCGCCGGCTTCATCGCCTTCTCGACGGGGACCTCCTGGGGGACGATGGGGATCATGACGCCCATCGCGGTCCCCATCGCGTGGGAGATCAGCGGGGGCGGCGCCGAGGGACACACCCTCGTCGCGGTCATGGTCGGCGTCATCTTCTCGGGGGCGATCTTCGGGGACCACAGCTCGCTCATCTCCGACACGACGGTGCTGTCCGCGACGTTCACCGGCGCAGACCTCGTCGACCACGTCCGCACGCAGATCTACTACGCCGTCACCGTCGGGCTGGTCTCGGTGGCGCTGCTGCTCGCGTGGGGGTTCTTCGGAATCTCGCCGTTCGTGCTGCTCCCGGTCGGCGTCCTGACGCTCGTCGCGCTCGTCTACCTCCTCTCCGAGTTCGACGCCAATCGCCGCGGGATCGACCCCGTCTCGGTCTCGGAGCCGCAGGCGGACGACGGGGAGCGCGTGGTCGTCGCCGGCAGCGAGAAGGACTGAGCGGCCGATCCGACCTTTTAAACGCGCTCACCGGCTAATGGGGGTCGCGCGCCATTAGTCCCCGCCCGAGTACTCCCCGATGGGAGCGATGATAGCGCGGAGAACCCAGGCGCGCGACACCGGTCGCTGACGCGACCCGCCCGTCGCCGCGCAGGCGACCGCCCGCCACGAGGGTTTCCCGGTTGACGCGGCACGCCGCCGGAGATGAGACCGGTCGTTAGTGTCGCGGGCGTACATTTCACGTATTGCAGTCCCCTCTCAACCCAGTCAACAGTATATTTTTGCGGGAGTAGCAGCAACGCCCATGTATGGCTGAGGGTGAATCGAGGCGGATCGCACGCGAGCTCATGAGCGAGCCCCACATTCGTGGCCGTCGAATCAGCGTCCGGCAGGTGTACGCCCTCGTCGAAGACCGGGGTGAAAACCCCGAGACCGTTGCCGATCGGTACGATCTCGACGTAGCTGACGTGTACCACGCGCTGGCGTACTATCACGACCACCCACGAGAGATGCGTGAGGCCGAACGAGAGCGCGAAGACGCGATAGTGGACTTCCACGAGTCGATCGATCGTCCCGAAGGTATCGATCCGGACGCTGCCTGAAATGGGTGGATAGCGTTTTCTTCTCGACGAGAACATCGATCTAAAGACGGCGACGTATCTGGAGAAGGAAGGAATCCACGCCGAGCACGTCCGTGATGCGCTCTGGCAGGGAGCCGATGACGAAGCGGACGTCCTGCCGTACGCGCGGGAACACCAACTGATCACCGTAACGAGTGAGGTGAAAGACTTCGGTGGACTACCACCAGATGCCCACGCAGGCATCGTTCTCCTCTACGACGATACGATGCCGGCGTATCAGGTCGCGGCTGGCCTTATCACGATAGTCGATACGTATCCGACCCGAGAGGCGTTCGGTGGACGAGAAGAACTCGACCCGTGGATCTGATCAGATACTCCAATTTCACAGCTATGAGGCCTTCAGAAAGGCTAATTCACTTTCACTAAGCCTACTAGTAGATTTTCGTCCGGTAGTGTCGCGGGCGTACATTTCCGCACTCCGAGAGCGACGGCGACCGGTCACTCCGAGTCTCGCAACACCATCGGCCCGACGGCGAGGGTGCGCTTCGCGAGGGTGAGGACGCGGAGCAGGTAGGAGACGAAAAGCGAGAACGGGAGGAGCGTGACCGCGAACGCGCCCGCGACGACGAGCGTCACGTGGTCGACCCCGAGGGTCCGTCCCGGGACCGTTCCGGCGCCGACGCCCGCCAGCATGAGGCCTGCGACGACCAACGCCGGCACCGCGGCGTAGAGGATCTGTCGCGAGAGGTCGATCAGCGCCCACTGGAAGTACAGGGTCTTGACGTGCTCGCGGGCGGGACCGAACAGCGACAGCGACTCCGTCAGTTCCCCGAGGAGGTCGCGCTCGTCGTCGGTGAGCGCCTCGTCGTGATTCCTGACGAGACGCTCGATCCCGCCTATCTTCGGGCCGTAGTCGAAGTTGATCGCGGCGAACACGACGTCGAAGGAGCCGAACTCGGCGCCGTCGAGCTGGCCGCGCACGGCGTCGGCGTTCTCGGTCACTCCCGCGGCGAGGTCGTCGACGTCGCCCCGAAGTGCGGCCCGGTCCGGTCCGTCGCCTTCCCGGTCGTCGACCAGGTCGCGGAGCTCTCGGGCGCGCTCCGCCGCGGCGTCGAGGATCGCGTCGAGGAACGCGGCCGGGTCCGTGGGGGTCGGCGCGCCCGTCAGGGCCGCGATGTCGTCCCGGACCGCGAGCGTGCCGTCCATGCGCTCCTGCTGGTCCCCGAGGGGGCCGTTCTCCTGTGTGAGCACGAGCTGGCCGATCGTGACGACGAGCGTCGCCCCCGTGACGATGGCCGTGATCATCGACGCGAACAGCGTCTCGATCGGGTCGCTCGCTCCGACCTTCTCCGCGAGCGGCGGCGAGAGGACGGCCGCGACGGCGACGAACGCGACGAAGACGGCGAGCGTCAGGACGGCGGCGACGACGAGCCGGTCCGCGCGCAACAACAGCCAGAGCTTCAGCCGGTTCTCGCCGGCGCGCTCGCGCATCGTGTCGGCGGTGTCCGTGTCGCTCTCGGCGTCGGGAGCGTCGTCCGTGCCCGACGTCGCCCCCGCCGGACCGGTCATCGCCGCCCGACGCACGCCGCGAGTTCGTCGGCGTCGCGCCCGGGACCGATCGCGGAACCGGTCGCCCGACCGCCGAGTCCGCCTTCGAACCCCTCCTCGAACGCGGTGCCGTGGCGACCGGGACACCCGTCGAGGGCGCCGAGAAATCCGGTCTCTACCGCCGCGTCGGCCCGAATCGCGTCCCGTCGGTTCAGACGCCTGTGGGGTTCGGTCATACTCAGAGGGATAACCTCCCATCGGAATAAAACTCGCCCGTGAGGGGAGCGGCGGCCGGCCGCGTCGACGCCGAATGGACCCGTATCGACGGCGTTCGAGCGGGCGTACCGCGAGTTCGCAACCGCGTGCGCGGAGCGAGCGCGCCGCAAGTCACAACCCGCGACTCCCCGAAGGAGAGGTATGCCGACAGACGCCGGCGCCGCCGTCACCCTCGTCCGCAACGCCACCGTTCTCGCGACCGTCGACGGGACGACGTTCCTCGTCGACCCGCTGTTCGCCCCGCAGGGCGCGATGCCGCCGATCGACGACACCCCGAACGACCGGAACAACCCGCTGGTCCCGATGCCCGATGTCGACCGCTCGCACGACGCGGTGATCGTCACCCACCGCCATCCGGACCACTTCGACGACGCCGCGAGGGAGGAACTCGGCGCCGACGTGCCGCTGTTCTGCCAGCCCGCGGAAGCCGATGAGTTCGTCGAAGAGGGGTTCACCGACGTGCGACCGGTCGACGAGGAGGCGTCCTTCGACGGTGTCACGCTCCACCGGACGCCCGGCCGACACGGCCACGGGGAGTTGGCCGAGCGGATGGGTCCCGTCTCCGGGTTCGTCCTCGACGCCGAGGAGACGCTGTACCTCGCCGGCGACACGGTCTGGTACGGGCCGGTCGCGGAGACGCTGGACCGGTACGACCCCGACTCGGTCGTCCTCAACGGCGGCGCGGCGCGGTTCAATCAGGGCGAGCCGATCACGATGGGCGTCGACGACGTGACCGCCGTGCGCGACGCCACCGACGCCGCGGTCGCCGTGGTCCACATGGAGGCGATCAACCACTGCCTGCTCTCGCGCGAGGAGCTCCGGGCCGAGACGGAGGACGTGCTGGTGCCTGAGGACGGCGAGCGGATCGAGTGCTGATCGGTTCGGCACTCCGTTCGTCGGAAAAGGTCCGGGTGCGAGAATCGAACCCGCGTCTCAGCCTCCACAAGCGCCCTCAGACCCAATTGCGATCTTCGGGCGCGAACTGAAGGATGGGACCTATACCGGTTCTCACCTAATACACAGGATACCACCCGATATAAAACAGCGCCTTTGTGCCGCAAGGGTCAACAAAGGTTCAGAGAGTTCTCCACCTCTCATCGAATACTTTGATATGATAACCGTCTGAACTACGACCATCTATGGATGAGGACGCGGTGAAAGACTACGTCGATCACGCCCAAGCGACTATTGAGGCGGCCCCACAGATGGATGAGGCCAACACGAAAGCCGCCGTTCTACGTGACTTTCTCGACCTTCTCGACTGGACGATCCCCGATAACACTCAACTGGAATACTCTGTCGAAGCTTTCGGGAAGACCTACAAGGTAGATTACGCCCTGATTCTGGACGGTACCCCCGTTGCCTTCCTCGAAGCCAAAGGCGTAGACACGTCGCTTACGGACAAGCACAGAAAGAAGTTGGAAGCCTATCTCAAGAACGAGGATGTAAACTTGGGTATCCTCACGAACGGAGAGGAATACGAGTTCTATCGGCGGGAAGTGGTTGACACCAAAGTCAACGTGAATACACTCGGGAGAACGGGCCTTCAAAGTCTTCCTGATAGGGTTACAACACTAAGAGCATTCACCAAAGACGCGATCCAGAGCAACGAGTGGGAAAAGATTCTCAACCGAATCAAGGAACTCCGCGAAGCACGGACGACACTTGAAAGAGAGAAGGATGATTTAGCGACAGAAGTTGCGGAACTGTTCTCTGAGCGGATTTCGGGTAAGATCACTCCTCAGACGGAGTCGCAAGCAAAGGAGATGATTGACCGTCTAATCGATGATATTGAGAACGAAATCAATAGTGACGGAGATTCTCCTGAGCGAGACGATATAGAGGAATCACCTCAAGCTATAGTTGAGAAAGATCAGACGAACTCTAACGGAGCTTATCAGATTACGTTCTTTGATGGAGAGAACGAGCTTGCGGAGTTCGGTGCGTCAAAACAGGCCGACGTGTTTATTGAGGCTGTGGATTACCTCGTCAGAAATCATAACCTCATCTCGGAACTTGAGCCACTTCCGTACATTCCGGGACGGACGCGCCCTATCATACATGACGAGAACAGCTTTGAGGGAAAGCAGATGAAGCAACCTCGGGAACTTGCTGGCGGATATTATCTTGAAGTCAACCTAAGCTCTGGACAGAAGCAGAGGGAAATTGGTCGTTTAGTAGAAGTGTGTGACTGCTCTGTTCAGTTCGGCGGTGGTTGGTAGTAAGTTCAGCTACACTGTCTGTAGCTTTACTGCCAATTCGTAAGTGATCGAAAACTGGATATGTCCCTGTCATAATGATTTGCCGTGGCAACGCTTCGCAATAAGACTACCAGTAAGGGTGTGATTGTTAGATGGAAGCCATATCCAGATCACAATCGCCCAAGCACATATCAGGTCAAAACTAGGGCTGTATCATTTCTTGCGGAACTTGGATTTAGTGTTCCTAATCAAGGGGATGAGGTAGATGTTCCATGGGACATTTGCCGTCCACTCCGCGTATTAGGTGATCTACATTTCAAATCAGATAGTACTGGAGAAGTAGAGACAGATGATATTGGAGAAATAAACGAAGATTTTGCTCAAGATCTTTCAGAGTCCCAACGCGAAGATCTTAGACGATATATTGCTACACATGACAATTATCAAAAGCAGAGTTCCACACTCGCTGGTGAAATATCTTCATTACCAGAAGGCGATGAAGAAAATGATGAGAGTACTGATCTATATAAAAACCAGTTACAGGAGGGGGATCGATTCGTAGCCACAATAGATAGAATCAGCAACTCAGGAAATGGCATTGTCAACACAAATGAATCACACATCAATATTGGTCCTGTAAAACCGAATGCTGACGGGACAAAAGTAGGGGTGGAAATGTATTCTGGTGCTTCTGGTATCTGTATAACGGAAAGCGTTCGAGCCGAGAACTATACTTCGAACTTTTGGAGGGCAAATCGCCATCAGTTCCACAAATTTGGAAAAGAGACTATTGACTCGGCGATGTTCTGCGAGGATTGTGGCTCAGTCGCACTGAAATCAGGAGAGAAATGGAAGTGTGGTACCTGTGGTAGTGAATTCCCACCTGACAACGCCGGTGGTAGTAGTGAAACTATAGACCTCGGTATAGCTGAATCCTCGGACCCGGGAGAAGTAATTGAAGGAGTAGCGGTTGTGTATGACTCTGAGAATAACTTCTGTTCAAGAAGAGAAAAAAGAATAAAAATCGTAGGAGATCAAGATCTTGGTACGGAGGTTGATGTAGAGATACAATCTCGGCGAGATGGTTACGTAGTGGCCAAAGTGGTTGATTTATCCAATGAAAACAAGAATTCACCTCCAGAGGATACCACGACACAGAAATCTCTTGATGAACTAAGGAAAGAAGCTGAAGAAGCGGCTACTGATAACGTTTCAGCCACCGTAAGTAAATCGAGTTCTACGACAACTCGTTATTCACGGTCACAAGAAATCAAGGATTATGTAAAAGCTCGTGCTGATGGTGTCTGCGAGGGTTGTAATGAACCAGCGCCATTCACCGACAAAAGCGGCGATCCATATCTCCAAGTTCACCACATCCACGAACTAAGTGATGGAGGTTCTGACGCACCAGAGAATGTAGTAGCACTTTGCCCAAACTGTCACTATAGGGTTCATCACGGACAGGATGGTGAGAGTTATAACCAAGAATTGTCGTCTGAATCTGATGAGCAGAATAATGATGGGGGTTTGTCCTCCTTACTTGAGGAAATATCTGAAAGCAATTAGTCGTTTGAGGTGCCTCCATTAGTTCTTAGGTCTACTTTTTGTACCACTATCTCCTCCGACTATTACTCACACCACAGGAGATATGACCCCCTGAACACACTACTCCTCTATGTCGCTGTCACTCCCCGACCTCGATTCTCACCTCTTCAAATGTGCCGACATAATTCGGGACGCCGTCGATCCAACCGACTACAAAGAGTTCATTCTCCCGCTCGTCTACTATAAGGCGATCTCCGACGAGTACGAGAAGCAATACCAAGAAAACGTTGAGAAGTACGGTGACGAAGACCTCGCCCGACGCCCGAAACTCTACGACGTTCCCGTTGTTCCCGAAGGCTACCTGTGGGAAGACCTCCGGAGCGTTAGCGACAACGTTGACCAAGCGCTGAACGAGGCTTTCGACGCCGTCACCGATGCGAACCCCGAGCTACAAGGCGTCTTCCGGGCCGACTACATCGACGCCGACGCCCTTGACGACGATCGCCTCGGGAAACTGGTCGAACACCTCTCCACACACGACCTCGACCGAGACAGTATCCCGCCGGATATGCTCGGAGAGGCGTACATGGATCTCGTCCGTCAGTTTGCCGAAGAAGAAGGGAAATCGGGCGGCCAATTCTTCACGCCGCCGCATATTGTCAACCTGTGTGTGCGGCTCGTAGACGACTTTGAGGACGGTCAAACGTTCCACGACCCAACGGTCGGATCCGGGGGAATGCTCATTGAGGCGGCTCGCTACTACCGTGAGGAGCAAGGTGGTGACCCCGAGAAGCTCCGGTTCTCCGGACAAGAGATTAATCCGGACATTGCCGCGATCGCGAAGATGAACCTCTCCATCCACGGATTGAATGGGACCATCGAGCGTGAGGACTCTCTCTCGAAGCCAGCGTTTACCAATGAGGACGAAAACGAACTCACTCGGTTCGATCGGGTTCTCGCCAACTTCCCCTTCTCGGCGGATTGGGCGAAAGACGAACTACAGGATGACCCTTACAATCGATTCGATTGGCACGAGAAGCTTCCCCGAGCAGACCGTGGCGATTATGCCTTTATTCAGCACATCGCAAAACAACTGAAGCGTCCCGAAGATGATGGGAACGGCGGGAAAGCGGCCATCGTTATCCCTCACGGCGTTCTGTTCCGGAAACACGAGAGTCGGTATCGAAAGTCGATGTTGGAGAACGACATGGTGGAGGCGATTGTCGGCCTCCCCGAAAACCTATTCCAGAACAATTCGATCCCTTCGGCTGTCCTCGTGCTGAATACGAACAAGCCAGAGGATCGGGAGAACGAAGTACAGTTCGTTCACGCCGCTGATGAGGACTTCTACACCGAACTCTCGAATCAAAACGAACTAACCGAGGACGGGCTTGACCACATTATTGAGAACTTCCGTGGGTGGTCAACCGAAGAAAGGGTGAGCCGAACTGTCTCATTGGACGAGATCCGGGAGAACGATTATAATCTCAATATTGCGCTCTACGTGGACACGACTGAGCCTGAAGAAGACATAGATGTAAAAGAAGAACTAGCTAAATTACGGGAGTTACAATCTGAGCGTGATGAGATTGAGGCGACGATGACAGAGCATATGGAGGCGCTGGATTATGAGTAAGGATACGACGTTGGACGAGTTTGCTGAAACAGATTCCGATTCCTCTGAACCAGAGGCAGAGGATTTAGTCCGGAAAACGGTCTGCGGTATTCCACCACAAGACTGGACTGTAGCAAGATTAGGCGAATTGGTTCATGTAGTCAGCGGGAACTCACTACCGACAGAGTATCAGAATGGAAATGAAAGCGGGCATCCCGTTTACAAAGTTTCCGACATGAATGCTACTGGAAATCAGAAATACGTCTCTGACAGCTCAAACCGACTCTCAAAAGAAAATTTAGAAAAAATAAATCATACGCTCTATCCAGAAGGAACGACAATTCTCCCTAAGGTTGGAGCCGCACTGTTGACAAACAAGCGCCGTCTGCTTACCGAGCCTTCTTCATTTGATAATAATGTGATGGGTTGGGTTCCTGATGAAATCAATCCAGAGTTCCTCTACTATATATCGTGTGTCATTGACATGGAGGCAGTCGCACAGAAAGGGGCAGTACCTTCCATCAGTAAGGCGATTGCCAAATCCCTCAAAGTCCCCTCTCCACCGCTCCCTGAACAGCGCAAGATCGCCACCGTACTCTACACGGTTGACCAGGCGATCGAGAAGACAGAGGAAATCGTAGAAGAATATCAAACTATCCTATCAGGCCTTATTGAGGATATAGCTACGACAGGTATTGGTAATGAGAATTTAGTCGAACATAAAGTGCCAATGCTTCCAGAAAGGTGGGAAATCCCAAATCATTGGAGATTAGAATTTTTGGAAGATATAACGACTCTAATTACAGACGGCGCCCATCAGACACCGACGTATGTAGAAAGTGGAATCCCATTTTTAAAAGTGGAAAATATCAAACAAGATAGAATCGATTGGGGTTCAGTAGCCAGAATACCTGAAGAAGAGCATGAGAAGCTAACCAATCGAAGTAATCCAACAGAAGGAGATGTTCTATTATCCAAGAATGGAACTATTGGTATCTCAAAAGTAGTTGATTGGGATAACGAATTCAGCCATTTCGTTAGTCTCGCGCTGATACGTCCCAATAAGAGTACAATTCATCCAGATTATTTGGCTACACTATTAGAATCACGAATCTGTATGAGACAGGCAAATGCCCGGTCAAAGACAGGAACTGTAACAAACTTACACCTTGAGGAAATTAAGAAACTGTCAATACCAGTACCGCCGCTATCTGAACAAAAGGAGATTCTTAAGAAAGTTTCAGTTGTTGAGGACGGCCTCCATTCGGAAAGTAGGTATCTAAATCAGCTACGACGTGTTAAACAGGGTCTCATGCGAGACCTTCTCTCTGGAACAGTCAGAACAACCAACACTAACATAGAGGTGCCCGACAAAATCACCCAACATGGTTAGCGTCCCCAACGAAGGCGGCGTCGAACGATCCCTCCTCTCATGGCTTGACGCCGTCGGTTGGGAAACACACGGGCAAGATGGAAGCCGGGGCGCAAACGTTCTCGACGGGAAGTACGACCGCCGGAGTAACGAGGTCATCTACTGGAACCTCCTGAAAGAGCAAATAATTGAAATCAATGAGGAAATTACTGAGGACAACGCCGATCGGTTCCTCAATTCACTCCGTCGAGAGCTTGATTACGAGAATTTATTGGAAGGCAATCAGAACTTCCATGAACTTCTCACAAAGGGCAAAACCTTTGGAGTGGAGAATGCCCACGGCGGGAACGACACGATCTACGTTGACCTGATCGACTTCGGTCCGAAGACCTTCTCAGAATCAAACCGATTCCACGCTGTCAATCAGTTCTCTGTCTCCCGAGGAGCAACCATTCGCCCGGACGTGACGCTGTTCGTCAACGGGATCCCCCTCGTCACGATGGAGTTGAAGTCTCTGGCACAAGATAACGACTACTACGACGCCATAAACGACCTCCAACAGTACGAGGAAGACGTCCCCCGGATGTTTATTCCCGGACTGTTCAACGTCGCCGCCGACACCATGGAGTTCCGATACGGCTCTGTGGGTGCCCCTGACGAGTTCTACGAGTTGTGGAACGAGGCCCCCGAACAGTACGCCAACGAGGACAACCAGATGAAACAGGCTGTCCAAGCCTTGTGTAATCCGGCGACTCTTGTGGACGTCCTCAAGAACTTCGTCTTCTTCGAGAAGCGACCGGGTGGCGACGCCAAGATCATCCCGAGATACACCCAATACTACGCCGTCAACAGAATCCTCGACAGAGTCCGTGAGGGGGTTCACGATCGAGGACTTATCTGGCACACCCAAGGCTCAGGGAAGTCGTTCACTATGCTCTATGCGGCTGAGAACCTTCTCTCTCGAAGCGAGGTAGTTCGCAACCCGCAAGTCTTCATCATCGTCGATACGGACAAGCTCAACAGCCAAATGCGGGACCAGCTTTCGAACCTCTCGCTGGCCCAATGGACAGAGGCCAAATCCATCGATCATCTCCAAGAACTGATCGAGGAAGGGAGTAGCCAACTGATTCTCACGACTATTCAGAAGTTCCAAGACGTAGAGCCGGACACGCAAGGGAACGACGAAGTGATCGTCATGTCCGACGAGGCCCACCGATTCATGGAGGCCGACCTCGGAAGCCGTCTCGACGCCGCACTCCCCAATAGTTCACATTTCGGCTTCACCGGGACTCCCGTGCGGGAAGGGGAACGAGAGAAGGACCGAAACACATTCACCGAGTTCAGTCCCGAAGGTGAGGACTATCTCCACCGGTACTCGGTCAAACAGGGGATCGAAGACGGCCTCATTCTCCCGGTCTACTTCACTCTCCGACACGAGATGGAGTGGAAAGTATCCGAAGACGCCCTTGACGAGAAGTTCGAACACGAGTTCCGTGGGATGACGACCGAGGAGAAGCGAGAGTTCATCAGTAAAAACGTCACCAGCCGGACCATGGCCGAACTCGAGCCTCGGGTTGATCGGGCCGTCGAAGAGATAGACGCCCATTATCAGGAGAAGGTCGCCCCCAACGGCTGGAAAGGAATGGTCGTTACACCGAGCCGGCGGTCAGCCGCCATGTACGGGGAACGATTGAGAGAGCGTCGGGGAGAGGACGCCGTCGAAGTCCTCTTTACATCCACCAACGACGATCCCGACCTCATTCGGAAGTTCCACACGGACCCCGAGGAGCGTGACAGTATCGTTGAAAGCTTCAAGGAACCCGAGGAGAATCCGAGCCTTCTCGTCGTTCACAATATGCTCCTTACGGGCTTCGACGCTCCGATCCTGAAGACGATGTATCTCGATCGGAACCTGACAGACCACAATCTCCTCCAAGCTATTGCCCGGACAAATCGGCCAGCCGATGGGAAACAGAACGGGGAGATCGTAGACTTTCAAGGGGTCTTTGAGAACATCGACGACGCTCTCGACTACGACGCCGAGACGAAGGCATACGCGGCTCGTGACGAGGAAGAGCTATTCGACGATCTCGTTGACCAGTTGGAGACGGTCATGGACATTTTCGACGGGATCCCGAAAGACGATTCCCAAGAGGCTACAAACGCCGCAGTCTCCCGGATCAGTAAGCACCCTGAACGCCGCGAATTCAAACAGGGCTTCCGAGGGCTCCAGAACCTCTACGAATCCGTGGCCCCGGACGGTCGGTTGATTAAAGAAGGGATTCAGGACCAGTACAAGTGGTTGAGTCGGATTCAGGTAGCCTTTGAGCGAACTACTTCCGGGAAAGAGGCCCCTGAAGACGATATGCGGGAGAAGACACGCCAGATAATCAACGAGAACGTGGATGTGGGTGAGATCCGCGACGATTTCCCGACGTACAAATTGGGAGAAGAATTCCTTGAAGACGCAGAAGGGCTGGACAATCCCGGCGTGAAAGCCTCTCAGATAGCTCACGCAACTCAGGATCACCTCCATCCGAGAACGGGTCAGAATCCCCGCTACCAGCGTTTAAGCGAACGGGTGACAGAGATCGTTGAACGCTGGCAAGGCGGTGACGTGGCTGATCCGGAAGCGGTTGAGGCACTCAAATCAGTTGAAGAAGAAGTCATTGAAGTTGAGAAAGAAGCTGGTGATGACTCCGACGAGCGTGCCAAATACGCCATTGAGAATCACCTAACAGAGGAGCTTGACGAGGAATTTGAACGGGGAAATGCCGCCGACATAGCAGATTCCATTGTCGATCAGTTTGAGGACCGCGTGGATCGTGCTTATTCAGGGTGGGAGACTAACAAGGCGACCGAACAAGATGTGGAGGAGCTGATCCTCGACGTGGTCGCGCTTGAATACAACCGGCCCGACCTGATCGATGACCCACTCGTAGACGCGATCCGGAATTACCTCGTGAACAATTATGCCTGAAACGGCACCCCGGAAGGTCACACTTCAAGGGGAGAACGTCGCCTATGAGGTACGCCAGAGCGACGAGGCAACGCAACCACGGATAGATTTGGATTTACATGGAGTTCGGGTCGTTCTTCCAGATGACTCCACCACGGACCCCGAGGAGCTTCTCAAGGAGAACGCCGTGTGGGTTCTGGAAAAGAAGCGAAAGTACGACGCCTATCGTGAGCAAATCCCTGATCGGGAATTCGAAGAAGGAGAACGATTTCCGTATCTCGGGGAACAGTACGAAATTGTCGTGGAACAACGTCCCGCTTCACAGGTAGTCGAGAACGAATTTCGACTGGCAAAGCACCATGTGGAACAGACATCTATCAAGCGGGCTTTGGAGACTCTTTATCGGCGGAAAGCTCGGGAACTCTTTGAAAACCGGGCTAATCACTTCTCGGAGGAGATAGGAGTCGAGTACGACAAGATCGAGGTCAGAAATCAACGGACGAAGTGGGGATCGTGTTCCACCACAGGCACTCTCGGTTTGAACTGGCGATTGATGATGGCTCCATCAGATATTGTCGATTACGTCGTTGTTCACGAGCTGGCCCATCTCCGTGAACAGAATCATACTGACGAGTTCTGGTCGCTGGTCGCAGAACACGATCCTGAGTACACAGAACACTCTGAGTGGTTAGAAGATAACAGCACATCTCTCATCTTTTCAACGGATGACCTATAGGTAGTAGTATATTTAGAGTCCAATCATTTTGGCTTAACAATCTCGATTGGAAGCGGCTCTGTCTTTGAGCGATCCAGTTCTGGATCTTCCGGAAGTGTGGTTCGTTCCTCCTCAGATAGTTGAGCAGTATAGGCTAAAACCAGTGAATCAAGCACGTCGTCTTTTCCATTCTTGCTAACGCGTCGTGCCCAAGACGGTGGTTCAACAAGCGTCTCAATTACACTTTCATACAGCGCTTCAAGTGATTCATCTTCGTCAAAGAGAAACTCCTTACGCTCACTGAGTCCCTCCTCGGTACTCTTCTTGTGTTCCATGGCGGACCCATTAAGAGCGGCAAAACAGACTTCAGGATGTGATTCCCGTACTCTTCCTGTTGCCTCACTGAATTCGTCGAACAGCTCATCTACTTCACGAATACGAAGACAGATCGACCAAGCTTGATTGGAAATACTGAATCCGAATTCCTCGTTGATTTCTTTCGCCTCTGTGAGCGTCTTAGCGTAGACTGCCTCTCGGACAGGAGTTGAGAAGACGCTATTGTGACGAGTTGGCTCGAGTAACTCCACCGCACGTTCGTCACAGGTTCGCTTCCCGTTTTTACTCAGGCCAATTGGGATATCGATGAGAATTTGATCTGCGTCTTTGTAATTGCTCCAGACACTGAGAATTGATGGGAACAGGTCGAAGTCATGATTACCATCGTCCCGTAGAATGATACCAAGCCATCCGTTTCCGGCCCAATCCAGACCAAGATACTCTGCCATGTTCTCCACCCTATTGGTGAGCCGATATCACTGTTTCCGATAAGAATCACCCATACAGTCGAAGTTAGAAAGAGAGACTGATCTCCGGACGTTTCTCTTATACAGAATAGTCATTCGTCTTTAGTTAAGCCCAATGGTAATATTCAGATATAAATTATCTGTTCAGTATTAGCAACAAGGGAATTCACAGCTCAGACTCCCGCGTTGCTGATATCGAACGGTAAGTATCTCTCGAAAATGTTATTTTCATCCCATAGCCGGCGTCAGAGTGCCGAATCTGGCCAGAAGTGAGGCTGTTGAGTATTAACTAAAGACGAATGGCCACTTGTGGTTCCCTCTGAGTGGGCGGTTCTCTCGTAACTCGGGCACCGGAACGCAGGAGACCGTCAACGATGGGGATCTTCCCGGTGGGCAGACAATCGTTCCTTTCAAAAAAAAACCGCGACATGGTCCGCCCGCGACCCCATTACCGAATCAACTGTAGGCGGCAATCCCGTCCACGAGACGGATTTAAATGGCATTCTCGGGTGATTCCCGAATACAAATATTGATGTTTTAGGCCTTCTAAAGGATGAATACAGCCATTCAGCGGCTTCCAAAAATGATGGACTCGCGGGGATTTGAACCCCGGGCCTCTTCCTTGCGAAGGAAGCGATCTGCCACTGATCTACGAGCCCTTACGACAAGCCAATCGCCGTTCGTACTTGTACCTTACTTATTCGTCTTTGTGGGTAGAGAACTAACTGTTCTTAACCCCCTCTTGTCAATCTATTCTCACCCCCCTCCAACTGTGTGATGGTGCGAAAAACGCCAGACGAGGATACGACAGTACCTTCGAGATCCCAATAGAGTGTATAAATAAAATCGTTGGTGAAACTTCTATTGAGACTTTGCCTATATCTCATCTATCCTTGTCCACACGTGGGTCTCACGACACTCTGACGCGCGTTTTACAGATACAGAAGACCCACTATGTCTCATAGACCAAGTCGTCTATGTCGCACACACGCGGCGTGTACACGAGAGGTATAGACTGACCAGAAGGCCATCTGACTCAAGTGGCTATGAGTATTCTTTTATAAGTACTGTTAACGCAGAATTCATTCATCCCATTGCTGTGTTGCGGTTCTCGCAACATAACACAGTGAGGTTGTTGGGGTACTACAATAACAAGTACAGACAAGAGAGAGTCAATCACTACTCGGAGCAGTATCTCATTGGTGGTTCACCGGGCAACACGTAGTTGGAGTGTGTCAAGAATGGTGGAGCTATGTTGAAGATGGATCAAACTCAAACTGCTTCTGGTTCGCTGGTGCCCCATTTGGAACCTCATGGTGATTGAGCAGTTGATGAGGGTTCGTTTGGTAGGCTAACCCGATCAACAACGCCTCGACTTCAGCCAAGTAGGCTGGATAGCCGTACGGCCCCGTGTACTTTTCTGGATCCCATGCTCGGATCCACAGATAGGTTTGCTCTTTGAGTTGGTGTGTTCCCTGTTCGAATAGCTCGCTCGCCCAACTGAGTTTCTTCGAATCCACGCCAAAGACAGTATCTGATAGCTCTCCGACGTGCCAGTAACTCCCATCGCCCCATCGAGCGAAGCTTCGTGTTCCACTTCGGTCCTTCGCGATCTCTTCGAAGTTCGCACTCAACTCGTTCTTTTTGCCATACGCCTCTGCTTTGCCGATATATCGAGGGATAATTTGCTCGGGAGAAGGCGGGTCGGACTCAAGCTGGTACATAACATAGAGTAATCCATTAGGACCATCCTTCACTCCGGTTCTGTGAACACATCGTTTTCCTTCCTGGCGGATTCGAGTATCAATCGCTTCAGAACGCTTGAGGACCGTAGAAGAACCGACCTCAGTGAGTTCAACGACGAGATCGTCGTCCGTCTCGAAGAGTGGTATTGGATCCTCACCTTCGGGGTCATGAATCTCTTTGTGGATAGTTTGTTCAACCCACTCATGCCAAAGATCTGCTTTACTCGTGCCGCTGACGCCGTCTCCCGCGTTATCAGCGGCTACCACCGCCTCTTCGTTTGGTGAATCGTTTTCTAAATCAACCCAATCGGGGCCTACCTTCCCCATCTCATGGGCGACTCTATTTGGAACAAAATCCCGGTTTGCGAACACCCGATTGAATTGGGGATGTGAGTGGACAAGCCCGACGGTCTTTGCCTCAAGCTCCTGTCGATATGTGGAATATCCGTACGGCCCCGTCTCAATCTCATTCACATCGACGACCCACACATACAGGGGTGAATTTGCTTTCTCGAATACCGTCGCGATATGATCGTATTTTCCGTAACTTCCCCACGAGCCATCATCCTTCCACTCAGAGGTTGGGAGAGAGTTACGGAGCTTTCTGAAGTGGTCCAGTAGTCTACTGGAGACCTGACTCGTTTCTCCGATGTAGACCGGGATAATATCAGACGAGCCGCTCACAGGCTCGTCAAGGACATACAGTAGGTACAGATAATCTCCGTTCCCTCGTCCCAAGCGATACGAGTCGTATTCATCGGTCATCTCCAGTTGCGATCCGGACTCGTCAACCATGGGAACCGGATCGGGTGTGACTGGAGAGGTAATGTCGGTGAGTATCGTCTCAGAAACCCACTGATCCCACAACTCATTTTTGCTCTCTCTGTCCATTAGTCGGGTATTAGAGGTTGTACGGATAAGCGGTCATGATATTAATTTCACAGAGATAATTGAATACCTGATTTAGTTCGGCTTCGGTGGAATCGAGACATGTATGTTATCATAATACTCAATAATCTCTTTGAGATTTTCCCATGTCCTCTTCGGTTTGAATTGCGCCCCATACTGTTCTTCAAGCCACTCCCATGCGAGGGGCCAACCCCCAATCTGGAGAAGACGGTTCGCTACGTTTGCGACCTCTGTGTAGCCTAAGAGTTGAATTCCGTCATCTTCGGCCAGACGTTGTAGCCGTGAGGCTTTCGTCTCAGACTTTCCGCTTGATTGTGATTGAGAGTAAGTTTGTTGTCGTTTGTTATCTGTGAAAGGCTTTGATTCACTTTTACCAGCCTTCCCAACATCGTACCCCTCATCTTTCAGGTAATCAAGAGCGGCTTGACGGCTTCCGTCCTCCCCGGTGAGAGAGTTTCCAATGTCGGAGGCTTGGAACGAATCTACACTGAAAATGACCGACTCATTGCTCTTGCCCCCGATAATCACCACATTATCTCCCGGTTCGTAGTCCCATTTTTTGTAGTCAGCTTTCGAGAGCTGAAGTGGCGCGTGTACATGATCTTTGGTGAATTCTTCACCAGCACACCCTCTGGCTCCGTAGAAGTATGATGGAATCAGAGCGTGGATCGGCTCGCTACGGTTTCCAATCGTTTTGTTTCGTCGAGCAAACGGAGTTCCTTTGATTTCCACGACCGCAACACTCCGAGAACCACCTGTGGCAAGAGCATACGGCGAGAACTCTTTGTCGTTGTATTGGGCCCACTTTGGGACGTTCCCGTTCTGGTCTGGATACTCTTCCTTCTCTATTAGTGGAGTCTCGATATATGGTTCAGCTGACTCGAACGAGAGAACCGACTTCTCACCATCGAGGTTCCGAAACAAGCTAAACGGGTCATTTTGAACAGTCTGACTTGAATCTACAGTTAGGGATGGTTGGGAGAGGAATACGTGTTGAAGCACGTCTACATACGACTCGGGCGTGTCATCCGCACCCGACTGAACTTTACCAGCGAGAACGGCGTTGTCCCATTCTCCCTCAAATTCTATTTTTCTGACTCCCGTTTTTGAGTGTTCTACACCCGGAATTCGGAATAATGGTTTGGAAGAGTAGATCCCGCAATCAAACTCCGCACCAGTTCTTTTACAGTACGATTCGGCCAATTCTTTCAGCTCTCCCCGGCCATGTTCCTTTACGAAACGAGGAACATGAATGTGAATCGAACGGTTTCCAGAAAAATACCGTTTACACGTTTGAAACGGTATTTCAAGATATTCTTCGACAAATACCTCGAACCATCTCATGAGCTTGTCCGGGCCAACTTCGTTTAGCGCGTCGCTCTCGATATAGATGGGGTAGAGAACACGATCGTCTACTTCGCACTCCTCCTGGAGTTCAGTGGCAATCGATGTGTACTCTCCATCGATTTGGTATCCGCTTTCGAGGTTCTGTTGGCGGTCATACTGATCACGAGTAAGCACGTAGACCGCACTTGCTGTCTCTACACCATCGGGTATCGGCTCAAAGATCGTCCGGAGTGTTGGAGCCCGCTTCGGTCCTTCTCCTTCAGCAAATCCGTACTGAACACACGGTATGTCGTTCCAGTTCTCGGGAACTGCGTTATTCGCCGCACCATTCTTGGACTGTTCAATCGCTGTATTATCAGTTGACATTTATGTACTGTTATCAGATATTTCCCGAATCTGTTAATACGACTTCTCGCTTCTACCGAACTCAGTTATACAGACTCACAGCAGAATTCTTTTATATATCTCTCTGAATTTCTGCCATCCTATCCCGCTACAGTCATGCGATTCTCGCAACATAACACAGTGAGGTGGCGGGGGGTAGTACAATAAGAGAAAGAACGGTTAACCAGCAGAGACGGCATAGTAACAACTCATTGCTGTTGCTATTGTTGCTGTTGTTGCTGATGCTGTTGTTGCTGTTGTTGCTGATGCTGTTGTTGCTGTTGTTGCTGATGCTGTTGTTGCTGTTGTTGCTGATGCTGTTGTTGCTGTTGCTGTTAACAACTGTTTTTAATGAGGGGTGTTCTCCTTTACAACTTCTCTACTAAAGTTGCTGTAATGTACTCAACAGGGATACCATAAGGGACCCCTGTGAGACTATTAGCACACCCCCTGTCCCCACGTCCTCCCTGAGCGATTTCACGTGTGAGGTGGGCCAAGGGTCGTAGACGGTGGGGGAGCTTCACCACGGGTCCAGCAAGCCTCTTAGAATTGATTGTGATTCTATCCGGAACATTCGATATTGGATTAGTACAGTTGAACTGCCTTGAGATCCGCTTATGATGACTCGTTTACAGAGTGAGCTACATCTCCGAGCGAATTCCTGTAGATTACACTGAGTCGGCTCACGGGCCGCTGGTGGAATTTGATTTCTAAACGTCCCACGGGTCACGTACAGCTATCAAGTTCTAAAGACTGCTCTCGCACGGCAGTCATTGAGCGAGAACCACACGTCAGTCGTGAGGTGAGACGATGGAGTTGAATGAGCCACCCGTTCGAGCATGTTGTGAGATCTTGAGTGCGCCCATAGGTAGTGTTCCAGTTAGTGCGACAATCACTCCGTCGTCATCTGTTCTGTTCGCTGTTTGCTCGAAATCATCACGAGTAAGTAATGCTCGATTGACACTGCCGATCTCTGAATGAACTACTACGACTTGATCGGACTTGTTCACACGAAATGTGACTTCCTTTTCAAGACTCGATAGTTCGCTGTCTTCTCTTGCTATCATTATCGGAATATCTCGTCCGCGTTCCAGCTGTGGCGACGAGTCTCGATGGGAACACATCGGTGGCTGTTATCGGAGTCTCCATCGAGTTTGGTACCGTGTAGGTAGTCGTTGAGAGTGAACTCAAGAACCCGACCAGTTTTCTCTTCGATGATGAATATCTCGGTAGCGTTGTGCGACTTACACGCCTCCAGAACTTCTTCAGAGATAGGATAGCCGTTTATTTCCTTGGAGAAGTGGTTATTTTGGCTTGTTCGCTGTCTCTTAGCTAAGTAGCCTGTCTTTGGTTTACCTCTTCCAATGTCTTCCCCAATATATCCGATACACTGTCCTACAGATATTGTATCGAAATATGATAATTTGTTCAAAAACTCTGGTATCTGACTACTCTCGTACGCGAATATACTTTTTTGAATCATCGTTCTACGGGGGAATTGTCGCCTAGAGAAGGATCACCAGAGTCAGCACTCTCTCTGGTAGTAGCTTAGAACTGGTAATCGCTGATCGCTGAACGTAGACCTGACTACTCAGAGCAAAACATCCGTCAGGACTCTCCCTCTTTTACAAAGGTTGCCGGCGCGTATAACCCTTCGTATTTCAACGTTCTATTTCAAACGGACATGGGTGTTGTCTTGTATATTATCTCTATTTGGATCTCGATTTGTCATATACCGGATCAGGGGAAGCTACGATAAACTTGTCTCAGTTTATATTGTGTGTTCGTTCTCCAGTTCCAAGTTGGGGGTAGCATCAGTCTATATTCTGTTGGTCGCTTCTCCTCCATCAGTAGTTGCTGGATTGGGTTGGTCGTCCGCAAGGTGCCTCACATCTCTCCAATTGGTGTCCATGGGCTCGTCCATTACCTCGTCCACTTCCTCCTGAGCCTCTTCCAGTTCCTCTTCGAAGTCCGTGTCTTCGAGGATGTTAACCGTCTCCCCGCTGATCGGGTGAGTCACAATGAGGCCGGAACCCTCGCAATGGTTCTGGATGTACTTCTCGGCCTCGTCCGGCTCAAGGTTCTCACGCGCCTTCTCCTTGGCACGTTCAACCACCTTTGACCAATCGAGCTTGGCCTGTTCCGACACGTCGATGGACTGTCCGAACGGGCTTGCGGAATACGCGACCGGATTCTCTTCATGCCTCTCAACATACAACTTCTCGATCATGTCTTCGAGGGACTGACGAATCTCGGAAACCGCCCGGTTCTCCCCGTACTCAGGCCGCCCCATTTCCTTCTGTAAGTCCATCGCGGAATACTTCTGGTTGGTTCGTGCCCGAAGGAAGTGGAGCATTTTCCGGTCGAGGGGCTTGAGATTCAGGGCGCTCATAACCAGTTCCTCTCCGAAAATCTTGAAGCCGTACCAAGCGTCGGCGGGTGCGACCAAGAGTTTCTGAGGATATTCACTCGTAATTTCCATTCGGTCTTCGTGATGAAACAGGGCAACCGCGTCGATGAAGTCCATGAGACGGGAAATGTCGCGCCTCGCTTTCACGAACTTCGGCGGAAGCGGTTCCTGTTCCTGAACCCCGGCCATCGTGAGATTCAGGATTTCACCGGCCTCCGACTCCGTGTACTTCTTGATCGGAATTCCGCGGTAGTATTGACGGATTTCAGCGAGCCGATTATCGTCAACTCGCTGTTCGTAGGTTCCGTCGCGCATTTCCACCTGTCGGGTGTTGATCGCGCGGGTCTGTTCCTCGGACGAGTCCGGGGTCAGAGTGAACGCACGACTGTCCATCTCAGACAGGTTCTTCATGTCGATCGCGTAGCGGTTCGTTCTCCTTGCTTCCGAACTATCCAGAAACACCAATCTGAAACAGGCGCATTAGGAGATTACTCCGGAGTATATGTTTGACACCAAGTAGATCTTCTCATCAACAGGGTTTGTTGGGTCTCATTGGTTTTCACACCGTGACAGATAGACGCTGATAGCAACGACCAATTATTCGTTTGGTCCGGTTACCAATCTGGTTATCACCCCGTGCCACGCAGTGCCGTTGTGGAAACGTTATACGAAGATCTTGAGGAGAGCAATCAATACGAGATCGTTGTTAGAGTTCGAGATTACTCGCGTACAAAAGAAGACAATCGTGCGTTTGAGCTGAGCTTAGAGGACTCTAATGGGACGCGGTTCCCGTTTATTGTATGGGAGAAGTCGGAGGAAGGACGCAATTACAATTGGCAGAACAGTTGCTGGTATCGGCTGAGTGGAGTATCAATAAACAATTGGCCCTCTGGAAAAGTGCTTCATGGTACCTCTTCACTTGGGATTGAGAAGCTTGGGATGCGCCAAAGCGGTAGCCAAGTGAATCTGATCTACCTGACTGATAGTCATCTTGGTAAATCAGAACACACCTATAGTGGGTCGTGTTGGCCGGTATCCCCTGTAGATGGATTCCGTACTGCGATAGAGCGTGCGATCCAAGAGAATGTGAATGCCGTTATCCATGGCGGCGATTTATTCCATAATCCTGGAAGTGGTATTGAGGATGAAGATGTTGCCGTCTGTCGCGAGAGTTTGACAAAGTTGGCAGAGCATGGTATTCCATTCTATTTCATTTACGGAAACCACGAACGCCAAGCTGGCCGACAAACTATGGAACGGTTCGTTGATGATGGCCTTGCTGTACATCTTGGCCCACGTTACGAAGTAATCGATGACGCTGTAGCAGTCTACGGAGTTGATTATCGGTCTAACTGGAGTGATTTTGTTTTTGACCTCGAATCTGGTACTGGTGATTTTCCAACAATACTCTGTGTACACCAATCTATAGCCCCATTTACGACGAGTAACAACCCGGACTGTTCAGTCAATAGTATCTTAGAGGCTTCCAACGTTCCGCTCGATTTAATCATATCTGGACACACATTCTCGTTCGGAATACCAAAATGATGGATTCCAAGCGTTGTCTGGAGGGGCAACTGCGAAAGTTGGTGAATCACATGATGACCTTAACCCGAGTGCTGAGTTAGTTACCGTACAAAGAGATCAAATCAGCTCAAAAAGACTGTATCTGTGATTATGCTCATTAGATCAGTTCGGAGAGAAATTATAATTTTAAATTGGTAAGATAGGGATACACTTTTGTATTCTACTGAGACAATACGTATAGATGGAATTACAGAAGGGAGATGTTCTCTTAGTGAAACTGACCGGTGGTCGGAGTTCAAAACCGGCTAATCCCGCCGGACAGGTGTATTCAGACAGGAATATTCCACTCTTCGGAGGATCCAATCCGGCATATCATCGGGGTGATGATGGTGATGTAATCTGTGTTGAACTAATTCCAGCGTCGGGCACTCTGAAGGGTAAATGGAAGAACACTACAGAATCCTTTGATACTATATTCAAAAAATTCAAGAAAAAATTAACATACCGAGATAGCGACCTTGATTACACGGTTTCGCTTGAAGAGGTTCCAGATGACTACAAATTTCCGGATGAGTATACGCAAGATCAGGCTAAAGATGATGCGCGCGAGACAGAAGAGCGAGATGAGTGGAATGAGCGAAGTTCTGATCTAATGGCTGACTTGAGCGATCTATAAACTCAGGAATTAACGCTTTTATTGTTATCTATTTCAAAATTTAAATATCCAATTAGTCAGTGTCGATATTGGGTCCGCGTGAGTTTATTTATAGAATTCTACCCTCAGCGAACGTGACCAGATCGTTAAATTCCTGAGTCGGGAGCATCAGGGGTTTGTTTCTCCATCCAGATTTGGTGTAGTACCCTGATCGAATTTGTTCTGATCCATCATCAAGTTCAACTACTTCAAAGGTTTTCCAGTAAACTGTAGAATCGGTTTCATGGAGTACCCCAACCCCATCGGTAGCAGTTCCCTTCGGTTTGCTTACATCCCGCGGATAGTCACCAACCCAATCCGGTGGCGAAGCAGACAGAGCGAATGTGTCTGACATACAATCATATCGAGTTAGAATCAATATATAAATCCAGCGTTTTTGGATGTTTATTACTGATTGTATTATTTGGATAAAATAAGTGTGTCTGTTATTATACTGAAAGTGGTGGTGTCACTTCCTATCCCATCCGATTCAACGCGTCCCGTCGATCTTCTACCGGCGCCTGATCGTATCGCATGGTCGTCTGAGCGCTCTTATGTCTGAGTTGGGCCTGTGCCGCTCCCAAATCTTCTTCTCGGGCCATATAGGTTGCCGTCGAGTGACGGATCGAATAGAACGTGCGGCCTTCAGAGGGAATACACGCAGTCTCGCAGACTTGTCGAAACAGACGGTTCAGAGAGTAGTACTTGTACGGATTCCCCGATCGATTGAGCCACAGAGAATCCGAATCCAGATACTTGTCGTATTGCTGTCTCTCGGTGAGCCATCTATCCAGCGCGTTCGCAGTACGATCCGTGAGAGAGACGGTCCAATTATCCGTGTTCTTTGACGAATCCTCTTTAGGAATCCGCAAGAGGGAGTTCCTAACGTCTACCCATCCGACTTTTGCTCGTTTCACCTCTACCGGGCGCAAACCAGTATCGAGTGCGGTCCAGAACAAGCTCGGGATCTTCCACGAGTTGGCCTGTTTGAATTCGTCGGGGCCGACGTCCCTCTTAGGCTTCTCAAAGCGCTGTGCGAGGTGTATCTTCCATCGGTCGCGCTGTTCGGGTGTGAGGTTGTTGTAGCTCGGAACGCTCCCGTGTTCCAGCACGGCCTCTCTGACGGCACTCCGCTCTTCGCGGGTGAGGAAGTCCTTGGGATTCGTGTTCCCGGTGTTCGTGGAGAACGTGATTTCTGGTTCCCACTCTTCCCCGTCAAGCGTGTGCGTACGCCAGCGGAACAGCATTTTGACCGCTTTCAGGTGGCTTGCCTTGTTCTCCTGAGAGGTCTCTCCGTAGGCAAGCTTCCTCATGTAGGCGTCTGCGTGGTCGTGTGTGATCTCGGTAGTATAGCGGTCTTCTTCGTCCCAAACGAACCGGTAGAAGGCGTCAAGACGATATGCTCGTCCGTTCGCAGTATCGTAGGCGTATCCGTCTCCGTGGTCGGGATCTTTCCCGATGTTTACCATCCATCCGATGAGGCGTTCTCGGTGTTCTCGGTAGTCGGTCAACTGACGTTGTGACAGGTACTCTTCGGACGGTTTTGGAACCACCCGGATACCCGCCTTTTTGACTTGAGACATATGGTTCTCGTTGTGTTGAGAACCGGTGAAAACGCAACACGGCTCCGCCGTGTAGGTCCGGGTGCGAGAATCGAACCCGCGTCTCAGCCTCCACAAGGCTGAAGGATAGTCCACTACCCTAACCCGGACACGCGTCGTCAAGTACCCCGCTTCGATAAATAACGGTTACGACTCCCGGACGGGCGTGGCACCGAGTGGCGCCCGAATCGGATCGAGGAGTTCGGACCGGGCACCGCTTGATTCCTCGATCACCGCGTCGCTTTTGAGGGTCGCGGGCGTATTGAGGGGTAACTCGTGGCCTTTACCGACAAGATCTACGTGAAGAACCACCGGCAGCTCGCCTCCCAACTGGAGACGAACATCCCGAAGGGCGCGTTCGCCGGCGCCACCCTCGACCTGCTTTTCACCGGCGACGGCCTCTCGAAGCTCGACGAGACGACCCGGGACCGCGTCCTCGACTTCGCGGAGGACTTCCTCGACTGCGACTGCGACGCGAACCCCTACTGCGGCTGTCCCGAGGAGAAGTTCATGCGCTACGTCCTCGAACTGCGCGCCGAGGGGCTAGGCCCGCAGGCCATCGTCGACGTGATGACCGACGATTACATGGTGTACGCGTACACCGGCGACGTGCTCTCCTTCCTCGACGACTCCGTCCGGAAGCTGGAGGCGATCGAGACGCTCGCGGACGTTGACGGCAACGGGGAGATGTCGGAGCGGGCGCGGAAGGCGAAGCGCGAACTGTCTGGATAGCGCTCTACGTCCCGAGGGTCGACGCTCGCAGACGTTCTTCGAGATGTGACCAGCGAGCCGAGCGCATCGAGCGGGTCCGCTCGGCTCGTCCGCGGTCAGTCGTCGGGCGACGAGACGTTCGACCCGATCTCCTCGGCCGACGGGCCCTCGTCGGTGAGGTTCCCGTCGCGCCAGGTGTTGCGGTTAAACCAGAGGTAGGCGACGACCCCGCCGACGACGTTCGAGATCGGGAACGCGATCCACAGCCCCATCGCGCCGAGCGACCCGGCGGCGACCCACGCGACCGGCAGGCGGACGAACCCGAGCGTGACGAGCGAGATGACGGCCGCGATCATCGTGTGGCCGGCGCCGCGGAACCCGCCGGTGTACGCTCGCATGGCGCCGATGAACCCGAACGAGAGGCCGCTCACGCGGAGGAACGTCGTCGCGTGGTCGACGACCGCCGGGTCCGGGGAGAAGGCGGTCGCGATCGGCCGCGCGGCGAGGACGATTATCCCGCCACCGACCGTGAGCAGCGCGAGCATGGCGCGCGCGCCGAAGTGGTTCGTCTCGGCGGCGCGGTCCAGCTCTCCCGCGCCGATGTTCTGCCCGGTCATCGTCTCGATCCCCTGGGAGACGGCGAGCGCCGGCAGGAAGATCACCGAGAAGATCCGCGTGCCGATGCCGTACGCCCCGCTGACCGCGTTCGGGAAGTTCGCGACCACGACGAGGAGCGCGGTGATCGACACCGACCGGGCCGCCCCCTCCGCGGAGGCCGGCAGGCCGATGCCGAGGACGGTCTTGCCGAACTCGGGGTCCGGGAGCATCTCCGAGAGCCGGATCTGAACCCCTCGGTCGCCGCGGAACATGATCTGGAGCCCGACGAGGAGCGCGAGCGCCCGCGAGCCGACCGTCGCGATCGCGGCGCCCGCGATCCCCCAGCCGGTGAACCCGGTCGCGTCGAGCGCCGCAGCCTCCAGTCCGCCGAGACCGAGGAATCCGAACAGGGGGTTCGCGTCGAACCCGAAGATGAATATCGGGTCGAGGAGGATGTTGAGCACCACCGAGCCGGCCATGACGTACATCGGGGTCACCGTGTCGCCGTAGCCGCGCATCAGCGCCATGAACACCGCGAAGCCGAAGACGGCGAAGAGGCCGACCGCGTAGACGCGCATGTACTCGACGACGAGGGGCGCGACGGTCGCGTTCACCCCGAGGAGCGCGGTGACGTCGTCGACGAAGACGTACCCGAGCACCCCGAGGACGACGGAGATGACGGCCGCGTACGCCATCGTCTGCGAGGCGGCGTAGGCGGCGCGCTCCTCGTTGCCGGCGCCGGTATGTTGGGCGACGAGGACGCTCCCCGCGACGGAGACGCCCAGCGCCAGCGAGATCATCAGGAAAACGATGGGGAACGCGAACGTGATCGCGGAGAGCGCCTCGGTGCTGTAGCGGCCGAGCCAGAAGGTGTCGGCCAGGTTGTACAGCACCTGAAAGAGGTTCTGGACGACGATCGGTAAAGAGAGGAAAAACAGCGGCCACCCGATGTCGCCCGAGGTGAGGTCGAGCTCGTCGGCGCCCTTGAACAGCGAGTCGATCGAGTCGCGAAGCCCCATCAGCGGGTCACCCCCGAAGGGGTCGGATCGTCGCGTTCGCGGAGAGGGCCGTGCGCGGCGTCGGGGGTCGGTCGTTCCGTGTGTTCCATTCGGTTCGTACTAATACTGACTGACTGGTCAGTCAAAAGCGTTCTGAAGCCGGCGGGCGCGACGCCCGCGCTTCCCGGGCGCGGGGAGCGGCCGAACGGTCTAAGTGCGCGCGCGCCCGAAATCGGCCAATGAGTCTTCGGCCCGCGTGGCTAACGTTCAGGCGATACGCGGCGGCGACGACCGGGATGACGCTCGTCCTCTTCTCGCTCGGCGTCTACACCGCGGCGACCGGCTCCGGGCTGGCGTGTCAGGCCCAATGGCCGCTGTGTTCCGACCAGCTAATTCCGGCACTCACGATCAACCCCGACTTCATCGAGTGGTTCCACCGGGCGTGGGCGATGGTCACCGGCTTCCTCATGGTCGGGGTCGTCGGGTGGACGTGGCTCGGCTCCGGATTCGAGCGCCGCACGAAGCTCGCGGCGACGCTCGCGGTCGCAATCTTACCGCTCCAGATAACCGTCGGCGCGATCACCGTCACCCTCGGCGGGCTCATCGAGGGCGGGTACACGGTGTCGACCCACGCCGCGCACCTGATCGGGGCGCTGACCATCTTCACGCTGCTCGGGCTGGCGACCATCTGGGGCGGCGGCCGAGGAAACTCGCGGCTGCTCCGCGCCGCCGCGGGGGTCGCGGTCGCCGGCATCGTCGCCAGCGCGGTCTTCTCGCGGGCGGTGCCGTTCCTCACCTACGCGCCGCCCGCGCAGGCCGCCTTCTACGTCACCGGACTCGCCGGACACCTCGGGCTCGTCGCGACAATAGCGTACGCGACGGAGGCGGTTCGAGGGGGTTACGACGGTCTCGACGGCGGGACCGCGGGCACCGTTCGCGCGCTCGCCGCCGGGTCGATGGCCGCGCTTGTCGTGACGCTGCTGCTCGGCCGCGATCTGGTCCTCTACACCGCGACGTGGCAGCAAATCAACCTCGTCGCGTTAGGCGTCGCAGTCGCGCTCGCCGCGGGCGCGGCGTGGACGCTCCGCGGGACGGACGAGATGCGCGACGGCTCCGTTCCGATCGGCGGCGACTGACCGGCGCTGCACGGCCGAGTTCTTGTTAGCCATCTTGGCAAAGGCTGTGTTGGACCGCCAGAGACGGGGTGAGCCTGCCCGAGGGAGGAAAGGTTGAAATCACTCGCCGTACTCGCACGGGTATGACACGCCGCACCCAAGCCGACGTGAGCCGTCGGACGTACCTGAAACTGACCGGCGGAACGGCCGCCGTGGGAGCTACCGGCCTCGCCGGCTGTCTTGGCGAGAGCGGGGGCAGCATGACGATCACGCCCGGAACCGCTCCCGGGTTCCCGCCGTTCGAAATGCGGGAGGACGGCGAGCTGGTCGGGTTCGACGTCGACCTGCTCGAAGCCGTCGTGGCCGAGACCGACTACGAGCTCGGCGAGTGGGCCACCTTCGACTTCGACGGGCTCATCCCCGCCCTCACGCAGAACGAGGAGATCGATGTGATCGCCGCCGCGCTGACGATCAGCGAAGATCGTCAGGAGACGATCGCCTTCTCCGACCCCTACTGGGAGGCCAACCAGGCCGTCCTCGTCCGCGAGGACGGCGACTTCCAGCCGTCCGGGTGGGCGGACTTCGAGGGCACCCGGGTAGGCGCGCAGTCCGGGACCACCGGCGCCGCCGAGGTGGAGTCGAACCTCGTCGACGAGGGGATCATCTCGGAGGACAGCTTCTCGACGTACGACAGCTACGTCCTCGCGGTCGAGGACCTCTCGAACGGGAACATCGACGCGGTCGTCGTCGACACCCCCGTCGCGGACACGTTCACCGCGAGCCGTGACGTGACGGTCGCGTTCGTCGAGGAGACCGGCGAACAGTACGGATTCGGGATCCGTCAGAACGAGTCGGAGCTCCAGTCTGCGCTCAACAGCGGGCTCCAGACCGTCCAAGACGGCGGGACGTTCGGAGAGCTCAGAGACACCTGGTTCGGGCAGGAGTAGGATGTCGGTCGCGGGGCCCCTCGCGCTCGACGCGTCCGATAGCCTCGGCGCTCTCGCGCCGAGTACTGCCTCCGGCGAGACGCCGCCGACGGCCGCCGCCGTCGGGTCCGTGATCGAGTCGATCGACTGGTGGCTGGTCGGCGATCCCGCCGACTGGTGGTTCGTCGTCCGGAACGTCGACTACCTGGCCGGCGGCGTCCTGCTGACGGTCGGGCTCACCGTCGCGTCGATCCTGCTCGGGTTCCTCGTCGGCTTCCCCGCCGGCGCGGTGGAGGTGTACGGCGAGGGGCTCCCGAAGCGGCTCGTGAGTACCGCCGGCGTGGTCCTCCGCGGGACGCCGATCGTCGTCATCCTCCTCGTGATGTACTTCGTGATCGGCGTCCCGCAGGTGAACACCGGCGTCGGGTCGATTTCACCGGCGGTCTCGGCGGGCATCTTGGGACTGGGGCTGCGGAGCGCGGCGTACCAGTCGCAGATATTCCGGGCGTCCCTGTCGAGCGTCGACGACGGCCAGCTGGAGGCGGGTCGCTCCGTCGGGCTCTCGCAGTTCGAAGCGATCCGGTACGTCGTCGTGCCGCAGGCGCTTCGGCGGTCGATCCCGGGGTTCCAAAACGAGTTCACCATCGTGTTGAAGGACACGAGCATCGTCTTCGCGATCGGGCTCGCGGAGCTGCTGACCCGCGGGTACGACCTGTTCACGCAGGAGACGACCGCGGTCCTCGAAGTCATCCTGTTCATCAGTGGTATCTACTTCGTCCTCACGTTCACGACGAACCGCGCGCTCGATTACCTCGGTACCCGGTACGCGATCCCGGAGGGGGAGTCGGCGTGACTGACGGCGACTTCCTCCGGGTGAGCGACGTCTCGAAGTGGTACGGCGACGAGCAGGTGCTCGACGAGGTCTCCTTCGAGATGGACCGGGGCGACGTGACCGTGCTGATCGGCCCGTCCGGCTCCGGGAAATCGACATTGCTGCGCTGCGTCAACCGGCTCGCGGAGGCCCAAGAGGGCTCGATCACGTTCGACGGCGAGGAGGTGCTCTCGCCCGAGACCGACGTCGACAGGCTCCGTCGGGAGGTCGGCATGGTGTTCCAGAGCTTCAACCTGTTCGCGCACCTGAGCGCGGTCGGAAACGTCGCGCTCGGGCCCCGCCGCGTCCTCGGACTCTCCGAGGACGAGGCCCGCGAGCGCGCCGCGGCGCAGCTGGAGCGCGTCGGCCTTGGCGACCAGTTCGACTCGTATCCGGCCGAGCTGTCCGGCGGCCAACAACAGCGTGTGGGGATCGCCCGCGCGCTGGCGATGGAGCCGAAGCTCATGCTGTTCGACGAGCCGACGAGCGCGCTCGACCCCGAGCTCATCGGCGAGGTGTTGGAGGTGATGCGGGCCTTAGTCGACGAGGGGATGACGATGCTCGTCGTCACCCACGAGATGAGCTTCGCGCGGGCGGTCGCCGACGAGGTCGTGTTCTTAGACGACGGTCGGGTCGTCGAGCGCGGCCCGCCGGAGCAGCTGTTCGAACGGCCCGAGAAAGAGCGGACCGGCCGCTTCCTCGAACGCATCGCGAGCCACGAGTGATGGCGGGGGCGACGCGACCGCAGACGGTGGGCGAGCGCGTGTCCGACGCGGACCCGTCCGCGGGGAGGGTCCTCCTCGTCGCCGTCGGCGCGCTGTTCTGGGGCTGGCTCGTCGTCAGCTGGGTCAACCGATGGCTCGGCGGCGTGATCGCCCCGGTCGGCGAGCCGTTCGTCTCGCCGGAGGCCGTCGAGAGCGCGTTCGCCGCGGTGCCGGGGCTCGCCGCGGTGGCTGCCGACGCCGCGTTCGTGGTCGAACTCACGCCCGTCCTCGCGCAGGGGACGTGGCTCACCGTGGTCATCACCGGCGTGAGCCTCGTCTGCGGCTTCTTCATCGCCGTGCCGCTGGCGGTCGCGCGGGTGTACGGCCGCGCCTCGGCGTGGCTTTCGCTGGGATACACCGAGCTGTTGCGCGGCACGCCGCTGCTCGCGCAGCTGTTCGTGCTGTACTACGGACTCAACCTCGCGGCGTCGGTGCCCGCGGCGCTGTCCGGCGTGTTTCCGCGCGACGTGGTCTGGGTCGCTATCTTAGGGTTCACGCTCAACGGGGCCGCCTACCAGGCCGAGTACATCCGCGGCGCGGTCGAGAGCGTCGACGAGGGGCAGATCACAGCGGGGCGGGCGATCGGGCTCTCGAAGCTGGAGTCGATCTACTACGTGGTGCTCCCGCAGGCGCTCCGGTACGCGATCCCCTCGTGGACGAACGAGTTCGTCTACCTAATCAAGTACTCGTCGCTCGCGGGCTTCATCACGGTCCCGGAGCTGTACTACCGGGCCAACCAGGTCGCGACCGACACCTTCCGGTACACGGCCGTCTTCCTCATACTCGGCGCGATGTACCTCGCGCTGGTGCTCACGGCGTCGAAGTTCATGGAGCGCGTCGACGCCCGCGTTGCGATCCCCGGACTCGGTGCGAACCGGGAGCGGTGACGCTCACCCCTCGAAGTCGGTGACGACCTCGACGCCCCGCACGTCGTACTCGTTCATGGCCGCGAGCCGGTCCGAGACCTCCCCCAGCGACAGCTCGCGGGCGACCAGCGCGCCCGGATCGATCCCGGTCGCCTCGACCAGCGCGAACAGGTCCGGGTAGCTCGTCGGCGGCATCCCGCGCGAGCCGACGAAGGAGATCTCCCACCGAGTCATCCAGTCCGTCGGCAGCGACACCTCGCCGCGCTCGGCGTTCGTCGTGAGCCCGACCTGAACGTGCGTGCCCCGCGGCCGCAGCGACCGGACGGAGTTGCGGCAGGTCTCCGCGATGCCCAGCGCGTCGAGCGACACGTCGGCGCCGCCGTCGGTGAGGGCGCGGATTCGCTCGGGGACGGAGCTCTCCGCCGGCAGCGACTCCGGAGTCACGGTCTCGGCCGCGCCGAACTCGCGGGCGAGGTCGAGGGCGTCGTCGTCGACGTCGACCGCTATCACGCGCGCGCCGAGCGCCGCCGCGATCTGGACCGCGGAGAGCCCGACGCCCCCGCAGCCGTGGACCGCGACGGCGTCGCCCCCGCCGACGGCCGTCCGCTCCGCGAGCGCGTGGTAGGCGGTCATGTACCGACAGCCGAGCGCCGCGGCGGCGGTCGCGTCGAGCCACTCGGGGCGCTCGACGAGGTTGTAGTCGGCGGCCGGGACCGCCACCCGCTCCGCGAACGCGCCGGGAGCCGCCGGCTCGAACCCCAGCGCGCGTCCGTCCTCGCAGACGTTCCCGGCCCCGCGGCGGCAGTGCGGACAGGTGCCGTCCCCGAGCGAGAAGGGGACGACCACGCGGTCGCCCGGACGGAACCGGTCCACCTCGCCGCCGACGGCGACGACCTCGCCGGCGGGTTCGTGTCCGAGGACCTGTCCGCGCGGGACGCGGTCGTCCGCCCACTCGCCGTGGCCGGCCCAGGCGTGCCAGTCGCTGCGGCAGACGCCGCAGGCGTCCACGCTGACGACGGCGCCGTCGGGCGCCGGTTCGGGGGCGGGGACCTCGCGGACCGCGAGCGGCTCGCCGTACTCCCGCAGGATCGCTGCGCGCATGCGACGACCCAGCGCCGCACGCGACAAAGTTCTCCCGGCGTTCCCGGGCTCCGCCGATTATTTCACGCGATATTCACTTGTTCTCAGGGCGCGAAAAGTGATATCCGAGTAAGGTTTATCACGGCCGAGTAACCTCGTTGACACGTGGCGCGTTCGACGAAACGACGGCCCGGGATCGCGTACCGTCGCCCCGAAGGCGACCCGTCGCGGTTCGTGATCGAGGCCTCCGGGGAGCCGCGACCTGAGGTCGCGGAACGGCCCGACGGCGGGTGGCTCGACCGCGTCGTCGGGGACGATCAGGAGCGCCTCCGCGAGGCGCTCGACTCGGACCCCGTCGACGTGGTGTATCGGGTCGCCTCCGACGGGGAGCCGCGGTGGGTCCACGAGCGGGGGCGAGCGACGGACGACGGCGACGTGGTGGGGTACCTCTTTCTGGCGGACGAACGCGTTCAGCGCCGACGGCGACTGGAGCAACAGCGGGAGCGGTTAGAGGAGTTCGCGAGCGTCGTCTCGCACGACCTCCGGAACCCCCTCTCCGTCGCGGTCGGGAACATCGAACTGGCCGCCGAACTCGACGAGGACGCGTCGGCCGAGCGGTTGGACCGAGCCCTCGACGCGCTCGACCGGATGGACGACCTCATCGGCGAACTGCTGACGCTGGCGCGGGAGGGGGAGACGGTCCAGTCCGCCGAGCCGACGGAGCTGCGGTCGGTCGTCGAGAGCGCGTGGGAGACCGTCGGCGAACGCGCGGACGCCGCCCTCGTCGTCGACGACCCGCTCGGGACGGTGCCATGCGACGCCGACAGGCTCCGGCAGGCCCTCGAGAACCTCTTCCGGAACGCCCTCGAACACGGGACGCCGGAGGACGTCGACGCCCTCCCGGACTCGGATCCGGCCGGGAACCGGTCCGGGGACCGCGTCGCGTCCGGAACGTTCTCGACGCGCGAGGGGTCGCCGGGAGAGCGCGCCGCGGAGGACGCCGCGGTCCGCGTCCGCGTCGGCCGGACGGACGACGGGTTCTACGTCGCGGACGACGGGCCGGGGATCGACCCCGACCGGCGGGACGCCGTCTTCGAGCCGGGACACACGACCGCCCCGGGCGGCACCGGCTTCGGACTGGCGATAGTCGAGCGGATCGCGGAGGCCCACGGCTGGACGGTCTCGGCGGCCCAGAGCCGGGAGGGCGGCGCCCGGTTCGAGTTCGTCTGCGACGAGCCGATCGAGACCGCGGAGCCGTCCGAGGGCGAGACGAGTCCGACTCGGGGCGTCTGACCGCCTCCGCCGGATCGCTCGTCGGGTGACGCGTCACAGCCCGACAGCGACGGTGTCGGACGGAGAGCAGGTCACAAGGGGAAGGGTCCGCCTGCCAGCCCCGGAGACCCTCCCCGGCGCGCGGCCAGAGGCGACTCACATGAAGTCGTTCAGCCCGGCTTGGTCGTCGCCCGCGTCGTCGTCCTCCGCGGCCGCGTCGTCGGTCTCCCCGTCGGCGGGGTCGTCGCGACCGGTCTCGGCGGCGTTCGCTTCGGAGCCGTCCGCGGCGGAACCCTCGGCGGCGGCCGCATCGTCGTCGCCGTCGTCCGCGCGCCCCCCCGCGTCGAGCGCGAAGGCGCCGTCGGCGTGCTCCTCGATCAGCTCCTCGCGGCGGGCCTGCGCGTCCTCGACGATGGACGCGACCTTGTTCGTCGACTCGCCCGAGCCGGTGACGAAGGCGACGCCCGCCTCGTCGAGGTCGTACGCCGCCGCCATCGAGACGGTCAGCTCGCGGGGCTTACAATGGTGGGTGACGGCCTCGAGGAACGGTAACACCTCGCGGCGGGCGGTCGCGACGCTACAGCCGCTGGCGGCCGCGATCTTGCCGACCACCTCGTCCGCGGTCGCGTCCGACGACGACCAGAACTGCGGGCGGCCGTAGCGGGTCCACCCGCCCTTCTCGCCGTCGCGGGCGGCCGCGACGCCCGCGGCCGCGTTGTCGGTCGCGTAGCGCCAGTAGGAGTAGTTCTGCGTGGCGCGCACGCGGCCGAGCCACACGTCGGCGTTCGCGAGGAAGTCGTACGCGCGGACCGCCTCCGTCGGCTCGTACACGTCGAGGAGGTTGTTCTCGATCCAGCGCATCAGGTCGTCGGGCGTCTCGTCGACGGCGTACGCCGACTGCAGCGCCTCCTCGGCGGACTCCTCCTTGAGGACCGCGTCGAGGAAGGGGAACAGTCCGAGCGCCTTGTCGCGGTCGCCGGTGACGACGTCTTCGACCGCGATCGAGTCGCGCCCCTGCGTCGCGGCCTGGAGGTCGTTGACCGCGCCGCGCAGGTCGCCGCGGTTCCCCTCCGCGATCCGCTGGAGGGCGTCCGACTCGAACTCGATCCCCTCCTTGCGACAGATGTCCCGGAGGACGGGGACGATGGAGCGCGCGGAGACGTCGCGGAACTCGACCTCTTGAGTCGCGTTCCGGAGCCCGCGCGACATGTCGTAGTAGTCGTTGGCGATGAGGACGATGGGCTGGCCCGACTCCTTGACCAGCTTCGTGATCGCGCTCGCGCCGCCGCGGTCGTAGTTGCCGTGGATGTTGTCGGCCTCGTCGACGATCACGAGTTGGCGCGAGGCGGTGTCGCCGCCGCTCGCGCCGCCGCCGGCCGCGCTCCCGCCGAGGGTCGCGTTGCGCGCCGCCCGCCCCGCGAAGCGCTCGATGACGTCGGCGGTGCGCTGGTCGGAGGCGTTCAGCTCCACCGTCTCCCACCCCATGTCGTTCGCGAGCGCGTGCGCCGCGCTCGTCTTCCCGACGCCCGGGCTGCCGTGGAGGACGACCGCCTCGCGGTGGTCGTCCCACGAGCGGGCCCACTCCGCGAACGCGTCGCGGGCCTTGTCGTTGCCGCGCACCTCCGAGAGCGTGCTCGGGCGGTACTTCTCCGTCCAGTCGGCCATTACCGGAGCAAAGGAGCGAGCCGCGTTTAGTGGTTGCGGAGCGTCAGTCCTCGCTCGGCTCCGCCAGGTCGTATCGCGGCGCGAAGCCGTCGTACGTACTGTCGCTAGAGACGATAGTGTCGCCGTCGGATTCGACGAGGTGGAGCGCGTCGAACGGCGTGAACCCGTGTTCTTCGACGTACGTCGCCGCCGCGACGACCGTGTCCACGTCGCCGCGGACCTCCACGAGATTCGCGGCGTTCGTGACGACGCGCTCCGTGTCCCGGTCCTCGCGGTAGGCGACCAGGAGGAGTTCGATGAGGGTGAACTGCGACGTCCACAGCTCGCTCCGACGGTCGCGGTACACCTCCTCGGCTGCCTCACCGAGCCAGTCCTCGTCTTTGATCAGCGCGAGGAGGAAATCGGTCTCCGCGTACATTCAGCGCCCGGCCTCGTCGAACGCCGCCTCGCGCGCCTCCTCGCGAAGCTCGTCGGCCGTCTTCTCGACCCCCGCGAACTCGTCTCGGAGGGCGTCGAGCGGGTCTTCCGCGACCGGGATCAGCTTGATCCCGTCGTGGACCTCGACGATGCGATAGCGGTCGCCGTACCGCTCTCGCAGCTCCTTCGGAAGCGTCATGCGCCCTCGGTCGTCGAGCGTCGCCTCGGACATACGCGGACGTAGTGTGGGTAGAAATAAGAATGTACCCATCGAGGGCATCTGTACCCACGCCCGAGCCGGCCGCCCGCCGACCGGAGGCCGCCGGGGTCACGCGTATTTCGACGGATTCCCCGAAACGGAGGGGTGTGCCCCCGAACGCGGCGACGCCCGCCGTTCAATTTTCGGCGCTGATATTCGTGCCATTAAGTACATAAGCGAGGTCCGCATCCATATAAGTAACCAGCAACCGATCGGAACGGAGCCGCGGGCCGCTAAACGATGGCACACGAGGCCTTCGGCGTCCGTTCGTCGGTGAACCGCTGGGTTCAAACAATGAAACCAAACAACCGATCTGACTCGGACGACCGCGCAGTAAGCCCCGTTATCGGGGTCATCCTGATGGTCGCAATTACAGTCATCCTGGCGGCCGTCATCGGGACCTTCGTCCTCGGGCTGGGCGACCAGTTAGGCGACACCGCGCCGCAGGCGAGTTTCACGATCGACGACAATGGTACGGACACGATCAATATAACCAAAACAGGCGGCCAGTCGATTGATGGTGGCGATCTCGCGCTTTCTGTTAACGGAGAGAGGGCGAATGAATCCATTGGGGGCGGTCCTTGGGAGACCGGTGTACAAAGGCAGATCATTAAGGATACCGACGGTGGCTGGACCGGTGGAGAGGCCGAAGTTCGGATAATTCACGACCCGAGCGGAAACGCGATCTTTGAGCGGACGTGGGACTTCAGCTAATCGCGTAGTTCGGTTGTAACCCCTGTCGGGTTTCTATTTCCGTTGGACACCAAAATTCGAGAGCGTCGGCGTTGAACCGCTCGACCGTGTTGGTCGACGCCGGACTTGTCGAGCGCAAAGACCGCGATGTCGGGTTCAGTCGCGTCGAGACCACCGGTCGATCACGACGTGGGGCCGGCTGTACCTGCGTGAGGAAGTCGGTCCCGGACTCGATGTGCCTGAGCCGGGTCCGTGGCCGCCGCATGCTACGCGGCCGGGTGAGTGGGCGGGGGTCTGGCATCTCGAAAAATGTCTCGAATCCGAATAAGCACCCAAACTGGACCGGGAAGGGTTATCAGAACGATTCTCGCGTATGGTACTACGAGGTACTGCTTCCGAACAACACTAGAAACGAACTAATGCTTGGAGCGGCGGTTTCGAGATTTCTATTTATACGAAATCAGAGAGAATACCCGCAGCTTTAGCCGTGGGACGAATCCGAAGACGTGGGATACCCCACGTTCGACGGATTTGTTCGAGTTTCTACTGCGTGCTTTGGACTTCGAAAAAACGACGAGACGATAGTAGGGTCAGGTCGGAACGGAGCGGATTCCGAACGACCTCCGGAGGCGGTCTCTCCGCCACTCAATGAGGCAGTATCCGAACCACCGACGCGGTGAACGCGAATTCTCGAAGGGTTCGTCGTTTTGCCTGTCGGTCAAGCGGACAGGAGATAACTCCGAGTCCGGCGACGCGTCAGCGACTCCCCGCTGGCAAAGACAACGGAGAGGAATTCACCGCGTCGAGGACAGGAGTACCGACGGTTTGGCGCTGGCAGTCGGCGGCCGACCACGACGACCGGGTGAGGCGTGAACTCCCGTGAAGTGGCGGAGTCATGGTCGCGAACCTGAAACTCTCCCCGCTCGGGAGTTCTCCACCTTCAGGCGGGGACGGACGTCAACTCTGTGACGCCGCCGCCGGCGCTATCGACCGCTCAGAGCAACTGGTAGTCGCGCTCTTCGTGCTGGACGGAGATCCACTTGGTCTCGGTCAGTTCGTCCATAATCCACTCGCCGTTGTACCGGCCGAGGCCGGAGTTCTTCATCCCGCCGAACGGGGCGTTGGGTTCGTCCTGAATCGGGTGGTCGTTGACGTGGACCATCCCGGCGTCGATCTGATCGGCGATGGACCGACCGTGTTCGACATCACCGCTGTAGACGCCCGCGGCGAGGCCGTACTCGGTGTCGTTGGCGAGTTCGACAGCCTCTTCGTCGGACTCAAACGGGATAACCGGAGCGACGGGGCCGAAGTGCTCGTTACAGGCCGCGGACATATCGTTGGTACACTCCGAGAGGACGGTCGGTTCGAGGAACAGGTCATCGACCTCGCCGCCAGTTTCCAGCGTCGCGCCGGCGTCGACGGTCTGCTCGATGAACGAGGTGAGCTGCTCGATCTGGCTCTCGTTGATAATCGGACCGAACTCCACGTCCTCGTCAAGCGGATTCCCGATAGTCAGCGACTCCGCGTGCTCGACGAGCGTCTCGACATACTCATCGTAGACGTCCTCGTGGACGAGGTGGCGGTTAATTGAGATACACACCTGCCCCTGATGACCGAACGCGCCGACCGAGCCGGCCTTTGCGGCTGCTTCGATGTCGGCGTCCTCGGTGACCACAAACGGCCCGTTTCCACCCAGCTCAAGTGCTGGGAGCGCGAGCGCGTCTCCGGCCTGACTGGCCACGGACCTGCCGACCGCCGTCGACCCGGTAAACGACATCACGCGCGCAGTCGGGTGACCGGCCATCCGGTCGCCAATGTCGGAGCCGTGGCCCGTGACGACGTTGACGACGCCGTCCGGGAGACCGGCCTCCTCGGCAATGTCGGCCAGCAGGAGCCCGCCGGTAATCGGTGTGTCCGTCGCAGGTTTGATAACGACAGTGTTCCCCAGCGCAAGCGCGGGGCCAAGCGCTCGCGTCGTGAGGTGTAGCGGAAAGTTCCACGGCGAGATAATCCCGACGACACCAGCGGGCTCGCGGACGATGTGATGGTCTTTGTCATCGTGATACATCGAGTCGCGGACCTCTTCTTCCGGCGGGACCATCTCTAGCGCGCTCTGGAAGTCAGCCAGAGAGAAGTTGGCCTCGGCAGTCGCTTTGGCCTGTACGCTGCCGGACTCCACCGCAAGCAGTTCGACGATTTCGTCGAGTCGGTCCCGCATCACCCCGATCATCGACCGGACGTACTCGTTGCGTTCCTCGCGTGACAGCGCCGCCCAGTCGGACTGGGCCGCGTCGGCGGCCTGATAAGCGTCGTTGACATCCCCCTCCGTCCCAGCGGGTACTGCCGCGATCTCCTCGCCTGTCGCGGGGTTCGTCACCGGAACCGTATCCGACGCTCCGGCGTCGCGCCACTTTCCGTCAATGTACAGTCGGCTCCACGCCGTCTGGTTATCAGGTTGCGACACAGTACGCCGTATACGGCGCCACGGAGTGTTATCGCTTTGGTAGCCGGTGTTCGAACAAGGGTAAAGACGGTCGTGCGCAGAGAAGCTGATTCCATGCGAAAGCGAGTTGTCTCTGCCATCAGTTTCTGCTTCGGCGTTGCTGAAACGGTTCGAGAAGCTAGTCGTTCCGCGTTTCACCTCACGAAAGACACGTTTGGCGCTGTTCCGATTTCCGTGCCGTTCATATCTAAACTCGAGGCCGTGTTTTCACAGGTTCGGTGGAGTGAAACCGCACCGTCACGGAGCGAACGTCGACGAGATACCCGACGAGGGTGAATTTTTCGCCTTGGCAATGTACCACAGTGGGACCTGAACGGCTGTATGCGGGATCGCGGCGGTAGCGAGAGCATACAGAGATCGGTCAATGCCCCATCCCACCGAGAGGCTGATAATGCGGGAACATCGGGTGTGGAAGGTGGACACCGAGCGCCATCAGCCCGTGCGCGAACAGCACGTACCCTAACACGACGAACACCACGCCGAGCAGCCGATGAACGCGACGCCGGTGGGCAACGTCGATCGACTGGATAATCGTCCCGTAGAGGAAGACGGCCTGAATCGTCCCGATACCGAGGGCACCGAGAGCGATTCCCCCGGTGGTCGGGGAGCCGCTCGCGAAGGCGAACAGAGACGCGGGATACAGCATCGGGCAAGGAAGAAACGCGTTGACGGCGCCGAGGCCGACAATACTCGAGCTGTTCACGTGTCGGTGAACTCTCGCCGCGAGCCACGACGTGACGCGCTGGACGCCGGGTATTCGAATATCGCCTCCGCTTCCCCCACTGACATACCGAACGCCGGTCGCTACAATGAACCCTCCGACCGCAAGACCGACAACACCTCGCAGGAGGTCGGCGATCGGTGTCAGTTGATCAGCGGTGACGAACACGACGCTTCCGAGCGCGCCGAAGACCGCCCCGAGAATCGCGTACGTCGTCGCCCGCCCGAGGTTGAACAAGAAGTGCTGACGAACCTCGTAGGTCGTGAGACGGCCGGCACGTCCTCTATCGGCTGTTACTGTTCCACCGTCAGACTGCGGCGTCATCCACTTCGAGTACATCGTCACTAGCGGCCCGCACATCCCGATACAGTGTGCGCCGTCGAACACCCCGATGAGGACGAAGAGCGCGACGTCAATCCGGAGGAGCGACTCTATCATAGTCGTTCTCGGCTGTGTACGGGTTTGCGTCGTCTGGTGTGTCTCTCGAACGGTCCCGGACAGGTATCAGGGACGTATTACGGAGGATAGCGAGGGGTCGCGCTCGGCTGGAGACTTCGCAAGTATCCGGCGCGTAACTTGAGGGAACAATTCTTCACGGTAGATGCCGATACGCCAACGATGACGGACGAAATAGACATCCCAACCGAGCCGCGGGCTGCGGTCGACGCACTAGCGACTCATCTAACTGCGACCGCAGATCGCCCAGTACCGCCAGCGACGAACCGATGGCTCGGAGAGGCCGAAGCCGTCGCCCGTGATGCTACTAGTGACGATCTCGACACGCAAACCAGGCGGAAACGGGTTCGGCAAGTTGCGACACTGCTTGAGTCGGCTGACGAAACGGGCGATGCGGTCGCCGACCGCCGCATCGAAGCAGCGATCGAGTGTTGTCGTATCGTTCTTGCTAACGAGTGACGATGATTCTGTTCGTACGGAATAGCCCTCTCGCTGCGAATTAAATTACACTAAATAGATATACCTAATTAAACTACAAAAAGTTATTCATTTCTATTAAAGAAACTAGTATGAGTTACTAACGAGTGTTCTAGCGCACCACACTTATGTTCGTAGTCTCTGAAGAGTACTTTGATGAGTTCAAAACAAGACGATCTTAAGGAGACGAACACCGAGGCCCGCTTCGAGTTCAAGAAGGAGGAGAAGTCCGCCTTCAAAAGCGAGAAGGGTCTCACCGAGGAGACGGTCCGCGTCATCTCGGAGGACAAGGACGAACCGGAGTGGATGCTGGAGCGCCGCCTGCGCGCGTTAGAGCAGTTCCAGGAGATGCCGATGCCGACCGACTGGCCCGGCCAGCCGGACCTCTCGGAAGTCGACGTCGACGAGATCGTCCCCTATATCCGGCCGGATGTCGATGTCCGCGCCGGCGTCGACGACTGGACGGAGCTCCCGGACGACATCAAGGACACGTTCGACAAGCTGGGCATCCCGGAGGCCGAGAAGAACGCGCTCTCGGGCGTCGGTGCGCAGTACGAATCGGAGGTCGTCTACCAGAACATGCAGGAGCGGTGGGAAGAGAAGGGCGTCATCTTCTGTAACATGGACGAGGCGGTCCAAGAGCACGAGGAACTCGTCCGCGAGCACTTCATGACGAACTGCGTCCCCCCGAGCGACAACAAGTTCGCCGCGCTTCACGGCGCCATCTGGTCCGGCGGCTCGTTCGTCTATATTCCCGAAGACACTACCGTCGACATGCCGGTTCAGGCGTACTTCCGGATGAACTCCGAGGGGATGGGCCAGTTCGAGCACACGCTCATCATCGCGGAGGAGGGCTCCGAGGTCCACTACATCGAGGGCTGTTCCGCCCCGAAGTATTCGAAGTTCAATCTTCACTGTGGCGGCGTCGAAGTGTTCGTGGGCGAGGACGCCCACGTCCAGTACTCGACGGTGCAGAACTGGTCGAAGAACACGTACAACCTGAACACCAAGCGCGCCATCGCGGAGAAGGGCGGGCGCATGGAGTGGATCTCCGGCTCGATGGGGTCGAAGGCGACGATGCTGTACCCGTCGACGATCCTCAAGGGCCGCGGCGCCTCCGACAACCACATCACCATCGCCTTCGCGGGCGAGGGTCAGGACATCGACACCGGTGCGAAGGTGTACCACAACGCGCCGGAAACGAAGTCGACCGTCGAGTCGAAGTCGATCGCGAAGGACGGCGGCCGCACGAACTACCGCGGGCTCGTCCACATCGCGGACGGCGCGGAAAACTCCTCGACGGCCGTCGAGTGCGATGCGCTGATGTTCGACAACGAGTCGACGTCGGACACGATGCCGTACATGGAGATCAACGAGTCGAAGGTCGACGTCGCCCACGAGGCGACCGTCGGCAAGATCGGCGACGAGGACATCTTCTACCTCCAGTCGCGCGGGCTGGACGACGACGACGCGAAACAGATGATCGTCTCCGGCTTCATCGAGCCGATCACGGAGGAGCTGCCCATCGAGTACGCCGTCGAGCTCAACCGGCTCGTCGAACTCGAGATGGAGGGCTCGCTGGGGTAATTCGATGCCGGAGTGCGCCCACTGCGGAGCACACGTCTCACGACAGTTCGTGATCGTGTTCGGGTTAGACGGTGGCGACGTAGTTGCCTGCCCGGCGTGTTCCGGTCGGGCACATATCGCAGAGACGATCGTGGATCGATACTAGTCACAGACTATGGAACACTGCTTTGCGTGCGAGACCGACTATGGGTACCTTGGGACAGGCCCACACGAGGGATCCTGTCCAGCGTGTGGCTCGACCGCTGTCACTCCCGCAGGCGAACTCGGTATTGTCGACACGGAGACGTGGGAGAGCGCGAACGGACTCTCGACGATCCACGTGACAGCGACTGACGACCGGTCACGTCGGTTTGAATTTGTTGTTGCGGCGCGGCGGGGACGAGGGAAACTCGTCTGTCTCGCGATCGATGGAGTGACCGTACCCACCGAGACGGTGTGGTCCGTTCCATCTGCGGTTGCTACGAGAGTTACCGCGCATGGTATCAGGATCAGCGACTCGACGCCGGCTCAAAGCTCATAAAGAGTAGTAGAATGAGTGTTTGACCGGCTCAGAGACTACGCCACGGCTCTGTCGAAATTCTCAGCAGATGATATGTTTTTGGAGACGTGCTGAATACAGGGCGCATACCTCGCAGTTGTCGTATTCGTTTCTTATCATTAGACATCCTATAGTAGGCGGAACAGTCTGGTTAAATTCGATACTTGGTCAAACCACACAAAACATATAACAAATTAGTAATCAGAGAACTGTATGATACCTATATCCGCGTTTCAATTTGGTATCCCAGTCGCTATTTTTCTTATTGCTGCCGTGATGGCGTTCCTCCGATCTGATCTGACACGCTATCATATCCCTGTGATTATGTTAGCGCTGTTTGCGCTAACTAGTGGACTGATGATCCCTGTCGGGGCTGAGCTGATACGGACCGACGCTGAGAGAATCGATTACCGAGTTACATCTCAGCAAGGGAGCTGTAATGCGACCGCTGATGAGCAAGTCACTAAATTTGACAGCTTATCAACAGAGGCTCAAGACGTGTTTCTCTCAACACTCCAGTCAGACGAGGAATATACCACAACTGTCCACCCAGACGAATACGAACTCTCAACCGACGTGGGTGCGCAAAATTACATTATATATGAATCAGACTGCTACTCATTAGTTGGTTCCTCTAGGGGAGGTCTTCACTATGGGATTCTACTCCACGTACTGCCCATCGTGGGGATCCCGATAGCTATCGGGCTCGCCACACTGGCTGGTTTTAGCTACCGATACAGAAACTTTAGAATTCCAGTCACAGTCGTTTCTGGTATTACTACTGCCATCGGGCTATACACACTCGTTGGTCTCCGCACGCTACTACCGATCAGTTTCCTCCTAGCTGCTACCGTGTGGATTATACTGAAAGATTTCGAGCCACTGAAAGGGTAAAATGGTCATAATTCGTAAATACGTACGAGAGCGATAATTCGGGTTGCTGTCACCAGACACAGAGTAGCAGGGTGGTGCGGTAGATCCGAGGAGAGGATTAATACTGTCCTCGTGCTGAATACACCCTCTGTATCGGTCATTTCGCTATTGACAACTGTCGGGGAATTTGTTGATGACATGCTGTATAGAGCGCGCGTATCGCACATCGACACTCTGTGATTGTGAACGCGTACTCGCGCTAGAACAAACGGATGCGTTCTCCACAAAGAAGATACTTGTAGACTAAGAATAAAACTAGATCATGTCAGTTGAACGGATATCAACGGGCGTTAGTGGTTTGGATGAGGTTCTGGACGGTGGTCTCATTCCGGGCCGAAATGTTCTCGTCCGTGGGTCGCCGGGTTCGGGGAAGACAATCTTCGGATTACACTTCCTTTCGGCAGGGATAGATGCCGAAGAGACCGCTTTGTACATTAATATGGGTGAGCCGCAGGCGTACGTCGAAGAAACAGCCGACGCGTTCGGTCTCAATACTGAGCAGATACAATTTCATAACCTCTCGCCGACCCAAGAGCAGTTCTCGGAGCGCAACTCCTACAGCGTCTTCGAATCAGCTGAAGTCGAACAACCGGATTTTATCGAAGACCTACGCGACGAAGTCGACAAAATCCAACCAGATCGTGTGTTGCTTGACCCGATCACAGAGTTTCGATATCTTACCACCGACGAACGGCAATTCCGCTCCGGTGTTCTTGGCCTCCTCGACTATCTCAAAGAGGTTGGCGCGACGGTGATGCTCACTTCGCAGGCTGGCGGTTCGATCACGGACGACGATATTCAGTTCCTCGTCGACGCTGTCATCTCACTTGATGTGACTCCCGAAAGCAGGGCAGTCAACGTCTCCAAGTTCCGAGGGTCGTCGTTCCGACGCGGAAATCACTCCTACGATATTACTGACGATGGACTGACGGTCTGGCCGACACTCGTTCCCGGCGAACATGAGCGAGAGGTCGAATCGGGGACGCTCTCTTCGGGCGTGGCGGAACTCGACGAGTTGCTCCACGGTGGCTTAGATCAGGGAACCGTAACGATACTCAGCGGTCCGACTGGCGTCGGCAAGACCACGACCGGTCTCCAGTTTCTCATTCAGGCGGCTCTTGAGGGTAAACAGAGCATTCTATTCCAGTTCGAAGAGGCGGAGTGGACCATCCGCAAACGAGCCGACGCGATCGGCCTCCCGCTACAGGATGCGCTGGACAGCGGACAGCTCTCCATCGTCGGAATCGATCCGGAAGAGTATACGGTCGGCGAATTCGAGGATCTCGTCCGCGAGGCGGTCACCGACGGTACCGAAGTGGTGATGATCGATGGCTCACAAGGGTTTCAGGAGAATCTCCGTGGGCTTGACAACACGACGGGTGCGTTGTTGCGGATCGGCCGATTCTTGCGGGCCGCTGGCGTCTCCACGATCCTCGTCAATGAAGTTCACAATATCACTGGAGACTTCCATGCGACCGAAGAGCGGACGAGCAATCTCGCGGACAACATCATGTTCTTGCGTCACGTTGAGTATCGCGGGAAGGTGCGGAAGGTCATCGGGACGCTGAAGATGCGGACGAGCGACTTCGAACGTAGCCTCAGGGAACTCGAAATTACGGCGGACGGGATCCGTGTCGGAGAACCTCTTCCGCAGCTTCGGGGTATTCTCACCGGGACGCCGGAGTGGAACGATACGGATACTGCCAGCAAACACGACGTTGACAACGACGAACAGACGTAACTGTCGCACGAGATGAGAGACCAGTCATAGGAGTCGCCGATCCGAACATCATGCCCACGAACGAACAGCATACGAATCGAGAAGCAGTCGACGAATCCAAGCGCGTGCTCACTTTGGTCACTGACCCGGGAAATCAGCGTGTCCTCGAAGAGTGGCTAACCGCACACGATCAGTACACGCTCGTCGAAACCCCGGATATCGCCGAGGCTACATTCGACTGCTGTCTGCTCGATAGAAAGCAGTTGGACGAACACCGGTCGAAACTCCTGAACCGAAAAGAAAGCGAGCAGATTATTCTCCCGTATCTCTTGTTGGTTCAGGAGTCAAGACATCGAGAGATCCGCAATCGTCTCCGGGATGAACATCCGGAACTGTGGGATGCGATTGACGGGTTGATCGACATGCCACTCGCAGAAAGTCAACTCAGTGAACAGCTAGAGACGTTTCTCCGCCTTCGGGATCAGTCGATCGCCGCATACAATCAGCGAGCACAGCTCCGGCAGATCCGGGATCAACACGCCGGTCACGGAGTGTTAGTCACCGACACAGACGGAACAATCGAGTACGTGAACGAAGGATTTGAATCTCAGTCAGGCTATACGAGCGAGGAAGTTGTCGGTACCACCCCGCGCATTCTCAAATCAGGTGAACACGATGAGGCGTTCTATGAGGAGTTGTGGAACACCATCGTAGCGGGTGACGTCTGGGACGGGACTGTCATCAACAGTCGAAAAGATGGGGATCGGTATGTTATCGAACAGACGATCGCTCCGGTAGAAGGCCCTGATGGAGATATTACGCAGTTCATCGCCGTCAACCACGAAATTACTGAGCTTAGAGAACTAGAAGAGAGTCTCCGCCAGCAACGCGAGCAACTCGACGTGTTGAACCGAGTTCTCCGACACGACATCCGGAACGATATGAACGTTGTTGTCGCGTGGGGCGAAATGCTTGAAGACGAGGTAACGCCGACTGGACAGGAGAAACTCGACAGGATTCTCCGGGCGGGGCGGCACGTCGTCGAACTCACGAATGTCGCCCGAGACCTCTCAGAAATCATTCACGGTGACGGGACGCCGGAGCTTAGCCCAATCCCGCTTCGACAGCTCCTCAGTGAGGAACTCGAAAAGCGCCGGGAAACGTTCGCAAATGCCGAGATCACGATGGCAGATCCACCCGATCAGAGGACACACGTGCTGGCGAACGAGTTGCTCTCGTCGGTGTTTCGGAACCTCGTCAACAACGCCGTCCAGCACAACCATACAGCTCAACCAAATGTAATGATTTCTGTTGAGGAAGCTGACGAGTCAGTCCGCATCAGAGTGGCCGATAACGGGCCAGGAATCTCAGACGATGTGAAAGAGAGTCTGTTCCGAGAGGGTAAGAAAGGGCTTGAAAGCGGGGGAACCGGAATGGGCCTGTTTCTCGTCGACAGTCTTGTTGAGAGTTACGGCGGAAATGTCTGGATCGAGGACAGAGTGGAGAGCGAATTGTTCGATACTCCTGACGAAGCGGATCCAGCCGGCGCAGTTTTTATCGTCGAGTTACGGACGACGGCGAAACAGGACAAAATCGATGGAGGACGTGAATGAACGACGCGTACCCTACGGACGATTCACCCGATGATGGCGCTGGGCAGGCAGCTTTGTTCCCGTTGCTCTCTGGGGAGGGGAATCAACGGTTGGTGGTTGAGTGGATCCAAGCTCATGACCGCTATACGCTGGTCGATCCGGACCAGCCGGTCGAAACGGCGACGTTCGACTGCTGTATCCTCGACGGGGAGATGCTGCAGACACACGCTGAGACGCTTCGAGCCCGAAAACGCGAGGCGAAGCCGGCTCTGTTGCCGTGTCTTCTCCTCATACCGGAGGCGGACCTTTCACTCATTGAAACTGACAGCGGGGAAATTGCCGACAGCGTCGTGTTCGAAACCGCCGACGAGGTGGTCTCGATGCCGATTAAAAAGGCTGAACTGGAGTGGCGGACACAGGCGCTCGTCAGGCTGCGGACCCAGTCGCAGCGCCTCAAAGAACGGACGGAGACGCTGGAACTGTTCAAGCAGGCCGTCGAAGCCTCCGGTCACGCCATCTGGATATCCGATACGGACGGAACGATCAACTACGTCAATTCGGCGTTCGAATCGATCACGGGCTACAGCCGAGATGAGGCCGTTGGCGAGTCACCGAATCTTCTCAACTCCGGAGAGATGGACGACGACTTCTACAGCGACCTCTGGGAGACGATTACCGCTGGTGATACGTGGCACGAGGAGATTACCAACCAACGCAGCGACGGCTCGCAGTACGTCGCCGATCAGACGATCGCACCCATCGTCGAAGACGGGGAGCCGAGAGCGTTCGTCGCCGTCCAGACCGATATTACCGAACGCAAAGAACTCGAAGGTCGGCTCTCGTTGTACCGCGATATCATCGAACGGCTTGAGGATCCGATCATGATCCAGACCTGTGAGGGGAGTTTCGGCTGGTTAATGACGCGCTGTGTTCGTTCGCCGGGCTGTCGAGAGATGAACTGCTCGGCGGCGGCGAATACGCGTTTATCGATGAAGAAACTGCCACGACGATCGCCCGACAGAAACAGCGCGTGATCGAGACTGAACAGCCGGTCGAATACAGCGTTGAGCCGACCTTCAAGCACAGCGACAGAGAGGCGATCTTCTATACGAGTCGGTACCCCTACTACGAGGACGGAGAGCTCGCGGGGACGCTGGCGATCTGCCGGAACGTGACTGATCTCGAAGAACGGACCCGACAGCTCCACGTACTTGATAACATCCTGCGGCACAATATCCGCAACGAGCTGAACGTGATCCACGGTCGAGGCGAGCAGCTTCAAAGGAATCTTGAGGGCGAACCCAAAGCCGCTGCCGGCACCATCGTTGACCGGGCCGAAACCCTGTTGACGACGAGTGAGAAGTCGCGGGAGATTACGACTGTTCTCAGTGATTCACAGGGGCCAACCTCTGTAGATATCGGGCAGGTGGTTCGGGTTCTTGCCAAAGAGACGGCCGACGAGTGGCCCAACGCAGATGTCGACGTTACGGGCCCAACGCAGCTCGTCGTCTCTGCCGCCGAATCGATTACTGCCGCAATTGAAGAGCTGTTGACCAACGCTGTGATCCACAACGACAGCGAAAAGCCCTGTGTGCGTGTCAACCTTGCTGTCGAGGGATCATGGGGCACTCTTAGCGTGCGGGACAACGGTCCGGGTATCCCAGAATTTGACAGAGATGTCCTCGAATCGGGAGGGGCTATCGAGACACTCTCACACGGTAGTGGACTGGGGTTGTGGCTGGTCTACTGGACAGTAAACCATTCTGGAGGGAAGATCAACGTCGATGAGCGTGAGCCACGCGGCACCGAGATTACAATCTGGTTTCCGCTGGAAACTGGTGGGTAGCAGGTTTGTGGATTAATTATTTCGGCTCATCGTAGACTCAGCGACCTGGAGAGCCTGTCGAAAATGAACGTTTTCTTTTCGAGACCATCGGCTGCGAGCGCTTTCTCAAGATGGACTCGATACCCCTCAGATCGCTCTGACATATGCTCATTTAGAATGGTATGTAAAATAACCCCGCCTATAATTATCACTATAGATATCAAATATACACTCGAAACGCGGCTCTCATCGACCGGCTGTTTCAGGTGAGAATACGTTACAGAATTAAACTTCAACAGAACGTGCTCAATGGCACGAAATCCAAGTCGGTCTCTTCCGCCCCATCTCTTGTTTCACGCTCTCCTAGGGTAGCTCCGTTCCCGTCAAGCCTTCAGAGCCAGTAAGGAGGATCTCACTCTGTATTGCCGCCGTCACCTACTGTCCTGACCGAGCTACTAGCTTGAGGGCCGGCATTGTCACCCCTTACACCTCCGAGCCGGTCAGGCTCTGCATCAATGGTGAACCCGCTGAGGCGGTTTTGAAGCTTCCCTGCTCGCTCTTTGAGATTGTCTGCGTTCTGAGAGACTTCCGCAAGTGATGAGGTTTGTTCTTCGGCTGCTGCTGAGACATTATCGGACTCGCTGTTCACTTCATTTGCCGCGTTGGCGACCTCCTCGACGATGCTTACGACTTCCTCTGTAGAGGCGGCTTGACTGTCTGTTGCGTCGCTGATCTCTTGGATACCATCATTCACCCCTTCGACGGTGGTCGTGATCTCATCGAGAGCAGCGAGGGCCGACTCAACCGTGTCAGCGCCCGAACGAACCCGGTCTTGCATAGACTCCATATCTTCAACGGTCTCATCGGAGTTGGACTGAACACGCTCTATCCGCTCGGTAACATCATCAGCAGCCTCCGCAGTCTCCTCTGCAAGCCCCTTCACTTCGTCCGCCACCACGGCGAACCCGGATCCCGCCTCACCAGCGCGAGCCGCTTCTATCGAGGCATTCAGCGCAAGCAAATTCGTCTGCTCAGCAATATCCTCGATCAACTCCACAACTTCTCCGATTTCATCAAGCTCACTTGCGAGCGTGTTGACCTGATCGACTGTCTGTTCAGACTGGGACTCGATCTCTTCCATCTCATCAATTGCCTCTGACGCGGCTTCTTGCCCGTTATTACTGAGTTTAACAGCATTCTGAGAGGCTGTAGCAACTTCGTCTGCTGAGGACGCAACTTCTTCGACTGTCCCAGAGAGATTCTGCATCTCGTTCGATGCCTCTCGGCTCTGTCCGTGCTGTGTATCCGCGTCTGCCGCAATAGCTTGGATAGAGTCCGCAACTTGCTCGCTCGCACGCTGCGTCTCTGCCGTCGATGCACTCACATCTTCACTCGCAGAAGCGACCTCATCAGCGAAGGCTTGAATCTGCGCGAACGTCAGCTCGAGATCCTCCACCATTTCGTTGAACGTGGTGGCTATTTCGGCCATCGCCTCGTTGCTTACATCGGTATCAAGTCGGCGGGTGAAGTCACCGGCCGCACACTCAACCATTACCGACTGGTAGTCGGCAGCGGCCTGCTCAAGTTCCGCGTTGAGTTCTTGCATTTCCTCGCGCTGTTCGGCCGCCTCTATCTCCTTCTCTTTGGCACGATCTCTCGCTTCCTCTGCTTCTTCCAGTTTCTCTTGGACCTTCTCGCGAGCCTGTTGTCGCTGAATTGCGAGAGACTGCCAGAGGAACGTGATTGTCCCCGCGAGCATCAGCACCCCAACAGCGTGTATTCCACCCCAGACGACCGGGTTAGCCATCGCAGCCGGATGGTTATAGACTGTGAACCACTCTATGAGCCCGAAGACACTGTGTTGGAGGGCAACGTACCCAATCGTGATCGCGAACGGTACCCAATCCTCATAGAGTGCGACAACCCCGACTCCAACAAAGTAGATAAAATGTGCCTCGATGAATCCGCCAGTAAAGTACGCTAACACCGACCCCTGTACCATGAACGCGACCGCGCCTGTCGCCGCTCTAATTCGGCGGGGAAGTACCGGAATTGCAGCTATTACTACCAATCCCAACACGATCCCAGTGCCGACCACGGAGTGTAGCATTGGGATGACCGGCAATTCCGCACCAGTGATCGACTCCGCGCCCACCATCCGACTCACTCCGAAGACAAACGGAAGCAACGCGAGCGTGAACGCCAACACACCGATGTGCCGCCGTCTGAACGTCTCATCCGGAATCTCTTTTCCGTTCGGCGTGTTCTCTATGTACCGCTGAACTGGCGATTCTACATCTCCTAATTGCATATACTTCTGCTGTGTGATACCATATATAGTACCTCGCACCGAGTTCTCGTTTTTGAGAATATTTCGCTTTGTTGAACCCGATGACGGCATCGGGGTCACCGGTTGAGCGATCGTTCGAGATTGTAGGCTGTAGGAACGACGGCTGTTGGGTCGGTGAGTATCGAGCCGACGCGAACGGGGCGATAAACATTACAGACCGCTACCGTAGTGGAGAGGGCAACCGCCGAAGCGACCGGACTTCCGGGCAGAAGGCCGGTAACGATGACTCGGCTACGGATGGGGCCGTCCGAGAGACGGAGTCTCTCGTGATCACGAAAATCTTCGATTTTCGAACGACCTCTTTGACCGGGCCACAAGGCAGCCAAGCCGATGCTGAAAACCAGCAGACGACGCTTGGAACGTATGCGTCTTGAAACCAACAGGCCGCTACACTCGGCCTGAAATCCCTTGGTGGGATTCCTCCGCGTTCACGCGGAGGAGGAGCTCAATGGCTTGATCCAATACGTAACGAGGACCGGATTGTTACCCTTCCAGAGCCGGATTACGGTGCGCGAATCCGTGACGGCCCTACCGTGAGCGAGATCGTTGACGAAGCACACAGAGAATTAGCCAAGCTCGAACAGGAGCGAGAAGATTAACTCCCGAAAACGGACGCCAGACTCGCCGGTAATCTTCTTCAGTCGGTCGATCAGCGAGTTCGTCTTCGTCGGCGTCTCACGGAAGTTCACGAAGCCGCCCGCCTCGTCGAAACCGCCAATTTGCCGATTTACAACACGTCCCCAAATGCGGTTCTCAGGCGTTAAACGGCGCTAAGACTGCCGATGATGAGATCTAGTAAGAATTCGTATGGGACCGCTGAGAGTCGAACTCAGGTCATACGGACCCCATCCGCATAGGATACCACTACCCCACGGTCCCTGACTACACGCTGAAAAACGACGGTCCGGTAATTAAGGACTTCGTTTCACTCCTCGTCGGCGTCCCGCGGGACCACGAGGTCGCCGTCGTCCCACACCGCGAGGCTCCCGATCGGATCGCCCTCGTAGACGGCCAGCCCCTCGGACCGGCCGAGGACGTACCCGTCGCGCTCGGCGGTGACCGTCGCGCGCTCTTCGCCCCCGGCGTCGACCACGCGAGCGAGGACGTCGCCCGCGTCGAACGCGTCCCCGGCGGCGACGCGGTGCCGAGCGAGTCCGGGGGTGTCTGTCGTCGGACCGCGGAAGCGCCGCACGGGGAACTCGACGGGCGCCGGGTCGACGCCGACGCCGGGCGCGCCGACCGACTCGGGGACGTCCTCGCTCGCCAGAAGCCCCAGTTCGACCGCGACGCCGAACGCGCCCGCGACGCCCGCGGCGAGCAGGTCGTCGTCGACGACGCTGTGGGCGCCTAGCTCCGCGGTGAACGCCGGGATGCCCGCCTCGTTGAGCACGGCGCCGGCGGTCGATCGCTGGAGGCTCTCCTCGACGTACTCGGCGGCGGGGTACTCCCGGACGGCCGGGAGGCCGAACGCGTCGACGAGGCGGCCGAGGTCCGCGGAGAGCGCGGCGGCGTCCGCCTCGCTCCGGCGGTCGCCGTAGAGGACGCGGTCGCGGATGGCGAAGGGGACGCTGCCGACCCCCGCGGTGTGACAGTCGATCAGCGCGTCCGCGGCGGCGTTCGAGCCGACGGTCTCGACGGGGAACTCACTCGATCCGTCCGCGCACTCGCCCGCGTCGTCCGGTACCTCGCCCGTGATCGCGGCGTACAGCCGGGCGTCGATCCGCTCCTGGAGCTTCGGCGGGCGGGCGGACTCCGCGTCCGCGTCCGGGAAGTGGCGGTTCGGGTCCTTGTCTGCGTAGTACGTCTCCCGCGCGTTCCGACGCAGCCCCGCCGGGGAGACGACGGGGACCGCGACGACCGCGCCGGCGAGGCGGTCGAGGCGGTCGGAAAAGGCCGCGACCGCGTCCTGAACGACCGCGACGCCGGTCGCTTCATCGCCGTGGACGCCCCCCGTGAGCCAGAGCGTCGGCCCGGCTTCGGCGCCGTTCGCGACGGCGACCGGGAGCCGCTCCGAGCCGCCGGTCGGGAGGTCCGCCACCGGGAGCCGGCCGCGGCCGAGCGTTCCCGGCGCCGCGCTCGCGCTCCCGATCGCTATCCGTCCGCCCTCGTCCCCGTCCGCGTCCGGCTCGTCCATGGTCGGATCCGGTCGCGGCGAGCTATAAAAGAACGCGCTCCAAGTCGACGACCGTTCCGCTCTCGCCGTCCGGGTCACCGACCACGCGACCGAGACAGACCGCCGTGCCGTCGGGCGTGAGACACGCGACGAGCGGCGGATCGGGGTCGGCGTCTCCGTCCGTTTCCGCGCCGTCGCTCGCCGCCGAGACGGCGTCGTCGTCGACGTCGATCACGCCGGGCGCGTACACGGGCGCGCCGGTCGCGACGTTGCGCGCGGCCGACCGAGCGACCGTCACCGCGGGGAGGTGCGTCAGGGCGTCCTCCGCCGGGCGGACGACCTCGCGGAGGAGCGCGTCATCCCCGTCTTCGGCCCACGCGAGCGCGTCCACGAGGTCCTGGAGCGTGTGGAGGTCGCGGTCGTCGAACGGGTCGGTGGCGCTGCGCCGGAGGTGACCCATGTGCGCGCCGACGCCGGTCGCGAGTCCGACGTCGTGACACAGCTTCCGGACGTACGTCCCCGACTCGCAGCGGATCCGGAGGAGGGCCTTCCGGTCCTCGACCGTCAGCACGTCGAGGTCGTGAACCGTCCGCGTGCGGAGCCGGCGGCTCACGGCGCTTTTCCGGGGCGGCTTCTGGTAGATTTCGTCCTCGAACGCAGCGACCACCTCGCGGAAGTCGGCCGGAGGGGACGCGTGGAGCTCCAACACCGCGACGTACTCCTTGGCGCCTTCGAGGAACACCTGCGCCATGCGCGTCGCGTCGCCGGTCAGCGTGGGGAGACAACCGGTGACCTTCGGGTCGAGCGTGCCCGAGTGGGCGACGCCGCCGGTGGGAGGCCCCTCGGGGTCGAGGGCCGCGAGCGTCTCGTCTATCGCGTCGCGCACCCACGCCGACACCTGATGCGAGGAGGGGCCGGCGGGCTTGTCGAGGTTGACGACGCCGAACCGGAGCAGCTCGGGCACCGAGCGCTCTCCGGGCGGGGATCTGAGGGGGTCATCGCCGTCGACGGGGGCGTCGGCGTCGGTATCGGAAGCGTCTGTCATGCGGGGCTAGTCGATTCTCAGAAGTCGTACACGACGCCTTCGACGGGGGCTTTCCCCTCGTCGTCCGCGGGGTCGTACGCCTCGACGGTCGCGACGAGGACGTCGAGGAACGGTTCGGGTCCCCAGCGGGCGGTGTTGTACGCGGCGTCGTAGATCGAAAGGTCCTCGATGTCGATGTTGTAGTACTCCCGGTACCGCTTGCGCTCGGAGGCCTCGCGGCGCTCCGTCTCGGCTCGGGCGCGGTCGACCGGCTTCGCCTCGCGCTCCGCGATCCGCTCCGCGCGGACGCCGAGCGGCGCGTCGAACCAGAAGCGGAAGTCGGCGTGGTCGGCCGCGAGCCACCCGGCGAGCCGCGATTCGAGGACGACGTCGTCGCGGTCGACGGCGATCTCTCGGAGCCGGCGGTCGAGGTCGCGGTCGATCTGCGGGTCCTCCTCCGCGAACTCGTTGAACTCGACGGGCGTCATGTCGCGTTCGGCCGCCATCTCGCGGAAGATGTCGCCGCCGGAGACGTGCCCGAGTCCGAGCGCGTCCGCGAGCTGGACTGCGTTCGTGCTCTTCCCGCTCCCTGGCGGGCCGGAGACGGTGATCAACATATCTCCACTCCGCGGGTGCCGTTCAAAACCGTTGTCGTTCGACGCCGGGGGGGACGGGCCGGCGACGGCGGGCGAGCCGGCGACGGAGCGCGGGCCCGTTCACGCCTCGCCGTCCGCGGTCGCGGCCGTCATCGACCAGACCGCGACGAGCCCGAGCAGGAGCGCGGGGACGAGCGGGAGCGCGAGGTACGTCGCGAAGAAGGTGAGACCGAACGCGCCCGCCGCGTACGGGTAGGCGTAGATGATCCCCGGGATGACCAGCACGCAGGTGAACAGGACGGCCGTCAGCGCCCACCCCTTGCGGCCGAAGCCGTCGGCGGTCGGTTCGCCGGCGGCCGCCGTCGGTCCCCGCGAGTCGCCGCCGTCGTCGCCGGCCGGGGTGCCGCCGTCGCTCGCGCCGTCGGCGTCGCCCTCGGTTCCGGGGACGTGGACGTAGCCGCCGTCGGTGGTGCCGCCGGCGGTCTCGTCCGCGTCGGCGTCGGTCTCAGAGCTCACTATTCGGTTTAACCACCACTTTGCCAAAGCCCTCACGGTTTTCTATCATCTCGTGTGCGCGCGCGGCCTCGCTCATCGGGAGGACCTCGCGCACGCGAGGTTCGAAGGTGCCGTCCCAAACCAACTCCAGCACGTCGTCGACCTCGCCGGGCGTCGCCATCGTCGAGCCGAGCACCGACAGCTGGTTCCAGAAGATGCGGTTGAGTCCGGCGCCCGGGTTCCCGCCCGTCGTGGCGCCGCAGGTGACGAGCCGGCCGCCCTTCGCCATCGACTTGAGGGAGTCCGGATAGGTGGCCTCACCGACGTGGTCGACGACGACGTCGACGCCGCGCTTGCCCGTGATCTCGCTGATCTCGTCCGCGAAGTCGTTCGCCTCGTAGTCGATGACGTGGTCGGCGCCACAGTCCTCGGCGTGCGAGAGCTTTTCCTCCGTGGACGCGGTCGCGAACACTTCACAGCCCGCGTGGTCCGCGATCTGGACCGCCGCGTGGCCGACGCCGCCGGAGGCGCCCAAGACGAGCACCTTCTCGCTCGCCTCTATCTCGGCGCGCGTGTGGAGCATGCGCCACGCGGTCTGGAAGACCAGCGAGGCGGAGCCGGCGACCTCCCAGTCGACGCCGTCCGGGACCGGGACGAGGTTCGCCGCCGGGACCGTCGCCTTCTCCCCGTGGACGCCGCGGACGTGTTCCCCGATGATGTGGAAGGAGACGCACAGCGACTCCTGCCCGTTGCGGCAGAACTCGCAGTTCCCGCACGAGACGCCCGCGCTCACGGCGACGTGATCCCCGGGCTCGAAGCGCGTCACTCCCTCTCCGACGGCCTCGACGACGCCCGCCGCATCGCTGCCCGGAATGTGCGGCATCTCCAGGTCGATGCCGGGCATCCCGCGTCGCGTCCAGATGTCGAGGTGGTTGAGCGCGCCGGCCTTGACGTCGACCAGGACCTCGCCGCGGTCCGGCTCGGGGTCGGGGAACTCGCCGTACTCGATCACGTCGCGGTCGCCGTGCTCGGAGAACTGAACGGCTTGCATACCCGGACACTCCGAGTGAACCCACTAAACAGTACGCCTCACGGAAACGGGCGGCGCGTGTGGCGACCGTGCGAGACCCCCACAGCGACCCGTCCGTTTCGTGATGTTTAAGTACCGAAAGCGGGAGGTAACGAACGCACGAACTGTAGGGGCGTCGGGCCCCGAGTCCGAGAGGGCGATGATACAACGCGGGTTGCGGTAGCCAAGCTTGGCCCAAGGCGCAGGGTTGCTAACTCTGTGGCGTCACTGCCTCCGGGGTTCGAATCCCCGCCGCAACGCTCGAACGGACGAGTACCGCCGGAATCGCGCCGGTAGGACTCACCACAACCAACACATGAGCACGGAAGAATCACAGGACGACTCGCCGGAGGAGGAGGAAGACCTCCAGTACTTCGTTCGGATCGGGGGCGCGGACCTCGACGGGACGAAGACGGTCGAGCGAAGCCTGTCCGAACTCGACGGCATCGGCACGCGCACGGCGCGGCTGGTCGCCGAGAAGGCCGACGTGGACCGAAACGCCACGTTCGGGCTCCTCGACGAGGATGACATCGACGCGGTGGTCGACATCGCGGAGAACCTCGAAGACCACGTCCCGTCGTGGATGACGAACCGACAGAACGACTTCTTCTCCGGAGAGACGACGCACCTCGTCGGCACGGACGTCAACGAGAAGCGCCGCCACGACATCAACCGGATGAAGATCATCGAATCGTACAAGGGCGTGCGCCACAAGCGCGGGCAGAAGGTCCGCGGGCAGCGCACCAAGTCCACGGGTCGCTCGGAGGGGACCATCGGGGTCAACGTCGAGGAGATCCGCGAGGAGATGGAAGACGACGAGGGCGGTGACGACGAATGAGCACCGGGAAAAACACCAAGGGCTACGAGACGCCGAACCACCCGTACCAGGGCGAGCGGATCGCCGAGGAGTCCGACCTCCTCTCGCGGTACGGTCTGAAGAATAAAGAGGAGTTCTGGCGCGCCCAGTCCGAACTGCGCAACATGCGTCGAGAGGCTCGACGGCTGCTCGGCGAGGCGCAGGGCGACGTCGACGCCGCCCAGGACGCCGGCGCGGAGTTCGTCGCGCGGCTCCGCCGCATCGGCATCCTCGGCGACAACGACGACATCTCGACGGTCCTGTCGCTCGACGTGACGGACCTGCTGGAGCGCCGGCTCCAGACGGTCGTCTACCGACAGGGCTTCGCCTCATCGACCCAGCAGGCCCGCCAGTTCATCGTCCACGGCCACATCACCGTCAACGGCGCTCGCGTCACGCGCCCGTCGGTGAAGGTGGACGTCGACGACGAGGGCGCCATCGCCTTCGACGAGACGAGCCCGCTCGCGGACGATCTCCACCCCGAGCGCGCGGAGTCACAGGAGTAAGCATACATGAGTGAATCCGAGGACGGAAAGTGGGGCATCGCCCACGTGTACGCGTCGTTCAACAACACGCTCATCACGGTCACCGACGAGACGGGCGCCGAGACGATCGCCAAGTCGTCCGGCGGCACCGTGGTGAAGCAGAACCGCGACGAGGCGTCGCCGTACGCCGCCATGCAGATGGCGGAGGTCGTCGCCGAGCGCGTCAAGGACGCCGGCTTGGAGGGCGTGCACGTTCGCGTGCGCGGTCCCGGCGGCAACCTCAACAAGTCCACCGGTCCCGGTGCGCAGGCGACGATCCGCGCGCTCTCACGCGCGGGCGTCGAGATCGGCCGGATCGAGGACGTCACGCCCATCCCGCACGACGGGACGAAGGCGCCGAAGAACAAGCGAGTCTGACATGACCGAAGACGAATTCGACGTCCAGTACGTCGAACGGGACGAACGCAGCGCGCGGGTGCTGATCCGCGGGCTCACGCCGGCGTTCGCCAACGGCATCCGCCGGGCGATGATCGCCGACGTCCCGACGTTCTCGATCGACACCGTTCGGTTCGTCGAGAACTCCTCGGTCATGTTCGACGAGATGATCGGACTGCGTCTGGGGCTCATCCCCCTGACGACGCCGCTCGACGACTTCGAGGTCGGCGACGAGGTCACCCTCGCGCTCGACGTCGAGGGACCGGCGACGGCCTACTCCGGCGACATCGAGAGCAGCGATCCGCTCGTCGAGGTCGCGGACGACAACGTCCCGATCATCGAACTGAAGGAGGGACAGCGGTTGGAGTTCGAGGCCGACGCGGTCCTCGACACCGGCAAGGAGCACGCCAAACACCAGGGCGGCGTCTCCGTCGGCTACCGCCACCTCCAGCGCGTCTCGGTCGAGGGCGACCGCGGCGAGTTCGACGACGACGAGCCGAACATCCTCCGCGGGGTCATCGAGACGCCGGACGGAGAGATCGAACTCACCGACGACTTCGACAACGACCTCTCGGAGCGGTTCCCCGGGAAGGAGGTCGCGGTCGAGGACGTGCCGGGCGCGTTCGTCTTCCACATCGAGACGGACGGCTCGTTCGACGTCGAGGAACTGCTGCTCCGCGCCATCGACTCCATCGAGGAGCGCGCGGACGAACTACAGACGAAAGTCGCAGTATAAGGAAATGACGGCCCTTCGAACCAACGCCCTGACCGTCGCCCCCGCCGCCAGCCGCGGCCCCGCCCCGACAGTCGGAGCGCCCGCGGCGGGTTCGGCGGACGGCGGGACCGAAAGTGGTTTGAAGGGAGCCGGAATACGATGGAGTGCACGCAGGGATAGCCAAGTCAGGCCAACGGCGCAGCGTTCAGGGCGCTGTCCTGTAGAGGTCCGCAGGTTCAAATCCTGCTCCCTGCACTCCGTTTTCCACGAACTCTCCGTTCAGGAGGGACAGCTATGAGTAGCAAGACGAACCCGAAACTACAGAACCTCATTGCCGATCTGAAGTCGGTCTCGCGCGACTCCGGTGCCAACGTGTGGCAGGATGTCGCTGACCGACTGGAGAAGCCACGGCGCACGCACGCTGAGGTCAACCTGGGCCGTATCGAACGATACGCGCAGGAAGACGAGACGGTCGTCGTCCCCGGCAAGGTGCTGGGCAGCGGTGTGCTCGAAACGAACGTCACCGTCGCCGCCGTCGACTTCTCCGGGACCGCCCGGACGAAGATCGACCAGGCCGGCGAAGCGGTGACGCTTGAACAGTACGTCGAACAGAACCCCGAAGGAAGCAACGTGCGGGTGATCCGATGAGCCTCGCGAAGATAGACGCGGACGTCGTCGTCGACGCCCGCGACTGTATCCTCGGTCGCGTCTCCTCTGAGGTCGCACAGCGCGCCCTCGCCGGGGAGACCGTCGCCGTCGTCAACGCCGAGCGCGCCGTCATCACCGGCAACGAGGAGGCGACGATGGAGACGTACCACAAGCGCGCGGAGCTCGGCTCGGACAGCGGGCCGTACTACCCCAAGCGCCCCGATCGAATCTTCAAGCGCGCCATCCGCGGCATGCTGCCGTACAAGTCGGAGGACGGCCGCGAGGCGTTCTCGAACGTGCGCGTGTACGTCGGGAACCCCTACGAGCGCGACGAGGACGTCGAGAGCGTCGTCCTCGACGGCACCTCGCTCGACCGCCTCTCGAACATCAAATTCACCACGCTCGGGTCGATCTCCGAGTCTCTGGGAGCCAACGTCACATGGTAACGAACACCTCAGGCAAGAAGAAGACGGCCGTCGCCCGCGCCACCGTGCGCGAGGGCGAGGGCCGCGTGCGCATCAACTCCCAGCCAGTCGAGCTGGTCGAACCGGAGCAGGCGCGGCTCAAGATGCTGGAGCCGTTCCGCATCGCGGGCGAGGAGCTCCGCGACGGCGTCGACATCGACATCGACGTCGAGGGCGGCGGCTTCAGCGGGCAGGCGGACGCGACGCGGACCGCCATCGCGCGCGGTCTCGTCCAGCACCTCGGTGACGCCGAGCTGCGGGACGCGTACATGAACTTCGACCGCACCCTGCTGGTCAACGACGTGCGCCAGTCCGAACCCAAGAAGTGGGGCGGACCCGGCGCGCGCGCTCGCTACCAGAAGTCCTACCGCTGAGGTGATCCAGTCATGATGATCCCCGTCCGGTGTTTCACGTGCGGCAACGTCGTGGGTGAACACTGGGAGGAGTTCAAAGAGCGGGCTCGCGAGGGCGACGAGGACCCCGGCGAGGTGCTTGACGACCTCGGGGTCGACCGGCACTGCTGCCGGCGCATGCTGGTGAGCCACCGCGACCTCGTCGACGTCGTCTCGCCGTACCAGTAAACCATGTCAGAACAGCGATACAACCGATACGAGAAGGCACGAATCCTCGGCGCGCGAGCGCTGCAGGTGTCCTACGGGGCGCCCGTGCTGATCGAGACGGACCAGACGGAGCCGATCCTCGTCGCCGCGGAGGAGTACGATGCGGGCGTGCTCCCGTTCACGGTCCGGAGGGACAACTAATGACCCGAATCACGAGCGTTTCGCTACGACGCGTGCTCGACTCGCGCGGAAACCCCACCGTTGAGGCCGACGTGCTCACCGAGTCCGGCGGCTTCGGCCGCGGCGCGGCCCCAAGCGGGGCCTCGACGGGCGAGTACGAGGCGATCGAACTGCCCGCCAGCGAGTCCATCGCGAAGGCCCGCGAACACGCGGTGCCGCGCCTCGAAGGCGTCTACGCGGGCGACCAGCGCGCGGTCGACAACGCCTTACGCGCCGCCGACGGGACGGACGACTTCTCCGCCATCGGCGCCAACAGCGCGGTCGCCATCTCGATGGCGGCGGCGAAGGCGGCCGCCGACGTGCTGGGCGCGCCGCTGTACCAGCACCTCGGCGGCGCGTTCCGCGGCGAGAACTTCCCCGTTCCGCTCGGCAACGTCGTCGGCGGCGGGGAGCACGCCAAGGAGGCGACCCACATCCAGGAGTTCCTCGCGGCGCCCGTGGGCGCGCCCAGCGTCTCGGAGGCCGTCTTCGCGAACGCCGCGGTCCACGCGGCGGTCGCGGACGTGCTCGACGAGCGCGGCGTGCCCGCGGCGAAGGGCGACGAGGGCGCGTGGGCGCCCCCCATCTCGGACGCGGACGCGTTCGAGGTCGTCGACGAGGCGGTCGACCGCGTCTCCGAGGAGGTCGGGTTCGAGATCCGCTTCGGCCTCGACATGGCGGCCGCGGAGCTGTACGACGACGACGCCGAGGCGTACGTGTACGGCGACGAGACGAAGTCGGCCGACGAACAGATCGAGTACGTCGCCGGGCTCGTCGACGAGTACGACCTCGCGTACGTCGAGGACCCGCTCGACGAGAACGACTACGAGGCGTTCGCGGAGCTGACCGACCGGGTGGGCGACCGGACGCTGATCTGCGGCGACGACCTGTTCGTCACCAACGTCGAGCGGCTCGAAGACGGAATCGACGCGGGCGCGGCCAACAGCATCCTGATCAAGCCGAACCAGATCGGGACGCTGTCGGACGCGTTCGACGCGGTCGAACTCGCCGCTCGCAACGGGTACGAGACTGTCATCTCCCACCGTTCGGGCGAGACCGAGGACACGACCATCGCACACCTCGCCGTGGCGACCGACGCCGGCTACATCAAGACCGGCACGGTCGGCGGCGAGCGAACGGCCAAGCTGAACGAACTGGTCCGCATCGCGGACGACGCGGTATGACGGACCGACACCACGCATGAGCGAAGACAACGACGCGGTCGAACTCGACGACGACGCGGAGACCGAGGCGGTCGACGCGGCGGTCGAGGAGGAGGCCGACACGACCGAGGAACCGACCGCTGACGCGGCTGCCGAAGGGGCGTCCGCCGACGCCGAATCAGGGGCATCCGCCGACGCCGAGACCGACGAGGCGGCCGCCGAGGCCGACGAGGAGGAGGACGCCTCCCCGTTCGACGACGACGTCATGCCGGACGACGACGTCGACCTGCTGATCCCCGTCGAGGACTACCTCTCCGCCGGTGTCCACATCGGGACCCAGCAGAAGACGAAGGACATGGAGCGGTTCATCCACCGCGTCCGCGACGACGGGCTGTACGTCCTCGACGTGAGCCTGACGGACCAGCGGATCCGCACGGCCGCGGACTTCCTCGCGAACTACAACCCCGAGCAGATCCTCGTCACGTCCTCGCGGCAGTACGGCCGGTTCCCGGCCGAGAAGTTCGCGGACGCCATCGGCGCCCGCGCCCGCACGGGACGGTTCATCCCGGGCACGCTGACGAACCCCGACTACGCAGGCTACATCGAGCCGGACGTCGTCGTGGTGACCGACCCGATCGGTGACGCGCAGGCTGTCAAGGAGGCCATCACCGTCGGCATCCCGGTGATCGCGATGTGCGACTCCAACAACCAGCTGTCGAACGTCGACCTCGTCATCCCGACGAACAACAAGGGTCGCCGCGCGCTGTCGGTCGTCTACTGGCTCCTCGCCAACGAGACGCTCGACCGCCGCGGCGCCGACACCGTGTTCGCCCTCGAGGACTTCGAGGACGAACTCTAAGGCGGTCGGTTTTCGAGTCTACTTTCGTTTCGTTCGTTCACGACCCGCGAGCTTCCGGCAAATCGCTCGGGAGCGCGGCGCGCTCAGACGATGTCCGGCGTGAAGGGGCACGAATAGACCTGCCCGTAGTTGGCCTTCACCGTGGCGACGAGGACCAGGATCAGGTCGACGACCGCGATGACCGGGAACAGCAGGAGCCCGATGAACACGAAGCTCAGGACGGCGGCGATCATGAGGGCGACGAAGACGACGATCTGGAAGTTCAGCGAGTTCTTGGCGTTCTGTTTGACGAGCTCGTCGTCGTCGTCCGCGAGGAGCAAGAACAGGATCGGGCCGAGGAACGACGCGAAGAGGGCCGACGCGTGCGACAGCGCCGCGAGCGTCGTGTCGCCCTCGACGCGCTCGGAGGATACTGATGACATGACGAAAGTGGGGTTTCGGAGCTAGCTGATAAGCTTTGGGAGAGAAACTCGGTTCGGTCCCGCGCCAGTCCGGCGTCAGCGCCGGTCAGTCGGCGGTCGACGGCCCCTCGTCGGCGGGCTCCGCCTCCGGCACGTCGTGCGTCCAGCGCGGCTCGATCTCCCGGTTCGCCACGACGACGCGGTCGCCGTTGTCCGCGTCGATCCGCGTCTTCCGAAGTTCGATGGCGGCGACGGTGCCGGTCATGCCCTTCGCCTCGACGCGGTAGCCGACGTTGAAGTCGGGGTCACGCAGGAGGTAGACGCCCGCCACGGTGTCTTCGATCATCTCGGAGAGCGCGTACGAGACCCCTAAGGCGATGAAGCCGACGGCGGTGCCTAAACTCGCCGCGATGTCGCCCATGCCGAGCACCTTCAGGAACGTGAGCGCGACGCCGAACCACAGGAAGATGGAGACGAGCGTGACGATGAGATCGCCCACCAGTTCGCGGTCGCCGACGTACATCCGCTCGATCGACGTGCGGACGAGCGAGAGGACGACCCGGACCGTCACGTACGCTAAGGCGAGGAAGACCAGCCCCGAGAGCAGCCGGGGAATCGCGACGGCGAGCCCCTCGACGAAGTCGGTGAGCGAACGGGTCAGAACCGACGGGATCGCGGTCATGACGCGCACGACGCCGGCCGCCGGTGAAAAGCTGACGGGGGCGAGGAGATCGCCGTTCCGTCGGGCCGTTCGCTCGCCCCGCCCACAAGCGCAACGCCTGTAAGCGCGGGGGGAGAGGGTATTCGTATGACCGTCTGCGAAGCGCCGGGGAAGGTGTACCTCTTCGGCGAACACGCCGTCGTCTACGGCGAACCCGCCGTGCCGGCGGCGATCGAGCGCCGGGCCGCGGTGACCGCCGAGCCGCGCGAGGACGACCACGTGCGCGTCGAGGCCGAGGACCTCTCCCTCGACGGGTTCACGGTCGAGTACTCGGGCGGCACCGGCGACCGACCCGACGTCGACGTGCCGACGCCGCTCGTCGAGGCCGCGATGGGCTACGTCGACGCGGCCGTCGAGCAGGCGCGGGAGGCGGCCGACGCGCCCGACGCCGGCTTCGACATCACCGTCGAGAGCGACATCCCGCTGGGGGCGGGGCTGGGGTCGTCGGCGGCCGTCGTCGTGGCCGGCATCGACGCCGCGACCCGCGCGCTGGGCGAGCCGCTCGACCGCCGGGAGCTGGCCGACCGCGCGTACCAAGCCGAGTTCGAGGTCCAAGACGGACAGGCCTCCAGAGCCGACACCTTCTGCTCGACGATGGGGGGCGCGGTCCGCGTCGAGGGCGACGACTGCGAGCTGATCGACGCCCCGAACCTCCCGTTCGTCGTCGGGTTCGACGGCGGCGCGGGGGACACGGGCGAACTGGTCGCCGGCGTCCGGGAGCTTCGCGAGGAGCACGGGTTCGCCGCGGACACCGTCGAGTCGATCGGTGACGTCGTCCGGACGGGCGAGGAGCTGCTGGCCGAGGCCCCGGCCGACGCGGACCCGGAGCCGGCGCTGCTCGCGGAACTGGGAGAGCTGATGGACTTCAACCACGGGCTGCTCGCGGCGCTCGGCGTCTCCGCCCGGTCGCTCGACGCGATGGTGTGGGCAGCACGCGACGCGGGCGCGCACGGCGCGAAGCTCACCGGCGCGGGCGGCGGCGGCTGTATCGTCGCGCTCGACGAGAGCGACGCCACGGAGACCGCGCTCTCGTTCACGCAGGGCTGCGAGGAGGCGTTCCGCGCCGAGCTTGCGACCGAGGGCGTCCGGGTGGTGGAGCCGTGACGGAGCGCGATCCGACGGGCGCGTCCGGGGAGGAGGCCGCAGCTTCCGGGGAGGACGTTCCCGACGGCGCCGCGCCCCCCGTCGTCCTCAAGCTCGGCGGGAGCCTGATCACGGAGAAGGACCGCCCCGAGACGCTCGACGACGCGGCGCTCGACGACGCCTGCGACGCGGTCGCGGACGCGCTCGCGGCCGGCGAGGTCGGCCGGCTCGTCGTCGTCCACGGCGGCGGGAGCTTCGGCCACCACCACGCCAGCGAGCACGGGGTGTCGACGACGGACGGAACGCGCGACGCCGACGCGGTGGCCGCGGTCCACGGGGCGATGAAGCGGCTGAACGCGCGCGTGTTAGGGCGGCTCCGCGAGCGCGGCGTGCCCGCGGTCCCGGTTCACCCGCTGTCGCTCGCGGCGCGGGCCGAGGGGACCGACGGCCCGCTCGACCTCCCGCTCGGGTCGACGGCGACGCTGCTGGGCGAGGGGTTCGTTCCGGTCCTCCACGGCGACGGGGTGGCGACCGCCGGCGACGGCGTCACCGTCGTCTCGGGCGACGAACTGGTCGTCGAACTCGCCGCCGGCCTGGGCGCGCGCCGCGTGGGCGTCTGCTCGACGGTCCCCGGGGTCTTCGACGGCGACGGCGACGTGATCGACGAAATCGACGACTTCGCGTCGGTCGCGGACGCGCTCGGCGCGAGCGACGTCACCGACGTCTCGGGCGGGATGGCCGCGAAGGTGCGGGAGCTGCTCGCGCTCGACGCGCCCGCGTACGTGTTCGGCGCGGGCGGTCTGGCGCCGTTCCTCCGCGGCGAGGACGCCGGGACCCGGATCGACTGAGCGGGTGGCCGCGGGCGCGTCGCGAACGGCGGCGCGCCCGGGTACAGAACCCTTATTCGACCCACGGCCCTCCCAGCGATTATGAACGAATCGGACGTGCGGGAGCGGCTCGCGGACGTGCGGGACCCGGACCTCGGCGGCGACATCGTCTCGCTCGGGCTGGTGAACGACGTCGAGGTCGACGAGGCTGCCGGGACCGTCAGCGTGTCGCTCGCGCTCGGCGCGCCCTTCTCGCCCAACGAGTCGGAGATCGCCGACGACGTGCGGGAGGCGCTCGCGGACACCGGTCTCGACGTGGAGCTGTCAGCCGCCATCCCGGACGACCTCTCGGCGGACGAGCAGGTGCTCCCGGGCGTCCAGAACGTGATCGCGGTCGCCTCTGGCAAGGGAGGCGTCGGGAAGTCGACCGTCGCGGTGAACCTCGCCGCCGGCCTCTCGGAGCTGGGCGCCCGCGTCGGCCTGTTCGACGCCGACGTGTACGGCCCGAACGTGCCGCGGATGGTGTCGGCCGAACAGCGGCCGGAGACCGACGGCGAGACGATCGTTCCCCCCGAGCGGTTCGGCGTGAAGCTGATGAGCATGGACTTCCTCACCGGCGAGGACGACCCCGTCATCTGGCGCGGCCCGATGGTCCACAAGATCATCACCCAGCTCGTCGAGGACGTGGAGTGGGGCGAACTCGACTACCTCGTAATGGACCTCCCGCCGGGCACCGGCGACACCCAGCTCACCATCCTCCAGACGCTCCCCTTGACGGGCGCCGTCATCGTCACGACGCCGCAGGACGTGGCGCTCGACGACGCGGTGAAGGGACTCCGCATGTTCGGCAAACACGACACGAACGTCCTCGGCATCGCGGAGAACATGGCCGGGTTCCGGTGTCCCGACTGCGGCGGGTTCCACGAGATATTCGGCTCCGGCGGCGGGAAGGCGCTCGCACAGGAGCACGACCTCCCGTTCCTCGGCGGGATCCCGCTCGACCCCTCCGTACGCACCGGCGGCGACGACGGCGAGCCGGTCGTCTTGGAGGACGGCGAGACCGCGGACGCGTTCAAGGTGATAGTCGAGAACGTCGCGAACAACGCCGGCGTCGTCCGCCGCCGCGGGGTGAGCGACGGGCGATGACCGACGCGTCGGAAGGCGACGGCGGGAGAACCGAGGGCCGGAGTGAGTCAGACGGAACGGCGAGCGGCGACGACAGCGAGGACCCTCTCGCGGCCGCGGGCGTCGACCCGGTCGTGCCGGACGAGGCGTCTGACGCGGAGTTCCCCGCGGACGCGGAGGTGCGAGAGTTCCTCCGAGACGTGGCCGAGGACGTTCGGGGGGACAGTTCGGAGAGCAAGCAGCTCTCGGCGGTCCTCTACCGCGTCTCGGACCTGTACGACGAGACGGAGGAGACGTCGCCGGAGGAGATATACCTCAACGTCCGGCACATCATGCGGATCAAAGCCGAGGGCGGGCTGCGCCGCTGAGTCGACCGAACGCGGAATCTCTTCCTTCAATCGTCCGACTCGGTCGCTGCGGCGGGGTCGATCGCGTGCCCGTCCAACGGGGTCGCGTCGTCGACGACGCCCGCGAGGCCGAGCCGATCGAGGGTGTCCGGCGTCGGAAGGCCGCGGTCCCCCCAGCCGCGCGCCGCGTAGTACCGGTCGAGCAGGCGGTCGAACGCGTCGGCGTCGACGCCCGGCGTCCCGTCGGCCGCGGCCGAGCGGAGCGGCTCGGGGAGCGCGTCGTCCGCGCGGTCGAACCCCTCGCGGGCGTTGAACAGCCGGGTGAGCGTCCAGATCCGCTCGCCCGTCGTCGCGAGCGCCGCGACGGGGTCCCGCGAGTCGTCCGGGGAGTCGCCGCGGTCGACGTTGACGTCGGCGTCGCGGTCGACATCGGCACCGCGGTCGATGTCGTCCACGGCCGGATGGTCGACCGCCGCGAGCCACTCCGCGCCGAGGTCGGTCCAGACGGCCTCGCCCACGAAGTCGTCGACGACGAGGCTCCACAGCACGGACCGGGCGTTCTGCTCACCGACCACGTCGCGCACCCGGTCGACGGGCGAGCGGTCCGGGCTGGCGAGGGGTTCGCGGTCCTGCGGCCGCGCGCGTCGGTGGCAGGCCCCGCGGTCGCTCGTGGCGTACGCGAGCGCGACGCCGACCGCCGCGCGCGGGTCGAAGCCGGGCAGCGCCATCGACTTCACCGTGGGCACGAGTTCCGCGCCGCCGAACCGGGCGACCGCGGCGTCGATCCCGTCCGCGAGCGCGTCCGGCAGGTCGGGGTGGACGTCGAGGTCGGCGGGGGCCTCGCGCGCCGCGATCGCCTCCAGCAGGCGCTCGGCGCCGTCGGCGTCACCGAACGCGACCGGGCAGTCGACGACGCCTGCCTCCCCGGCGCGGACCGCCCACGCGACCGCGTTGCCCGCGCCGATCACGTCGAGGCCGAGGCGGTCGCAGACCCCGCAGAGCTCGACGACGCGGTCGAAGTCGTCGACGCCGAGCCCGGCCCCGAGCGTGATCGGCGCCGCGCCGCGCGGGACCACCTCCCCCTCCGAGGTGTCGATCCGGAAGCCGTCGGAGCGGGCCGGGTCCGTCTCTCCGGGGTCGCCGTCCGCGGTCTCTCCGGCGTCGCCGTCCGCGGTCTCCCCCCGGTCACCGTCCGCCGCCTCGTCGTCAACTCCCTCACGCCCCGTCGCGCGCGCTAACGCGGCCTCGACGCCGATGTCGTCGGTGCCGTCGAAGCCGGTCCCCGTCCACCCCTCCGCCGCGAGGATCCCGACCTCGTTCGCGTAGTCGACCGTCTCGACCGTGCCGCCGGCTGCCTGCCACTCGCCGGTCGAATCCCGCCTGTAGGCCGCGGCATCGCGGTCGCGGAGGGCCGCGAGGTCGTCCGGGACCGTCGGCGCCGGGTCGCGGGCGACGACGGCCTTCAGCCCCTTCGCGCCCATCACCGCGCCGGCGCCGCCGCGCCCCGCGTGGTGGTCGCCGCCGTCGCTCGCTATCGTCGCGTACGCCGCCTCGCGCTCGCCGGCCGGGCCGACGCAGGCGACCCCGGCGTCCGGGAACCGCGCCGCGGTCTCGGCGGCGTCGGCGCCCCACGTGTCGCTCGGTTCGATCCGGGCGCGGCCGCCCTCGACCTCGATCCGGACCGGTCGGTCGGCGGCGCCGGTCACGAGCAGCCCGAGGCAGTCGTCGAGCGACCCCGCCAGCCGGTCGGCGAAGGCGCCGCCGGCGTACGAGTCGAGGAAGCCGCCGGTGAGCGGCGACTTCGTCACCGCGGCGTAGCGCGTCTCGCCCGGGAGGGAGCCCGCGAGCGGGCCGACGAGGAACGCGAGGAGGTTCGCCGGGCCGGTCGGGTCCGTCCCGGGCGACAGCTCCTCGTAGAGGTAGCGCGCCCCGAGCCCCTTCCCGCCGACGTAGTCGCGCTGCCAACCGCGCGGGACGCGCTCGCGGGCGGTCTCGCCCGTCGAGAGGTCGACGCGGAGGACGCGGGTGCGACTCCGAGCCATTCAACTGACGTGCGCGGCGGAGACGTATCAATCTGTTCGGCACCGAGATCGGGTCGCCCGGCTGACGGTCCCGGCCCCCGCCGAGTGACCGCCAGAGTGACGCCGTCCGCGGTCGAACGACCGGACATGGACCTGACGACCGCGCTCGACGCCCGCGACGCGACCGTCTGCGTCGTCGGCGCCGGCGGCAAGAAGTCGACGCTGTTCGCGCTCGCCGACCAACTCGCCCGGTCGGTCGTGACCGCGAGCGTCCGGATACCGATCTTCGACGACCGGGTCGCCGCGGTGCGCGTGACCGAGGACCCGGTGACCGCGCTCGACGAGGCGGGCGACGGCGACTGGCCGCTCGGGCTGGTCCCTGAGCGCGAGCGGTCGGACCGGTACCTCGGGTACGACGCGGACACCGTGGCCGATATCTCCGACGCGGCGCCCGGCGCGACGCTCGTGAAGGCGGACGGGGCGCGCCTCCGGGAGTTCAAGGCGCCGGGCGACCACGAGCCGCAGATCCCGCCGAACGCGGACGTCGTCGTTCCGATCGTGAGCGCGCACGTCGTCGGGGAGCCGCTCACCGAGGACCTCGTCCACCGGCCGGAGGAGGTCGCCGCGATCACGGGCCGGGAGGTCGGGTCGGAGATCCGCCCCGTCGACGTCGCGACCGTCCTCGCCAGCCCCGCGGGCGGGCTGAAGGGCGTCCCGAGCGGCGCGACCGCCATCCCGGTCGTGAACAAGGTCGACGACGAGGCGGACGCCGCCGCGGCCCGGGCGGTCGCGAGGGAGATCCGCTTCCGCGCGAACGTGCCGCGCGTCCTCCTCACGCGCCTGATCGCGGACGACCCGGTCGTCGAGGTCGTCGAATAACGCTACGAAGAGTCGCCCGGAAGCTCCGCGAACGAGCGCCACAGCGCCCGGTACAGCGTCCACGCGTCGACGCCGGTCCGGTCGGTCACGGTCCGACAGGCGTCGTCGAACCGACGGTAGTCGGCGGGCGACGGCGGGTCCGGGTAGTCGCCGTCGAGTTCGCCGGCCGCGACCAAGACTGTCCAGGTCCGGCGGTCGATCGCGACGAACCGCGACGGCGCGAGGAACTGACAGAAGCCGGACGCGACCGCGACGTCGACCCCGTCGAGCGCGGTGAGCGCGTCGAGGGCGGCGGTGACGTCCGCCTCCTCGGCGTCGGCCCCCTCGCTCTCCCCGGCGCCCACCGCCTCGACGGCGGCCTCGATGGCGGCTATCACGTCGTCGAACCCGTTGTCGCGGAACGACTCCTCGCGCTCGCGCCGCTCGCGGTCCGGGTACTCCCCGAGGTACCGCCGGAAGTACCACCGGACGATCCACTGGGCGTCCCGGCGGCCGTACTCGTCGCCGGCGAACGTCTGCGGGACGGTCTCGACGTGCTGGCGCTCCACGTCGTACAGCGGTTCCGACTCCGCGTACGCCCGCGCCCGGTCCCGGACGGTCGACTCGCTCAGGTCCATCGCCTCGCGGTACGGCGGTGGGACGGATGAACGTTCGTCTCGATCGTCCCGATCGATCGTTTCATACTGTCGTGGCGGGTGATAGCACACATGACAGACGACCGGATCCCGGTCACCGTCCTCAGCGGCTACCTCGGCGCCGGGAAGACGACGTTGGTGAACCACCTGCTCGCGAACCCGGGCGACAGGCGGATCGCGGTCATCCTGAACGACATGGGCGAGGTGAACGTCGACGCGGAGCTCGTCGCCCGCGAGAACGACGAGGAGGGCGTCGTCGACCTCTCGAACGGCTGTATCTGCTGTCGGCTCCAGGACGACCTCCTCTCGGAGGCGGCGTCGCTCGCGGCGTCCCGGGAGTTCGACTACCTGCTCGTCGAGTCGTCGGGCATCTCCGAGCCGGTCCCGATCGCGCGGGCGTTCACCGAGGGGACCGAGGACAGCGACGTCAACCCGACGGAGCGCTTCCGGCTCGACACATTGGTGACCGTCCTCGACACCTACGGGTTCTGGAAGGAGTTCGACGCGGGCGAGGACATCCCGGGCGACGGGGAGCCGGCGGCCGACCGCCCCCTCGCGGACGTGCTCGTCGAGGGGATCGAGTTCTGCGACGTGCTCGTGATGAACAAGACGGACATGGTCCCGGACGGCGTGCTCGACGAGATCGAGTCGGTCGCGGACCGGCTCGGCCCGCGGGCGAAGCGGATCCGGACGAGCTACTCCGAGGTCGACCCCGGCGACGTGCTCGACACCGGCCGGTTCGACTTCGAGACGGCCAAGCGGTCGCCGGGGTGGAAGCGGGCGATAGCCGAGAGCGAGGGCGACGAGGGGGGGACGGCCACGCGCACGACCACGACCACGCCGAGGGGGCCGCCGCGGCCCACGGCGTCGACTCGTTCGTCTACCGCTCGGCCGAGGCGCTCGACCCGGAGCCGTTCGCGGCGTGGCTCGACGACTGGGACGGGGCGATCGTGCGGGCGAAGGGCGTGGCGAACGTCGCGGGCACCGACGAGGTCATCGGCGTGAGTCAGGCCGGCCCCTCGGTACAGGCGGGGTCAATCGGCGAGTGGGACCCGGACGACGACCGCCGGACGCGGCTCGTGTTCATCGGCAGCGAGATGGACGAGGCGAAGGTTCGCGGCGAACTCGACGATCTGGCGACCGGGAGCGGGGAGACGGCGGCCGTCGAGGAGGCGGCGGCCGACGCCTTCCCGCTTTGAGGCCGGCGGGTCAGATCCCGAGTTCAGCCTGTAGATCGTCCCAGTCCTCGTGGAACCCGTGGGTGGACTCGGTCTCGGCGCCGACCGCCGACTGGTAGACGTCGTCGTACTTCAGCAGCTGGCCCCACTCGTCGTGGAACGCCCAGTTACAGTACTTACACATACGGGTCACCACGCGGGGGATCGACATACCGGTTTCGGCGGGCGCGATGAGGTGAGAGCCCCGCGGCGGCCGACAGAGTGAACCGAGTCCGTGCTGTACGGTACCTATCGACGCGGGTCGGCCGCGGCGGGAACCCCATGGTCACATACAGACGCGGCGGACACGTTCACGGCGACGACGAGGCGGTCGAGCGCACCTGCGACCACTGCGAGTGGCACTGCGTGGCCGACGGGTATCCGGAGCTCGTCTCGCGGTACCAGTCGCACCTCCGCGCGGAACACCCGAAGGCGTGGCTCAGGGTCTGACGCACGCTGCGCGCCGCAAAAAGCCGGAACGGCCGCGTGGCGATTCCTCGGCGGGTCAGGGCTCCAGCAGGACCTTCGTGACGCCCTCCTCGCGGGCGTCGAACGCCTCGTACATCTCGGGGGCCTCCTCTAAGTCCACGCGGTGCGAGACGACCCACGTCGGGTCGGCGCGCCCCTCGATGATCATGTCGCGCAGGTACCGGTTGTACTCCTTGACGTTGCACTGGCCGGTCCCGCACTTGAGTCCCTTCTCGAAGAACTTCCCGAAGTCGATGCCGAGCCGCCCCTGTGCGGCCATGTCGTCGGGCGCGCCGGGGTCCTCGGGGACGTAGAGGCCGGGAATTCCGAGTTCGCCGGTCGGTCGGACCACGCGGATGAGGTTGTTGATCACGACCGCCGGGTTCTCCTTGGCCGGCTGGTAGGAGTAGTCCTCGGTCTCGGTGTCGACGTCGTCGGGGTCGGTCGCCTGGTAGCCGACCGCGTCGACGCCCTTGTCGACCATCCCGCCGTGCTCCTCGATGATCTGGTCGACCGGGTCGCCCTCGGAGAAGTCGATCGGGTGGGCGTCGCAGTGCTCCTCGGCCAGTTCGAGCCGGCTCGGCACCTGGTCGACGACGTAGATCTCGGCGGCGCCTTTGATCTTCGCGCTGTAGGCGGCCATCAGCCCGACCGGCCCCGCGCCGAAGATGGCGACCGACTCGCCCGGCTGGAGGTTCGCCAGTTCGGTGCCGTGCCAGCCCGTCGGGAAGATGTCCGCGAGCAGCGAGAACGCGTCCTCGTGTTCCCGGCCCTCCGGCAGCTTCAGCGCGTTGTGGTCGGCGTACGGGACGCGCAGTTTCTCGGCCTGTCCGCCCGGATACGGGCCCATGGCGACGTAGCCGTACGCGCCGCCCGCGAAGCCGGGGTTGACGTTGGTACAGAAGCCGGTGTACCCCTCCTCGCAGTTCTGACAGAAGCCGCAGGAGACGTTGAAGGGCATGACCACGCGGTCGCCCTCCTCCAGCGTCGAGACCGCCTCGCCGACCTCGCTGACGATCCCCATGTTCTCGTGGCCGAAGACGATCCCCTCCTCGGCCGCGGTCCGCCCTTCGTACATGTGGAGGTCGGAGCCGCAGATACACGAGGTCGTGATGTCGACGACGACGTCGTTCGGGTGTTCTATCTCCGGTTCGTCCACGTCCTCGACGGCCACGTCGTACGGGCCTTGATAGACAACTGCTCTCATGTTGATTCCGATTGTAAGGAGTTACCAAACCGTAGTAAATGTTTTTCCATTATATTTACGTTTAATAACACTTATCAGCAACATGTTAACGGTACGGGATCGTGAAAACGTCGCTCGGACGAGGGGAGTAGATACCCGAAAGTTGCGTTTAGCGGCTTCGAAACGCCCGGTATCGGATAACAGACGGATCCGCGAGGGTCACCGATACACTCATTGACTGCGACGATAGATCATGTGGTATGAGCACACAGAGGGGCGGTGAGACCGATGTCCAGTGAGCCGGACGACGCGACGAAGACGATCTGCCCGTACTGCGGCGTCGGCTGCGGGATCCGCGTCCTCGAGGGGGACGAGCCCGGCGAGATGCGCTTCATGCCGTGGGGCGACGCGCCGGTGAACGAGGGGAGCGTCTGCATCAAGGGCGGCGCGGCGACGCAGGTCGTCGACCACGAGGACCGGCTGACGGAGCCGCTGATCAAGGAGGACGGCGAGTTCCGCGAGGCGACCTGGGGAGAGGCGCTCGACCGCGTCGTCGACGAGATGGAGTCGATCCGCGAGGAGCACGGTCCGGACGGGATGGGCTTTTTCGGCTCCTCGAAGACGTTCAACGAAGAGAACTACCTCATCCAGAAGCTCGCGCGGCGGTACGGCACCAACCAGGTCGACAACTGTACGCGGATGTGTCACGCCTCCACCGTCTGGGCGCTCCGGACCAGCCTCGGGATGGGCGCGATGACGAACAGCATGGCCGACCTAGAGGACTCCGCGGACGTGCTGTGGATCCAGGGCGCGAACCCGGGCGAGCAGCACCCGATCGCCAACAGCCAGTACTTCCGGCAGGCCGTCTTGGAGGGCGCGACCGTCATCCAGGTCGACCCGCACGCGAACAAGACCACCCGGTCGTTCGAGATAGACGACACCGACCGGCACATGCACCTCCAGCTGAAGCCCGGCACCGATATTCCCCTGCTTAACATCGTCCTCAAGACGATACTGGAGCGCCACGAGGAGGAGCCGGACGCGGGCTGGATCGACGAGGCGTTCGTCGCGGAGCGCACGAAGGGTATCGACCACCTGAAAGAGACCCTCGCGGACTTCGACGTGGAGGCGGCCGCCGAGGAGTGCGGCGTCCCGCTGGAGGACATCGAACTCGCCGCCGAGAAGTACGCGATGGCGAACGACGCGGCCATCTTCACCGGAATGGGGATGAGCCAGCACACCTGCGGGGTCGACAACGTCCAAAACGAGATCAACCTCGCGCTGATCACGGGGAACCTCGGTCGCCCGGGTACCGGCGTCAACCCCCTGCGCGGGCAGAACAACGTCCAGGGCACCTGCGACGTGGGCGCGATGCCGAACGTCCTCCCGGGGTACCAGCTCGTCGACGACGACGAGGCCCGCGAGTCCGTCGAGGACGTGTGGGGCTTCGATATCCCCTCGGAGCCGGGGCTGACGAACGTCGAGATATCCCACGCGATCGGCGACACCGTCCACGGGCTCTACGTCATGGGCGAGAACCCGATCATGAGCGAGCCGGACGGCAACCGGACCGAGGAGCGGTTCCGCGAGGACCTCGATTTCATGGTGGTCCAAGACATCTTCATGACCGAGACCGCCGAGCTGGCGGACGTGGTCCTCCCCGCGACGACGTGGGCCGAACGCGACGGCACCGTCACCAACACCGACCGCCGCGTCCAGCGAATGCGCGGCGTCCACAAGGTCCACGAGAACACGCGTCACGACCTCGACATCCTCTGTGAGGTGGGGACGCGGCTGTTCGGCGGTGACGAGTTCGCGTTCGACGGTCCCGAGGACGTGTTCGAGGAGCTGCGCGAGGTCTGCCCGATCATGCACGGGATGACCTACGACGCGCTCGGGGAGACGGGGCTGCACTGGCCCTGCTACGAGGAGGGCGACGAGGGTGACCCGTTCCTCTACGAGGATGAGTTCGAGACCGAGGACGGTCTCGGCCGCATCGAGGGCGTCGTCCATCAGGAGCCGAAGGAGGTCCCCGACGATGAGTACCCGCTCGTGTTGACCACGGCGCGGCTCGAAGAGCACTACAACACCGGGACGATGAGCCGCCGGTCGCCCACGCTCTCGAAGCAGCACCCCGAGAACTTCGTCGACGTTCACCCGAACGACGCCGAGCGGTACGGCATCGAGGACGGCGAGGACGTGGTGTTGAAGTCCAGACGCGGCGAGATCACCGTCCGCGCCGACGTGACCGAGGACATCAAGGAGGGCGTCGTCTGGACCACGCCGCACTTCGCGGCCGCCTCCGCGAACCGCCTCACCAACGACGTGCTCGACGAGCGCGCCAAGATCCCCGAGTACAAGGCCGCCTCCGCCGAGATCGAGGTCGACATCGAGACTGCGGGCGACGACGCGGCGTCCGCCGACGACTGATCGGCGGCGGTCGCTATCTTTCTTCGAGGAGAGAATCCCGCCGTTTACGGCGGGAGTGAATCCGACAAGCCCTCTACAGACCACGTTCTGACGCTGATGCGGATATTTATGTAGCGTCACGTCGGAGCATGACGTACACCGAGGCGGTTTCACCGCCACCTAAATACACAATATCGGGACTCCGAGAATCAGAACGTTCGAGACACCCTCTCGAACCGCTGTGGTGTCTCGGTCAAGATAACTCCGAGTCCCCCCTGCCGGGGGATAGGAGTAACGGCGGTGTGGCCCCGTCCTCAGAAATCGAAGATTTCTGATGGGCTGCACGAGAACAGCGTTCTCGTGAACGCCATCGGCTCGTCATGCCGACGAGTCGTCAACCAGCAAATATCCCAACTCAGCGGTGCGGTACCGTGGGAAGCCTCGTCGTTTACGACGGGGAGGAGGTCACACGGTTTCTTCCAGTGTCGTCTCGTCGCCGTGCCGGACGGCGACGCGGTTCGGGACACTCGCCTCGGTGAACGCGACGGCGACCGAGTACGGGTGCTCCTGTGCCACGTCCGGGCAGGCCTCCCCTTCCCACTCCGGGTCGTTTCTGGTCTCGACGCGGAGCGTCAGCGTTCCCTCGTCAAGCGCGGCGTCGATCAGGGCGGGCCGGTAACACTCCCGCGCGCCCTCGAGGATCCGCCCCGCGACGACTAGTCCGGGCGGATCCGCGTCGAGGTCGCCGCGTAGCTCGGCGGCGTCGACGGGACCGTGATCGGGACCCGGTCGGTCGCCGTCGTACTCTCGCCGGAACGTCACCTCGGCGCCGTCGATCGCCGTCGGGTCGTCGGTCCGCGACGGAGTCGGACAGCCAGCGAGCGAGGCGGTCGAGAGAGCGGCCACGGACGCGAGGAGGGCTCTGCGGCGCATGTCGCGAGCCACGCGGAGCGCCGTGAAGTGTCTTCTGTGGCCGGCCGGGGAGCGCCGCGGATCAGTCGTCGCCGGGCGCGGCCTCGCCGTCGCCGTCCGCACCGAACTCGAACTCGGTGGTCTCGGTGTCCGCCTCCGGCGGTTCGTCGGGAGCGTCCCCGGTCTCGACGCCTCCGAGGTCGACGGCGTCCGCCTCGGCGGCGGCCTCCTCGCGCGCCTCGAACTCGTCCGCGAGCGTCCGGAGGTCGTCGGCGCGCGACGACAGCGACTCCGCGCTCGCGGAGATCTGTCCAATCGCCGCGGTCTGCTCCTCGGCGGCGGCGGAGACGTTCTGCGCCTCGCTCGCGGTCTCGACGCTCACCTCCGCGACCTCGTCGATCATCGAGACGGCCTCCTGAGTCGACTCGGCCTGCTGGTCGGTAGCGTCGTTGATCGACTGGACTCCCGCGTTGGCGTCCTCGACGTCCTCGACGATCGATTCGAGCGTCGCGACGGTCTCCTCGACGACCGCTCGGCCGGCCTCGACGTCGTCCTCCATCGAGAACAGGCCGTCCGCGACCGACTCGGTGGACCCCTCGACGCCGGCGATCAGCTCCTCGACCTCGGTGGTCGCCTCGGCCGTCTCCTCCGCCAAGTCCTTCACCTCGCGGGCGACGACGGCGAACCCCTCCCCGGCCTCGCCCGCGCGGGCCGCCTCGATGGAGGCGTTGAGCGCGAGGATGTTCGTCTGCTCCGCGATGTCGTCGATCAGCTCGACCACCTCGCCGATGCGCTCGACCTCGTCGCGCAGGTCGCGCATCTCGTCGACGGTCTGGCCGACCTCGTCGTCGATCCGGTCCATGCGGTCGATCGCCTCGCCGGCCTCCTCGCGGCCCGCCTCGCCCGCTTCGGCGGTCGCGGCCGACCGCTCCGCGAGCTCGTCCGTGGAGGAGGCTATCTCCTCGACGGTGGCCGAGAGGTCGTCCAGCTCGGCGGCCGCGGTCGCGAGCGTCTCCTCCTGTCGCTCCGTGCCGACCGATATCTCCTCGACGCTCTCCGCGACGTCGACGCTCGTCGACTCGACCTCCGCGGCGGCGGAGGTCACCTCGTCGCTCTGTTCCCCGACCGTCTCGGCGGCGTCCTGGATCGCGACGACGAGCGCCTCCAGCCGGTCGAGCGTCTCGTTGAGCGACTCCGCGATGGCGGTCATCGCCTCGCTCTCGCTCTCCGGGTCGAGCCGGCGGGTGAGGTCCCCCTCCGCGACGGCGTCGATGTCGGTCTCGTACTCGTCGGCCTTCGCCTCTAAGTGCTCGGAGAGCGACTCCGCCTCCTCGCGCGCCGCGGCGGCCTCGTCGGCGGACGCCTCGACCGCCTCGATCTGCTCGCGCATCGTCTCGCGGATGCGGTCGAACAGCGCCGAGAGCTGGCCGAACTCGTCGGCGCGCTCGTGCTCGATGTCGATGTCCAACTCGCCGGCTTCGATCGCCTCGGCGTACTCCCGGAGGTCGTCGACGGACCCGTTCACGTCGCGGACGACGAACGCGCCCACCGCGAGCAGGCCGACGACCGAGATGGCGATCAAAAGCAGCACGGTCCGGGTCACGTCACCGACGGTGCCGTACACCGCGTCTTCCGGGGCCGCGACGACGACCGCCCAGGACTTCCCCTCGATGGGCGCGGTCGCCGTGGCGACCGCCGACCCGTTCACGACGGTCTGTTCGTCGTCGGTGACGTCGACCGCGACCGGCTCGCTGACGTCGGTTCTCAGGTGCGACAGCTCCTCGATCAGGAAGTAGTCGTCCAGGATAACGTCGCTGTCCGACGCCAGCGCGACCTGCCCGGTGCCGGTGGAGACGACCTGCATGTCGCCGCCGTCGACGGGGGCGGTCAGGAGCGAGCCCCGCTCCGACAGGTCGACGGTGATCACGACCGCGCGGTCGGAGACGCCGTTGATCGGGCTGACGAAGCCCAGTCGGTTCTCGCCGTCCGCCTTGTACGGCTCGAACGAGCGGACCTCGTCCGGACCGGCGAACGCCGCCGGTCCGACCGCCCACGGTCGCTCGTCCTCGGAGAACGTCGTTCCCTCGGCCATCGGAGAGGTGCTCACGGTGACCTCGTTCGACACGGTGTCGTAGTAGTGAACGTCGACCACGTACTCCGGGAGCATGTCGGCGTTCCGCCGAAGCTCGTCGCGGATCCGCCCCTCGCTGGACGACTGGACGCCGGACGACGACGAGACGCGGAGCGCGTACCCGTTCATGTCGTCGATGAACCCGTCGATCCCCTCGGCCTCTCGTTCGGCGGCGCTCAGCATCGTCTCTTGGGCGTCCGACTCGACGCTCCCCTGAACCTGATCGACGGCGAGCGCGCCGGTGCCGAGCAGCACGGCGGACACGACGATGACCGCGGTCGCGATTTTGAACAGATAGCGACTACGAAGTCGATCGGAGAGACGTCGAAAGACGTTGCGTCGGTCGTCAGCGGGCATGATTCGCTCTTCACATAGCCGTTAATAAACGTCGGTGATTAGACATCGATATTGATAATTTGAGGTCGGAACGCCGAACGGGCGTCGCGTTCGACCCCGGGTGCGCGCGGTCGAACTGGACGGTCGGGAGGATCGACCCGCGACCCCGCCCGACCGCCCCATCCGAAACCACTATCCCCGATCCGGCGGATCGTTCGATATGGACTGGCCACACGACCCCGACGGCGAGCAGGGGAGCGAGGGCATGCGGCAGTACGGCCACGCCGTGCTCGCGAAGAAGATCGACGAGGAGGAGGACTTCCCGCTCACGGCGGCGGAGTACGTCGAGCAGTACGGCGACCACCCGATCCGGATCGACTACGAGACGGTCGTCTCCGTCGAGGAGATCTTCGAGCACGTCGAACAGGAGGAGTTCGCGGACTTCGTCGAGTTCCATCAGGAACTCGGCCGGGCGATGCGCGAGAACGGCTACTGGTTCTACGAGGGCGCCGACCAGTTCGTCGACGGCAGCGCTTGATACGCGTTTTTTGAGTTCGGTGTGGTTCTTTTAGACGAAGCTCTAGCCGATCACTTATAAATGGCTGCTGACAGATCGACGGCAAGCACCGCCAAAGCCCCAGCCGCTTACTTATAAATGACTGACCGTGGATCGGCGGTGACTTCCTCCAAAGCCCCAGCCGGGAGGCGGGCGCACGCTCGCTGCGCTCCTCGTCACTCGCTTCGCTCGTTCCTGCGGTGCTTACGTCGCCTGCGCCCGCCTCCCGGCTGCCCCTTTGAGTCCCGCCCCGCACAGCGACCGCACCGCACCTCACGCCTCCCCAGCCTCGTCAGCCGGCCTCCGCTTCGCTCCGGCCGGCTGACTCCCTCGCGCGTGCTGTCTCGCGCCCGATGGGCGCTCGCAGGCACGCGCCACCGCACAGCGTTTATTTATAAATGCCGCAGCGATGGTCGGGGTCTCGTCAGATGGAATCGGTACGGTCGAGCCGACCCCTCGACCAGCCCTCGACTCTTTTAAGAACTCCCGGAGCGAGCGACCCACCATGGACCACGAGCGGATCGCCGTCCTCGCCCACGAGAAGTTCCCCGACCGCGCGAAGACCGCGCTCGGCGTGATGCGCTACGGCGACCAAGACGTCCGGGCCGTCCTCGACCGCGACCGCGCCGGCGACCGAGTGAGCGACCACGTCCCGGACATCGCGGACGCGCCGATCGTCGCGTCGTTCGCGGACGCGCACGCGGCCGCCGACGGCGACCTCGACGCGCTCTACGTCGGGATCGCGCCGATCGGCGGCGGCTTCGACGAGTCGTGGCGGTCGGACGTCGAGGCCGCGGTCGAGGCCGGCTGCGACGTGGTGAGTGGCCTCCACTACTTCTTGAACGAGGACGAGACGCTGGCCGCGCTGGCCGACGAGCACGGCGTCGACCTCGTCGATGTCCGCAAGCCCGACGACGACCTCACGGTCGCGACCGGGGCGTCCGGCGACGTCGACGCCGACGTAGTGTGTACGGTCGGCACCGACTGCTCGGTCGGGAAGATGACCGCCTCGCTGGAGGTCGTCGCGGCCGCCCGCGAACGCGGGATCGACGCCGCGTTCGTCCCGACGGGACAGACCGGGATCATGATCGCCGGCTGGGGGAACCCGATCGACCGCGTCGTCTCCGACTTCGCCGCGGGCGCGGTCGAGGAGATGCTCGTCGAGGCCGGCGACGACCGCGACCTCCTCGTCGTCGAGGGGCAGGGGAGCATCGTCCACCCCGCCTACTCCGCGGTCACCTGCGGCATCCTCCACGGCTCGATGGCGGACGGTCTCGTCCTCTGTCACGCCGCGGGCCGCGAGGTCGTTCACGGCTACGAGTCGTTCGACCTCCCGCCCCTCGACGACTACGTCGACCTCTACGAGGGACTCGCGGGGGCGGTCCACGAGACGGGCGTCGTCGCCGGCGCGCTCAACACGAAGGACGTGGCCGACGACGCGGCCGCCGCGGACGCCGTGGCCGACTTCGGCAGCGAGATCGGAGCCCCGGCCGCCGACCCGGTCCGGGACGGCGCGGACCGGATCGTGGACGGAATCGTCGACGCGGGGCTCGGCGGCGAATGAGCCTCGAAACCGGGTTCGAACGGGTCTCGCTGCCGCTGGCGAACCCGTTCACCATCTCGCGGGGGACCCAGACGGCGGCCGAGAACGTGGTCGTCCGCGTGACCGACGACGCGGGGATGACCGGGGTCGGGGGCGCGGCCCCCTCGGCGCACTACGGCGAGACGGCCGACACCGTCGAGGCGGTGCTGCCGGACCTGCTCGACGCGGTCGAGCGCGTCGGTGACCCCCACGCGCTCCACGCGGTCGAGGCCGAGCTACGAGGGGTCGTGAACGGCAACCCCGCCGCCCGCTGTGCCGTCTCGGTCGCCGTCCACGACCTCGCGGCCAAGCGGCTCGGTGTCCCCCTCTACCGCCTGTGGGGACTCGACCCGAGCGACGCGCCGAAGACGTCGTTCACGGTCGGCCTCGACGAGACGGACCGCGTGCGGGAGAAGGCGGTCGACGCCGTCGAGGCGGGCCACTCCGTGCTGAAGATCAAGCTCGGGACCGACCGCGACCGAGAGCTGATCGACGCGGTCCGCGACGCCGCGCCCGACGCGCGGCTCCGCGTCGACGCCAACGAGGCGTGGACGCCGAAGGAGGCGGTGGCGAAGAGCGCGTGGCTGGCCGACCGCGACGTGGAGTTCGTCGAACAGCCCGTCTCCGCCGACGATCCGGAGGGGCTCCGATACGTCTACGAGCGCTCCGAGCTACCGATCGCCGCCGACGAGTCCTGCGTGACCGCGGCGGACGTGCCGGCGATAGCCGACCGCTGTGACGTCGCGAACCTGAAGCTGATGAAGACCGGCGGCCTGCTGGAGGCGCGGCGGCTGATCGCCGCCGCGCGGGCGCACGGGCTGGAGGTGATGTGCGGCTGTATGGTCGAGTCGAACGCCTCCATCGCGGCGGCCGCGCAGCTCGCGCCCCTGTTGGACTACGCCGACATCGACGGCTCGCTGCTGCTCGCGGAGGACCCGTACGAGGGCGTCGACCTCACGGACGGAGCGATACGACTCGACGAGCAGGACCTCGCGGGGACCGGCGCGCGCCCGGCGTCGGAGTGAGCGGTCGGGGTCGGGGGTGGGGACACGTGGAGGCGGTGGGGACCGCGGGGACCGAACCCGGACCGGGACGGGGCTCAGTTCCGCGGTTCGTCGGCCTCGGACTCCGACTCCTCTAACTCGACGTCGAGCTCCTCGTCGAGGTCGGCGTCCCCGGAGCCGCCGTTGCCGTCGAGGTCGGCCTCCAGGTCGGCGCCGTCTATCTCCGCCTCGATGTCGGCAAGCTCGTCGTCGACTTCCTCGTCGCTGACGTCGGCGTCGCCGCTCGACGACTCGCCTTTGCCGAGTTCGCCTTTGAGCGTCTCCAGCTCGGCGTCGACCTCGCTGTTCGTCGACAGCCCCTCCAGCTCGCGGTCGATGCTGTCCTTGTCGGAGAGCGCGTCCTCGAAGGCGCCGGAGTCTTCCAGCTCGTCCATCGCCTCCGAGCGCGCCTCCATCTCCTCGGTCCGCTCCTCGGCGCGTTCGATCGAGCGGCTCACGTCCTCCATCTCGTCGCCGACGCCGGTCATCGCCTCCGAGACGCGAGTGGACGCCTCCGCGGCCTCGTAGCGGGCCTTCATCGTCTCCTTCTTCGTGCGGAACTCCTCGATGCGGTTCTGGAGCTTGTTCTTCTTCTCGACGAGCTGGTCCTGCGTGTCGTTCAGCTTCGCTATCTGACCCTCCAACTCCTCGATCTGGGTCATCTTCGACTTCTTCTTTTCGAGCGCCTTCCGCGCGAGGTCGTCGCGGTCCTGCTGGACCGCCTCGCGGGCCTGCCGGTTGTGCTTCTCGACGTTCTCTTCGAGCTTGCGCTTCTGGATCTCCAGACGCTTCTTCTGGGTCGTCAGGTCGGCGATCCCCTGTTTGACGTCCTGAAGCTCGTCGCGCATCTGTTCGTACGAGTAGTCGAGCGATTCGGTCGGGTCTTCCGCCCGGTTGAGGAGGGCGTTCACCTTCGAACGGATGACGTAGGAGGCGCGCGAGAGGATTCCCATACCACGTCGTACGCGTTCCACCCGTTAAAACCTCATGCGGTTCGTCGGCGGAACGGGCGGTTCGCGGCGGGAGCGAGGGCCGCGGCGGCGCTTCCTGAACACTTATTCGCGGTGTGGCCGTACGACCGCGCATGGATATCGGCGTGCTAACAGTTCCCTTAGGCGGCGAAGCGATCGACGACGCGGCCGCGTACCTCGACGGTCTCGGCGTCGACGCCGTCGAACTCGGCGTCGGTGGGTGGCCCGACGAGGACCACGTCGACCGCGAGACGCTCCTCAACGACGAGGGCGCGCGCGAAACCCTCCGAGCGCTGCTCGACGACCACGGCCTGCGGATCTCCGCGCTGGCGACGCACAACAATCCGCTTCATCCCGACGAGGAGCGGGCCGCCGCGGCCGACCGCGAACTGCGCGAGGCGATCGAGTTGGCCGACCTGCTCGGCGTCGACGCCGTGACTTGCTTCTCCGGGCTTCCCGCGGGCGCGCCCGGCGACTCGACGCCGAACTGGGTCACGGCGCCGTGGCCGGCCGAACACGCCGACGCGCTCGACTACCAGTGGGACGAGGTCGCGGTCCCGTACTGGACGGAGCTGGCGGCCCACGCCGAGCGTCACGGCGTCGACGTGGCGATCGAGATGCACCCGAACATGCTGGTGTACGAGCCGACCGGGCTACTCGCGCTCCGCGAGGCGACGAACGACCGGATCGGCGCCAACTTCGACCCCTCGCACCTCTACTGGCAGGGGATCGACGTGACCGAGGCGATCCGCTTCCTGGGCGAGCAAGACGCGATCCACCACGTCCACGCCAAGGACACGAGGGTGTACGAGGCGAACGCCCGGGTGAAGGGCGTCCTCGACACGACGGGCTACGCCGAGGAGGCCGACCGCTCGTGGCTGTTCCGTTCGATCGGCTACGGCCACGGCGAAGAGCACTGGAAGGACGTGGTCTCGACGCTCCGGATGGTCGGCTACGAGGGCGCGCTGTCGATCGAACACGAGGACTCGCTCACCTCCGCGCGAGAGGGGTTAGAGAAGGCCGTCGACGTGCTGGAGCGCGCGGTCTTCGAGACGGAACCGGGCGACGCGTACTGGGCGGAATGAGATGACGACCGCGGACCACGGACAATGACCGACGAACCGCTGAAGATCGGCGTGCTGGGGTATCGATTCATGGGCAAGGCGCACGCGAACGCGATGGCGCGGCTCCCGATGTTCTTCCCGGACGCGCCCGAAATCGAGCGACACACGCTCGTCGGGCGCGACGAGGAAGCCCTCGCGGACGCGGCCGAGCGGTTCGGCTTCGCGCACGCCGCGACGGACTGGGAGGCCGCGCTCGACGAGGTGGACGTCTTCTACAACCTCGGACCGAACCACGTCCACGCGGAGCCGTCGATCGCGGCCCTCGAGGCGGGGATTCCCGTCCTCTGTGAGAAACCGCTCGCGCCGACGCTGGAGGAGGCCGCGGCCATGCGCGACGCCGCGGCCGCGGCGGACGTGCCGGCCGGAACCGCGTTCAACTACCGGTTCGTCCCGGCGATCCGGTACGCGAAGGGGCTGATCGAGGACGGCGAGTTGGGCGAGATCCGGCAGGTCCGCGGGCGGTACCTCCAAGACTGGCTCGTCGACCCCGAGGCGCCGTGGGCGTGGCGGATGGACGCCGAGATGGCCGGCTCCGGCGCCCTCGGTGACTTGGGCGCGCACACGATCGACCTCGCGAACTTCCTCGTCGGGGACGCCGTCGGCGGGATCGACCGCGTCTCGGGGCAGTTGACGACGTTCGTCGACGAGCGCCCCGTCTACGACGACGAGGGAGAGGTCGCGGAGTACCGCGACGTGACGGTCGACGACGCCTACTCCGCGCAGGTCGCCTACGAGTCGGGCGCGACCGGGAGCTTCGAGGCCAGTCGCGTCGCGGAGGGGCACAAGAACGACCACACGGTCGCGGTCCACGGGACGGGGGGGAGCCTGACGTTCTCTCTGGAGCGGCTCAACGAACTGGAGGTGCTCCGCGAGGGGAACCGCGGCTACGAGACGGTGTTAGTCACCGAGGAGACGGATCCCTACGTCGACCGCTGGTGGCCGCCCGGTCACGTGATCGGCTGGGAGCACACGTTCGTGCACGAGGGCTACGAGTTCCTCTCGGCGGTCGCGGAGGGGGGGTCGTTCGAGCCGTCGTTCGCGGACGGCTACGAGGTCCAGCGCGTGCTCGCGGCGATCGAACAGGCGGACGAGCGCGGCGAGCGGGTCGCCGTCGAGTGAGCGCCCGCGGCGGAGGGGAGTGAGTCGGGTCGCCCGCCCGCTCCGCTTCAGACGCCGACGCCGCCGCCCGGCGTGCTGCCGCCGTTCTCCTCACTCCACTCCTCGATGGCGGAGTCCTCGCCGTCGTAGCTGCCGAGCGTCTCGCGGGTGTCGAACGCGACCGGCTCCCAGACGACCTCGAAGTTCTCGTTGCCGGTGGCGTTGGGAACGGGCACCCGGTCGCCCGGCCGGACGACGCCCTCGCCGGGCCACGCGCCGAACTGGACGTTGCCGTCCGGGTCCTCGCCGCGGACGTACAGCTCCTCCGCGGGGACCGGTTCGGGACCGAGCGCGACGACGACGAGCGAGCCGTTCTCCTGTTGCCCCTCGAACTCGGCGTCCGGCGGGGCGACGCCGTCGATGAGCCCGAACACCGCCGCGCCGACGATCGCCAGCAGCAGCACGACGATCCCGACGAGCAGTCCCGTGCCCGCCAGCGGGGTGAACCCTCGCTCGTCGTTCCGGAACGCGACCATTCAAGCATCACTCAGACGGCGGCAATATAAGTCTTTCCGCGCCGCGTATCAGCGCTGATAAGATCCGAGAGCGCCGGGGACCGGACGCGCGGGCCGAGGCGCCGCCTCGGACCCCCGGACCGAACCGGAAACGGGTTATTTCGCGCGACCGAACTCCGACCGTGACGTTCCGGATCGACGGTTCGACGGGCGGGCGCCCCCGCGGGCTTCGCGGCATCGCGCGCACCTGGGCGGCGGTGCTCGTTCGGCCGCGGCAGGCGTTCGCGAACGGCATCACGCCCGGCGATCAGGCGCCCGCGCTGACGTTCGCGGTCGCGGTCGCCGCGGCGTTCACGCTCGGGCTGATCGCGACGGACCCCGCCGCGATCCCCGGCGTCGTCCCTTCCTCTCCGGCGTTGACGGCGCTCGTCGTCTTCGTCGTCGTCGTGGTGGTCGGGCTGCCGGTCGGCCTCCACCTGACCGCCGCGGTCGCGACCGTCTCGGTCGTGGTCGCGAGCGTCGAGGTCGCGGACGGACGCTTCGCGCTGCGCGACCGCGGGGGCGTGAGCGAGACCGTTCAGGCCGTCGCGTACGCCAGTTCCCCGATGGCGCTGGCCGGCCCGGCGATTCCGGAGTTGCGAGTCGTCTGCGGCGCGTACGCCGCGGTGCTTCTGTTCGTCGGGCTCCGGGCGGTCCACGGACTTGGACCGGTCCGAACGGTCGTGGCCGCGCTCCCGCCGGCCGCGCTCGGCTACGGCGTGGGGTACCGCGCCGTGGCCGCGGCGCGGACGCTGTTCGGCGCGTGACGCGTCGGCGCCTCGTCGCGGCCCCAGCGGGCTTTCGACAACCGTTTTAGGCCCGAGACTCTCGGTGTATTCAAATGGGATCCTGTATCATCTGTGGCACCGACGTCGGGGGCGGTCGCGTCTGCGATTCGCACCAGGAAGACGTCGTGTTCGACTTCCGCGGCAACTCCCCCGACGACCTAGTTCCGAGCCGGTTCTACCGGGGCGTCGTCGACGGGTACGCCGAGTTCGGCGTGTTCGTCGACCTCGCGCCGGGCGTCACCGGACTGCTCCACCGCTCAGAGCTGGACCGCCGCCTCGACAGCCTCGACTGGGAGCCGGGCGACGACGTGTTCGTCCAGGTGAAGGGCGTCCGCGACAACGGCAACGTCGACCTCGGCTGGTCGATCCGACAGGCCGACCGCGAATTCCGCGGCGTCCTCGTGCAGGAGTCCGCCGGCGAACACCTCCCGGACGAGGAGGCGAGCGAGGGCGACGAATCCGAGGAGGCGACAGACGAGGGGGCGACAGACGAGGTTCAACCCGACGAATCGACCGAAGAGGACGGGGACGAAGAGCGGTCTGACGACGCGGTCGAGTCCGAGGCGCCCGCCGGCGACAACGTCGTCGAGTCCGATGCCGACCCCGACCCGAGCGGTGAGACGATGTCCGGCGAGGTCGCGCAGGCCGACGAAAGCGAGGCCGAGGCGACCGACGACGACGGGGAGCCCGGCGACGTCGACGCGGCGTCCGCCTCCGGCGACGACGCGGTCGGCGGCTCCGACGAGGAGCCCGAGCGCGTGTCGATCGCGACCCTCGAAGACGCGATAGGCGAGTCGGTCCGGATCGAGGGCGAGGTCGTCGGCGTCCGCCAGACCGGCGGGCCGACGGTGTTCGAGGTCAGCGACGAGACGGGCGCGGTCGACGTGGCCGCGTTCGTCGAACCGGGCGTCCGAGCGCACCCGGACGTCGAGGTTGGCGACGCGGTACGGGTCGACGGCGAGGTCGAGAGCCACCGCGGCGACGTTCAGGTGGAGTCAGAGGCGCTCGTCCTCCTCGACGGCGAGGGGGCCGAGACGGTCCGCCGCCGGATCGCGGAGGCGCTCACCGACGAGGCCCGCCCCGAGGGGCTTCAGCCGCTGGGCGGCGACGAGACGGTCGCGGCGCTCGCGGACGGCCTCCTCGACGCGGCCGAGGCGGTCCGCCGCGCGGTCCTCGAGTCGCGACCGATCGTCGTCCGTCACCCGGCGACGGCCGACGGCTACGTCGCGGGCGCCGCGGTCGAGCGCGCCGTCCTCCCGCTGATCCGCGACGAGCACGCGAAGAGCGACGCGGAGTACCACTACTTCACCCGCCGTCCGCTCGACGAGCCGGTGTACGGGATGGACGCGGCCACCAACGACGCGACCCGGATGCTCCAAGACCGGGACCGCCACGATGAGAAGCTCCCACTCTTCCTGCTCGTCGGCGCCGGTTCGACGACCGAGTCCGCCGACGGCATCGACCTGCTGTCGGTGTACGGGGTCGACGCGGTCGTCGTCGACGCCGCGGTCGCGGACCCAGAGGCCCGGGACGCGGTCGACACGCTCGTCTCGCCGGAGCTGGCCGACGGCGACGGCGACGAGACGCTCTCGACAGGCGCGCTCGTCGCCTCGCTGGCGTCCGCGATCAACGACGAGGTCCGCGCCGACCTCCGGCACCTGCCGGCCGTGAGCTACTGGGCGGACGTCCCCGAGCGGTACGTCGACCTCGCGCGCGACGCGGGTTACGACGCCGAGCGCGTCGCGGAGCTCCGCGAGGCGGTCGCGCTGGAGGCGTACTACCAGTCGTATCAGGACAAACGCGAACTGATCGCGGATCTCCTGTTCTCGGACGACGGGAACCTCGCGGCGCACGTCTCCGAGCAGTTCAGAGAGAAGCTGGAGACCGAAATCGAGACTGCGGACGCGAACGTGGTGACCGAGGCGGTCGACGGCGTCGAGTTCGCGCTACTCGACACCGACGGCTACACGCACCGCTACGACTTCCCGCCGACGGCGCTCATCTTGGACGACCTCCACCGCCGGCGCGCCGACGGCGAGCCGTTCGCGACGGTCGGGGTCGGCACCGACGAACTGTACGTCCGAACGACCGCGGACGTCTCCGTCCGCGACGTGGCCGAGCGCGCGGCCGAGATCGCGCCGAAGGCGGACATCGCCATCGCGGGCGTCCGTGAGGGGAAGATCGAGTTCCTCTCGGGCGAGCGCGACGCCGTCGAGGACGCCGTCGTCGCCGCCGTCGCAGAGGCGTTCTGAGGCGGCCGCTCGTCGCGGGAGTTCGAGGGACGACCCCGAGCGGACCTCTCCTCCGCTCCGCAAGGGTATGCGCTGTAGTTTTATTTCACTCGCGGTTGAGAACTGGCGGGAATCGAACCGGCCGGTGGATTCTTGCTGGTGTGTGACACTCCCTCAGACTGGTGTCACAAGATGGCTACACGACCCTCGGAACGAACGCTCCGCGCGGAGCTGCTCGGCCGTAACGTGGACTTCAGCTACTCGGAGACGTGGCTCGCGTACTCGATGCTCGGCCTCCGAGTCGTGATGGCGTGGGTGTTCCTCCAAGCCGGGTTAGAGAAGCTGTTCGAGGGGGGGTTGGCCGACCCCCTCGCGTGGAGTTCCGTCGGGTTCCTCCAGAACGCGATCGCCGACGCCAACCCGCTTCAGGGGCTGTTCCTCTTTTTCGCGGACTTCGCCGCGATCATCGACCCGATGGTGGTGTTCGGACAGATCCTGATCGGGCTGGCCCTGCTCTTCGGCGTCCTCTTCCGGTTCGCGGCGCTGATGGGCGCGATCATGATGTCGATGTTCTGGACCGCGGCCTGGCAGGGCGGGCTCACCGACGGGTTCCCGGTCGCGCACGGCTACTTCGTCGACAGCTCGCTCGTGTACATGCTGATCCTGTTCGGGCTGGGCGCGTGGGGCGCCGGCCGGATCGTCGGGGTCGACCGAGCGCTAGAGGAGACGGAACTGGTCGAGAACGCCCCGTGGCTGCGGTTCCTGCTCGGGTGAGGAGTCGGCGGCGACCCGCTGCGAGATTTTTGCCGTCGGTCGGTGCCCGCCCAGTCACCGGCGTGTGAACGGTCCGGGCGGGAGGATGAGGTCGTCGAGTTCGGGTCGCTGTTTCACGTTGAACACGACCGACAGCTCGTCGGTCAGGGGGTAACCGTTACAGGAGAGCCGGAACCCCCGCTCCGCGAGGTCGTCGGGCATGATGTGGTCGGTGGGCTGCGAGAGCTCCCCCTCCGCGAGGTACACCGCGCAGTTCGCGCAGGCGCCGCCGCGACACGAGAAGGGCCACGCGAAGCCGCTGCGCTCGGCCGCCTCCAGCAGGCTCTCGTCGGGGTGGACGAGCAGCCGACCGTGGGCGTCGGGGCCGAGGTCGGCGTGGGCGGCCTTCCGGAACAGCTCGTCGTCGTCGAGCGACCAGCCGTAGTCGACGATGGCCTCGTAGTCGAGGAACTCCACGCGGGTCGAGCGCGGCTCCCGCGCGTCGCCCCCCTGAGAGAGGTCGACGTCCGCCGGGTCGACCTCGTCGTCGCCCCCGTCGCCGTCTCCGTCGCGCTCCGACAGCTCTCGGTAGGCGCGGCGGACCAGCTGGAACTCCTCGGTCGAACCCCCCTGGTCGGGGTGGGCGCGCTTCACGCGCTCGCGGTAGGCCCGTTCGACCGCGTCGTCGTCGGCGTCCTCGTCGACGTCCAACACCTCGAACGGGGAGACCATCCGGTTACCTACCGTACGCGCGTGAGGCACATAAACTGCCCAGAAGTCGGCAGGCGGATCACGGGGCGAGCCGGCGGGCGGCCGGACCGCCGCGGACCGGTCAGCGTTTAAGAGCGCCGCGCCCCAGAGACCGGTAATGGGAAACGCCGACCTGCGCGACCTCGCGTCGATCCGCGACGTCTCCTTCGCGGAGATCGAGGGGAGCGTCGTCGCCGTCGACGCGCACAACTGGCTGTACCGCTACCTCACGACGACGGTGAAGTGGACCTCGGACGAGAAGTACACCACCGCCGACGGCGTCGAGGTGGCGAACCTGATCGGCGTCGTCCAGGGGCTCCCGAAGTTCTTCGAGCACGACCTGATCCCCGTGATGGTGTTCGACGGCGCCGTCACCGACCTGAAGGCCGACGAGGTGGCGGAGCGCCGCGAGAAGCGCGAGGCGGCCGAGGAGCGGCGGGCGGCCGCGGAGGATCGCGGCGACGCGGTCGAGGCCGCGCGCTTAGAGGCCCGGACCCAGCGGCTCACGGACACGATACAGGAGACGACCCGCGAGCTGCTGGAACTGCTCGACGTGCCGGTCGTCGAGGCGCCCGCGGAGGGGGAAGCCCAGTGCGCGCACATGGCCGCGACCGGGACCGTCGACCACGCGGGTAGCGAGGACTACGACACCCTCCTGTTCGGCGCGACGACGACGCTCCGTCAGCTGACGAGCAAGGGCGACCCCGAAATGATGGACCTCGCGGCGACGCTTTCGGACCTCGACCTCGACCGGCAGGGGCTCGTCGACGTCGCGATGCTCTGCGGCACCGATTTCAACGAGGGCGTCCGCGGGATCGGCCCGAAGACCGCGGTGACGGAGGTACGGGAACACGGTGATTTGTGGAGCGTCTTGGAAGCCCGAGACGCCGAAATCCCGAACGCGGCGGCGATCCGAGAGCTGTTCATGGACCCGCCCGCGGAGGACGTCGCGGTCGACGCCGACGTGAACCCGGACGTCGAGGCCGCCCGCGAGTACGTCGTCGACGAGTGGGGGGTCGCCGCCGACGAGGTCGAGCGGGGGTTCGAGCGCGTCGCGGAGTCGCAGGTCCAGACCGGGCTGGACCGGTGGACCTGACGGGGGCGGACCGCCGGACCCGACTGGCCACGACCGGCGGACCTGACCGGACGCGACCGACCGGGTTCCGCCGGGCGTCCGTCGGCGCAACGGCCGCGAACACACCTTTTATTTCCTCGTCGTGGAAAGGGTGAAACACACGTGTCGCGGACCGCCTTTCGACCGGAGACGCCGCCCGCAGCCGCCCGGCGAGCCGGATCCGCTGCCGGCGCCGACTGCGCGGCTCCCGCGGGCGGGGACCCGGGCGGCCCGCGGCGACCCTGACCAATGAGCTTCGACGTTCCCGACGACAGACGGTACTTGGAATCGCACGAGTGGGCGACGACCGGCGGCGAGGCCGTCCGGATCGGCGTCTCCGACTTCGCGCAGGACGAGCTTGGCGACGTGGTGTTCGTCGAGCTCCCCGAGGTCGGCGGCGAGGTCACCGCCGGGGAGGCGTTCGGCGTCGTCGAGTCGATCAAGGCCGTCTCGGACCTGTACGCGCCCGTCTCTGGCGAGGTCGTCGCGGTCAACGAAGAGCTGTTCGACCGCCCGGAACTGGTCAACGAGGACCCGTACGGCGACGGGTGGATGCTCGAGGTCGAACCCGTCGAGGGCGGCGACGCCGACGGGCTGCTCGACGCCGACGCGTACGACGACCAGATCGCCTGACAGCGCGGACGCGGCCGGCGCGATACCGACCGCGACCGTCCGACCGACTGCGGACACCGACCGTCCGACCGACTGCGGACACCGAACTCGACCGCCCGACCCGACCATGACAACGCCACGTTCCGACCGACGAGCCGCGAACCGAGAACCGAACGACGACCGAGCGACGGCTCGGGGACCCGAGGGAGAGACCAGATGAGCCGGGCGAACGGCACCCCGTACGCGCCCCACACCGACGAGGAGACCGCGGCGATGCTGGCCGCGATCGGCGTCGACGACGAGGAGGCGCTGTTCGACATCCCCGAGTCGGTCGCCTTCGACGGCGACTTCGGTATCGAACCGCGCACCGAACGCGAGATCCGCGACGAGTGCGCCCGGATCTTGGACCGCAACGACGACCTCACGGAGTTCCTCGGCCGGGGGCACTACGGCCACTACGTGCCGAGCGTCGTCGACCACCTCGCGGACCGCGCGGAGTTCCTCACGAGCTACACCCAGTACCAGCCGGAGGTGTCGCAGGGGTTCCTCCAGGCCCTCTTCGAGTACCAGTCGATGCTGGTCGAGCTGACCGGATTAGACGTCGCGAACTGCTCGATGTACGACGCCGCGACCGCGCTCGGGGAGGCCGCGACGCTTGCGGACCGCGTCCGCTCGACGTCCGGCGACGTCGTCCTCGTCCCGGAACAGCTCCGCGAGGGGAAGCGGGCGGTGCTGGAGAACTACTGCGCCGGCGCCGACCTCGCCGTCGAGACGTACCCGATGGCCGACGGCACCGCGGACGTCGACGCGCTCGCGGAGCGCGCCGGCGACGACGTGGTGATGGTGTACGCCGAGAGCCCGACCGTCCGCGGCTGCCTCGAGGAGCGGCTCGCGGCGATCGGTGAGACGGCGGCCGAGACCGACGCGCTGTTCGCGCTCGGCTCGGACGTGGTCGCGCTGTCGGTGCTCGAATCGCCGGAAGCGGTCGGCGCCGACGTCGTGGTCGGGGAGGCCGGCGCGCTCGGCCTGCCGACCAGCTACGGGATGGGGCTGGGGATCTTCGCCTGCCGCGACGACTTCCTCCGGCAGGTCCCCGGCCGGCTCGTCGGCGCGAGCGAGGACGCGGACGGCGACCGCGCGTACACGCTCACGCTCCAGACCCGCGAGCAGCACATCCGCAAGGAGCGGGCCACCTCGAACATCTGTACGAACCAGGCGTGGGTCGCGCTCCGCGCGGCGATCCACGCGGCGACGCTCGGCCCGGACGGCCTCGTCGACCTCGCGAACGACTGCGTCCGCGAGGCGGAGGCGCTGGCGGCGCGGATCGACGACCTCTCCGGCGCGGCCGCGCCCGTCCACGACCGTCACCACTTCCGCGAGTTCGCGGTGCGGGTCGACCAGCCGGCGGCGCCGGTCGCCGAGGACTTGGAGGCCGAGGGGTTCGCGGTCCACGCGATCGACGAGCACCTGCTTCAGGTGTGCGTCACCGACCTGAACGCCGGGCGGACCGACGGTCTCGTCGAGGCCTTGGAGGGGGTGCTGTAGATGATCCACGATCAGGCGAACTACGAGCGGGACGGAGAGGGCGTCCGCGAGCCGCTGCTCTCGGAGAAGGGCCAGGAGACGGTCGACGTGCGAGAGGACTCCCCGCTGCCGGACGACCTGACGCGCGAGGAGCTGACGCTGCCGAACCCCTCGGAGCCGGAGACGGCGCGCCACTACACCCGGCTCTCGCAGATGAACTGGGCGATCGACGCGGGCCCGTACCCGCTGGGGAGTTGTACGATGAAGTACAACCCCAAGTTCACCGAGGACGTCGCGGCCGACCCGAGCGCCGCGGTCCACCCGGACCGGTCCACGCGCTCGGCGCAGGGGATCTTAGAGCTGCAGTACCGGCTTCAAGAGGTCCTCGCGGACGTCGGCGGGATGGACGCCGTCACGCTCCAGCCGCCAGCGGGCGCCGCCGGGGAGCTGACGGGGATCCTCGTCGCGAAGGCGTACCACGAACACCACGGCAACGACCGCTCGGAGGTCGTGATCCCGGCGTCGGCGCACGGGACCAACTTCGCGACGGCCGCGACCGCCGGCTACGACGTGGTCGAGCTCCCCTCCGGCGAGGACGGCCGCGTCGACTTAGAGGCCCTGGAGGCGGCCGTGGGCGACGACACCGCCGCGCTCATGCTCACGAACCCGAACACGGTCGGCCTCTTCGAGCGCGACATCACCGAGATAGCCGACATCGTCCACGACGCGGGCGGACTGCTGTACTACGACGGCGCGAACCTCAACGCGCTGCTCGGTCGCGGCCGCCCCGGCGACATGGGGTTCGACGTGATGCACTACAACGTCCACAAGACGTTCGCGACGCCTCACGGCGGCGGCGGTCCCGGCGCCGGCCCGGTCGGCGTCGTCGACGAGCTGGCGCCGTTCCTGCCGACGCCTCGGGTGCGCGAGGCCGAGGAGGGCGCCGGATACGAGCGCTTCGATCCGGCCCACACGATCGGGAAGGTCCACGGCTTCGCCGGCAACTGGCTCGTGTTGATCAAGGCGTACGCGTACATCGCCCGCCTCGGCGACGAGGGGCTCGCGGACGCGGCCGCGAAGGCCGTCCTCAACGCGAACTACCTCGCGGAGCGGCTCGACTTGGACGTGCCGCACGGTCCCTTCCACCACGAGTTCGCGGCGACCGCGGGCGACCGCGACGCGGCCGACGTCGCCAAGCGGATGCTCGACTTCGGCGTCCACCCGCCGACGACGAAGTGGCCGGAGATGGTGCCGGAGGCGATGCTGACGGAGCCGACGGAGATCGAGGGGCAGTCCTCGCTCGACGACCTCGCTGAGGCGTTCAACCTCGCGTACGCCGACACCGACGAGGCGCTCGACTCCGCGCCGAACCGGACCGCCGCCTCTCGGATCGATCAGGTCGCCGCCGCGCGCGACCCGCGGCTCTCGTGGCAGGCGCTCGACGGGGAGTAGCCCGGGAGGTCGCTCGGTCGCGTCAGGGTTCGGTCGCGGCCGACCGGACCGGCTCCTGCCCGTTGCGGTCGTTCGCGTCGAGTTCGTCGACGCCGTCGCCGTCGTCGGTCTCGTCGGGAGCGGCGGTGTCCGGGCCGGACCCCTCGACGGTCGCGGTCTCCTCGGAGGACGACTCGAACGATCCCGCGCCGTCGACGAACCGCCGCATCACCCGTCCCTCGGCGCGGTGGAGCGTCTCGCTACACGTCGACTTCGCGATGCCGTTCGCCTCGGCCAGCTCCGTGAGCGTACATCGGCGCGGCGTGTCGTAGTACCCGGAGCGGACCGCCTCGAAGACGAGTTCCCGCTGCGCCTCCGTGAGCGTCCGGTCCGGGTCGTCGCCGCCGGTCGCGGCGACGCCGACCGTCACCCCGTCGCCGGCGAGCCGGCGCCCGAACGCCTCGATACGGTCCCGGTCTCCGACCACGGTCACGGTCGCGCGGCCGTCGACGACCTCGACCGTCGACTCGATCGGCAGGCCGACCGCCCGCGCCGCCGGGAGGTACGCGGGGGTCCGGGCGACCACGCGGAGCGTGCGGACCTCGCCGCGGCGCTCGACGGCCGTCGCGCGGATCACCCGGTCGTGCTCCCGGAGCGCGTCCCCGACCCGGTCCCGATCCGTGCCCGCGACGAGGACGGTCGCGACCACCGTCGCGCCGTCTCCGGCCGCGTCCGGGCCGTCGACGGGGACCGGGCCGTCGCCGTCGACCGCGATCGTTTCGTCGACTCGGAGCGTCGCGGCGGGGACGGTCCGCGAGACGTCCCCGAGCCACGACCCGGCCGGGAGGTCGAGCCGTAGTGCGGTCCGACTCATCGCTTCCACCTCGGTCCCCCCGGCGGACCGGCCGCCCCGACGGTCGCTGGTACACACATCTCTCGTGGACGTACGGTCCCGGTCCCCCTCGGGGTGCCCCTTCATACGTTTCGAACCTAAGTACCCCGGCGGGGACCGGGACCGGCGATCGCCGCGGGTCGAGGCCGACGACCGCCGCGACCGCAGGACCGAAGTCCACGGCGGGCGAGCGCGGTCTCATGGAGACGACAGACGCGTTCATCGGCCTGACCTGCGTCGACTGCGGGGAGACGTTCGACGCGGAGGCGGCGACGCACCGCTGTCCCGACTGCGACGGGATTCTCGACCCCGACTACGACCGCGTCGAGTTAACGCCGGAGACGCTCGACTCGCGTCCGGACGGGTCGATGTGGCGGTACGCGGAGCTGCTCCCGTTCCCGGCCGAGACCGCGGTGTCGCTCGGGGAGGGCGCGACGCCGCTCGTCGAGTGCCCGGCGCTGGCGGACGCGATGGGCGTCGGCCGCGTCCTCCTGAAAGACGAGGGGGCGAACCCGACGGGGACGTTCAAGGACCGCGGGCAGGCGGCCGCGATGACGGCGGCGCGCGAGCACGGCGCGAGCGAGGTCGCGCTGAACAGCGCCGGCAACGCGGGGCAGGCGGCCGCGGCGTACGCGGCCCGGGCGGATCTGGACGCGCACGTGTTCCTCCCCTCGCGGGCGGGGTTCACCCAGAAGGCGATGACCGAGGTCCACGGCGCGGACCTGACGGTCACCGACCCCGTCGACGGGAACTCGCAGATAGGCGACGCCGGGAAGGCGTACGCCGAGGCGATAGACGACAATCCCGAGTGGTACTCGACGAAGACGTTCGTCACGCCGTACCGCCACGAGGGCAAGAAGACGATGGCGCTGGAGCTGCTGGCCCAACTCGACTGGGAGGCGCCCGACGGCGTCGTCTACCCGACGGGCGGCGGCGTCGGCCTCGTCGGGATGCACAAGGCCGCCCGGGAGGCGAAGAAGCTGGGGTGGACCGACGAACTCGTCCCGATGTACGTCGCGCAGGCCGCGGGCTGCGCGCCCGTGGTCGACGCCTACAAGTCGGGTGCGGAGCGCCACGAGCCGATCGCGGACGACGAGGTCGACACGGCGTGCAACGGGATCGCGATCCCGGACCCCGGCGCGAGCGGCCTCATCCTGGAGGCGGTCCGCCAGTCCGACGGCGGCGCGGTGGCGACGACGGACCGCGAGATCCTCGACGCCGCCATCGACGTGGCGCGCGAGGAGGGGCTGGAGGTCGGCGCCACCTGTGCGGCCGCGGTCTCCGGCGCGTTCGCGCTCGCGGAGTCCGGCGAGTTCGGGCCGGACGACACGGTCGTCCTGTTGAACACCGGCGCGGGCAACAAGGACGTGGACGCGCTGCGCGCGCACCTCGGGGAGCGGGAGGCCGAGGCGGCCGAGTAGTCGCAGAGGATGAACCCCACTCGCCGCCACCGAGCCGTCGAACCGGAACCACTACGGCGGGCGGTCGCCACCCCTCGCGCATGGAACTCGGCGTCATCGGACTCGGGCGGATGGGGCAGATCGTCGCGAACCGGTCGCTGGAGGCGGGCCACGACGTGGTGGCGTTCGACCTCTCGGCGGAGGCGACCGCCGAGGCGGCGGAGCGAGGCGCGGAGCCGGCCGACAGCGTGGCGGACCTCTGTGACCGGCTGGACGGGTCGGGCGACGGCGACGGTAAGCGCATCTGGCTGATGGTGCCCGCGGGCGACGCGGTCGACGCCACGCTCGCGGACCTCGAACCGCACCTCGGCGGCGACGACGTGGTCGTCGACGGCGGAAACTCCCACTTCGGGAGTCGACCCGCCGCGCCGCGGACACCGACGCCGCCTACCTCGACTGCGGCACCTCCGGCGGGCCGGCGAGCGCCGAGGCGGGCTTCTCGCTGATGGTCGGCGGCCCGGAGTGGGCCTACGAGGCGATGGTCCCCGTCTTCGACGCGGTGGCGACCGGGCCGGACGGCCACGACCGCATGGGCGAGTCGGGCGCGGGCCACTACGTGAAGATGGTCCACAACGGCGTGGAGTACGCGCTGATGCAGGCGTACGGCGAGGGGTTCGAACTGCTCACGGACGGCCGCTACGACCTCGACATGGAGTCGGTCGCGCGCACGTGGAACAACGGCGCCGTGATCCGCTCGTGGCTCTTAGCGCTGTGCGAGGAGGCGTTCCGAGAGGAGGGGTCGGATCTTGGCGACGTGGCGGACCACGTCGCGGGCGGGTCGACGGGCACGTGGACGGTTCAGGAGGCGCTCGAACAGGAGGTCCCCGTCCCCATTATTTATCAGGCGCTCGCGGAGCGGTTCGACTCGCGCAACGAGGGGCGCTTCTCGCGGCGGCTCGCGAACCGGCTCCGCTACGGATTCGGCCGTCACGAGGTCGCGCGGCGCTCCGACGGGGAGTAGGGGCGGGCAGAGCGGGCAGAGCGGCGGAGCGGGCAGAGCGGACGACGAGAACCGTTCCTTCGGCTGATTATCGGGATCGACCACGCCCGAGAAAGGCTTATGTACTACCGTGGTAGATGATACCACGCATAGAATGTTCGAGCGATTCTCGAGCGGCTACTACCTGGGGGAACTGTACGTGGAACCCCACGGCGGCGAGCGCGCCGTCATCCGGCGGGCGGACCACGAGCACGTCAACGAGCAGCTGTACGCGGACGGCGAGGGCGTCGAGCGACTCGACGCCCCGCTGGTCATGAAGGTCGACGGCGGCCACATCCCGGTCGGCGGCGACGACGACGTCCCGAGCGGCACGCTCGCGATTCCGCAGGCGCTCGCCGACGAGACGCTCCCGGACCGACGGAACGTGCTGCTGGCGGATGCGGATCGGGCGGAGAAGTTGTTGCGTTGGGAGGGGTGGGAGCCGTTCGTGAACGCATAATAAAACGAGGGAGACACCGTTTTTCGGGTTGATGTCGTCCGCTACTCAGGAGTGGGTCGAGGGATCCCGGCGGAAAACTCCTCCAAAGCCCCAGTCGCTCGTTTATAAATAGACACTAGCAGATCGGCGGAAAACTCCTCCAAAGCCCCAGTCGCTCGTTTATAAATAGACACTAGCAGATCGGCGGAAAACTCCTCCAAAGCCCCAGTCGCGAGGCGGGCGCACGCTCGCTGTGCTCCTCGGTCGCTCACTCCGTTCGCTCCCTCCGGTGCTTGCGTCACCTGCGCCCGCCTCGCGACTGCCCCTTTGAGTCCCACCCCGCACAGCACCGCAACCGCACCTCACGCCTCCCCAGCCTCGTCGCTGGCGGCTAGCGCCGCCAGCGACTCCCTCGCGCGTGCGATTCGCGCCGCGTTGCGGCGCTCATCGGCACGCGCCACCGCACGGAGTTCATTTATAAATCACATCAGCGTCGTCGCCGCCGCAGACGCACCTTTTAGGTCGCAGGGGGTCGCGGATTCGGTATGATCGACAGGCTGCTCGGGCGCGCCGAGCTGAAAGAGCGGATCGAGGAGCTCGAAGAGGAGAAGCGCCACCTCGAACGCCGCGCCGAGGCCGAGGAGGAGCGCCGCTCCGACGCCGTCGCGGACCGCCAGCGCGCCGAGGAGCGCGTCAACGAGCTGGAACACCGGATCGAGTCGCTCGAAGAGCGATTGGAGCGCGCCGAGGGAACCGACGAGTCGATCGATTTCCGGCGCGTGAGCGACTACGGCGGCTCGCGGCTGGCGGACGCGCTCGACCGCTTCAGGGCCGTCGAGAGCGACGACCCCGAGGGGCTGCTCACGGCGTACGTCCCGGACGCGGACTCCGTCCCGGCGACCGTCTCGGACTGGTTCGGTGACCGCACGGCGCTGGTCCGGCGGGCCGCGCCCGCCGTCGTCCTCGCTGACGACACCGGCGCGGTGAGCGCGGCGCTGACGCCGCCGGTCGAGCCGGAGCCGTTCGACCGGTGGAGCGACCGCTTCCGACTCGATGACGGGTGGTTCCGCCCGACCGGCCGGTTCGCGTTCGCCGTCGTCCGCTCGGACGTCTTCGCCGTCGGCACCTACGAGGGCGACGAGCGGGTCGCCTTCGAGGGGTTCACGAGCGACGTGAAGGAGGCGCACTCGAAGGGCGGCTTCTCGCAGGGGCGCTTCGAGCGCCGCCGCGAGGGGCAGATCGACGACCACCTAGAGAAGGCGAACGAGGCGCTCGCCGCGGTCGCGGAGGGAGAGGGCGTCGCGGAGGGTGGGGGAGTCGACCGCGTGATCGCCGTGGGCGAGCGCAGCGTCCTCGGTCGGGTGCGCGACCGCGCCGACATCACCGACGTCTCCGACGCAACCGGGAAGCCGGAGGCGGCGCTCGACGACGCGTTCCGCGACTTCTGGCGGGTCCGCGTCCGCGCCATCTGAGCCGGCTCGGGACCCTTCGGGTCAGAACGGCGGCTCGGGGCCCTCGTCCGCGTCCCCGGCGTCGCCGTCCGGCTCGTCCGTCGACCGTAGCTCCCCGACCGCTTCTTCCCACGCCTCGACGCCGCCGCGGAGGCTCTCGACGCGCGCCGCCTGCGTCCCCTCGTAGCTGCCGATCAGCTGCGCCGCCTGCCGGCTGGCGACGCCGTGCGGGCAGACGGTGACGATCCGGTCGGCGCCTTCGAGGGCCGCGACCCGGTTCGTCAGCTCCGGGAACGGGATGCACTCGCTTTCGGGGAGGTGACCCCGGTCGAACGCGCGCCGGTCGCGGATGTCGACGATTCGGAGTGATTCGGACTCGTCGGCGGGGCCGTCAGCGGATTCGTCGACGGAGCCGTCGTCGCGCTCGTCCAGCAGCGCCGACAGCTCCTCGGGGTCGATTTCGCCGTCCATCAGAGCGGGGCGAGGGTGGCCGTGAGCACGGCCCGCTCGTCGGTGTCGTTGCGGGCGCCGTGGACCGCGCCCCGCTCGTTCGGCACCACCGCGGGCGCCGCGAGCGCCTCCTCCTCGTCGTCGCGGACCACGGTCGGCTCTCCCTCTACCACGTGGAACACGTTCGTCGCGTCGGCGTGTTCGTGGGCGTCGACCGCCGCGTCCGGGCCGAGGACGAACGCCTTTACGAGCGCGTCGTCGGTGACGACCAGCTCCGCCGTCTCGACCTCGCCGGGGGCCGGGTCGAGACCGGAGACCGCCGCCTCGTAGCTGTCGAGCGTCATACCCGTCTCTCGCGCGGGACGGGGAAAAGTCGCGCGCTCGTGGCGACTCAGTACGAGGGCGACTCCTCCGGCTCGCCGTCGCGCGCGTTGACGACGCGCCCGAGGGTGAACAGGAGGTCGGAGAGCCGGTTGAGGTAGGTGACGACGGCCTCGTTTATCGGCTCCGAGCGCGCGAGGTCGACGACGCGGCGCTCGGCCCGGCGCGCGACGGCGCGCGCGTGGTGGAGCGCCGCCCCCGCCTCGCCGCCGCCGGGGAGGATGAACGACGTGAGCGGCTCAAGCTCCTCGTCGAACGCGTCGATGCGCTCCTCTAGCTCCTCGGTGTGGCGGCGCTCGACCTGCGGGTCGTCCGGGTCGGGGTCGGGGTTCGCGAGGTCGGCCTGAACGATGTGGAGGTGGTTCTGGACCGTCTCCAGCAGGTCGTCGACGTCGCCGTGGCCGGTCGGGCGGATCGTCCCGAGCAGCGCGTTCGCCTCGTCGACGGAGCCGTACGCCTCGATGCGGTGGCTCGACTTCGACACCCGGCTCATGTCCCGGAGGTCGGTCTCGCCCTCGTCGCCGCGGCCGGTGTAGATGCTCATTCGAGGGTCCTCTCGACGTACTCGACGATGTTCGCGCTCTCCGCCATCGTCACGCCGCGCTCCTCGTCGACGAGGACGGGGACGCCGCGCTGGCCGCTGACTCGCTTGACCTCGTTGCGCTCGGAGTGGAGCGCCTCCACCCACTCCGTCTCGTACTCGACGCCCGCCTCCGCCAGGGCGTCGGCCGCCTTCTCACACCACGGACACCCGTCGAGGGCGTACAGTCGAACGCTCATACCGAACGATCCGTCCGCGGCGTCAAGAAGGTGTGCGTCCGGGTCGGCGCGGCCGGTCGAGTCCGTCCCCTCGCGGCGGCCGGGTCGGACCGACTCCCCGCCTCAGGAGTCGTGGTACTCCGCCATCCCCGCCCGGTGGTCCTCCGGGATCGGCGCCGGTTCGCCGGTGTCGGGGTCGAGCGAGACGAGCGTCGCCTCGGCCTCCGCGGCGACGGCGCCGCTCACCCGGACCTCGTGGGTCATCGTCGCGCTCGACCGCCCGAGGTCGGCCACGTCGACGGTGACGGTGACCTCGCCGTCGGCGAGCTCAACCGGCCGCCGGAAGTCGATGGAGATGGACGCCAGCACGGTCGACGCCCCGGAGATGTCGATGCCGAGGACGTCGCGGAAGAACCGCGTCCGCGCCTGCTCGATGTACGTCGCGTAGACGGCGTTGTTGACGTGGCCCATCGCGTCGATGTCGCGGAACCGCACGTCGATGTCCGCGGTGTAGGTCGCCATATCCGACCCACTGGCGGGGACCGTATGTAGGCGTCGGGATCGCGGCGGCCGCGACCGAGCACGCGGACGCCGGATCGGACCGGCGAGCCGCCAACGTATAAAACCGCCACGCGTCTACCACGAACCATGGGCAACGGAGCGATCGACGACGTCGACAGGGAGATCCTGTACGCGCTACAGGCGGACGCTCGCAACACGTCGTCCGGTGACATCGCTGAGCGGACCGGCACCTCGGACAGCACCGTCCGCAAGCGCATTCAGCGCCTCGAGTCCGACGGCGTGATCAAGGGGTACAGCGCCAGCGTCGACTATCAGCGGTCGGGGTACCCGCTCCGGATGCTGCTCTACTGTACCGCGTCGATACCGGAGCGCGGCGAGCTGATCCCCGACATCTTGGAGATCGACGGGGTCGTCTCGGTCCAGGAGCTCGTCACCGGCGAGCAGAACCTCCTCGTGACCGTCGTCGGGGAGTCGGACGACGACATCACGCCCGTGGCGCAGGCGCTCCTCGACATGGGCGTCACGGTGGCCGACGAGGTGCTCGTGCGGACCCACGAGACGACCCCCTTCGGCAGGTTCGACTCGGGGCGAAGCGGCGAGGAGTGACCCGGGTGTGGTGATCGGGCGGGGAGCCGATCAGACGAGGACGCGCTCGACGTCCAGCCCGGTCGCTCGCCGGACGACCGCGCTCACGGGGTCGACCGAGCCGGACAGGTTGTCGGAGTCGCCGTCGAGGACGACGAGCGCCGCCCGCCGGCCCGGTTCGATGACCCCGCAGTCGAGGCCGGCGATCTCGGCGCCCGCGGCGGTCGCCATCCGCAGCACCTCCCGGTCGGTCACGTCGAACCGCTTCGCCGCGGTCGCCATCTCGCGGAACATCGACGGCGGGTTCAGCATGACGTTGTCCGTCCCGAGCGCGACAGTCGTGTGGTCGAGCAGCTCCCGAATGGGCGCCTTTCCGACGTCGAGGACCTCGTTCGCGCGGGGACAGACCGCGACCGGAACCGACTGGTCCGCGACCCGCGCCAAGTGCTCTCGCTCCGCGTGGACCATGTGGACGAGGAGGTCGGGTTCGAGGTCGAGCGCCGGGTGGACGTCGGTCGCGTCCGGCTCACCCGCGTGGATCGCGAAGGGCCGGCCGCGCTCCTCGCAGGCGGCGCGCTCCGCCGCGAAGTCGTCGTCGTTCGCGCCGGAGGCCCCGTAGCCGTCGGCGACGTCGAGGACGGACGGGTCGCCGCTCCCGAAGATGAACGGGTCGACGCCCGTCTCGGCGGCCGCGTCGCGGAGCGCCCGCGCGCCGGCGGGTCCCGACTCGCGGAAGTCCAGACACGAAACCGTCCCGGTCCGGCGCATGAACCGGAGCGTCCGGCGCACCGCCGACACGAGCTCGTCGCGGTCGGCGGCCGCCAGCCGCCGGTGTTTGCGGCTATCGGGCGGCGCCACCGCCTCGTCGAGCGAGAGGCCGACCGCCGCCTCCTTCGCGACGGAGTCACCGACGTGGGTGTGTGCGTTGACGAACGCCGGGATCACGACGTCCGTCGAGTCGGTGTCCGTCTCCTCGACGGCTTCGATCCGCCCGTCCTCGACGACGACGCGCCCGCGAACGCGCTCGAACGACTCCCCGACGAGGACGGTCCCAGAGAGTTCCTCCATACCGCCCCTGCGCGCTCGCGAACGATATGGTTTTCTGAGTGACGACGGCGAACGGTCCGTGAACGCGGGCCGTCGGGTGGCCGACGCCCTCGCCGCTCAGCGGCCTCTCGGATAAACATAATGTTCTATGATCTGGTTTGATCGAACGATTTGTGAACACAGACAGCTTTAATAGACGTTGTGTTCTCAAATTTGGGTAGATGCGACCGTATTCGGATTCGGATGCGTTCCGAACGCCGGACGCGGTCGCGTGACGAGTCGAACGATGTCAGGACGCACCTCGAAACCGACGGTCGGAGCGCTCCGGGAGGCGGGCGAGTCGTCGCCCGTCCCCGCGGTATTGACGTGGCTCGCGTGGTCGCTGTTCGCCGCGAGCGTCGCCGCGCTCGTCGCCCGAGTCCGACTGGAGGGGGCGTGGGAGCTCCCCGGCGCGGTCGCCGTTGACGGGCTGACCGTCCTGCTGTGGGTCGTTGTCACCTTCTTCAGCGGGGTCGTTCACAGCTACTCGCGCCGCTACATGGCCGGGAGCGCCCACGAGACGGCGTTCTTCGGCACGGTCTTCGCGTTCACGCTCGCCGTGATTGCGCTCGTCGCGGCCGACCACGTCGCGCTGTTCTGGCTCTGCTGGCTGGCGATGGGGCTGGCGATGGCCCGGCTCATCGGGGCCGTCGACGGCTGGCCGCAGGCGCGGGCCGCCGCGAGCGTCGCCCGCCGCTCCTTCCTCGCCAGCAGCGCGCTCCTCGGCGTCGCGCTCGCGACGCTCTGGTGGGCGACGGGCGCCACGACGGTCTCCGGGGTCGCCGCGAGCGCCGACGGTCTCGGCGGTCCCGCGTGGTTCGTCGCCGCGGCCGCGCTCGTCCTCGCGGCGATGATCCAGTCGGCGCTGGTCCCGTTCCACGGCTGGCTGCTCTCCTCGATGACCGCCCCGACGCCCGCCTCGGCGCTGATGCACGCCGGGTTCGTCAACGCGGGCGGCGTCCTGTTGACGCGCTTCGCCCCGGTCGTGACCGCCGACGCGACGCTCATGCTCGCCGTCGTGGTCGCGGGAGCGACGAGCGCCCTGCTGGGGAAACTACTCAAGACGGTCCAGCCGGACGTCAAGGGCGAACTGGGCTGCTCGACGGTCGGCCAGATGGGCTTCATGATCATGCAGGCCGGGCTGGGCTTCTTCGGCGCCGCGATCACGCACCTGATCGTCCACGGCTTCTACAAGGCGTACCACTTCCTCAGCGCCGGCGAGGAGGTCGAACTCGGGGCCCCGGGCGAGGAGGACCGCTCCGGGACGAGCGCCGTCGGCGCGGTCGTCGTGCTGGCGACCGGCCTGGCGGGCGGCGCGACGTTCGCGGTCCTCACCGGGAAGGGGACGAGCGTCGACAGCGGGCTGCTGCTCGCGGCGCTCGTCGCGCTCACCACGCTCCACGCGGCCCGGAGCGCCCTCCGCCAGACCGCGCTGTCGCCGGCGGCCCGCTACGGCGCGATCCCGCTGGTCTTCCTCCCGGCGATTGCGGGGTACGCGCTCGTCTACGAGGCCGTGTCGAGCGTCCTCGCCGGGGTGCCGATGGTCTCCGCGCCCACCGAACTGACCGCGCTCCACGCGCTCGTCGCCGTCGCCTTCCTCGCGGCGTACGTCGCGACCGAGACGGGCGTCCACGAGCGGAGCGAGCGCCTCTACGTCGCGCTGCTGAACGCGGGGCAACCCGCGCCCGAGACGGTGTTGACCGCCACGGAGGAATACAATGAGTACTGAACGCGCCATCAGAGAGCGCATCGACGACGCCGCGACCGCCGTCGGCCCGGTCTGGCCGATCCACTCGTTCGTGACCGCAAACCCGCTTTCCGGCTTCGAGGACCGGCCCTTCTCCGAGGCCGTGTCCCTGGCGGCCGACCGCCTCGGCGGTCGCGGCTACCCGAGCCCGGAGACGTTCCGGGCGGCCCTCGACGACGGCCGGATCGACCCCGAACTCCTCGACGCGGAGCTGACCGAACGGGGGTACGAGGCCGACCCCGAGACCCTGCTGGACCGGACGGAGAGCGGCGCCGAGAGCGGGAATCCGACCGGCACCGAGACCCGAGGGCCGTCCGGTGGCGACGAGGCGGAGCACCCGGGCGTCGAGCGGGTCGACCGCGTGCTCTCGAAGTGGCTGTCGGCGTTCCTCGACGAGGGGCAGGCAGAGTGGTCGATGCCGAACCGGGAGGACGGGTTCTACGACGCCTTCCGCTCGGTGGCGCCGTACGACGACGAGATACCCGAAAAGGGCCTCGCGGCCGATCTGCCGGCGTCGCCTATCGACGCCGTCGAGTCCGTGCTGGGGCCGTACCCCGAGGGGAGATGGGGGTCGGTCTTCGAGGCGCAACTCGCCGCGCTCCCGGGGTGGACCGGCCTGATCAAGCGCCGCGCCGCGGACGACGGCGCGTGGCAGTCCGCGCACCCGATCACGCTCGAAGGGTACCTCGCGGTCCGGCTCGCCCTGCTCGACGCCTTCGACGTCGACGTCGCGCCACCGCCCGAATCGGGTGACAGCGAGGCCGAGACCGCCGACGAGCCGGCCGACGCGTTCCTGAGCGCGTGGGAGGCGAGCTACCGCGGCGAACTCGTCGACCGGGTCGCGGCCGAGAGCGAGGCCCGCGGCGAGGCGGCCGACGCCCGCGTCGACGGCGGCGCGTCGGGGCGGCCGGACGCGCAACTGGTCTTCTGTATCGACACGCGCTCGGAGGTTGTCCGGCGGCACATCGAGGCGACGGGCGACTACGAGACCCACGGGTACGCCGGCTTCTTCGGCGTCCCGATGGAGTACCGCGGGTACGACGCCGACGCGTCGGTCGACGCGTGTCCCCCCATCGTCGACGCCCAACACCGGATCTCCGAGGTGCCGACCGACGGGGACGCGCGGGCCAGCCGCGACCGCTTGGCTAGCCTTCGCGAGGCCGCCGGCGACGTGGTCGAGGCGCTGAAGTCCAACCCCGCCACCGCGTTCAGCTTCGTCGAGGGCGCCGGGAGCGGGTACGGAGTCGCGCTCGCGGCCCGCACCCTCCTCCCCGGGCGGGTGTACGACGTGCTCGGCGCCGCCGACGACTCGACGCCCGACGACCACGAGTTCTGCGAGCCGGGCGTCCACGACCACGACGACTCCGGGGTGGGCCTCCCGGTAGGACTGACCCGCGACGAGAGGGTCGAGTACGCCGCGACCGCCTTCGAGTTGATGGGCTGGGAGGCGTTCGGGCGGCTCGTCGTCTTCGCCGGCCACGCGGCCGAGACGGCCAACAACCCCTACGGCTCCAGCCTCGACTGCGGCGCCTGCGCCGGCAACCCGGGCGGACCGAACGCCCGCGTGCTCGCGGCGATCTGTAACGACCCCGAGGTGAAGGCGGGCCTGCGCGAGCGCGGCCACGACGTGCCGGACGACACCGTCTTCCTCGCGGCCGAGCACAACACGACGACCGACGAGATAGCGCTGTACGACGGCGACGTGCCCGACTCGCACGCCGAGGACCTCGCCCGGTTGCGCGCGGACCTCGACGCCGCGCGCGAAGGCGCGGCGGCCGAGCGGACCGGGTCGGACTCCGGAGACGCGGCCGTTCGCGAGACCGAGCGCCGCGCCGGCGACTGGGCCGAGACGCGCCCGGAGTGGGGGCTGGCCGGAAACGCCGGGTTCGTCGTCGGGCCCCGCGAACTGACGAGCGACCTCGACCTCGACGGGCGGGCCTTCCTCCACTCGTACGACTGGGAGACCGACCCCGAGGGCGACGCGCTCGAAGCTATCCTCGCCGGGCCGATGGTCGTCACCCAGTGGATCAACGCGCAGTACTACTTCTCGACGGTCGACAACGCGGCGTACGGGAGCGGGTCGAAGGTGACCCACAACCCCGTCGGGAACGTCGGCGTCCATCAGGGCAACGGCGGCGACCTGATGACCGGCCTCCCCCTCCAGTCGGTCATGGCCGCGGCCGACGAGCCGTACCACCAGCCGCTCCGCCTCTCGACGGTCCTCCACGCGCCGGTCGACCGCGTCACCGAGGTCTTAGCCGACAACGAGGGGGTGGCCGAACTGCTGGACAACGACTGGCTCTCGCTGACGGTCGTCGACCCGACGCAAGAGCACCGCGCGTTCCACTACGAGTCGGACTTAGAGTGGACGTCGCCGTCCGGGTCCGAGCGGACCGAGGCGCCGGCCGCCGCCGTCGCGGACGACTGAGTCCGCGCTCGGCAGCCGGCGCCAGCGGATTCCGTTGCCGCGGGGTATCAAAAGGGGCACACGGCCCGGGAGGACGGCAGCGCGTTCGGGCTGTCGATCGTCGAGCGGATCGTCGACGCGCACGGCTGGGAGATCCGCGCCGCCGGCGACGCGACCGGCGGCGCCCGGTTCGAGATCACGACCTGAGAAGGGGATCTGGGCCGGACCGACCGATGGCGAGTCAGACGCCGGGGACGCCGAACGCGCTGATACTGAGGCCGAGCACGCCGTTCAGGACCGCGATGACGACCAGCGCGGCCGCCCACGCGACCAGCCCCATGATCGCGGCGTCCTTCCAGCCGCCGGGGTACCGCCAGTTGATAACCCACACCCACGCGATCAGCGCGACCAGCGACCCGATCAGGGGGATCAGCGACCCGATCGCCCACGCGAGAGCGCCGAAGAGCGCCGTGACCACCGCGTGCGAGTAGTCGTCGACGCCCGCGACGACGCGACCGCTGATATAAATCCCCAGTCCACCGACCAGCAGCGCCACGACGAACGAGACGATAGCTCCGAGAACCATGTGTCCGCCGTCTCGGGTCGGACGGATATAGCAGGGGGACAGCGTTCCCCGGAGTGACACGTTCCCGGCGCAGGGTCGACCGGGCTACGACCCCGGACCGGCGCCGGGTCCCGCTCAGTACAGCAGTTCGTCGTCGTTCTCGATCATGTACAGCGAGCGGGCGGCGATGTTGACCGCGTGGTCCCCGACCCGTTCGAGGTCGCGGATCGTCAGGAGGAGCCGCGAGACGTTTCGCATCGTCGCCTCCACGTCCTCGTCGTCGCGGAGTTCGTCGCGCTCGATCAGGTCGCGGACGACGAGGTCGCTCGCGGCCTCGCAGGCGGCGTCGACGTCGTCGTCGGCCTCCGCGACGGCGTGACAGCGATCGGGGTCCGACTCCGCGTACGCCGCCATCGCCTCCTCGAGCATCGCCAGCGTGTCGTCACCGATGCGCTGGACGTCGACGTCGGGGAACACCTCTCTGTCGGCCTGTTTGGCGTACTCCCCGAGGTTCGTCGCTAAGTCCGCGATCCGTTCGAGGTCGGTGATGATCTTGAACGACGCCGCGATGAACCGCAGGTCGCCGGCGACCGGCTGCTGGAGCGCGATGAGGTCCGTACACTGCCCCTCTAACTCGAGGTAGAGGTCGTTGATCTCGGCGTCGCCGGTGATCACTTCCTCGCCCAGTTCGCCGTCCTGCCGTTCGAGGGCGTCGAGGCCCTTGCGGAGCCGCTCCGCGACCACCTCGCTCATGTAGAGGACGTCGTCGCGGAGCCCCTCCAGTTTCGTCTGGTACTGTTCGCGTGGCATCGTGTTGGCGTATCCGCCACGCCGGACGCACAAAAACACGTCGGCGGGGGCGGTCCGGCTGCCCGTCCGTCCATCTGCGAGTCGGAGATCACCGGGTCGGTCCGCTGCGCCCGTCGTCGCCCCGCCGGTCCCGCGGTCGAGCGAAGCGTTCAAACCCCGCCGCGACGACGGCCCGGACATGCAGCTCATGGAAGACATCGTCCTCGACGAGAACGAGGAGGCGCTCGCGCCCGCGGTCGTGATCGCGACGGTCGCGCTCCTCGCGGTGTTCGTCGTCGGAGTCCTGGTCTCGGTCGTCGGTCTCGTCGTCTGACCGGCCTCGTTCCGGCGGCGGAGCGACGCCGGAACGGCGCCGGAGCGGCGGTGCCCGGCCCCGACGCTTTTAGTCCCCCCGCCGGGAGAGGCCGGCATGGACCGCCGGATACTCGCTGACCTCCTCGACCGCAACGACGACCACGTCGCTGCGCTCGCCCCCGGCGCCTTCGACCGCCACCGCGACGACCAGCGCCCCGGCGTGGTCTCCGTCTGCTGTTCCGACTCGCGCGTCTCCCAAGAGGGGATGTTCGCGGTCGACGAGCCGGGGTACCTCTTCACCTCCGGCGCCATCGGCAACAGCGTGAGCGCGCTCGTCGACGGCGAGCGCGTCCTCGACGGGAGCGTGGCGTACCCGCTGGGTCACACCCACACCGAGGTGCTCGCCGTGGTCGGACACACCGGGTGCGGCGCGGTCGGCGCCGCGCTCGCCGCGGCTCGCACCGGAGAGTTCCCGGCCGAGCCGGGCGTCCGCGCCGACGTTAAGTCGCTGCTGCCGATCGTCGAGGCCGGGCTGGACGACCCGGCCGTCCGCGGCGACGACGGCGGGGCGGGGGAGAGAGACATCGGCGACCCGGGCGGCGGCGCCTCGGTCCGCGACAGGCTCGTCGAGTACAACGTCCACGAGCAGGTCGCGTTCGCCCGCGAGAGCGAGGAGGCGGCCGACGCGATGGTGTACGGCTTCGTCTACGACCTCCACGGCGTCTACGGCGACCGCGACGGGGCCGTCTACCTCGTCAACGCCGACGGCGAGCGCGACCCCGCGGCGCTGCGCGAACTCGTCGGGGACGCGCGCGCGGACCGCGTGGCGACGCTCCTGTAGCGGGGCAGACCGCTCTCGACGCGCCGTTCGGCGCGCCGCGGACCGGGAGCGCCGCATCCGACAACCGTTTCACCGCGACGCCCGAAGCGAGTTCAAATGGACCGACGCGTCCTGTTCGCGGCGCTGATCCTGTTCGCCGGCGGCGCGACCGGCGTCGGCGTGGCGCTCTTCGCGTTCGTCGGCGTCGACGACGCCACCACGGAGACGACGGTCGTCTGGGAGTCCGAACCGGCCGCCGGCGACGACGGCACCGGCGCCGTGGTCGCGACGGTCGACGGGGACCCCCTCCTCCTCCGACCCGCGGTCGAAAACGGGTCGCGAGTCGTCAACGCCACCGTCGTCGGGACCGACGAGACCGCTTGGACCGTCCCGGTCTCCGGGCCGGACGCGGAGCGCGGCGGCGGGAACGGGAGCGACGACGCCCCGGTCGGCGTCAGCGGACTCACCGTGGGGACTCTCGCCGGCGACCCGGTCGTGGCGCTCACGACGGCGCCGGGGGAACTCGTCGTCGTCGACGCGACCGACGGGACGGAGCGGTTCGCGGTCGACCTCGGCGGGGACGGCGGAGTCCGGCCCGCGACCGGCGACCTCACCGGCGACGGGAGCCAAGAGGTCGCCGCGGTCGCGGGCGACGGAACGGTCCGCGTCGTCGACGGCGACGGGGACCCCGTCGCGGAGGCCTCGCTGCCGGGCGAGGTGGACCGTCGACCCCTCGTCGTCGAGCCGGACGCCGAGGCGGACGAGCGCGGCGGACTCGCGGTGCTGACGACCGCGGGCGACCCCGCGACGGTCCACATGCTCGACGCGAGCGGCGCGACGCGGTGGACGACCGAGCCGAGCGTGAACCCGCTGAGCTGGAACGCGGCGGACAGCCGCGACGGGCCCGTGCTGGCGCTCGGCGGCGCGAACGGAGACATCGAGACCGTCGAGGCGAGCGACGGGTCGGACCGGTACGAGGTCAAGTTACAGGACCGCCCGATCGCCGTCGGGGACGCGGACCCCGGCCGGGTGTACGTCGGCGGCTCCGGCAGCGTGTGGGCGGTCGACCTCCTCGACGGCGAGGTGGTCTGGAAACAGCAGTACGGCGCGTCGACTCGGATCAACGAGCCGCGCATGGGCGACGTCGACGGCGACGGCGAACTCGCCCCGGTCACGGTCAACCGCGGCGGCGAAGTCCTCGCGATGACGCAGGGTAGCGACGTGATCGCGCGCGGCGACGCCGGCGAGGTCGTCGCCTACGGCGGCCCCCTGTTTGCCGACGTCACGGGCGACGGCGGTGACGAGGTGATCGTGGTGGCGGACGACGGGACCGCGATCGCCGTCGACACCTGAGCCGGCGGCGGCGATCCGGGCGGTTATTACTGGTTCAGATCCGGAAAACGGACGACTGCGTGGTGTTCTCTGCTGTGATTCACCGGAAACGCGGTGTGTCGGCTGAGCGAGGACTCGACGGACGGCGGCGAAAAGTGAAAGTCCGAAGGCGGCCGCGTCAGTGGTCTTCTTCCTCGTACACCCACGCGGCGGTGTCGAGGTCGTAGTCGACGAGTTCGTCGTCGTCGAAGAACAGGTCGATCTCGCGTTCGTTGGCGCCCTCGTCCTCGTGGTCCGACGCGTGGATCACGTTGTGGCCGAGGTCGAGACCGAAGTCGCCGCGGATCGTGCCCGGGGCGGACTCGGTCGGGTCGGTCTGGCCGACCATCGCGCGGACCTGTCGGGTCGCGTCCGCGCCCTCCCACACCATCGCGAAGACGGGGCCGGAGGTGATGAAGTCGACGAGACCGTCGAAGAACGGCTTGTCCTCGTGCTCGCCGTAGTGCTCCTTCGCGAGCGCCTCGTCCAGCTGGACGAACTTGCCGGCGACGAGCTTGAGCCCGCGGTCCTCGAAGCGAGAGACGATCTCGCCGATGAGACCGCGCTGGACGCCGTCGGGCTTCACCATCACGAAGGTGCGCTCGTCGTGGTGGCTCACTGGTCGTCGCCTCCCGCGCGGTGGCCCTCCTCGGTCCACTCGACGTCGCGCGCCTCGCGGCCGAGGAAGTAGTTCTTCTCCGCCTTCGAGTCGACGAAGTGGAGGATCTGTCCGTCTTTCTTCACGTACATCGTGCCCGTGCCGGGCTCGATCTCCTCGCCGCTGTAATCGCAGGTGCGTGTCTCGACCATTGGTTATCGGCCTCCGATGGAGTCGGCGTCGCGCTGGGTCTCCCGCAGCTGGAGCACGTCGCCCAGACGGACGGGACCCAGGACGTTCCGGGTGATGATCCGGCCCTGGTTCGATCCCTCCTGGATGCGGCACTTGACCTGCATGGCCTCGCCGTGCATCCCGGTCTTGCCGACGACCTCGATGACCTCCGCGGTCGTCGAGTCGCCGGTGCCCTCTTCTGCGCTCATGGGAGGTTATCGGAGCTCCGCGACCTTCTCGCCGATGTCCTCGACGTCGTCGGCGGCGTCGCCGGCGTCGACGACGGCGGCGGCGGCCGAGCCGACTTCGAGACCGGCGGCCTGGCCGACCTCGTCCTGCGTGTCGACAAAGGCGACCGGAATCCCCTTCTCCTCGGCGAGTTCGGGGAGGTGCATCACGATCTCCTCGGGGGAGACGTCCTCAGCGACGATAACGAGATCCGCGTTGCCGCGCTCGACGGCCTTGGTGGTCTCGTTGGTTCCTTTCTTTACTGTACCGGTGTCTCGGGCGACCTCGAGCGCTTCGAGGGATCGCTCCGCGAGGTCCGCTGGGGTGTCGTAGTCTACGTAAACGGGCATATGTTGTTCACCTATCCTCCGTGCGGGCTCGCGTGCCCGTCCCGTGGTCGGTCCCTAACGGAACGGCACATCATCAACCCCACAGAGGCTGTGCCCCGTCGTAGTCCGGACATCCATAAAAGCGCTTTCAATGTCCTGCGCGTGTGCGAGCGGGGATCACGGGGCGGAATAGCGGGCGGGGTCGCAGTCGAGGCCGCGGAGACGACGGCGACGGCGCTCGCCGGCGCCGGGCCGACTCCGCGCTTTTTAAGCATCGCTCGCCCCTCCCGTCCGACATCGAATGGTCCGTCTCGTTCACTACTCCGACATCGAGAACGTCTTCGACGCCCCCGAGCGGGCGGCCCGCCTCGCCGGTCGGATCCGAGCGCTCTCGGGCCCCGACGCCGCGGTCGTCGCCACCGGCGACACGACCGCGCCGGGCGTCCTCTCGCTGGTCGCGACCGGGAGGCAGGTCCTCGACTTCTACGCGGCGACCGACACCCTCCTCGACACGTTCGGCAACCACGAGTTCGACTACGGCCCCGACGCGCTCCGCGGCCTCGTCGCCGACGCGCCCGCGACGTTCGTCTCCGCGAACGTGCGCGACGAGTCGGGCGAGCCGTTCGGCCGCGACGAGGGCGTCGTCCCGTGGGCGGTTCGCGAGGTCGACGGCGAGCGCGTCGGGTTCGTCGGCGTCACCGACCCCGCGACCGACTCGCTGAACCCGATGGCCGCGGACCTCTCCTTCGACGACCCAGTCGCGGCCGCGGGCGACGCACTGGCGGCGACGCGCGCCGCGGTCGCGGAGGGCACCGACGGCGGGGAGGCCGGCGAGCGACTCGATCACGTCGTCGTCCTCTCGCACCTCGGCGCGGGCGACGACGACCTCGCCCGCGAACTCGACGTCGACGCGGTCCTCGGGGGCCACGTCCACAGCCGCCGGAACGAGGTCGTCGACGGCACCCTCCTCGTCCGGCCGGGCGTCAACGGCGAGGCGGTGGCCGAGGTCGACCTCGGCGCCGACCCCCCGACCGCGACGCTCCACGAGCCGGACGGGGCCGAGCCAGCGCCCGGCCTCGCTGACGCGCTCGCGGAGCGGATGGCCGCCGCCGACCTCGACGAGACCGTCGACGTCGTGGACGGACCGATCGAGCGCGCCGGCGACGTGGTCCACGGCGGGGAGTGCCGGGTCGGGAACTTCGTCGCGGACGCGTTCCGCTGGGCCCACGACGCCGACGTGGGCCTGTCGAACGCGGGCGGGCTCCGGCAGGGCGACCCGTGGGAAGGCGACGTGACGAAGGCGGACCTGATCTCGCTGATCCCGTTCGAGGAGCCGGTGGCGCTCGCCTCCGTCAGCGGCGCGGAGCTCCACGACGTGCTCCGCGAGATGGCCGCGCCCGACGTGGACTTCGGAGAGGAGGACTGGTGGCACGGCCACGTCTCGAACGCCCGGGTCGTCTGGGACGACGACGCCGAGCTGATCTTAGAGGCGACCGTCGGCGGCGAGCCGATCGACCCGGACGCGCGCTACACGGTCGCCGTCTCCGAGTATCTGCTCCACTCCGAACACGAGTTCCCGACGCTCGCGCAGCGCCACCGCATCGACGAGGCGGGCATCCAGTACGAGGTGCTGGCCCAGTACGCCCGCGAACGCGGGATCGACCCCGAGATCGAAGGTCGGATCGAGATCCGGAACCGCGCCGCCGCGGCCGACGACGACTGAGCCTCACGGAGTAGACCGCGCTCCCGCCGCAGGCGGCTCGCCAGCCGGCGACGTCGTGACGTGTCTTTAACAGGAACCGTGACGTTGTGTCACATACGACATGGAATCGCTCGACCGAGTGCTGAAGAAGTACGCGACGAGCCAGGACCTGATGGACCAGATCAGGTACACGGCCGAGGCGCTCAGTCTCGGGTTCGACCAGTGGGGCGAGCAGTACGTGAGCGGTCCCAGCCTCTACGTGTTGATCGTGGCGGAGGTCAACTTCGACGAGTACACCGATCCGCTCGGCGACAACGAGTGGCCGGTCGACCGCTGTCAGGTCGTCACCGAGTCGCCCGACGTGTTCACCAAGGTCGCCCGAGACGTGGCGTTCAGTCGCGACGGGGCCGTCGTCGTGACCGGCGACGGTACCATTCAGCGACAGATGGTCCGCGTTCGGAGCCCCTTCGAAGAGGAGGTGCCGGGCGTCGCCGCCCTGGAGTTCCCCGACTGGATGGGCACGAAACACATGAGCGCGCTGGAGACGTCGCTGCGCGACGACGTCCTCTGGGCGGTCACGCTCAGCGAGGAGGACGGCCGCGTCACCACGTTCCTCAACGGCACGTATCAGGACTATCCCCGCGACGACATCGGCGGCCGCTGGCGTCCCGACGAGTAGGGGACGCCCCCGGCGGTCGACGCCGCGCTACTCCAGACGCACGTCGACGTCGCGCTGGAGGCCGGCCGCCTTCACCGTGTTATAGAGCAGCATCGCGCGCGTCATCGGCCCCACCCCACCGGGGACCGGAGTGATCGCCCCCGCCACTTCGCTCGCAGACTCGTACTCCACGTCGCCCACGAGTTCGTACCCCTTCTCGGTGTCCGCGTCGACGCGGTTGATCCCCACGTCGATCACGGTCGCGCCCTCCTTCAGCATCGAGCCGTCGAGGAACCCCGGGACGCCCGCGGCCGCGACGACGATGTCCGCGCCGGCCAGTTTCCCCTCCAAGTCCTCGGTCCGGGAATGACAGACCGTGGTCGTCGCGTTCCCGACCGGACTCTTCTGGATCAGCAGGTTCGCCATCGGCTTCCCGACGATGTCGGAGCGGCCGACGACGACCGCGTCCGCGCCCTCGGTCTCCACGTCGTAGGCGTCGAGCAGCTTCTGGACGCCGTGGGGGGTACACGGCTTGAACCGGGCGTCGCCCGCGACGAGGCGGCCGACGTTCTCCGGGTGGAAGCCGTCCACGTCCTTCTCCGGGTCGATCCGGCGGAGAACCGTCCGCTTGTCGACGTGGTCCGGGAGGGGAAGCTGGACCAGTATTCCGTGAACGTCGTCGCGGTCGTTGAGGTCGTCGATCGTCTCGTACAGCTCGCTCGCGGGCGCGTCGGCGTCGATCTCGACGTGGAAGCTCTCGATGCCGACCTCCTCGCAGTCGCGCTGCTTCATCGAGACGTACGTCTCGCTCGCGGGGTCGTCGCTCATCAGCACCGTGGCCAGCCCCGGCTCGACGCCGGCGTCCGACAGCCTCGTCACCTCGTCCGCGACCGCGTCGCGCACGTCGGCCGCGACCGACTCCCCGTCGATGGTCTCCGTCATGCCAGAGCCTCGGCGGTCCCGAGGTAAAAATGACCCGGGATCGTGCGTATTACCGAATCTCTCTTTCCAATTCGATCCGAGAAAGTGGATCAGACTCGAACGAGCTTACTCCGGGAACAACTCCGCCTCGCGCGGAACGGCGTCGATCGCGGCGACCTCGGCCTCGGTCAGTTCGAGGTCGGCCGCCGCGAGGTTCGCGCGGAGGTGTTCCTCGCTCGACGCCTTCGGGATCGCGACCACCGGCTCCTTCGCGGTCGCCCACGCGATCGCGACCGCCTCGGGCGTCGTCTCGCGCGCGTCCGCGACCCCGACGACGGCGTCGACCTCGCGCACCCGCCCGCCGGCGAGCGGCGAGTAGGCGACGACCGGATAGCCGTGGTCGCGGGCGTGGTCCAACAGCTCCGGCTCGTGAAACAGCGGGTGGAGCTCCGTCTGATGGGCGGCGGGCGGCCGGCCGAGGACGTCGACCGCGCGGTCGAGATCGGGCCTCTCGAAGTTCGAGACGCCGACGTTCCGGACGAGTCCCTCCTCGACCACCCGGTCTAACGCCGGCAGCGTCGCCGCCGGGTCGTAGTCGCCGCGCGGCCGATGGACGTACAGGAGGTCGATGGCGTCGACCCCGAGTCGGTCCGCGCTCTCGCGGGCGGCCGGCTCGACCGCGTCGGCCGCGAGGTCGTCGATCCACAGCTTGGTCGCGACGGTCACGTCGTCGCGGTCGAGGTTCCCCGTGCCGTCCGCGGCGTCGTCGACGCCGCCGTCTCCGGCCAACCCCGCGGCGAGGCCCTCGCCGACGACCGCCTCGTTGTCGTAGATCCGCGCGGTGTCGAGGTGGCGGTAGCCGAGGTCGAGCGCGGTCGCGACCGCGTCGGGGTCGTCGATCCCCATCGTGCCGAGACCGACGGGCGGGAGTTCCATGCGTCCCGGTCCGCGCCGCGGAAGAAAAACCTCCCGTCGCGGAGCGGAAACGGCGCGCCCGCACCCGGGTCTGCGGGTACCCCGACCCACGGCAGCATTTACGTGAACGGTCCTCGTACGGCCGTTCATGTCCGCTATCCCTCCCCGTCCCCGTCGGCTCGCCGTCGACCGCGCGCCCCTCTCGTCCCTCGCGTCTCCGCTCGGAGCCGACGCGGAATGAGCCGGACCGGGACGTGGTCGTTCGCGACGGCCGCCGGACGCGTCGAGGTCGCGCCCGACGAGGTGCGGGTTCGGCGGCGAGTCGGTCGCACGTGCTGCGAGGCCGCTCGGAGCCTCGCGAGCGGACGGCTCCCCGCCGTCGGACGCGACGTGGGAGTGTCCGCGCTCGGCGCCGCGTTCGGCGCCGTCGGGGTGCTGCTGGAGTGGGCCGGCGACCCCGGCGCCGGCGTCGGCGTCGCGGCGTTCGGCCTCGCGACGGCGTTCGCCGGGGTCGGCCTCTCGGCGCTCCGGAACGCCCGGACCGAGGTTCCGCTCCGAGAGGTCCGCCACGTCGCCTTCAGGGACGGGGAGGTGGTCGTCGTTCGCGAGGGCGACGCCGGCGACCGCGCGGCCGAGACGACGCTCAGCCCGCGGTCGCCGGCGGGCCGAAACGACGCGGCGCTCGCGTTCCGGCTCCGAGGCGTCGACCTCCGGGGCGCCGAGGACGCCGAGGGCGTCTCCCGGACCGCCGTCGACGCGCCGGAGACCGAACTCGTCGCGTGAGCCGAGAGGTGAGTCACCGCGTCAGCGAGGTCGTCCGCTGGACGACCTCGTACCCCTGCGCCGCGAGCGCGTCGGCGTAGTGCCGTTCCGCGGCCCGGCCCTGCGGGATCCGGCGGAGGTCGAACCGTCGCGTCGGCCGGAGTTCGACGTCGACGATGCTCCCGCCGTCCGCCGCCTCGCTGACCCCGACCGCGTACGAAGCCCACGGACGGCCGTCCGTCGTCGCCTCTATTTCGACCGACGCGGCGGCCGGCCGGTCCGACTCGTCGTCCCGGTCGGGCGCCCCCTTCGAGGGTCGGTCGCCGTCGGTCGCGTCGACGTCGAGGGATAGCTCGGCCGTCCTGAGTCCGAAGAGGTACGATAAGGCGTACGTCGCGGTCGTCCCGGACGGGCGCTCGTCACTGTCGTCGTCTCCGAGAGCGGTCGCTTCGCCGTCGGGACCGCGGACCTCGTCGGCGACGCCCCACTGGAACGCGAGGACCGGCGGCGTCGACGACGCGAACTCGCGGACGACGGTCTCGGGCGGCGCGTCGGTCCGGAGCCGGGTCGAGCCGCGCCGGCGGAACGCCGGGAGCCGGAGCGCGACGACGAGGACGGTCGCGACCGCCACCCCGGGCCAGAGCGACAGCGCGGCGACCGCCGCGAGGAACGCGCCGGCGACGAGCAGCGCGAGCGTCCAACTGACGACGCGCTCGGCGCGGCGGTAGCGAGCGACCGCGGCGTCGAGCGCGCCCCGATCGACGCGGGAGGAATCGACGCGCGGAGGAGCGTCGGGGGCTGACGCCCCCGCTGAACTGGAGGGATCGGACACGGCCCCAACTCGTCGAGACCGCAAATCAGGATTTCGGTCGGACGCCGCCGGGTGCCGCCTCAGACCGAGTCGTCGGCCGGCGCCCGCCCGCAGATGCTCACGAGGTCGTGGAGGTCGTCGATCTCGTAGGTCGGGTGGCAGGCGAGCTCCGTCGACCGGCGGTGGGGTCGGCGGACGAACGCGGAGTCGATGCCCGCGTTGTCCGCCGCGCGGACATCCGACTCGTTGTCGCCCACGAACAGCGCCGTCTCGGCCCCGAGGTCTTCGAGCGCGCGCTCGATGTAGTACGGGGAGGGCTTCTTCCGCGAGAGGCTGGCGACCGACGGCTCGCGGCCGTACGCGACCTCGAAGTGGCCCGCCAGCCCGAAGTGGTCGAGGAGGGCGTCGACGGTTGCCTGCTGGTTCGACGAGACCACGCCGAGCGAGGCGTCGAGCGCGCGGAGGGCGTCGACGTCGTCGTACGGCGTCTTCCGCCCCTTCCGGGCCGCGTCGATCTGCGCGGCGGCCGCGGTCTCGTCCCTGACGCGCCAGAACTCGGTGGGGTCCACGCCGTAGCGCTCGCAGATGTCGGTCAGGGTCGCGGGGTCGACGCCGACGGCCACGTCGTCGACGTGAGCTAGGTCCGGGTCCTCGACGCCGAGACTCACGAACGCGTCCCAGGCGGCCTCGCGGAGCGTGTCGAACGGCGTCCGCCCGACCAACACCCCGTCGTTGTCGAGGACGATGGCGTCGTACACGCCTCTCCCTGCGTCGGTAGCGGGCAAAAAGGTTTCACACGCCGAGGGGCCGGCGTCTCAGACGCCGAACAGCCGAAGGCTCACAGCCCGAACAACCGGAGGAACAGCCCGGCGAGCAGCGCGAGCGTCCCGACGATCACGCCGATGAAGGGGATCGGAACGGGGAGCGGGACCACGATCAGCGCGACGCCGAGGGCGATCAGCGCGGTCGAAATCTTCACGGATGACCTCCGTCCGCGACGCGGAAATACCTTCAGGCGGATTCCGACCGCCGGATGACGAGTCCGGGCGGACGCGACGACCCCCGCACTTTCAATACCCGTCCCGTCGAAGACTCAGATTGGATCATGAACATCTCTGATATCGCAGTGTCGGAATACGTCGAGGTCGACGTCGATGAGCGGCTCGCCAAGGTCCGTTCTATCTTCGAGCGAGAGAACCCGAAGGGGATCGTCGTCGTCGAGGACGGCGAGTACGCCGGGGTCGTCGGAGAGAAACAGCTCATGCGTTCGCGCATGGAGGACGACACGAAGGTGTCGGCGGTGATGAAGCCGGCGCCCTCGGTCGACCGCCACGAGGACGTCCGCGAGACCGCCCGGCTCCTCGTCGAGGGCGACGTGAAGATCGCGCCCGTCTACGAGGGCGAGAAGCTCTACGGCATCGTCACCGTCGACCAGATCCTCCATGCCGTCCTCGACAGCCTCGACGCGATCACCGTCGGCCAGATCGCAACCGAGGACGTGATCGGCATCGGTGAGACCGAGAGCGTCGGCCGCGCGATCAACCGGCTCCGCGAGAACGGCGTCTCCCGGCTCCCGGTGTTAGACGAGGACGGCGACCTCGTGGGCGTCGTCACCACGAACGACATCGTGGAGTTCGTCGTCCGCGACCACGAGCGACAGGGCAGCGGCGACCGCGCCGGCGACATCGACCGGATGCTCGACATCCCCGTCTACGACATCATGTCGAATCCGGTCGTCACGGCGACGAGCGAGGAGACCGCGCAGGCGGTCGTCGAGCGCATGTTCGACAACGAGGTGTCCGGGCTGGTCGTCACGCCGAAGGGCGCCGACACCGTCGCCGGAATCGTGACGAAGACCGACGTGTTGCGCGCGCTCACGTTCACCGAGCAGGACTCGATGGACGTCCAGATCACCAACGTCGACCTGCTGGACACGACCTCCCGCGAACACATCGTCGAGTCCATCGAGCAGGTCGCGGACAAGTACGCGGACATGCACGTCATCCACGCGCACGTCCGCCTCCACGCCCACAAGGAGAAGCTCCGCGGCACGCCCCTGATCCAGTGTCAGATCCGCCTCCGCACCAACGAGGGGCAGGTCGGCGGCTCCGGCGAGGGGTACGGCGCCGAGCACGCGTTCCACGTCGCGCTCGATAAGCTGGAGCGTAACGTCCTCGAAATCAAGGGCGTCAACGCCGACGAGGAGTACCGCGGCCAGCTCCTCCGGAAGCTCGGCCAGCTGTGAGCCGATAGGCGACCCGACGCGCGGGTGAACATCGAGTCCGGGATCGGCGTTCGGCCGCCGACTCGGGCCGCACTCGTCCGCCGACCCTGACCGACTCCGGCTGTATTTTCGTCGCTTCAACCGTTCCGTCGACCGACCGTTTTCGATGCGCTTCCGCGGCCGACCGTTTTCGACGCGCTTCCGCGGCCGACCGCCGCGTCACTACCCGTCTGCGCCTTCCGCGAGCCCGTCGGCCACGATCCGGAACGTCGCGGTGTCGCCCGCGGGCTTCGAGCGGTGCTTTTCGAGGGTGGCCCGGCGGTTCCCGCCGCGGAACCGGTCGACGCGGACGATTGCGCCGGTCCAGTGGCTGAGGGTGTTGCCGCCGAGCGCGCGGTCGCGGTCGCCGTCGGGGTCCGTGAACACCTGATTCGTGATCACCACGGCGATGTCGTGCCGCCGAGCCAAAGAGAGGAGGTGCGTCACCTGCTTGGCGACCTTCCGCAGCGACTCGCCGCCCTCGGTGTCGCCCGCCCGCTCCAGCCGGTAGAAGCCCGTCGCGGAGTCCAACACGATCAGCTCCACCTCCTCCGCCAGCTCCTCGGCGTCGCGGACCGCCTCGCGCTGGTCGTCGAAGTCGTACGCCTCCGAGATGACGAGCCGCGAGGCGAGCGCCTCGAGGGCCTCGTCGCCGTCGCTCCGGTCGAGCCGCCCCTCGGCCATCTGCTCGAACCGGTCGATCGAGAGCCCCTCGGTGTCGATGTAGAGGGCGCGGTCGCCGCCGGCCGCGACCTCGACCGCCGCGGCGAGCGCGAGGTTCGTCTTCCCCGCCGCCGGCGGGCCGTACACCTGCGTGACGACGCCGCGCTCGAAGCCGCCGCCCAACAGCTCGTCGACCGGACGGCAGCCGGTCGGGATCGGATCGGTCACTAGGGAGCGTTTCGCCCGCGCTCGTATTTAAATGGTCGATCGCGGCGGGAACGAGCCGGTACGCGCCCCTCGGCGGCGAGCGGCGGTCGACCCTCGGAGAACGGCGTCGCTCGTCGAGCTGTAATAAGTGTGAGAGAAACGGAGATAGGCGTCGATCGCGTCGAGCGACGGCCGAAATCCGGTAGTGCGTGCGGACGCGTCGTCCGCGATTCGGGGGTTAGTTGCGGACGAGGTTCGTCGCGCGCGGTCCCTTGGGGGACGATTCGATGTCGAATTCCACTTCCTGACCCTCCTCGAGGTCCGGGCCGCCGACGTCTTCCATGTGGAAGAACACGTCTTCGTCGTCGTCGAGGTCGCCGTCGTCAGTCGAGATGAAACCGTAGCCGCCAGTGTCGTTGAAGAAATCAACCTTACCGTTTGCCATTGCGAATACACGTACAACCCGTTCGGGCATAACCCTTGCGAGGGCCACGGTACCACGGGGGTTTCGGACGTTCGTCCATCGAACTGATTCCGCGTGTCGAGACGGTTCACGACCGCTGGAGCCGCTCTCCCGGCGCTCCCGGTCGTGTTCACCGCGTGCCATCAGCCGCGGGGTTCATTTACGCGCGACCACGTAGGTCGGACAACGACATGGACCGCCGCCACTTCCTCCGCTCGCTCGCTGCCACCGGCGCCGCTGCCGGCGCGACCGCCACCGCCGGCTGCGCCGGCGTCCTCGGCGATTCCGGCGGTGCCGACGACTCTCCCGATTCCGGCGGCGCCGACGACTCCCCCGACTCCGGCGGCGCGGGCGCGAACGAGACCATCCTCGGCCCGCCCGAACAGACCCGCGGCGATCCGGTCCACCCGATCCGAGGCGACGAGATGCCCGAGTTCAGCGTCCCCGACCCGATCTCGGGAGAGGAGATATCGACGGCGGAGTTCGAGGGCGAGCGCGCGTTCCTGTGGACGTCCTTCTACACGAGCTGTCCCGACGGCGTCTGTCCGGCGCTTATTCTCCGCCTCCGCCGCGTCCAAGAGGTCGCCGCCGAGGAGGGGTTCGGCGACGAGGCCGCGTTCCTGCCACTCACGTTCGACCCCGAGCGAGACACGGCCGACGTCCTCCGCGAGTACGCCGATCAGCGCGGCGTCGACCTCGACGCCGGTAACTGGCACTTCCTCCGCCCCGAGAGCTACGAGGCGGGCGTGGAGCTGATGGACGAAAACTTCGGACTCAAAATCGAGAAGACGGACGGCTCGGAGTACGAGAACTTGGAGTACGCGTTCCCGCACTACGGGCTCATCCTGCTCGTCAACAAGCGGGGGATCGTGGAGCGGTCGTACCCGCGCGGCCCGGCCACCGACGTGGAACGGATCGTCGACGACTTCCGGCGGGTGGTCACGGCGTGAGGCGGCGGGACCTGGTGGCCGGACTCGCGAGCGTCGGGGTGCTCGGCGGAGCGGGCGCCGTCGCGACCGGCGGGGTCCCCGACTCGCTCGGCGGTGACGGCCCCGACGAGGTCGGCGGCGACGGCGGAAGCGGCGGCAGCGGTGACGGTGGCGACGGGGAGACCGACGACGACGGCCCGGAACCGGTCGAGCCGGTGACGCTCGACACCGTCGACGCACCCGGGAGCCGCGACGGCGAGGTGACGCTCCCGGCGCCCGACCGGCCGACGTTCGTCGACTTCTTCGGGACGTGGTGTCCCCCCTGCGCCGAGCAGATGCCCGACCTCGCCGCGGCCCACGACCGGATCGGCGACGAGGTGCTGTTCGTGTCCGTGACGACGGAGCCGGTCGGGGGCGCGGTCAGCGAGGAGACGGTGGTCGAGTGGTGGCGCGAGAACGACGGCGACTGGCTCGTCGCCGCCGACGTCTCCGCCGAACTCGCCGCGCGGCTCAACGTCGGGAGCTACCCGAGCGCGCGCGCCGTCGACGCCTCGGGGCGCGTCCGGTGGTCAACCACCGGGACCCACACCACCGAGGAGTTCGTCGCGGGCATCGAGCGGGCGCTCGACGGATGACGGGGCGATCCGATCGATGAACCGACGAGGGGGCCGATGACCGACGTTTCGCTCGCGACGAACGTCCCGTTCGCCGTGACAGCGGGGATCGCGACGTTCTTCTCGCCCTGTGCGTACCCCCTCCTCCCGGGGTACGTCGGCTTCTACGTGAACTCCGTCGACGCCGACTCCGCGTCCGTCCTGGGAGCGGGAGCCCGCGGCGTCGCGGCCGCGGTCGGCGTGCTGGCGACGTTCGCGCTGCTCGCCGGCGCCACCCTCCGGGTCGGCTACTCGACGCTGTCGAACATCACGGTGTTCGAGACGCTCGTCGGCGGGCTGCTCGTCGTCTTCGGGCTGCTCGTGGTCGCCGGGCGCGCGCCGTCGATATCGGTGCCGCTGCCGGAGCGTCGGTCGAGCGTGCTCGGGTTCGGCGTCTTCGGCGCGGGGTACGCGCTCGCCGGGGCCGGCTGCGTGGCGCCGGTGTTTCTGGGCGTCGTCGCCCGCGCGATCGCGCTCCCGTCGGAGACGGCGGCCCTCATCCTCGCCGTCTACGCCGGCACCGTCGCGGTCCTGATGGCGGCGACGACCGTCGCGACGGGCGTCGGACTTGTGAGCAACGCCAACCGGGTGATGGCCCACGCCGGACTGCTGAAGCGGGTCGCGGGCGCGGTGATGATCGCCGCGGGGATCGGCCAGCTGTACCTCTCGCTGGTCGTGTACTGAGGCCGGAGTCGGCGACGACACCGGTCGCGGCGTGCGACGGTGGCCAAAAGCGCTCTTTGTCTCTCCCGTAGATTCTTCATCCGCAAGGCGCAATCTCCGAACAGCCGAACCCGACGGTTCGGTCCCCGCATCATGAACCTCGATCAGTTCACCGCCGAGAACGCACCGACCGACAGCGCGGAACCGTTCCAGCGCGAGAACAGCTACACCTTAGACGTCGAGGTCGCCGGCACCGTCATGGCGAAGGCGGGCTCGATGGTCGCGTACACGGGCGACGTCTCGTTCACCGGGAAGGCCTCCGCGGAGGGCGGCATAACCGGCTTCCTCAAGGAGGCGGCCACCGGCGAGGGGACGCCGATCATGGCCGTCGAGGGTGACGGGCACGTCTACTTCGCGGACGACGGCAAGAAGGTACAGGTGATCGAACTCGGCGCCGGCGAGTCGATCACGGTCAACGGCGAGGACGTGCTCGCGTTCGAGGAGTCGCTCTCCTACGAGATCAGCGCCATCGACAGCCTCGCCGGCGCGCTCGCCGGCGGCTTCAGCAACGTCTACCTCGAAGGCCCGGGCTACGTCGCGCTCACCACTCACGGCGACCCGATCGTCTTGGAGCCGCCGGTGGCGACCGACCCGAGCGCGACCGTCGCGTGGGGCGGCACCTCCCCCGACGTGGAGGTCAACCGGAGCCTCTCTGACATGATCGGCCAGGAGTCGGGCGAGCGCTACCAGATGCGATTCGAGGGGGACGGCGGATTCGTCGTGGTCCAGCCGCGCGAGGAACACGTTTGAGGCGGGGCGAGAGGTCGACCCCGAGACCGCGGCCACCGCGCCGTCGGCTTACCGCGCCGCCAGCCAGTCGGCGAAGCCGCCGGTGAGGAAGTCGACGTAGTCGGTGACGCCGAGGAACAACGAGACGAGGATGACGACTGCGACCGGGAGCCGAACGACCCAGATCCACGCGACGTCGAGGCCGCCGACGTCCGCGATCCCCTTCCGAAGCTCTTCGCGGCCCAGATCCGGCACGACCCAGCCGACGAACAGCGCGAGCAGCAGCGAACCGAGGACGAGCAGGATGCCGTACGCGAGCCCGTCGTACAGGCCGAGGAAGATCGTGTCGATCGCGACCGGCACGCCGAGCAGGAACACCGCGGCGCCCACCGCGGCCGCGGCCGGCACGCGAGCGACGCCGACCTCGTCGATCAGGTAGGAGACGAGCACTTCGAGGATGCTGATCGCGGAGGAGAGCGCGGCGATCCCGACCATGCCGAAGAAGACGATTCCGAGGACTCGACCGCCGGGGATTCCTGCGAACGCGGCCGTGAGGCTCACGAAGATCGCGCCGGGACCGCCCGTCCCCGGCTCGATGCCGACCGAGAAGAGGACGGGGAAGACGACGAAGCCGACGAGGACCGCGACGAGCGTGTCGATCGTCGCGATGACCCCGGCGTCGGCCGCGAGGTTTCGGTCCTCGCCGAGGTATGAGGCGTACGTGATCATCACGCCCATTCCGAGCGAGAGGGTGAAGAACGCCTGACCGGCCGCGGCGGGCAGTATCTCGGTCCAGTTGGCCGCGATCGTTCCGAAGTCGGGCGAGAGGTAGTAGCCGTACGCCGCGGTCGCGCCGTCAAGCGTGAAGCCGTACGCGGCCAGTCCGACGAGCAGCACCAGAATGGCGGGTACCATCACCTTCACGCTGAGTTCGATACCGCGCCTGACGCCGGCGGCGATGATGCCGACGACGAGCAGCATGAAGAGGGCGTGGAACGCGACCGCGTCGAGACCGGCCGAGACCGATTGGTAGAGCGCGTTCGCCTCCGACGGGTCGGTCAGCGTGTATCCCTCCGTGATCCCGATGAGCGTGTACCGGAGGAACCAGCCCGCGACGACGCTGTAGTACGAGAGGATGACGAAGCCGGTGACGACGAACAGCCACCCGGCGTACGACCAGACGCCGCTCCCCAACTCCCGCAACGCGCCGACGGGGTTCCGGTCGGTCCGGCGCCCGATGACGAACTCCACGAGGATCGCCGGGAACCCGATCAGCGCGACGAACGCTAGGTATGTGATCAGAAAAGACGATCCGCCGTACTGGCCGGTGATGAAGGGGAACCGCCAGATGTTCCCCAATCCGACCGCGCTACCGACCGCGGCGAGGATGAACCCCGCCCGCGTCGCCCACGTCTCGCGTGCCATTGGTGTCGGAGAGAGATCCCTAACCCGGTAAAAACGTGTCTCTCCGCCGCTCTCACCAGTAATCATCGAACGTGATCAATTAGGCACCGGGGCGGCAGAGGCGGGATTCGGCGCCCCGAGCCGAAGCGACGCCCGGTTCGGCCCGCGTCGGGACCGTGAATTTAATACCCGGACGGCGACCTCACGGGATATGGAACGCGTAGACGTCGCGATCGTGGGCGGCGGGCCGGCCGGGTCGTCCGCGGCGCACGCGGCCGCGACCGGCGGAGCGGATGCCGTGGTCCTCGAAAAGGGCGTCCCCCGGGCCGACCGCGACGGCCCCGGTCCCGACTCGACCGACGCGGCCGGGATCTTGGACTACTGGGTGGACATCATGGGGATCCACCCCGACGAGTTCGACGACGGGGTCGTTCAACGCGAACTGAACCGCGCCGAGTTCCGCGGCCCGGAGGAGTCGGCCACGCTCACCGCGACCGGGATCGACTCCTCGTACGACAAGTTCGGGTACACCTTCCAGCGCGCGCGCTTTGACGACTGGCTCCGCGAGCGCGCCGAGGACGCCGGCGCCGAGTTCCGCGTCGGGGCCTCGGTCCGCGGGGTCGACACCGACCTCTCGGTCGCGGCCGGCGACGACGACCCGCGTCACACGCTCGAACTCGCTGACGGCGGCGCCGTCGGCGCCGACTTCGTCGTGCTCGCGGACGGGCCGCAGCGGACGGTGACGAACCGCGTCTTGGACGAGTACCTGCCCGCCGACGCGGCCGCGTCCGATCGGCTGGCCTCCCGCACCGCGAACCACATCGCCTACCAGGAGTACCGGCGGGTCCCCGAGGACGTGTTCGAGGAGGTGAACGACGCCCTCGTCTTCTGGTGGGGCGTGATGCCCGGCGAGACCGCCTACCCGTGGATATTCCCGAACGCGGACCGCGTCTGTCGGGTGGGGCTGACGATGCCGATCGGTCTCGACATCGACGAGGTCGACGCCGGCGAGTACGCGCTGCTCCGCGAGGACGACGAGTCGATCCCGCAGGGTGGCGAGTACATCCGGCGGCTCCTAAAGTGGCAGTACGGCGACGAGTACGACGTCGAGGAGGACTTTCCGCTCGTCGAGGACGCCGGGAAGCGGAACGGAACTGAGACGTATCCGATCTCGTCGACCCGGCCGATCGACTCGCCCGTGGAGGCCGGCATCGCGGTCGCGGGCGGCGCGATGGGCACCACGTCGTCGTTCCACGAGGGCGGCGACCACGTCGCGGTCCGAACCGGCGCCATCGCCGGCGAACTCGCCGCCGAGGGCGACCTGGCGGCGTACAACCGGCGCTGGAAGGAGGCGATAGGCGACGAGGTCGTCCGCAACGTGACGATGGCGGACATGGTCGCGGAGTACGAGCCGGCCGACTGGGACCGCGTCATCGGGGCGGCCGACGCGATGCTCGCCGCCGAGACCGGCGACGACCTCCTCTCGCAGCCGTACCGCTCCGGCTGGGAGTCGCTGAAGCTACTGCTCGGCTACAAGTGGAACAAGCGGCGGGTGAAGCGGGACTACGTCGGCATCGACGAGAGCGAGTACCGGTACTGACGCGGTGTTCTGGCCGGCTTCGGCTCGGGAGTGGCGAACTCGCCCCGTTACCGGATCACCGGCGCCGACAGCTCCACCGGCTCCGCGTCGATCCCCGCGACGTCGACCGGCTCGGCCTCGTGGGTCGGCCATCGCCCCGTCTTCGTGAGGCGCTCGGTCAGGTCCGACGCGACGAGGTGCGTGTCCTCGCTTTTGGTTCCCCGCACCGTCGGGTTCCACGCGTAGCCCATCGGCCGCCGAACCGGCTCGTCGCCGTCCGGGGTCGCGATCCACTCCCGGCCGGCGAATCCGGCGGCGCCGCCCTGGTGGTGCTGCTCCCACTCGTCGGGGAAGCCGACCGCGTCGTACGCCGCCTGAACGGCCTCGAAGACGTCGCCGGCGGTATCGGGGGCGTCGCGGTCGTCGCCGCCGCTCCCTCCCGCGAGGGCTCCGGCCGCGGCGGCCTCGGTGGCCCGGAGCGCGGTCGCCTCGACGCGCGCCGCGGCGCGGTGGCGCTCCTCGAACCAGTCGGGCGCGTCGAAGGCGACGGTCCGGGTCAGCGAGGCGTACAGCCCCGCGCGCTCGGCGGTGACCGACACGAGCGCGTAGTCGCCGAGGCTCGCGTCGGTCGGCGTAAAGTGGCGGTACGTCCCCGCCCGCTCCGCGCCCCCGACGAGCACGACCGGCGTGTCCACGTCGCGGGAGGCCAGCGAGATGTCGATGCCGGCCGCGACCTCGTACTCGGGGTCCTCGGGTTCGAGGTTGCGGCAGACGGTCTCGACCGCGGCGGCGGCCTCGCGGC